>DATHES010000001.1:0-9430 GCA_035318465.1 Polyangiaceae bacterium
CGAAGAGGACGCCGGGCGGGTCGGCGCGCGGGCCAGCTACCGTCGGCGAGGGCCCCCGGCGAAGCGATGCGCGTCGCGACGCAACCGAGCGGACTTGCCCCTCTTTCGTCGGCGAAGCGTGAGAAACGTCGCGGCGATGAAGCCCACGTGGATGCTCGTCCCCTGGGGCGTACCAGCGAGGCCGCACCCACAGCCTCCGGTCGAGCTGTCGCCCTGCGTGGTGCCGCCCGATGCGGCGTCGACCGTCGGCGCGTCGGCGCGTGCTCCTCCCGCGGGAGCGCCCTCCGGCGTGGAAGGCCCGTCCTCGACTATCGATGCTTCGCCGCGCCCACCGCCGCTACCGCCGTCGGCCAGCCCGGCGTCGGCCATATCGCCGTCGGACGCTCCGCCTTCTGCGGACGTTCCGACGTCCCGCGGCGCGCCACCCTCGGAGATTCCACCTCCGCCATCGAATCCACCGTCCGCGGTTCCGGCGTCGTTTCCTCCGTCGGAACACGTTCCAGCGACATCCGGGCAATCGTCGCAAATGTCGCCGACTCCGTCACCGTCGCCATCGGCTTGGTCGGGATTGGCTGCCAGGGGGCAGTTGTCCCGGTACACGTCGTCGAACAGTCCCCGCAGATAGGGCGCGCCATCCTGGTCGGCGTCGATGGGCAGAACGAGGAGCCGCGCGCCCTGACGCAAGTGGAATTCGATGTGCACCCAGCGCCCTTCGGCGGTGCCGTAGAAGCATCGATAAAGGGGACGCGTCGTGTCGAACATCGTGGTGCGCGGCGTGAGCGCCGCGGGCGGTGTCGCCTGCGACGGCGCGTCGACGCAAAGTCGATAGCCCGCCGGCACCCAGGCCGAAGCATAGACCTCGTCGAGCCCACGCACGGCCGACCCGTCCACTTCGATTTCACGCTCGCGCACCACCATCGCCCCCGCTCGATTCTCGTAGAAGTCACGCGCATCGAGCGGGACCCGGCGCACGTAGGCGGCATCTCCTCCGCGGTACCAAGACCGAAAAACATAGAGGGTGTTTCGGTCGATCTCCCAAACGCGCTTGGCCTCGTCGTAGGCTTCGCGCTGGCCCGGCAAGAGCACGAAGTGCGTATCGACGTCTGCACGCGTCAGGATATCGCCCATGCTGGCGCGGTCGGACCAGGGCAGGCAGAATGCCTGTTTGCCGTCGACGGTGCGGTCCGCTAGGCCGGACTGGTTCCACAGATCGACGAAGTGATAGTCGTACCAGGGCAGTCGAGCGTAGCGCGCATCGGCTGCGCCGACGTCCTGCGTACGCCTCGGCGCCAGGCCAAAGGGATGGAAATTGGCGGCAAAATACTTGTCCATGTACGCCGCAAGCGCTGCGTCGACGCGCATCGGCTCGTGCACGTGGGCGACGGCAAAATCGATGGCCATGAGCAGCTCCGCCACCGCGTACATCGAAATCGTCGTGGCCAGCGTGCCTGCGCCATAGCGCTTTCCATCCGCCTCGAACCAATTGCGCAGTTCCTGGCCGCCGCTATTCACGGTCGCGGGAATGTCGGTCATGCGCAGGGGGCCCGCGGGCGTGTAGTCGGTGACCGGCCTCATATTCGCGATACCGTCCGTCGTGGCGGCCATACCGGCGTCGATGCGCGGATACAGGCTGGGCACTTCGACGGCGGCCCCCGTTGCATCCGTGAACTTGCCGTAGAAAACGGCCTCGTGGACCACGCGATTCTCAGCGGGATCGAGCACGAACAGAGGGTCGTGCGAAAACGCGTCTTCGATGGCATGGCTGACGATGCCCATCAAGACCGCGTGCCAGCGAACGTCGAACACCAGCTGATCGGTGGTTCGGTTGGCGTCGTGATCGAGCATCGCATTGGAGGCCACGAAGTCGTTTCGCCGCGGCGTCGCTCCATCGAACGTCAGTGACAACGCCGCTACTTCGCGAAAGGTGGCGCGCACGAACGATCGAATGCTCTCCATCCCGAGCTCCATGTCCCCTCCCCAGATGTTGTGAAACTTGGAGAGCTGACCGTGGAATTGGGGATAGAGGCGGTAGGCATCGATCTGCACCTCGTCGTCGTACCTGACCACCACGGCGTCCTGCCGGTTCGCATCGACGCCCGTCATCTCCCGAAGGTCGGGGAAACGCGCGCCGAGGAGGAGATCGGCGATGAGCGACGACCGCATCTGGTCGCGCCACCGCACGGTCTGTGCATCGAAGCGAAGATCCTCGCAGCGAGCGACGGTTGCCCGCAGGAAGGACCGAAAGAATCGGGACCGATTGAAGTTGTCGATGCCGACGCTCGAACATGCGTAGCGCATCGCCTCCGACGTCACCGCCTCGTGAACGGCAGGGAAGTCTTCCACCACCAGCGGGATGCCGCTGTAGCCGATCTTGAAGGCCGAAGCCGACGAGCTGTCGAACATCAACGCCAGCACGGTTCCGGCCGTCAAGGCGACCGATCGAAGCTTGTAGAGCATCATGATTTTTTCTCGGCCGCGTGAAACGACCTCACCGGACCCGGCTATCACGGTGCCGGCGCCCAAGCTGCGAAGTGCTCGTTGCATTGCCGTGACGATCGATGCCGCGTGACCGTCATTCACGACAGCGTGGCGCCGTTACGATGTCGGGACGCGGGCGTCACCGATCGCTCAGGGTCCTGCAGGCGCTCGGCTGGGACGGTGAAAAGTTGTACAACTCGACGGCCTCGCCGCGACCTAGCACTACGAACCCGAATGGCCCGCGGGGGGAAATCGCCGCGGCCTCACATTCGCCCCGAAGGAGGCTCACGTGCAATTCCTGAATTCCCGCCGGACATCGCTATGGTCAGTACTTGCCGCCGTTACACTTCCGACCGCCGCCTGCAGCAGCGACGCCAACCCCGACGTCGCGCGCGCAGCGAGCCTACCGAACGCGCTCTCCGTTACGCAGAACGTGCAGATGGAAGGCGTTCGCGCGAGAAGGGACGATAGTGCCCTCAGCGCGGAGCTGGATCGCTCCCTGCCTGCGTCACCGGACCTCGACGTCGTCGGGGCTGTCCCCATTCCAGCGCTCGCTTGGACGGATTGCGGCGACGGTTTTCAATGTGCCACCGCGGCGGTGCCGCGGGACTATTCGCGTCCGCGCGGCCCAACGACGAACCTTGCCGTCACGCGCCTGCCGGCCCGTAACGCGTCGCAGCGCATCGGTTCGCTGTTCGTCAATTTCGGAGGGCCCGGAGGAACGGCCGTCGACACCTTGCACGCCTTCGGAGCGCTGCTCTTCGAATCGCTGAACGAACGGTTCGACATCGTCGGGTTCGACCCGCGCGGCGTCGGTCAAAGCGAGTCCCCCATCGATTGCCAAGTGAATCAGGAGACACAGGGGATCTACGCGCAGCCCTTCACGACGCCTCAGCGTCTGCAGGGGTTCGTGGCGCGTGCCCGCAATTTCGTCGATGCGTGCGTTCGCAACAATTCCGAGACGACCCTGCGCTTTGCATCGACGGCCAACGTCGCGCGCGACATGGATGCGCTACGAGCCGCGGTGGGGGACGCCAAGCTCTCCTACCTGGGCTTCTCGTTCGGAACGTTTCTCGGGGCCACGTATGCGAGCCTCTTCCCTGGAAATTACCGCGCGCTCGTGCTCGACGGGGCTCTCGATGCCGACCAGTACATCAACCGCCCTTCGGAGCACCTGCTCGTGCAAACGTCCGGCTTCGAGCGCGCGCTCGATCGCTTCTTCGAGGCCTGCGCAGCCAATCAGACCGCTTGCGTCGGCTTTGGCGGCAGCGATCCGCATGCAGCCTTCGACGACTTGGTCGCACGAGCCGACGCAGCTCCCATTCCCGCGACGGGGGACGACCCTCGGCCGATCGACGGTGACGACATCATCTGGGTTGCCGGCAACGCCATCTATGCAAAGCAACTCTGGCCGGCGCTGGCCAGGGCCTTGGTCGCCGCACGGGATGGCGATGGCACGCTCGTTCGCCAACGGGCGAACAATTCGTATGGGCGTAACCCGGATGGCTCGTACGATCCGGGGCTCGACCGCTACTTCGCTCTTAGTGCCGTCGAGCAGCGATACCCGTCGTCGGACGTCGAGACCTACCTCGGCGCCGGCCAGGCAGCGTGGGAAATGTTCGACCACGCTTTTTGGAATTCGGGGTACTCGGAGCTACCTATCGGCCTCTTTCCGATCCACGCGCAAGGCGTATTCCGCGGGCCTTTCCGGGCTTCCACATCGGCGCCGGCCATTCTCGTCATCGGCACCACCTATGATCCGGCGACTCCGTACCGAGAAGCGATCCGCCTCGCGACCCAACTGCGCAATGCGCGGCTTCTGACGATGCAGGGCGATGGTCACACGGCGTACGGCGGAAACTCGGCGTGCATCGACGCGGCCGTGGACGCCTATCTCAACCAGGGTACCGTGCCGGCAGCAGGAGCGGCGTGTCAGCAAGAAGTGCCCTTCGAGCAGCTTCAGCTGCAAGCGCGTGCGGCAGAGGCCCGCCGCGCAGCGCTCTCCGCGTTGCGCGCGGATCCCGCGTTCGTCAGGGCACTTCGCTGAAGTGCACGAGGGCCAGTGTCCCCTCCCCCGCCGCTCAGCTATACAATGAGCGGTGGGTAGAGGGGGCGGAGGCTTTCAAGCTAGCAGGGGTCGCGGCGCTCTGGCTCGTGACGGGACGCGTTCTACCCGACGTCCTCTACAACAGCGTGTCGCTGCCCTCGCGCGGTTCGGCGTAACTCGAGCCGGGGTCGGCCCCGCACTTACTTTACAGAGCGATCATCGTGCCGGTCATTGGCACAAATGGCACAGATGTCGCGTTCCCACGCCTCGTCCGACCCGCAAACGCGCGGGCTAACCCGCGGTGGATGCGATCCGAAGCTGGTATGCAGTTTGCTGCATACCGTTCCTGATGAGATCTCATTTTCTGAAGCCAATGGTCGTCGTGGCGACGTTCAGCCTCGTCGCTTGCAATCAAGACCAGGATCCCCCGACGAGCACGGACGCTGGCGCCGACATGTTCGGCAATGACGTAGTGGCCACACCCGACGTCCCTATCGCGAAAGATGTTCACGCCACCGACGATGGACAAGGGGCAGACGAGCCGGATGTGACGGCCGATATCCCTATCGACAATCGTCCGGAGGACGCGCCTGTCGATCGCCGCGCGCCAACGCGTCCGGACGGAGGATCGTTCAGCTGCGGCTACCAAGGGACGTTGGAACACCTGGTCTTCACGGCGACGCTGCCCACGGGTGCACTCGATCGCTGCGACTCCGTTAGCCTTAGCGTTCATCGCACGGTTTCGGGCGTCCTCAGGAGCGTGACCTCGAGCGCCGCCGACACCTACGCCGTGACGATAGATACCTGCACCGGCGACGCGTGCGCCGCGCAAAACGTCGTCCTCGACATCCTTTCCACGACTCCTTTGTCCCTGCCCGTCGGCGCCTTCGTCGAGGCGGACTATTGGATGGTGCCGTCCCACACGTGCAGCTACTTTCTACGCTTCTCGAATCTGCCCGAATTCAATGGTCAGAAAAATCCCATTAGCGATAGCAGCAAGCTCTACTTCATTTTCTCCGACGGATTCTTCAATTCCAGCGCGCAATTGGCACCGGTCGGCGTTGGCCTATCGCTTTCGCGTCTCTGGTGTCCTCGGGAAGGCAATTTCCCGGACCCGCCACAGCATCCTGTCGACACCTACGTCTACCAATTCTCGCACAATGGAAACGACCTGCTCCTCGCCGTCGGTGAATCGGCGACTTTTACCGTCAATGGACAAAGCGTGCTCGTCAAGAACCTCCGCTCGTACCAACCCGCAGCGTACGACGATTATTGGAACTGGACCTACACGTTGCTGGGTCAGTAACCTGTTCGTCATCACTGAAGGTCGGATTCACCCCGCCCACGACCTTTTCACGGCTTTCCGAAGATTCCACTGCGCAGCGCCTGTAGCCGCTCGGGGGATCCGACGAAGAGATCCTCCGGGTAGCGGCGGTAGGCGATGATCCCTTGGTAGATTTGGGCGCGCTCGTCGATGTTCATCCCCAGACCGGCCAAGAATTGCAAGCGCAGGTTGCTGTCGCGGTTGATCTGGGCGTCCACCAGCCAGGGGCGAAGCTCGTGGCCGCGGCCCGCATACGTGGAGAGCAGCGCAGTGGCTGAATTGAACCCAATCTCGCGCAGCGATTTGGCGACCACGCCGAAATCGGGCGTGCCGAGGAGTCGCTCCATCTGGTCGAGATCGATGGGCCGAGGGTCGACCTGGCCGCTCAGAACGACGTCGTAGCCGACGCCGCGCGCCGTGTTGCCCCACACGATGCCGTCCGGAAAGACTTCGAAGAAGGTCGCCACTTCGCTCTTTACCGCCTCCATGCCGCTGTCGTAGAGCTGGACGAACACCGTCACCACGCCACCCGGACGGAGATGGCGCTTGGCGAGCTCCCAAAACTCCTTGGTGTAGAGCGAAGCGGCGCCCTTCACCCACGGGTCGAACGGATCGGAGGTGATGGCGTCGAACTTCTCCTGGGTCGTGTTGAGAAAGTGACGGGCATCATCCACCTCTACCCGCACCTTGGGATTTTGCACGACCTCGTAGTTGTGCTTGCCGAAGTACTTGGCGACGATTTCGGGCACCAACGGCTCGATCTCGGCGATGACGAGGTGTTCGACTCGGGGGTCGATGCTGGCAGCGCCGGCCGTGACTCCCGCGCCGCAAGCGACCACCAAGACGGAGCGAGGATGCTCGGGCACGAGCGTCGTCAAATGGCCGAGCATGCGCTGCAGGCGCATGTCCTGAGGCAGACTGGATGCCTGGACCTTGCCCGCGTTGTGGTACTTCAACATGCCGCCTGGGTTGCGCGAGACGGCCAGCGAAGCGTTCATCCCTTCGCCCACGTAGATGAATTTTTCATCGGAGCGCAGGTTGACCGCCGAGAGCCGACCATGTCCGATCAACACGGCCGGTAGGGGGGCGATATTTCGTCCCACGATGCTGGCGATCTCGACGATGATCAGCACGGGGAGCAGGGCGCGAATACCGACGCGATCAGCCACCGAATCACCAGCGTCGACAGGCAAGAAGCAGGCAATCGCCGCCATGGCCGAAAGCCCGACGAGGAGGCGTTCGCTCTGCTGCGTGCCGATCCAGGCGATGAGCGCCAGGCTCGTCACGAGGGCGCCGATGATGGCGCCCACCGTGTTGGCCGCATAGACCCGGCCGACCATGAGGCCGCCGTCCTCGCCTTCCGAAGCGACTGCGGCGAGCGCGAGTGGGAAGCTTGCGCCCCACAGACACGCCGCCGGGAGAATGGCCCAAAGGCTCCGTAGAAAATCGATCTGGAACTGAAACCAGGGGCTCGAGGTGATGGTGGGGTTCACCGGCCAGAAAGGCATGGACGCGGTGACGTTCCAAGAGGTCCACCCAATGGCAAGAATCAAGAGCAGCTGGGCGACGCCGAGCGCGCGCCGGGGGCTCGCGGTGTACTGCGCCAAGTACGACCCGAGGCCGCTGCCGAGCCCGATGCCGACAAGGAAGACCGCGAGGATGATGGAGAAGGTGTAGGTGCTGCCGCTGAGAAGCAGCGTGAACTGACGCGTCCAGATCACCTCGGCGCCGAGAGCGCTCATTCCCGATAGCGCGATCGTCAAATAGACGGTGCTCCGGGCGGCCGGTCCGCTGCCGGGTGACGGCGCGTGGGCCACGCTCGAGTTCGGTCCAGCAATGGTGCGAGGTTCGTGACGTGCCAATAGGAGGGCGACCGCCATGACGAGCAGGTTGAGGCCGACAGCCACCAGCGTGGCGATGGGCATGTCATGGACGCGCAAGAGATAGAAACCGGCGAACACGCAACCGAAGACGGCGCCCATCGTGTTGGCGGCGTAGAAGGAGCCCAGCCAAGAAACGCCGCGCGGCGTGGTTTCGACCCAGCGCGCCACCGCCGGCAGCGTCGCGCCCATCATCACGGTGGGGGGCAAGAGACAGATCCCGGCGAAGAGGGCCCGCAGGACGAGACCGGGAACGCCGTGACCGACCACCGATGTGTAGACGCTCTGCACGAGCGGCATGGCCAAGAGCATCGAGAGCCCGCAGACCGCAATGGCAGCCTCGAGGAGGGCATAGACACGGAGCGGATGGCGGCTCCGCGGAACGTAACGGGCCAGGGCCAGGCTTCCGATGCACATCCCGCCCATGAAGGTCCCCAAGAGGACGCCGATCGAAAAGGCGGACGAGCCGAGAACCAGCTGCAGCATCTGGAACCAGACGATTTCATAGATGAGGGCGGCGCAGCCGCTGCCCACGAAGAGGAGCAGAACGAGCGGGAATAGCCGCTCCGGGCGGGAGCGCGATTCTTCCGGCTTGGCAGGACCGCCGCCCTTGTGACGACGGCGAGCAAAGGCCGCGGCCGCGAGAACGAGGATCAACAATCCCAGCGCGACCTGCAACCGGCCGACGCTACTCTTCTTCGGCTGCTGAACATGCTCCTTCGGCACGGGCTTCGGGGGGCGGGTTTCTTCGGCGATGCGCAACGCCGGCGGCGAGGACGGGCCCCGGCAGTAGGCTGCAAACTCGGAGATGGAATAGGCGCCGTCGCCGTTCGCTTCGCCGACCCGCAGAAAGCGCACCGTCGCCGGAGCCTCCACGATCAAACGCGTGCGCAGGCCGTGCCCGCGATCGACGACGTTGACCGCTTCGGCAAGGGGCCGGTAGCTGCCCGCAGTCCCGTCCAACGACCCACTGATCGTGTACGAATCGTTGGCATCGCCCTGCAAGAGAAAGGCGGAGACGGAACGGGCTTGCCCGAGATCGTAGGTGAGGAATGCCCCTCGGGTGTCGAGCTGCACCGCAACGGACGCATCCCACGGCGCACCCTCCGGTCCCGCCGCGCCATCCGTCACGACGGCGCCGTTCCCCCGCAGCTCGTGCTGCTGCCAGGGCAGCTTTCCGGCAAGGAGGTTCTCCGTTCCACATGCGGAGACAGTGGCTTCGTCGGGCTGGGCGTCGCTCGCGTCAGCGA
This sequence comes from Polyangiaceae bacterium, assembly GCA_035318465.1. Classification (GTDB taxonomy): domain Bacteria; phylum Myxococcota_A; class Polyangia; order Polyangiales; family Polyangiaceae; genus DASWDH01. The sequence continues at coordinate 8,980 of DATHES010000001.1, forward strand.
GGGCCGGCGCGCCGGCTGCCGCGATCGAGAGGACCGCGCTTAGGTAGATGGACCAGCAAATCTTGCGACGAATTTCCATGATCTCCGGCTGAACGCGCGCCGCCCGGCGCCGAACTGCGCGTCGGGGTTCGGGCGGGCCAGTGTACCCGCGCAGGGCGCAACGAGAAGAGGCGGAAGTCCTTTTGATGGCTCGGCCCTCGCACGGTCGGAAGATTGGCACTGGCATGGGCCAATCGCGACTTCGAAGGCATTCGACGGAGAGCACCTGCTCCCGGAGACTGTCGACGGCGAGGCGCGTCTGCGCGGTACGGTTGCCGACGAGCCGTGCGAGGCGAGATGGTGCTCGTCGTGGTAGTCCGTTGCGGGTGAAGAAACGCAGCAAGCGAATTTTGGCGACGGGGATGATTCTCGCTACGTGCTCGTCATGCGAAGCACGTCTGGTGGAGGTGCA
>DATHES010000002.1:0-31408 GCA_035318465.1 Polyangiaceae bacterium
TTGCCCTCCGACCAACCGGAGGGGCGCGACGGCGGCGTCGACCCGCGGTGACCGTCGGGTTCCCCTTCGTCGGCCTTGAACTTGTCCTTCACCAGGCCGTTTTTCTGCGCGAAGGCGTCCATGGCCGAAAGAAGAACGGCATTCGACGTCTTGGCGACCAACGTCGGCCATCCGAGGGCGTTGAGCAGCCCCCGCGGCGAGCCGTCGCCCGATTCGTGAATCTTCTTGATCCAATCGGCGAGCTCGGTTTTGCTCATTCCCTCCACGAGCACGTCCGTGCCGTGCAGCTTGCCCCCTCCGCTCTCGAGCGCGTCGAGGAACCAGCGCGCGTCGAGCAGCTCGAGGTCATAGGCCGTCTCGAGAGCGCGTTGAATCGAGTACTTGGTGTGTTTTCCACCGCGCCAGAAACGCCACCAATCGGCGAGCTCGACCCAGCCGATGATGAGCTCGGGGGCGAGACCGTCTTCGAAGGTCTGGTCGTCGATGTCACCGGCGACGAACGCGTCGTGCACGACGGCGCGGACCTTCGGGTCGTCGTCGCGCATCGCCGCCTTGCGCCCGCGGATGCCCCACGAGGCGATGATGGGACCGCGCACGTCCGTAGGGAGGAACTTGAGGATGCGATCCCGAGCAACGCCGTCGTCGTAAGGGAAGAAATGCTCGCGGAACTCCCGTTCGGAGCGGCTGCGCCCCTCCGGCGTCCTCCTATCCCGTTCAAGAGAAAGGCAGAATTTCGTTACTGACGCATCGAGATCGTTGGTAGGGGTGTGTTGGTCGTCCACGCTGTCACCTCAAGTCGGCAGCGGTAGTCTCGCAGACCTCGCATACCAGAGCAATGGTGCAATGAGGTTCACCGCGCAAACGTCGCGTGCTTATCTGACGCTACGCGTAGGTCAAGCGCGCCTGCCTCCCTCGGTTCCGATGCGCTCGAGCCGCGCGTAAGGAAGGGAGGCAGCCAGCGCCTGAGCCTGTTCCCGCCCCTCCAGGAGCTCACCCAGAGGGTCCCATCGCCCCGCGACCAGCGCCTGGCGCGATCCTTCCGGGATGGACAGCGGGGACCGCCAGCCGTCGTCCGTGGAGACGACCTTCTCGATAAGATCGACCGTGACGATCGTTTCCGGGCGAGCCCGCGTCCGGGCCGCCAGCTGGTCGAGGGACGACCGCTCGAGGGCGACGCAGGGTAGGCCGAGCGTCGTCGCATTCCCGAAGAAAATTTCGGCGAAACTCTCCGCGACGAGCGCCTGAAAGCCCCGTTTGGCGATCGCCTGCGGAGCGTGCTCGCGTGAGGAGCCACATCCGAAGTTGCGATCGGCGATGAGCACTTTGGCGCCCGCGAAGCGCGGATCGTCGAGCGGGTGCCCTGTCTTCGACCCGTCCGGGGCGAATCGTGCGTCGTAGAACAGCTGTTCTCCCAACCCATCGAAGGTGACGCATTTGAGGAACCGCGCCGGGATGATGCGGTCTGTGTCGATGTCTTCCCCGGGAACATGCACCGCGGGTGCCACGATGCGCTCGATTTTGCGGAGTGCCATGATCATGCCCTCCCGATGGCGAAAACGTCGCGCGCGTCGGCCACGGCGCCCTTGACGGCCGCCGCCGCGACCATGACCGGGCTCATCAAGATGGTGCGCCCCGTGGGGCTCCCTTGCCGGCCCTTGAAATTTCGGTTCGACGACGACGCGCAGAGCTCGTCTCCCACCAATCGATCGGGGTTCATGGCAAGGCACATCGAACACCCGGGCTCGCGCCACTCGAAACCCGCTTCGCGGAACACGCGGTCGAGCCCTTCCGACTCGGCAGCGCGCGCCACCTCCATCGATCCCGGCACGGCGAGCGCGCGCACGTGGGGAGCCACGTGCTGGCCGCGCAAGTACCGGGCTACTTCGCGAAAATCGGAGAGACGGCCGTTGGTACAGCTGCCGATGAAGGCGACGCCGATGGGCGTACCCTCGATGGGTTGTCCGGCGGCGAGGTGCATGTAGCCGAGCGCTTCCTCGACGAGCGACCGATCGGCGGCCGTGATCGCCTCTTCCGGCGCGGGCAGTCGCTCTTTGACGGAGATGGCCTGCCCGGGGTTGATGCCCCAGGTGACGGTGGGCGCGATTGCCGCGGCATCGAAGCGAACGACATCGTCGTAGCGAGCGTCGGGATCGGAGGCGATCGATTTCCAAAAGGTGACCGCGGCTTCCCACGAGGCGGGGTTGGGCGCGTACGCGCGCCCTTTCAGATAGGCGAACGTCTTCTCGTCGGGGTTCACGTAACCGACCCGTGCGCCCCCCTCGACGGACATGTTGCAGAGGGTCATCCGCTCTTCCATGGAGAGCCCCTCCACGGCGGACCCGGCATACTCGTACGCGTATCCAGTGCCCCCCGAGACGCCGAGATGGCGAATCACATGAAGGATGATGTCTTTGGCATAGACACCCGGCCCGAGCTTCCCGGTGATCTCGACGCGCCGCACCTTGAGACGGGTCAGCGCCAGGCACTGGGTCGCCAACACGTCGCGTACCTGCGTCGTGCCGATGCCGAGCGCGATGGCCCCGAACGCGCCGTGCGTCGAGGTATGCGAATCGCCACAAGCAATGGTGAGGCCCGGCTGGGTGAGCCCCAGTTCGGGTCCGATGATGTGCACGATGCCCTGGTGTCCCGAGGCACGATCGAAATACGTAATGCCATGGGCGCGACAGGCATTTTCCAGGGCCGTCACCATGCCCTCCGCCAGCCCGTCGCGAAACGGCCGCTGGTGGCCGTCGGTGGGCACGATGTGATCGAGGGTGGCAAACGTTCGCTCCGGCATGAGCACGCCGAGACCGAGGTCGCGGAGCATGCCGAAGGCCTGCGGGCTCGTCACTTCGTGGATGAGGTGCAGCCCCACGAAAAGCTGGGTCTCCCCCGAGGGGAGGCGGCGTACCGTGTGCAGATCCCACACCTTGTCGAAAAGACTCTGGCCCATGGGGAGGATTCTGACAGGGGGCGATGATTAGGTCTACTGAATGTTGATGGGCTTTCGATTAAGATAGACTTCATGATCGATCCTGCCCTGGTGCCTGCTTTGCGCGACGTTCTCGCCGTGGCGCAAACCGGTTCGGTCGCGGCGGCCGCCCGGCGCCTTTACAAAACCCCCTCCGCGGTGAGTCAGCAGATGCGCAGAGTCGAGGAGCACTTCGGCGTCGTTCTCTTCGAGCGGGAGGGGCGCGGCCTGCGGCCGAGCGCGGTCGGGGAAACGGCCCTCGTCGCCGTGGCGCGCCTGTTCGACGAGGTCGAGACCGCCTTTGGGCTCTTGACCTCGCTCTCCGGGAGCGCCGTGACCACGCTGCGGGTGGCCGCCAGCGACTATCTCGGCAACGGCTTGCTCTTGCCCGTCATTCGCGGCCTTTTCGCAGAGGATTCCGGCCTTCGCTTGGAGATCACGACGATGCATTCGCTCGCGGCGCCGCGCTCGGTCGCGCGCGGTGATATCGACTTCGCCGTGGTCACGACCACCGAGACGATGGAGGGGCTGCACGAACGGCGCCTCTTTCGGCAGCCGTTTTTCTGGGTGGGCCCACGTCGGCGCGGTGAACGTCGTGCGCTGCGCGAACGGCTGCGCGACGAACCGGTCCTGCGTCTCTCCGCGGGCAGCCAGGGGCGGCGGTTGCTCGATGCCTTTCTCGAGGGCCATCGCGTGCGCCCCGTTTCGACCATCGACGTGCCGAGCGCGTCGCTCCTCTTGTCCTATGCCTCGGGTGGAGTCGGCATCGGCCTCGCGCCGGCTCTTGCCGTCGTCGAAGCGCCGCGAGCGCGCATCCATGTGGAGCCCGCTCAAGTCCCGCCGCTGCCCGTGAAGCTCGTGTGGCGCGCGAACTATCGACTCACTCCGCAAGTGGAGCGATTCGTGCAACGCGTCGTGACCGCCGGTCATGCAGCAGCCCAGCGCGTCGGTAGATTCGCGAGAAGTGCAAGAACAGCGCCCGATCGGACGCATCGTTCGGCGAAAGCGTAGCCTCGAGCTCGAGCGAGGCGACGCGCGTAGCTTCGGTCTCGGTCAAGCGCGGCAAGCGGGTCTCGCTTCCACCGCGAATCTCCGAGCAGCGCGCCGAATTTGCACACTGTCCTCCTGGGCCAATGCACGCTAACAGAGGGCACATGCTCGCGGAGCGCTTCCGAGCGGTGCGATCGTTCACGACGACGCTGGCCGCGCCGCTCCACGATGAAGATTGCGTCGTGCAGTCGATGCCCGATGCGAGCCCGACCAAGTGGCACCTGGCGCATACGACTTGGTTTTTCGAGACCTTCGTGCTGACCGAGGCGCTGCCCGGCTACCGCGTTTTTCACGACGGATATGGCTTTCTTTTCAACTCCTATTACGACGCGGTCGGGAGTCGACACCCGCGACCCGAGCGCGGGCTCTTGACGAGACCGAGTCTCGACGAAGTGCGGCGTTATCGCGAGCACGTCGACGCCGCCATGGGCGAGCTCCTGACCCTGCCGGACGGGCCTTCGCGCTCCACCCAGCCCGGCGTCGACGTGGCGTTCGCCACGCGTCTCGGCCTCGAGCACGAGCAGCAACACCAGGAACTCTTGCTCACCGATATCCTGCACGCCTTCTCCTGCAATCCGCTTCGGCCGGCGTACAGGGTCGAGCCCATCGAAAAAGATGGGGACAGCATCGACGCGCACGAGAGCGCCACGGCAGGGACGCCGCCGGGTGGGGATCTTCCGCCGGATTTGCGCTGGCTGCGATTCGAGGAGGGACTGCGGTCGATTGGGCACGATGCGACCGACCCTGCCTTTGCTTTCGATAACGAGCGCCCCCGCCACCGGGTCTTCCTCCAGGGATTTTCGCTGGCTACGCGCCTCGTCACCAACGCCGAATACCTGGCGTTCATCGCCGATGGCGGTTACACGAGGCCCGAGCTCTGGCTCGCCGACGGCTGGAGCGACATGCGCGCCCACCGCTGGACAGCCCCGCTCTACTGGGAGGAGGTCGACCGAGAATACGAAGGACGAGCCAGCGATCGATCACAGTTCGGTCTGCGCGGTGTACGCCGCCTGGACCTGCACGCGCCCGTGTGCCACGTGAGCTTCTACGAAGCCGATGCCTACGCGCGCTGGGCCGGAGCGCGCCTCCCCACCGAGGCCGAGTGGGAGGTCGCGGCGCAGGGGGTGCGCCTCGCCGGTAACTTCGTGGAGAGAGGGTATCTCGAGCCCGTCGCTCGTGACCGCGCGAACGCAGGCCGCGAAACCGAACCGGGGGGTGGGCCGTATCAGATGTTCGGGGATGTTTGGGAATGGACGCAAAGCCCGTACGTCGGTTACCCGGGGTATCGCCCTTGGGCGGGAGCGCTCGGTGAGTACAACGGAAAATTCATGTGCAATCAATTGGTCCTGCGGGGCGGGTCGTGCGTGACGAGCACAAGCCATATCCGCGCTTCCTATCGCAACTTCTTTCCGCCGAGCGCCCGCTGGCAGTTTTCGGGCATTCGGCTCGCGAGATCGACATGAATCAGAGTCAGACCGTTCGCAAGGTTCGCGCCACTCCCGTTCACGACTTTCGCACCGATGTTTTGGCTGGTCTCGGCGGTTCTCCCAAATCGCTGCCCTGCAAATATTTTTACGACGCTGCGGGGACCGTGCTCTTCGATCGTATCTGCGACCTCGACGCGTACTACCCGACGCGCACCGAGATCGGCATTCTGAAGCAGCATGCGCGGGAAATGGCGTGGCTCATCGGACCGCGAGCGCGGCTCGTCGAGCTGGGGAGCGGCAGCAGCACCAAAACGCGCATCTTGCTGGACGAGCTACCCGACCTCGACGCCTATGTTCCCGTCGACATCTCGCCGGAGTACCTGGTGCGTGCCGCGCGCGAGCTCGCCCGCGACTACCCCGCCCTGCGGGTGGTCCCGGTGGTCGCCGACTATACCGAGCCGTTCGATCTCCCCAAGGGGGATCGCGCGGCTCGTACGGTGGCGTTCTTCCCTGGCTCGACCATCGGCAACCTGGAGCCCGATCAGGCGCGGGATTTTCTGCGTATCGTGGCGGGGCTTTGCCAAGGGGGCGGCGGGCTGCTCATCGGTGTCGATCTCAGGAAAGAGCGATCGATGCTCGAAGCGGCGTACGACGACGACGAGGGCGTGACCGCCGCTTTCAACTTGAACCTGCTCACCCGCATCAACCGCGAGCTCGAGGGAGCCTTCGATCTCGACGCCTTTCGCCACCGTGCTTTTTACGACGAAGAGGAAGGGCGCATCGAAATGCAGCTGGTGAGCCTGCGCCCGCAGTCGGTGCAAGTGGGGACGTCGGTGTTCCGCTTCGACGAGGGGGAACCGATCACCACCGAGTATTCGTACAAATACGACCCCGGACGGTTCGCCGAGCTGGCGAAATCGGCTGGATTCACCTGTGTTCGAATCTGGACCGACGAACGCCGTCTCTTCAGCGTGCAGTACTTCGGCGTGGAGCGCCGCAAGAAAGCCTGAACACGCAGACGCGCGCGGACTACCATGGCCGAGCCCGCGTGATCGTCCTCTCCCATGTCCGCAAGCGCTTCGGCAGCAAAGAGGCACTCGCACGCACCGATCTCACCATCGACGGCGAGCGGTGTCTCGCTCTCGTGGGGTCGAGTGGCTCGGGCAAGTCGACGCTTCTGCGCCTGGTGCTCGGACTCGTGCTGCCCGACGAGGGCACCATCACCATCGGCGGTGAGGTCCTCGACGTGCGAACAGCGCCGGCGATACGCCTGCGCATGGGCTACGTCATCCAGGACGGCGGCCTCTTTCCGCACCTCGACGTCGAGGACAACGCCGTCATCGTCGCTCGCCAGAACGGATGGACGCCGGCGCGCGCCAAGAGCCGTCTCGCGGCGTTGATCGACCTCGTCGGACTGTCGGCCGAGCACCTGCGTCGTTACCCGGTCGAGCTCTCCGGCGGCGAGCGCCAGCGGGTCGGGCTGATGCGCGCGCTCATGCTCGATCCGCCCATCTTGCTCTTCGACGAGCCCCTGGCGGCGCTCGACCCCATCATCCGCGTGCGTCTGCAAGAAGACCTTCGCCGCATCTTTCGCGAGCTGAAGAAGACGGTCCTTTTCGTGACCCACGATCTGACCGAAGCGGCGTTCGTAGCGGACGAAATCGCGCTCTTGCATGACGGCAAGGTCGTCCAAAAAGGGCCGCTGTCCGAGCTGGTGAAGCGACCGAAGGACGCGTTCGTGACCGAGTTCTTCCAGGCCCAGCGGGTGCAGATGCCCTTGGACGGCGAGGTCCGGTGACGCGCGCGCGCTTTTTTCGCAGCGTGGCGATGGCCTTGTGGCTCGCGCTCACGTGGGGGGCAAACCGCGCCGCCGCCGATGATGGCGCACCGGCCGTGGTCATCGGCTCCAAGGGATTTCCCGAGTCGTGGATTCTCGGCGCCGCGCTGACCGCGCTCGTGCAAGAGACGGGCACCGCGACCGCCACCCACCGCAAGAACCTGGGCGGCACGGAGATCACCTACCAGGCGCTCAAAGCGGGCAGCATCGACGTTTACCCGGAGTACACGGGGACCATCGCCGAGGTGATCCTCAAGGCTGGCGGCGCGAGATCGCCCGCCGAGATGCGCACCGCGCTAGGGCAAGCGGACCTCGCCATGAGCGACCCGCTCGGTTTCAACGACGGTTACGCGCTGGCCGTGACGCAAGGTACGGCAACGCGCCTCGGCCTCGCCACCATTTCCGATTTGAAAGCGCACCCCGATCTCCGCCTCGGCTTCACCCACGAATTCCTCGGCCGAGGGGACGGCTTTTCCGGGCTCTCCCGTCGCTATGGTCTCGCCATGCGCGAGGTGCGCGGCGTACAGCACGAGCTTGCGTACGAAGCGCTCGCGCGCGGGCAGCTCGACGTGATGGACATCTATACGACCGACCCTCAGATCGAGAAAATGTCGCTGGTCTTGCTGCGCGACGATCTTGCTTTCTTTCCGCGTTACGACGCCGTGCTGCTCTATCGGCGCGATCTGGCCACGCGAGCGCCCGCTGCGCTCCAAGCGATGACGCGGCTGGTCGGTCGGGTCGACGAGAAGATCATGATGCGCGCCAATGCGGCGGTTGCCCTGCAAGGACTCGCCGCCGAAGAAGGGGCCCACCAGCTGCTCGGCGATGCGCTGGGGGACGTACGGCGTGCGCCCGCGCCCACGGGGGACGGCGAAGAGCTCGTGCCGCGCGTGCTTCGCAACGTGGCGCGCCACCTCCAGCTGGTCGGGATCTCGCTTTTTTTCGCCGTCCTCGTGGGCGTTCCGCTCGGCATCTGGGCAACGCGCTCCAAACCGGTCGCCTTTCTTTCCCTGGCCGGGGCTGGGCTCTTGCAAACGATCCCCTCGCTGGCGTTGCTCGCCTTTCTGATCCCGTTGCTCGGGATCGGAACGGCGCCGGCGCTGGTGGCGCTCTTCGTCTACGGGCTTCTGCCCATCGTGCAGAGCACGTTCACCGGCCTCACCTCGATTCCCTCGTCGCTCAGTGAAGCCGCCGATGCCATCGGGCTCCGACCTGGCACCAAGCTGCGCCGTGTGGCCCTCCCCATGGCCTCGCCGGCCATCTTGGCGGGCATCAAGACGAGCGCCGTCATCAACGTCGGCACGGCGACACTCGCCGCCCTCATCGGCGCCGAAGGGCTCGGCAACCCGATTTTGCAGGGAATCGCGCTGCGCGACACCGGTCTCATTCTCGAAGGGTCGGTTCCGGCGGCGCTCTTGGCGCTCGTGGTGCAGGGTACGTTCTCTTGGCTCGACGCCCTCCTCATTCCGAAAGGCCTGCGGCTCTCGTCGCGGGCGCTGTAAGACATGTCCCTCTACCTGTGCCCGCATTGTGGTGAAGAGGTCGATACCGATCCCGACCCTGGAGGCGGTCTCGTGCAGGACTACATCGAGGATTGCCCGGTCTGCTGCCGGCCCAATCGCATCTTCGCGACCTACGTCGCGGAGGAGGATGCCTACGTCGTGCAACCTTCCGCGGAGACATGAGAAGCGTGCGGGGCGACGCGGGCCCATTACACTGCGCAGCATGCGGACCCCTTCCTCGCACGAGCATCATTTCGAATGCCGTTTGACCTGGACCGGCGCTTCGCGCGGCGGAACGACCAGCTACGACGCCTACAGCCGCGACCTGCTCGTCGAAGTGGAGGGCAAGCCACCGCTCGTCGGCTCCTCGGCGCCTGCCTTTCGCGGCGACGCCAAGGCCCATAACCCGGAAGACCTCCTGGTAGCGGCTCTCGCGGAATGCCATTGCCTCTCGTACCTCGCGCTGGCGACGCGCGCCGGCATCGTGGTGGTCGGCTACGATGACCGCGCCACGGGAACCTTGGCGAAGATCGACGGTAAATTCCGGTTTCGCGAAGTGACGCTTCGTCCGCGCGTGAGGCTTGCACCCGGTGCCAGCGTCGATCGAGCGCGGGCGCTCCACGAGCAGGCGCATGCCGAGTGTTTCATCGCCAACTCCGTCAACTTCCCGGTGCGCAACGAGCCGGAGATCTCGGGGGAATAACCCCGCCGTGGGACAGGGTCGGAATCGGCAGGCTGCGGGGCGGCCAGGGGGCACGCGACGACGCCGCGACGGTCAAACGAAGCGCGGCTTGCGCTTCTCGAAGAAGGCCGTGAACGCTTCGGCGGCCTCCACCGATCCGAGTCTTTGACCGAACACCACCGATTCCTGCGCCATCGTTCGTTCGAGCTCCTCGCGCACGGGCCGGCGCAAGAGTTCCTTGGCGGCCGCGACGGCCTGCGGCGGGAGCTCGAGCAGCTTGTCGATGCGAGAAGCAACCTGGCCGCTGAGCTCCCCATCGGGGTAGACGTCGTTGGCGAGCCCCAAGCGGTAGGCCGTCGCCGCATCGAAGGGCTCGCCCCACATGAGCAGCTCCGACGCGCGCTGAAAGCCGGCCAGCCGCGGCAAAAGAAGGCTGGAGCCCCCCTCCGGGCTGAGACCGAGCTTCACGAACGGCAACTGAAACCGTGCCGAGCTCGCCGCCAGGACGAGATCGCAGTGCAAGAGCATCGTCGTTCCGATGCCGATGGCGACCCCGTTGACGGCGGCCACGATGGGCTTGGGAAACCGGACCAGGGCTTTCAGGAACTTCACCACGTGGTGATCGGCATCCATCGACGGATGGGCCATGAAATCTCCGAGATCGTTGCCCGACGTGAAAACATCACCGGCGCCGGTGATGATGACCGCGCGCACCTCGGAATGCCCCGCGGCTTCGTCGAGCCGCTCCGCCATGGTTGCGTACATGGCCAAGGTGAGGGCGTTCTTCTTGGCTGGACGGCTGAAAATGAGGGTGCGGCTGCGGCCGCCGTGCCCGTCGCGGACTTCGATTTCCATGGCCGGGCATGTTCCCACGTACGGGTCGGAAAGAGAATGCCCGAGTCGCGGAGCGCCCTAGTGCCGGCTCGCGGGGGGGCTATGCTATCCCCGGTTCTCGGAATGAAGTTCGTCCACGCCGCTGACCTTCACCTCGACAGCCCGCTACGCGGTCTGGCGCGGTACGAAGGAGCACCCGTGGAAGCCGTTCGCGGCGCGACGCGGCGCGCTTTTCAGAACCTGATCGAGCTCTGCCTCGAGGAAGGAGCGGCCTTTCTCCTCATCGCCGGCGACATCTACGACGGCGATTGGAAGGACTACGGCACCGGCCTTTTCTTTTTGAATCAGCTGGCTCGGCTTCGCGCCGCCGACATCGCAGTCGTCCTCATCCGCGGCAACCACGACGCCCAGAGCCAGATCACGAAACACCTGCGTTTTCCGGAGAACGTCCACGAGCTCGCGGTCAACGCACCTTCCACCTTCGATCTGCCGGCCCACGGCGTGCGCGTGCACGGTCAGGGCTTTCGCACGCGCGCCGTCACCGACGATCTCGCCGCGGGCTATCCCGACGCCACGAGGGGCGCCTTCAACGTCGGACTTCTGCACACGGCTGTGGGGGGACGTCCGGGGCACGAGAACTACGCGCCCTGCCGCCTGCCGACGCTCGTGGCCAAAGGCTACGACTACTGGGCGCTCGGGCACGTCCATCATCGTGAAGTGCTCGGCACCGAGCCGCACATCGTCTTCAGCGGCAACCTGCAAGGACGACACATGCGCGAGACGGGCACCAAAGGTGCGTCGCTGGTCACGGTGCAGGACGGACGCGTCGTCGCGGTCGAGCACCGCGCCCTCGACGCCGTGCGCTGGGAGCTGGTGCGCACCGACGTGACCGCTGCGCAGAACGGACACGACGTCGTCGATCTCGTCCGTGGCGATCTCGAGCGTGCTCTTGCCGCCGCGGAAGGGCGCGTGCTGGCGGCGCGCGTCGCCCTGGAAGGGACGACGGCAGCGCATGCGACGCTCCTTGCCAACAAGGAGCAATACACGAGCGAGATCCGGCTCGCGGCCAACGACTTGCCCGGCCAGATCTTCATCGAGAACATCGTGTTGTCGACCCAGGGCGCCATCGATCTCGCGCGGATCCGCGAACAGGACGACGCCATCGGACAATTGGCTCGTTCGATCCATGCGATGAAGAACGATCCCGAGGCGCACGCCATGCTGGTGGCCGAGCTCGGCGACCTGACGCAGCGATTGCCGCTCAAGCTGCGCGAGGGAGACGACGCGCTCGTTCTCGACGCGACGCGACTCGCCGAGCTCGTCAGCGACGTCGAAGCGACGCTCATCCCCCGCTTGCTCGCGGCGGAGGGGACTTGAGGCTCGTCAAGCTCCGCCTCCTCGCGTTCGGTCCGTTCAGCAACGTGGAGCTCGACCTCTCCTCGGGCGGCACCCACGTCATTTATGGCAAGAACGAAGCAGGCAAGAGCACGGCGCTGCGCGCCATCACCGGCCTCTTGTACGGCATCCCGCGCAACACCCCCGACGCCCACCTGCACCGGATGCCCGAGCTACGGGTGGGCGGAACGTTGCGCGGAGCGGACGGCGCGCCGTTCGACATCGTACGCCGCAAAGGAAAGGACAACACGCTCCTCGATCGCGAGGGACGCCCGATCGAGGAAAGCACCTTGAGCCGCCTCTTCGGCGGCGTTTCACAGGAACAGTTTCTGGGCATGTTCGGACTCGACCACGAGTCGCTCCGCCGCGGCGGCGAAGCGTTGCTACTCGGCCGCGGGCACGTCGGGGAGAGCCTCTTCGGCGCGGCCATGGCGGGGGGCGAGCTGCACCGCGTGCAGCGCGAACTGGCCGCCGAGGCCGACGCGCTCTTTACACCCAAGGGGCACGCGCGCCCACTCAACGAAGCACTGAAGGCCCTGGCCGAAGCCGAGAAACGAACGCGCGAACAATCGATGTCGCCGGACTCGATGAGCGAACAAACGAGCGGCCTCAGCGAGCTACGCCGCGATCAAAAAGAATGTGAGGCGGCTCGCCAACGCCTCTCTCTCGAGCGAACGAAATTGGAGCGGCTGCGCCGGGCGCTTCCCATTCTCGCCAAGCGCAAGGCGGCAGCGGAGCGACGCGGCGCGCTCGGTGAGGCCGCCGTTTTGCCACCGCACGCCACGGCGGCGCGCGTGGAGCAGCTGCGCATCATCGAGGAGACCGACCGGGAAGTCGCGCGCCTAGAGACCCATCTCGCCGACCTCGCCGAGCGCCGGGTCACGCTCGTCCTGCCCGAATCGCTCGTTCGCTTCGACGAAGTTCCGCTCGACCTCGGCCAGCGACTCGGCAGTCACCTGCGGGCGTCGACCGAGCTGCCCCGGCTCCGCAGCGAAATCGAGGAACAGGAGGAGGCGGCGCGGGCCGCGCTGCGCCGGGCTGGCCGCGAAGTTCCGCTCGAAACGGCGGTGAGCTTCAGGATCGATGCCGCGACGCAGGCAACGGTGCACAGGCTCGCGCTGGAGGAAGCCAAGTGGCGCGAAGGCAAGCTCTATTCACAACGTGGACTCACCGAGCACCGGGCTCGTCACGCCGCGCTGTGCGCGCGGCGCGACGCCCTTCCTCCGGCGCGTGACGCCGCGACGCTCAAGAAAGCCATTTCGCGCGCGGAACGCGAAGGCCAGCTCGAAGATCGCCTCGCTCGCGCAGAGGCCGACCGCGCCAGAATCGAAGAGCGTGCCCGCGCCGAGCTCGGCGCGCTCGGCCTCGGGGGCCGGCCTTGGATGGAAGTAGCAGTCATGGCCGTTCCACCCCCGGAGACGGTGGAGGAGTTCGCCGAAAGGTTGGTGAACCATGCGCAAGACGGCCGCCAGGTGGCGGAGCGCAAGGTTTCGAGCAAAGCCCGGCTCGATGCGCTGAGGCGCGACATCGACGCCCTCGAGCGAGGAGGACACGTCCCGAGCGAGCATGACCTGGCGACCGCGCGCGATCAGCGCGACCAGCATTGGCGGGGTCTTCGCGCCCGCCTCGTTCCGACCGCGCGCGCCAAAGGCCGCGCCGACCCGACGCTGGCCCGGGGCGACGTGGCGGCGTACGAAGCCGGCGTACGCGCGGCCGACGAGCTGGCCGACCGCTTGCGGCGCGAAGCCGAGCGGGTCAGCCGTCTCGCCGCGCTCAGCGCGGATCGCGACGCGTGCTTGCGCGAGCTCGAAGCGCTCGGCGAGCGAGAGGCGGAGATCGCCCCGCGAAGGAAACGCGATGACGAAGCCTGGCGCGCACTGTGGCGCCCGCTCGGCATCGATCCCCGCTCGCCGCTCGAGATGAAAGCATGGCTCGTCCGTCACGCCGCCCTGGTTCGCGCGGGCGAAGCGCTGCGCGAGGCCGATGGCGGCGTCGAGGAGCTCCGCGCGGCGGTCGAGCGCCACGGCCAGCGGCTGCGAGCGCTTCTCGCGCAGCTCGGCGCCTCCCCTTCCGGCGAACGCACTCCCCTCTCCCTCGCGGAGCTGCTCGATCGCGCCGGTGAGCTCGCCTCCCTCATCGAGTCCACCTCGCTCGAACGGCAACGGCTCGATCGCGAGATCGCCGAACAAGGAGAGAACTTGGCGGCGCTCTTGGCGCGGGACAAGGAGCAGGACGTCGTCAAGGCCGAGCTGGAAAGTGCCTGGCAAGAGGCGGTTGCTCCGCTCGGCCTCGACAAGCAGGCGTCGCCCGAGCAAGTGACGGCGACCATCGAGCTTTTGGAGAAAGCCGTCCACCACGTCGATCAAGCGGCGGTGGCGCGCCGGCGCGCGGCGGTATTGGAACGCGAAGCCGTCGCCTTCCGCGCCGACGTGGAGCGGATCGCCCGCGATCACGCGCTCGACCTCGTCGACGTGCCCGCCGATCGGGCCGCGGCCGAAATCGTCGACCGCTACCACCACGGCAAGAGCGCGCTCGCGGCGCGAAGAGAGCTCGATCGTCAGCTCGAGGACGCGACGCGCCAGCTCGCAGGTCAGCGCGAGCGTCACCTCGCCGCCTCCGCATGCGTCGAGGAGATGATGCGTGCGGTGGGGGCCGACTCCATGGAGGCGCTCGAGCGCGCCGAACGCGTGTCCGACGAAATTCGCGCGCTCGAGCTCGAGCTTGCTCGGCTCGACGAAGAGCTGCACACGCTGGGCGGCAACCACGCCCTTTCGGCTGAAGCGGGCGGAGACGACATCGACGCCGTCACGGCCCGCCTCGCCGAGGTCGACGTCGAGTTCGAACAGCTGCGTGAGAGCGCGAGCATGATCGATCGTCGCATCGGCAGCGCCGAAGCCGGCCTCAAGGACCTCGAAGACCCCAAGGCCAAAGCTGCCGAAGCAGCTGCCGACGCCGAGGCAGCACTGGCCCGCGTGCGGGAGCTCGCCGGGCGGTACTTTCGCGCCCGCACGGCGTGCATCGTCCTGGCGCGCGAAATCGAGAGCTATCGGCAGAAGAACCAGGGGCCCATCTTGAGCCGGGCCAGCGAGCTTTTTCGACGGCTGACGCTGGGATCCTTCATCAGCCTGCGCACCGACTTCGACGAAGAGGACCAGCCCGTTCTGCGCGGCGTGCGCTCGGGCGGCGCCGAGATCGGGGTCGAGGCCATGAGCGACGGCACCCGCGACCAGCTTTACCTCGCGCTGCGCGTGGCCACCCTCGAGCGGTACGCGGACCACGGCAACCCCATGCCCGTCGTCCTCGACGATATCCTGGTCCACTTCGACGACGACCGCGCTCGCGCCACGCTGGAGCTGATCGGCGAGCTCTCCGAGCGCATGCAGGTTCTCTTCTTCACGCACCACGCACGGCTGGTCGAGCTCGCGCGCGAGGTCATCCGCGGTGCCAAGCTCTCCGTCCGGGAGCTCTCCGAATCGGAGTCGCGGAGCGGGAGCGTTGGAGCCGCCGCAGGGGCTCTGCTAGGCTCCGCGCGCAAGTAAACCAAGGAGCCGCGCGATGACCCCGTTCAGCAAGACCTTCCTCGATGAAAGCATCGCTCTCATTCAGAAACTCGACGTGTCCGCGATCGAGGCCGTGGTCGATGGCCTCGCCCGCGTCCGGGAGGGTGGAGGGCGACTCTTCGTTCTCGGGGTGGGTGGCTCGGCGGGCCATGCCAGCCACGCGGTCAACGACTTTCGCAAAATCTGTGGATTCGAGGCCTACACGCCGACGGACAACGTCTCCGAGCTGACGGCGAGGGTCAACGACGAGGGGTGGGACACCTGTTTTTCTGAATGGTTGAAGGGTTCTCGGTTGCGGCGCGGCGACGCACTGCTCGTCTTCTCCGTGGGGGGTGGCAATCGCGAGAAGAACGTATCGGTCAACCTCGTTCGCTCGCTCGAACTGGCCAAAGAGGTTGGCGCCAATGTGTACGGCATCGTCGGCCGCGATGGCGGCTATACGAAACAGGTTTCGGACGCTTGCGTCATCATTCCCACCGTTTCGCCAGAGCGCGTTACGCCTCATACGGAAGGGTTCTGCGCGGTGGTCTGGCACTTGCTGGTGAGTCACCCCAAGCTCGCGGCCAAAGCAACGAAGTGGGAATCGGTCGTCGGTACCAGTCGCTGAAACGGATTGGCGCATCACGAGAGAAATCGGTTAGCCTTATCGGTATGAAAGCCGAGAACCGTCTATCCGTAACGACTCCGTTTCTCGCTGCCCAATCGCTATCGCTGCCGCGCAAGGTCGGCCCGCTCCTGTTACCGCTGCTATTGGGATTGGCCGCCTGCGCCGGCGGGGCCGCCTCGACCCCTCCCCCGGAAACGCCGGCCGAAAACCCCGCGACCGCGACCGCGGCCGCCACGCCGCCGCCAGAGAAGCCGGCTGCGACGGAAGCACCGACCTCGTCACCACCCCCGTCGCTCGCGTCGGCCGCAACACCGACGTCGGCGCCACCGAAGATCGACTTTCCTCCGCACGCCACCGTCGACCAAGCCATCAAGGCCATCCCCCAAGGGACGGCGCGCACGAACATGGCCGACGATGCGCTACGCGCGCCTCTCCTCGATCTCAAGCGCTATGATCAGTGCAAGGTCCCGCGATCGACCAAGGTCACGATGACCGTCGCGATCTACGACGGGGCTGCGGTCGGGGCCGACATCTCATCCAAACCGAAGAACGCCAAGATCGAGGAATGCGTCGACGGGGTCGTACGCGGCATGACCTGGAGCAAGGTGCCGTCGCTCAATACCGTCAACGTCAGCTTCTGATCGCGTCCTCGGGCGAGTACCGACATGGCGCAGTCGCTCCGACGCATCGGTCGGGCGACAAGGGCGCTCTCATGGGCTGACACGTGTGGTGCGAGAAGATAGGTAGGGGACATGGAAACGGAAAAATCAGATTTCGACGCCTTCTGGCTGGAGTACGTGCGCGAGCATTCGCATCCGCTCAATCGCAAGCTGCACATGATCGGAATGAGCCTGGCGCTAGCGTGCTTCGTGGCGGGGGTTCTCAAGCGACGCGTTTCCCTTCTGCTGCTGGCGCCGGTGTTCGGCTACGGGTTCGCGTGGTTTGGGCATTTCTTCGTGGAAAAGAACACGCCCCAGAGCTTTTCGCACCCGCTCTACAGCCTACGGGCCAGCGCGATTCTCTACTGGAAGACGCTGTGCGGTGAAATGGAGGCCGAGATCGAGCGCGCCCAGCAAGGGGACACGTCCGCGGAGCCCCGCCGCGAAGAAGCCGCAGCCGCGGAAGTGAACTGAGCGCTCGCGGCTCGCCCGCGCGGCGCGCGCATTAGCCGCCGCCGTCGGAGTCCTGCGTATCCGAACTGGCATCGGCCGGGGGCGAGCCGCCGTCCTGCGGCGGCGTGACATCGCCGGACGAATCGGGCGCGTCCCCGCCGTCTCCGGGCGCGTCGACCGAACCGTCAGACGAACGGTCAGACGACGCATCGGTGTCACCACCGCCTGTTCCACCGACACCGCCTGTTCCGCCGGTGCCGCCCACGCCGGCAGCTCCGCCGCTGGCGTCCTGGGGTCCACCGTCTGCGCCGCCACCGACGCCGCCGGAGCCGCCGCGGCCACCCGTTCCCGCGCTGCCACCTGCACCGGCGGCTCCACCGCGTCCACCGGTGCTAGCGTCGCTGCGCCCAGCGTCGGCGGCTGCATCCACGGATGTCCCGCCGTCAGTGGTCCCCGACCCTCCGGTTCCACCCGTTCCAGCTCCACCGCCTTTTCCACCCGCTCCACCGCCGCCAGCCGCTCCACCGCCGCCAGCCGTTCCACCTGCTCCGCCTGTACCACCTGTGCCGATCGTTCCCCCTGCTCCGCCGGTCGGGTTACCCGTGCCGCCAGCGCCGTCACCCCCGATGCCGCCCGCGCCGCCGCCGCCGCCGACGCTTCCGCCGACGCCAGTCGACGGACCACCGCTACCGCCTGTGCCGCCCGTCGTGCCGCCAGCGCCGCCCGTCTCGCCTTGGGGACAGGGAGGCTCGGGCTGCGGGTTGAGCGGATCCACTTCGCACGTGTGGCCGGCGCAGCCCTGGAGCTTCGCGACAATCGCGAGAGAGCCAAGAAGCATCAGCCAGCGATTGCGCGCCATAGTGCGACCCGTAGCACTTTCCACACCACCCCGGACAGAAGTCAGTTAACAGCTGAAATGGGGCTTCTGGGGCATTCGTGGCGCACTTTGTGCCACTGGCACAGGCTGGCGCGTCATACCCCTTGGGATCGCCCGTTTGCCTAGGCCCCGTCGCTCCCGTCGACATTCGAAACGTCGTCCGCGCCGTCCCTGACTGCGTCGCTCGAACCGTCGGCCGCGCCGGCGTCGGGAACGGCATCGGGCGCATCGTCGGGGCCGCCCTCCCGAGCGTCGCTCGGTGCACCCCCGTCGCCGTCGCTGGACGTTTCTGGGGCCGCATCATCGGGCGCATCGTCCGAGGAGCCGTCCGCACGATCCGCCTGCTCGTCGGCGCCTCCGTCACCTGGGTTCGCCCCGTCGTCCGGAGCGGCGTCACGTGCGCCATCGGGGCCCGCATCGGCGGCGAATCGGGCATCCATGCCGCTCGTTCCGGCCCCGCTGTCATTGGGCGGGCGGATGGAGCTGTTGGCCTCGTTGCAGCCACCGCCGGGGGGTTCCGGCTGGGGGTTGAGACAGGTATTCGCACACGCCGGAAAGAAGCGCAGGAGCGCCAGGCAACCCGCCAAGACAAGCCAACGCCCACGCGTCATGGAGCCTGGCTAAGCACATTCTGAGCCAAAAAAGGCACGTCGCGTCTTCCGCCGCGACTGCCCGAGGCGTCAATGGACCTTCAAACCCGCAATTCCTTGCACAGGCGAAATGTCCTGGACGAGGGACCCCTCGATGTAGAGATGCTTCAGTTTGCGCAGACCGCGCAGGGGCGCGATGTCGCTCACCCGGGTGCGTTTGAGGAGAAGCATTTCGAGCTTCTCGAGATGGGCCAGTGGTGAAATGTCACTGATCTCGGTGTCGTCGAGCTGAAGCTCGGTGAGGCTGGTCAGCGACGCCAGCGGCTTGAGATCGCGTACGGGCGTGCGGCCAACGTCGAGCCGGTCGAGCGCGCGCATTCCCGCGAGCGGCGAGAGATCGGACACTTTCGTCGCCGAGACGCGCAGCGAGTTGAGCCCCGTCGCGCCCTTGATCGGCGAGAGATCATCGAGATCCCCCGGCGCCAAGTAGAGGCCTTTGAGACCGGTGAGGTGCATGAAGATGCAGGGGTCGAGCGCGTCGTTGGACGTCGATTGAGAGAGATCGACCGTCTTGACCTTCTTCAACTCCGCACGCGCGATGGGTCCGGACGGTTTTTGCAGTTGCCTTCGCACCACGGTTTCGAGGGTTGCGTCTTCGAAGACCACCGGCCCATCCTTGGGGCACGATGCTGGATCCTTGCGCTTGGCAGCCCGCGCAGGGGCGGTAGCCGACGGCGCGGCCGAAGCCGCTGTCGGCTCGTCGACCTTCGGTGCAACGGTCGCCGCCGCCGAGGCGGATGGCGCCCCCGAGGCGGCGGGCGGCGGGCTATCGCAGGCCGTCAGGAGCATCGCGAGACTCGCCGTGATCAGGCTGTAGAGCTGGGCGTCATTTCGCATGGCGCGATGCTACACGACTGGCCGCGTTTCGGGCGCGACCCTTGCGCAGAGCGGTCCGGGCAAGCATAACTGGCGCTTCGCATGACACACCTTCCGAGCTCCCCTACCCTGCGCGCAGCGCGCCATCTGCATCACGTGCGGTACGAAATCCGGGGTCCGCTCGCACGTCGCGCCGAGGAGCTCGAGCGTGAGGGGCACGACGTCATCAAGCTCAACATCGGCAACCTCGCCGCCTTCGGTTTTCGCACGCCGGAGACGATGCGCATCGCCACCATCGAGAACCTCGGACTGGCCGAGGGGTACTGCCATCAGAAGGGGATCTTTCCGGCCCGCGAAGCGGTGGTGATGGATACCCAAACGCAGGGCATCGCCGGCGTCACCGCCGACGACGTTTTCATGGGCAACGGCGTGTCCGAGCTCATCATGATGACGATGGAGGCGCTCCTCGAGCCGGGGGACGAAGTCCTCTTGCCGGCCCCCGACTATCCGCTGTGGACCGCCGGCGTCGTCATCACCGGGGGCACGCCGGTGTACTATCCCTGCCGCCCCGAAGCGAACTTCGTCCCCGATCCCGAGGAAGTCGCGAGGCTGGTTACACCGCGCTGCAAAGCGCTCGTCGTCATCAATCCCAATAACCCCACCGGTGCCGTCTATCCGCGCGAAGTCGTCGAGAAGCTGGTACGCATCGCGGAAGAGAAGCAGCTCGTGCTCTTCTCCGACGAGATCTACAACAAAGTCCTCTATGACGGCGCCGAGCACGTGCCGGTGGCGCGACTCTGCCAGGACACGCTGTGCGCCACGTTCAGCGGGCTCTCCAAAGTCTATCGCGCCTGCGGATTTCGCACGGGGTGGGTTTTCTTCAGCGGAAAAAAGGATCACGCCGCGGAGTACCTCCAGTGTCTCGAGCTCTTGGCGTCGCTGCGTCTCTGCGCCAATGTGCCTGGTCAGTGGGCGGTGCAAACGGCGCTCGGCGGCGTGCAGAGCATCTACGACCTCACCGCGCCGGAGGGGCGCCTCGGCCGGCAGCGCCGCGCGGTCATGCAAGCGCTGGCGCAATCGCGCTTCTTGACGGCGGAGAAACCCGAGGGCGCTCTCTATGCTTTCGTCGGCGTACGGACCGAGGGCCTCGGTTCCTTCGACGACGCCGAGTTCGCCATGACGCTCCTCGAGCGTCAGCACGTGCTGGTGGTGCCGGGTAGCTCGTTCAATGTCGATTACAGGAACCGCTTTCGCATGACCTTCCTGCCCGACGAGGAAACGCTCTCCCTCGCGATCCATCGCATCGAAGCGACGCTCGCCGAGTGGCGGAAATAGCGGCGCCGTTCTACTCCGGCTTGGCGTCGGCCGGCGGCGGGGCTGGCTTGGGCTCGGGAGACACGCTGGCGGGCTTGGTATCGCCGGGCGGCGGGATTTCCGGCTTGTTGAAAAAAGTGGCGAGGTACTTGTTGGTAAACTGCGCGAACGCGGTGGTGGTCATGGCGTCGTAGACCGCCGCTTCGAGCGGGCCGTCCCCCTTTTCGATCTTGGCGTCGGGGTTACGCCACGTCGGCAGCTTGAAGTGCATCGGCTTGGTGTCGTCCGGCAGACGGAACGTGGCCTCGAAAACGAGCGCCAATCCGACGAAGACGCCGCGCGGCCTGGCCGTGAGGTACGAAGGGCCGGAGACCTGCGAGGAGTGGTCGACGAAGATCGTGGGAACCGGCGCGGCCGGCAGAGGCGCATCGGGATCGGTAAGGGGGGCGCCGATCTCCAGAGACAGGATGTCGGCCGGGAACGAGGCCGCGAAGCGAGCCGCGAGTGTCTTGCCGGCCGCCTCCTCGCGGCTACGCGCGTGGGATTCGTCGAAATACTGGGACGGCAGCGACACCACGCCCATGTAAAAAGGGCTGCGCTTGATCTGCGCATCGGCCATCTCCATCGTGCGCGTCACCTTGCGGCGAAAACGGATCTCCACCTTGGGGCCGCTCTTTTCTGCGACGGCCAAGAGGCGCTCGACGAAAGCGACCACGGCTGCGTCTCTGCTGCTCGCTTCCTTGCGGTATTTGGCGAGCGCCCCCTGGTAAACGGCGTGGATGGCCTGACGCAGCTCGTTGTCGATGAGCTTGTGGGGATGCTTTTTGCTGAATTCGTTGAGCGCCGACACCGTCCCGACCTTTTTGAAGGCCTCGAGCGCGATCAGCATCGCTTGGCGGAGAGCGGCGGTGACCTCCGATGGGATGCCGGAGTGGGGGTGGGCGGCCATGTAGCGCTCGATGGCCTCGACCGTTCCTTCCTTGACCGCGTCGCGAAGCTCGACACGCGGTAGGAAGACGTCGCGCACCTCGTCGCGCCGACCTCCGCGCGCGAGATAGGCATGGTATGCCGCGACGGAACGCTGGCGGTGAGCCTCGCCCAACATGCCTTCGTCGCTGGTCCGGTTGCGCAGCCACCACACGCCGGGCGCGAGCAACGCCCCCGCGGCGATGCCCATGAGAATGCCCTGGCGGACCCAGATCGGCGCCTGGCGCATCATGCGTGTCTTGGGGCCGAAGGGGTTGGCAACGCCCACATCGACGAGCGGGTCGAGAAGAGCGAGCGTTTTCTTGTCGTCGGCCGCGCGGGCCCTCTCGACTCTGCTCTCCGCCTCTTCGATGACGCTCTTGGCCTGCTCGAGATGGCCGGCCGCAACGGGGAAGGTGAAGGTTGCGTCGGGGAACGTCAGCACGAGATTCTCGCCAGACACGATGGGCGGCGTCGATGCCGTGAAGGCGAAGACGCGCAGCTTGGAGGTGCGCGCGTCGATGACGCCGCTGGGGAAGAGGTAGATCCCGGCGGGAAAGGGGAGCGCCTGGCGAGCTTGCAAACGGGAGAAGACCTGGAGGAACGCCACCAAGATGGTCGCGAACAGCAGCGCATAGGCGCCGATGAACGGCGGTGGGTGAAGCGCCAGACCGCTCTCGAGATTCCCGAGCCCCACCTGGTAGACGCCGAGGAGCGCGATCACGCTTCCGGCGGCGACACCGAGCCACGCCAGCATCCCGCGAGGTTGCCCGGCACTGGCCTGAAGCACCGGCGTCGGCTGTCCTTGCCCCCCCACACAAGCGACGAACCGTTCCTGCACAGCACGCGAAAGCTCGTAAAAATCCACCTCTTGCATGAGTGGTCCAGAAACCCGAGGGTTGACGACTACGGGGTCAAGTCAAGCAGCTTGCGGCTCTAACCAAGAAACGGCGTCCAAATGTTCTAACATACGGGCGAAGAATCGCGCCCATGATCGCCGTCACCCTCCGCGGACTGGTCGTTCGGTTCGGCGACGTCGCTGCGCTCGATCGCATCGACCTCGAGGTACGTGCAGGTGAGCTTCTGCTCCTGCTCGGTCCGAGCGGATGTGGAAAGAGCACGCTTCTTCGGTCGATCGCGGGCTTCGTCGTACCCGACCAGGGCACGATCCGATTCGGCGAAGAGGAGGTAACCCGCCTCGCACCGCATCAGCGCCATACGGGCATGGTGTTCCAGAGCTTCGCCCTCTGGCCCCATTTGTCGGTAGGCGAGAACGTCGCTTTCGGACTGCGCGAGCGGCGCGTCGACAAGCGCGAGATCGCCCAGCGGGTGCAGGAATCGCTGGAAGCGGTGCGGATGGGGGCGCACACGGGCCGCCGCATCGACCAGCTTTCGGGCGGGGAACAACAACGCGTCGCGCTCGCACGCGCCCTCGTCATTCGTCCGCGGTGTCTGCTCCTCGACGAGCCGCTTTCCAATCTCGACGCGGCGCTGCGTCATTCGATGCGAGACGAGATCCGCCGCATCTGCAAAGAGTTTCGACTTACCGCCGTTTACGTGACCCACGATCAGAAGGAAGCCCTCGCCGTCGCCGATCGCATCGCAGTGATGAAAGGGGGGCGCATTCTCCAGATCGATACGCCGCTCGAGGTGTACCGGCGCCCCCGCTCGCGCGCCGTCGCGGAGTTCATCGGTGAAACGAACCTGCTCTCGGGAACGGTCGTGGCGATAGGATCGGGCCAAGTACGGGTTCGAACGCCCATCGGCGAGCTCGTCGCGCTCGAGCAGCGCGATCTCGACGTCGCCCCCGGCAAGCCCGTGTGGGTGTCACTACGCCCGGAGTGCCTTTCATTGACGGCGGCGGTCGGCGCCTCGCTCCCCAATGCCATCGCCGGAGAGCTCGAAAGCACCGCTTATCTCGGTGGGATCGCCGAGCACCGATTTGGAGCGGGCGGCGAGCTGCTCCGGATCCACGAACTCAATCCTCCTGCCGCACGGCCCGCCGAGGCGAGCCGGCTCGCCGTCATCGCGCCCGCCGATGTGGTCCTGGTGCCGATCGATGACGACCGCTAAGCCCCGCGGCGAAGGAAACGAAGGAGGAAGGTGGACCGGCACCGTGAAGGGACTGGTGCCCCTGATGGCCGTGCTCGCGGTTCCTTTTCTTCTGCGACCGCGAGACAACTTGCTCGACGACTCGGGGGAGAGCGTGGTCATCATCACGCCGAACAGCGAGCCCATCCGCTACGAGTTCGCTCGTGCCTTTGGCGAGCACATGCGTAAGAAGGGTCGCTCGGTGTGGGTCGACTGGCGCACGCCGGGCAGCTCCAGCGAGATCGCGCGATTCATCGCTTCGGAGTACACGAGCTCATTCGCGAGCTACTGGAAGACGCGGCTCGGGCGCACCTGGTCGGCGCGGGTGGCCGCCGCCTTCGCCGACGCGAGCATCGCCGTGGGCGGCGAAGCATCGGGCGAGGACGAAGCGAAGACCGCTCGCCGCGCCTTCCTCGACTCCGATGTCAGCATCGGGATCGATTTGCTCTTCGGGACCGGCGCCCCCGAAGCATCGGCGCAGGCAAGCGCCGGCAGGCTCGTCGACAGCGGCCTTTTGCGGTCTCGGCCCGATCTCTTCGGCGAGCGCGGCATTCCTGAAACCACGGGGGGCAAAGTCTTATGGGACAAACAAGGGCGCTGGGCGGGCACCTGTCTGACCCTCTTCGGCATTTGCCACAATCGCGACTCGCTGGCTCGGCTGGGACTGAAAAAAGCGCCGGAACAGTGGCAGGACCTCGCTGACCCGGCCTATTTCGGCCAGCTGGCGATGGGCGATCCGACCCGAAGCGGCGCCGCGGCCACCGCCTTCGAGATGGTGATTCACCAGCAGATGAACCTCCGCGCCGAGGAGCTCCGCGCAGAAGGAGCCGCGCCAGAGGACGTGGAAACGCGGGCGCGGAGCGAGGGGTGGGAACGGGCCATGCGACTCGTGCGGCGCATCGCGGCCAATGCTCGCTACTTCTCGAACATGGGGACCAAGCCGACGCTCGACATCGCCATGGGCGATGCGGCAGCGGGCATGTGTGTCGATTTCTATGGTCGTTTTCAGAGCGAGATCGCGGGAGGTGGCGCGGGCCGGCTCGGTTTCGACACGCCGCACGGAGGTACGGCCGTCGACACCGATCCCATCGGCCTTTTTCGGGGTGCACCTCATCGCGAGCTCGCCATCGCCTTCATGGAGTTCGTCCTTTCGCCGGACGGGCAGAAGCTATGGAACTTCCGTGTCGGTACACCCGGAGGGCCCCATCGCTATGCGCTGCGACGGCTTCCCATCTTGCCCGCGCTGTACGCTCCGCAATTCGATGCGCTTCGCTCGGACCCGGGCGAAAAACCGTACGACGAAGCACGCGCGTTCACCTACCATCCCGCGTGGACCGGACCACTCGCGCGCACGCTCACTTTCATCATCCGCGCGACCTGCCTCGACGCCCACGACGAGCTCGGCCACGCGTACAGCGCCCTCTTCCGAGCCGGCTTTCCAGCGCGAGCCACCGCGCTGTTCGACGACGTGCACCTGGTCGACTACGCGGCTGCCCAGGGATCCATCCGGACCGCGCTCTCGTCGGGCACCCCCATCGACGAAGCCGTTCTCGGCAATCGTTTGGTCGACGCGGTGAGATCCCAGTACCGCCGCGTAGCCGATCTCGCACGCGCGGGAGAATGAATCGATGACACGGCCGAGCCCCCTGGTCTGGACCGTGTTCGCGGTCGTGACGGCGCTCCTCGGGTGCTTCTTCTTTTGGCCGCTGGTCGAGAGTCTGCGCGGCGCCTTCCTGACGCCGAGCGGTGAATTCACGTTCGCCTACTTCGCACTTCTGCTCGACGACCCCACCTACGTCGAAGGTTTCCAGAATGCGCTGGCGGTGGCCGCCGCGACGACAGTGGTGGCGTCCGTGGGCGGTGTCTGCTTGGCTGTCGCCCTCGATCGATGGACTTTCCCCGGCAAGGCGCTCTTGTCGGCGTTGATTCCGCTTCCCCTCATCGTTCCCCCTTTCGTCGGTGCGCTCGGGATGAAGCAAGTCTTGGGACAAATGGGCGCGCTCAACGCGCTGCTCATCGACGTGGGCGTCCTCGACGCCGCGCATCCCATCGACTGGCTGCGCCAGGGGCGCTTTTTCGCGGTGGTCCTCCTCACCGCGCTGCACCTTTACCCGGTCGTCTACTTCAACGTCTCGGCGGCGCTCACACAGGTGAGCCCGGAAATGGAAGAAGCGGCGGAAAACCTGGGCGCCACGGGAATACGCCGGCTCTTCAAAATCACGCTGCCTCTCATTTTACCGAGCCTCTTTGCCGCGGTCACGATCGTGTTCATCTGGGCGCTCACCGAGCTCGGCGTGCCGCTCATGTGCGACTACACGCGCATCACCTCGGTGCAGATCTTCAGCGGATCGAACGACATCGGGCGAAGCCCAATCGTCTATGCGTTGGTGGTCACGCTGCTCTTCATCACCACCCTGCTCTACGTTTTGGCGAAGGTCACTTTCGGACGAACGACCCATGCCATGGCCAGCAAGTCCAGCGCGCGCCGCAAGAGCACGGCTCTTTCGCCCCTCCGCGGGCTCGTCTGCGCGGCGCTGGTCGGGTCGATGGTCTCCCTGGCGGCGCTCCCCAACGTCGCAGTCTTGCTCCTCGCCGTCTCGCGCGATTGGTACGGCACCATTTTTCCGTCGAGCGTCACGCTCTCGCACGTCCGCACCGCGCTCGGCCACGACCTCGTCGTTCCCTCCATCGCCAATAGCCTCCGCTACGTCACACTGTCGACTGTCTTCGACATTCTGCTCGGCGTGAGCATCGCTCACGTCGTGGTGCGCGGCCGGCTGCGGATCGCCTATCTCCTCGATGCTGCCGCGATGCTCCCCCTCGCCGTCCCCGGGCTCGTGCTCGCCTTCGGCTATTTGGCCATCGCCCGCGAGGGGCGCCCCTTTTCGTTCCTCAATCCATCCCGCGATCCGACCGCGCTGCTGGTCATTGCCTACGCCATGCGGCGACTCCCTTTCGTGGTCCGCGCGACTGCCGCGGGGCTGCAACAGATCAGCGTCAGCCTCGAAGAGGCCGCCGCAAACCTGGGCGCATCTCCCTTACGCACCTTCTGGCGCGTCACGTTCCCGCTCCTCGGTCCGCATCTCCTGGCGGGAGGCGTATTTGCCTTCGCCCTTTCCATGCTCGAAGTGTCCGATTCCCTCATCCTGGCGCAGCGTCAGACGACGTACCCGGTGACCAAAGCCATCTACGAGCTGTCGCAGTTGCTCGGTGAAGGGCGCTGGGTCGCAGCCGCGCTCGGCGCGTGGGCCATGATTTTCTTGGGCGCGGCGGTGGCCTTCGCGCGCTCTGCACTGGGACGTCGGTTCGGCGGTCTCTTCCGCGTCTGACATGCCACCCTCACATCGTGAGCGGTAGCTTCAGTGGGCGGCGTTGGCAGCCATCGGTTCGGATGGCGTGGCTGCCGCCGATCGGACGCCGAGCGCCTGGGCCACGGTTTGCGCGAGGTTCGGGCGCAGGTCGGGTTGTGCTGCCACCACCGGGGTGGGAGGAGTCACTTCACTGGAGGGCGTTTCCGGCGGGGGTTCGGGAGCACCCGCTTCCGGAAGATCGTCATTCGGCCCGTAGGTTGCGTCGCGTTTGGCGAGATCGCCGCCGGCGAGCGGTCGCTCGGGCAGCGAGACACCGGGCGGTGAAGGGTCGAGCCAGTGGTAACTGCGGTCGCGCGAATCGAGGTGCACGAACTGCGTCGCCCGATGTGTGTAGAGGCCCACGCCGACGCGGGGGAGCGTACGCAAGTACGCCGCCAGCGCCGCCGCACGCACCTTCGGCAACCGAAAGTCGATGGCGCTCCCTTCGCCGTGGCGACCTTCCGGTCGGCGGCCCGGCTTGCGATACCCCGAGATGACGATCACCTCGCGCGCGCGAAAATGGTAAGCGGCGCGAAAGAGCAGCTGCAGCGTGCGGCGATCGAGGGTCGTCGTACGGGGGTGCGCGGGGTCGCGCACATCGCAGAGAAGCTCGTCGAGCTCCGCCGCGGCCGCTTTGTCCAGCTTTCCGCTGGCGTCGTAGAGGCGAATCGAAGTCGATTGATGCGTATTCACATAAGAGATGTGCAGCGGCCACAGGGCGCCCTTGCCATTGCGCTCGCCATTGGCCGGCGAACTTTGCGGCTGCTGGGCTTCGTCACGGCGCTCGCGCTGGTTTTCCCCGCTCGATCCAGGCGGCGGTTGATCGGCCCGCGCACCGCCACGAGAAGTCGTCAAACCGAAAAGCAGCGTTGCGACGGCCATGACCTGAGAGAGCGACGCCAACCGATACCGCATTCACCATAGTCAACGGCACTTTCGCGTCCGTCCGTAGGCCTTCCATGCTGTTCAGATGTAGGCCTGACGCACCAATTGCCCTGCCTTGCCGCCGCGCGCAAGCGCACGTAAGAGAGGTGCGGCATGCCCAAGACCAAGATCGAAGCCGCCCTCGCCGCCGCGGAACTTGCGCACGCCGAGGATCCCGAGCGCGCCGATCTGCTGAGACGAACGCGGCAGTTCAAGGCGAGCTGGATCGAGCTTGCCGAAGCGCTCACCGAGACCCGGCGCCGCGGCGACTTCCGCCGCTGGGGCTACGATTCCTTCGAGGATTACACGCGGCGCGAGCTGTTCCTGCGTCAAGAGACCGTCGACAAACTGACCGGATCCTTCCTCTTCTTGAAGAAGCGAGCGCCGGAGGTTCTCGCGCGCGACGGACTATCGCGCGCGATCCCGAGCTACCAGGTGGTCGACTTCCTGCGACGCGCCGAAACGGAGAGCGACGCGCCGGAAAGCACCGTCGAGCAAATTCGCAAGCGCGTTCTCGAGGATGGCGCCGGACTCCCCTCCGTCGCGCGCGAATTCAAAGAAAGCGTATTCCCCGTCGATCCGAGCCAGAAAAAGGAGCGCGAGCTCTCCGCGCTCCTCAACGTTGCCAAACGCCTGCGCGAGCTGCTCGACGAGACGGAGATCGTGCCGCACAAGCTCGGCAGCGAAGTCGGAAAAACACTCGATCGCCTTTTGGAAATGCTGCGCAACGCCGGAGAACGCGCAGCGTAGCCCGCGCTGAGATACTCCGAGGCGGAGGCACGGCGGAGCAGAGCGACCGGCGCGGGATGCTACAGCCGGCGCGCTGTCGCCCACAAGGCGCATTGCAAACCGCGGCGCCAGGCGTCAGCAGCAGCTGTTCTCGACCGAGGAAGGTCAGCGCATGCTCGCTGGCAGCGCTCCCGATAACAGAATGAGCTAGCGATGCGTGTTGCGCCCGACGACGATACCCGTCGCGTCGCGTGCTTCGGCCATGACCTGCATCGCGACCGCGCGGGCCCGCTTCGCGCCTTCTTCGAGCACCCCCTCGACGTAGGTTTCGTTGCTGGCGATCTCTTGGCGCTTCGCGGCGAGCGGCATGAAGCGGGCGATGTAGGCGTCGCACAGCCGCTTCTTGATGTCGCCGTATCCGACGCCCCCTTTGACGTAGACGGGCTCGAACTCCGCTGCTTTTTGCGGATCCAGGAGGCGGTACAGCATCATGAGCGTGTCGCTCGCATCCTTCGGCTCGTCGACTCCCTTGCTGTCCGTTTTGATGCCCGCAAAGGAGGTCTTGAAGATCTGCTTTTCTGTCATCCCCGGGGCTGGAAAGATGGGAATCGTATTGCCGTAGCTTTTGCTCATCTTGGTCCCGTCGATGCCGGGAACGACCGGCGCCTGAGAAAACCGCCATTCGGGGCGCAGCAGGACCTGTTTGCCGAAAGCAGCGTTGAAGCTCGCCGCCATGTCCTGCGCCATCTCCACGTGCTGCTGCTGGTCTTTACCGACGGGGACGACCGTGCTGCGGTAGATGAGAATATCGGCGGCCATCAGCACCGGATAGTTGAAGAGGCCCATGGTGGGCTCGAGCCCGCGCGCGACTTTGTCCTTGTAGCTATGGGCACGCTCCAGCAACCCGCGCCCGACGCAACAGGAGAGAAGCCAGGCGAGCTCGCATACCTCGGGAACGTCGGACTGCCGAAAGAAGGTGGCCCTCGCGGGATCCAGACCGAGCGCAAGGTAGTCGATGGCGACGTCACGGGTGAGCGCGCGCATGCGCTCTGCATCGTGGACCGTCGTCAACGTGTGGTAGTTGGCAATGAAATAGAACGCCTGCTCGGAGTGGCCCGGGGGGCCCTGCAGCTCGACGTGCTGCTGGATGGCGCCGAAGTAATTGCCGAGATGAAGGGTGCCGGAAGGCTGAACGCCGGAGAGAATGCGCATCGAGGTGGCGCCGAAGATACCTCGCTTCGCGCGGTTCGGCGAGGTGTCGAGAGCCCCTTCGCCGGCGTGGGCGCGAGCTCTGGCCGGCGCTTCGGTCCGATTCTGCCGTCTGAGGAAATCGCGCGGCAGCGGCGGAAGCTCGTGGTAGATAACCGCTTAGCCATGTCGAGCGATGCCATCACCAGCCGCGAGAAAGACTTTGCCAAGTGGTACCAGGACGTCATCCGCCAGGGGGACCTCGCCGAGCCCGCCGAGGTGGTGCGCGGATGCATGGTCATCAAGCCGCACGGGTACGCCATCTGGGAGAAGATCCAAGCGGAGATGGACCGGCGCATCAAAGCCACCGGCCACAAGAACGCCTATTTTCCGCTGCTCATCCCGTTGAGCTTTCTCGCCAAGGAAGCGTCGCACGTGGAAGGGTTCGCCATGGAGTGCGCCGTTGTCACCCACTCCGGACTCAAGGCCGTGCGAGGCCCCGACGGCAAAGTCGAGATCGAGGTCAAAAACGAGCTCGAAGAGCCCTATGTCATCCGCCCCACCAGCGAGACCATCATCGGGCACTACTTCGCCAAGTGGATCCAGAGCCATCGCGATTTGCCGATGCTCATCAACCAGTGGTGCAACATCATGCGCTGGGAAATGCGCACCCGGCTCTTCTTGCGCACCAGTGAATTTCTCTGGCAGGAGGGGCACACCGCGCACGCGACGCACGAAGAGTCGCTCGAAGAAGTGCACCGCATGCTCAACGTCTATGCCGACGTCGCCGAAAACGTGATGGCGATGCCGGTCATTCGCGGAAAAAAAACGGACAGCGAGAAATTCGCCGGAGCAGTGTCGAGCTTCTGCATCGAGGCCATGATGCAAGACGGCAAAGCCCTGCAGGCCGGAACGAGCCACGATCTCGGGCAAAACTTCGGTCGCGCCTTCGACGTCAAGTTCCAGAACAAGGCGGGCGAGATCGAATACGTGTGGCAGACGTCGTGGGGCGCCACCACGCGGCTCATCGGAGGGCTCATCATGACCCACTCCGACGACGCGGGGCTGGTGCTCCCTCCGCTACTGGCGCCCATTCAAGTGGTCATCATCCCCATCTTCAAGAGCGACGAGGAGCACGCCAAGGTCGTCGAAGCAGGGCACAAGCTGCGCCGGGAGTGCGAAGAGGCGGGACTCAGCGTGGTGCTCGACGATCGCGACGGCATGCGCCCTGGCGCCAAGCATTTCGACTGGGAGCAAAAAGGGGTGCCGGTGCGGATCGAGATCGGACCTCGCGACGTCGCGGCCGGCTCCTGCGTCGTCAAACGCCGCGACAAAGACCCCAAGGAAAAATCGTCCCTCCCGCTGACGGGCGCGGCGACCGTCTTGAAGACCTTGATGAGCGAGATGCAGACGTCGCTCTTGGAACGGGCGCGCGCGTTTCGCGCTTCGCGCATGGTCAAGGTCGACACCTTCGACCAGTTCAAGCAAGCGCTCGACCCCGGTGGCAAAGGGAATTTCCTGCTCGC
>DATHES010000003.1:0-192724 GCA_035318465.1 Polyangiaceae bacterium
GGCCGTGCCGGAATGGACGGACTTGTGGCGGCGGCCTCCGACAGCTCGCTGCAGAACGTCGATGTCGCCTTTCATTTGCCGGTCCTCGGCTTCGCGCTCGGCGTCAGCGTCTTCACGGGGATCTTGGCGGGGGCCGCTCCCGCCTGGCATGCCGCCCGTCTCTCGCCAACGGTCGGTCTACGCGAAGGAGGGAGATCGACGACCTTCAGTGCCATCCGCCTGCGGAGTGCGCTCGTGGTGGCCCAGGTGACCGTGGCGCTCGTGCTGCTCGCCAGTACGGGCATCATGCTGCGCAGCATCGTCAGCCTGACCTCGACGTCTCCCGGTTTCGAGCCCGCCGGCGTCCACGTGGCGCAGGTCGCGCTCTCTGAGCCCCGCTACACCGAAGAGCAGGACCAGCGCCGATTCGCCGGTCGAGCCATCGAGCGCCTGCGCGCGATCCCAGGTGTCGAATCCGTGGGCTTCGCCAACATTCTGCCGCTTTCCGGCTTTGCGGATCGGCTCTTCAAGATCGAAGGCGATCCCCCGCCGCCTCCGACACTGCGTCCCGATGCCCAGGTGCGCCTGGTGGGGGGCGATTATTTTCAAGCGCTCGGCATTCGACTCGTCGCGGGCCGGTTTTTCGGACCTAGCGACACCGAAGACGCCCCTGGCGCCGCCATCATCAGCCAGCTCACGGCGAGCAAATCTTTCAATGGGCGCAATCCAGTCGGAATGGCGATTCTTTTCAGGACGTCGCTGAAGGAAGAGCGCCGCTTCACCATCGTAGGTATCGTCGCCGACACGCGCGCGATGGGGATGGACGAGCCGATCGAACCCTTTGTCTTTCTGCCCTTCGATCAGTTTCCTCAAAACAGTGCCGGTCTCATCGTGCGCGCGCCACGGCTCGGTGCGTCGATCGCTGCCGCCATGCAGACGGCGATCGCCGAGGTCGATCCCACGCAGCCGCTTTACGGCGCGGCCCCGCTGCAGCAGTTGGTCGACGCGTCGCTCGGCTCGCGCCGCTTCACCCTCCTCCTTTTGTCCGTGTTCGCCGCGCTCGGTCTCGCACTCGCCGTGCTCGGCATTTACGGCATCACGTCGTATTCCGTCGTGCAGCGCACGCAGGAGCTCGCCGTACGCATGGCCATGGGCGCCGACGAGGTTGCCATCGTGCGTCTCGTCCTGGCCCAAGCCCTTCGCCTCGTCGGCATCGGGCTCTTTCTGGGAGCGGTGCTGGCGGCCGTGCTCGGTCAATACCTCGCCTCGCTCATCTACGGGCTTTCGCCGTGGGATCCCCAGGCCGTGGCCCTCATCGCGGGGTTGATGGTCACGGCCGCGCTCGTCGCCGGTTGGGTCCCCGCGCGGCGAGCAGCTGCGTTACCATTGGCCAACGCCCTTCGTACGGAGTGATCATCGGGGAATGCGTGTTCTCGTCGGTGACGACCAGCCCGATATCCTGCGCGGCCTGCGGCTGCTTTTTCGCGCCGAGGGGATCGACGGCGTCTTCGCGTCGTCGCCGGCGGCGGTGCTGGCCGCCATTCAAGAAGAAGAGCTCGACGTCGCGCTCCTCGATTTGAACTATACGCGAGACACGACGTCGGGCGTGGAAGGGCTCGACCTCTTGGCGCGCGTCCGCCGGCAGCAACCCGATCTACCGGTGGTGGTCATGACGGCGTGGGCCAGCGTCCCCACCGCCGTGGAAGCCATGCGCCGCGGCGCTCGCGACTACGTCGAGAAGCCCTGGAGCAACGACGACCTCCTGACGCGGCTGAAGCGGCACAGCGAGAGCGCCGCTGCCAGCCGCAGCGCGCGGGGCGCGCTGGCCGATCATCTCGATTTGCCGCCCCTCTTCGCCTCTTCTCCGGCCATGGCGCACGTGACGCGGATCATGGATCGGGTGGCCCCTTCCGATGCCAGCGTGCTCGTGACCGGCGAGCACGGCGCCGGCAAGGACGTCGTCGCGCGCTGGATCCACGCGCGCTCGCAGCGCAGCGCTCATCCGTTCGTTCCGGTGAACGTGGGAGCGCTCGCGACGGGCGTCTTCGAGAGCGAGCTCTTCGGCCATGTGCGCGGCGCCTTCACCGGCGCCGTCGCCGATCGTGCCGGGTGCTTTGAGCTTGCCCACGGTGGCACGCTTTTTCTCGACGAGATCGGCACGCTCTCTCTCGATCACCAGGCCAAGCTCTTGCGCGTCCTTCAGAGCGGCGAGCTTTCCGCGGTGGGTTCGAACAAGACCAAGCGGGTCGACGTCCGCGTCGTCAGCGCGACCAACGCGTCGCTCGGGGAAGAGGTCGCCGCCGGGCGCTTCCGCGAGGATTTGCTGTATCGCCTGAACACGGTCGAGATCGCGCTCCCCCCGCTGCGCAGCCGGCCGGAAGACATCGTCCCTCTGGCCCGGTATTTCCTGGAGCGAATGGCGCTCCGCTACAGTCGAGGTGATCTCGGCTTTTCCGAAGGCACGCTCGCCAAGCTGCATGCCCACGGGTGGCCGGGCAACATTCGCGAGCTGGCCCATGCCGTCGAGCGCGGCGTCTTGATGGCGCCGGCCGGCGTCATCGAGCCGGACGATCTCGCGCTATCGGGCGCACCGACCGGAGCGCGTGCCCTCGAGTCGATGACGCTCGAGGAAGCGGAGCGCTACCTCGTCGAGCGCGCCCTTCTGCGCGCCGGGGGCAATGCCGGTGAGGCGGCGCGCGCGCTCGGCCTGAGTCGCAGCGCGTTCTATCGACGCCTGCAGGGCATCCGCGGGGGCACCACGTGACGACGCTGCGGCTCTGGCTCGCCGCGCCAGCGCTTTCCTTGGTGATCGCGGCGCTGGCCATGCCGGGCTGGTCGTTCACCTTGCGCGTGGCCGTCGGCCTGGCTGCGCTCTTTTTGCTGGTCGCGGCGTTGCGGGCGCTCGACGATCAGGTGACGCGCCCGCTCGGCGCCGTGGCCAACGTGGTGGAAGGGCTACGGCGCGGCGAGCACGGTCTGCGCGTGCGCGCGCGAAAGGGCACGCCGCTCTACGACGTGCACACCGAGCTCAACGCGCTGGCAGAATCGATCCACACCCAGCACCTGGCCGATCGCGAATCGTCCGCGCTTCTTTCCACCGTTCTGCGCGAGCTCGACGTCGCCGTGCTGGCTTTCGACCGCCACCGGCGATTGCAGTTGCTCAATCCTGCCGCCGAGACACTGCTCGGTTGCTCACAGGCACGCGCCGTTGGCAAGACCGCCGCCGAGCTCGGCGTCGAGGCCTGGCTGGGCCCCGAAGAAGAATCGACGCCATCGCCGAGCGACGTGATGCGCGGTCCTTTCGCGCTGCGCCGCATTCCCTTCCGCCGCGACGGCGAGCCGCACGAGCTCGTCGTGGTCACCCATCTCGGCGGCGCGCTTCGCAGCGAGGAGCGGCAGGCCTGGCAACGCCTCTTGCGCGTGCTTTCGCACGAAATCAACAACTCCCTGTCTCCCATCATCACCATCACCGGCGCCCACAAGAAGCTCATCGACGAAGGGCGCCTCGACGCCAGCACGGCTCCCGACATCGCGGAAGGGCTCGACGTGATTGGACGGCGCGCTTCGAGCCTGCGCCGCTTTCTCGGCTCGTTCGCGCAGCTCACCCGTCTGCCCCCGCCTTCGTGGGCGCCGCTCTCGGCGGCCACCTGGATCCGTCGTGTCGCCTCGCTCGAGACGCGCGTGTCCGTCGCCGTCGACGGCCCCGGCGACCCCACCCTGGTCGGCGATCGCGATCAGCTGGAGCAGATGCTCATGAACCTCGTGCGCAACGCCGCCGACGCGGCGCTGGCCGGCGGTGGTCACGTCTCCATTCGATGGGAGGTCACTGCGACCAACTTGGTCGTCCAGATCGACGACGATGGTCCCGGCGTTGCCAGCGACGCGAACCTCTTCGTTCCGTTCTTCACCACCAAACCGGAGGGGTCGGGCATTGGGCTCGTCCTTTCGCGTGCCATCGCCGAAAGTCACGGCGGGAGCGTCGATTTGACGGCGCGCGAGCAAGGCCCGGGATGCGTGGCCCGCGTCGTGCTCCCCCTCGACGCCGAGGCCAGCGCCAAGCGAGCCACGACGAGGACGTCGCTCCCGCGGCGTGCAGCGCGGGCGAGACCGTAGTCGGTCAGCCCGCGCCGTCGCTCGCTACGTCGCTCACTCCATCGGTCGCGTCGCCGTCGGTGGATCCGTCACCGCTCGACCCGTCACTGGTCGACCCGTCGCCCGCGCCGTCACCGGTCGTGCCGTCGATCGCTCCGTCCGATCCTCCGCCGGTGTCTCCCGCACCGTCATGGGTGGCGTCGGGCGTGGCGTCGGGCGTCGCGTCCGGCGTCCTAACGTCGTTGCCGGCCTCGGGCGGGGCCGCGCCGTCATCCGTCGATGCATCGCCTCCGTCGGGACGACCGCCGTCGCTATTGATGACATCGTGGCAGATAGGCGCAACCGGATTGTCGATGGGCGGCAGGCGCGTGACGTAGTTGCCGATGTCGAGCGCGTCGCTGTTGGTCATGCCAGCAAAGGCTTTTCCGGGACCGCTCGGCATCGGCGGGCAAAGGGGCAAACCGTCCTTTTCGGTGCCTTCCTGGATGGCTTTCGCCACCGCCGCCGCCGTCCACCCTTGGATACCCGTGGCGTGTGGCGTGATGTTCTGGGAATAGATGGTGCGAACCGGAAACATGGGGGGTAACCCGATCGCTGCCGCCTCGAAGCCTTCGCCGCCGGCGAAGAGCTTGTCCAGATCGAGCGGCACCATCCCCGGCGTCCGCACGTGCTTCGTGTGGCACTCCATGCAGACGCCGAGGTTGCCGGCCAGGTACTTTCCGCGCATGGCGCTCGCGTAATTGGGGTCGGCCGTGGCAAGCATCGGATCGGGGATCCGGTTGACCGGAACGGGCGGCGACGCGGCGGCCGCAGGGAAAAGGAAGTTTTTCGGCGGGATCGCGCTGTCGATGGGCGGAATCGTGCGAAGGTACGCGACGATCGCGTCCGCATCGGCCGGCGACATGTTGTGCAACACGTAGTACGGCATGATCGGAAAGACGGCGTTGCCATCCTTGTCCACGCCGTCGAGGAAGGCCTTCTTGATCTGCGCGTCGGTCCACGAGCCGAGACCCGTCGCCATGTCCGAGGTCAAGTTGCTCGAACCGATGACGCCTATCCCGCCATCAGGAAGGATCCCCGGAACCTGGAACATGTTCGCCACGCCCGCCAAAGACCTGGTGCTGTCGGGTTGGCCGGTGAGGGAGTTGACCGGGGTATGGCAATCGCCGCAGGCGCCCACGTGCTTGACCAGGTACTCGCCCCGCTGAACCAGTGAGCCGCCGTCCCCTCCGCCGCTCCCGTCGGTGGTGTTCCCGCCATCGCTCGCGTCGGACGTCGTCGAGGTGTCGCGGTTGTCCGCGGTGTCGGTACGCCCGTCGGTACGGCCGTCGGGCGTCGTCGAAGTGTCGGCACGGCCGTCCGATTTGACATCCGAACCGGCGCCGGCGTCGGGTCTCCCCGGATTGTCGTCGTCACCGCACGCGCCGAGCCCCAAAGCGGCCAACGAAGCTCCTAGTAAAGCCCATCCCCGCGTCGCCTTCATTCGAATCGTCTCCTTCTGGGCCGCGCCCTTGAGCGCCCGAGCAAGCCGATCATCCCCACCGCAAATCCGAAACTCGCTCCATACGACGGTCCTCCGGAGATGGCCAAGGAACAGGAGCAGCCGCCGCTCACGACTTCGCCGTCATTCGCCGGTCCATCCGCGCCCCCGTCGTCACGGCCACCCTCGGGAGAAGGCTCCGAAGGACGGCTCGCGTCAAACGCGGTGCCGCCTTCGGGAGCAGGTTCGGGCGCTGGTTCGACGACCGGTTCAGGCTCGGGAGGGAGAGGCTCGACTTCGATCGCGCCCATCGCCGTCGCCATGCCGAAGGGGGGCGCGCGGTCGTAGCGCTGCCAGATCTCCAGCATCTTTTGGCCATCGCCGTCGGTGACGTTGGCACTCTTCAAGGACTCGATATATTCCCGCGATGTCGTCTGGTACCAAAGCGTCGCGCGAATCACCATCTTGCCCGACGCCGTTTTCGGGATCGTCAGCTCATAAGGAGCGTCGTCCCAGTGGACCAGCGTGAGCACTTGCCCGGAGTCACCGGTCGACGCTGGGGGATAGTCTCTTCCGACGGGCTTCGTGTCGGGGCGCGGCACGAATCCACGGGGTGGGATGCGGTTGTCCTGCACGACTTCGTCTTGGAGGATGAAGTGAAAGCCCTCCACGCCGTTGGCCGCCATACGAACTTCGTAGGTGCGTAGCTGCGGATCGGCCGCGCGCGTGGCGGTGGCCAGGTCGTAGCTGCCGGAATGAAGGAGGGGCTTGCCGGCTTCGTCGTCGACCTCGACCTCGAGCCACATCCGGCGCCCCTCGGGATACCCCGTGGGCAGCTTGTGCCCGGTCTTGTTCTCCACCCGCACGCGAAACGATACCTTGTCCCCCGCCAGCACGCGCGCCGGAAGCTGCAAGGTCACCTCCGAGGCGCCCTTCAATTTGGCTTCCGCGTTCTTGGCGGTTTTCTCGTATGCGGCGCCCTGGGAGAGCTCGGGATGCTCACCGGCAAGGACGCGCGGCATCCAATAATTTCCGCCCGCGAACTCGTGCGTGTGCACGTCGCGCTCGGGCATTTCGGGAGCTCCGCAAGCGAAACCCCGATTGGCCGGCATGTGACAGGATTGGCAGCTCCGACCCTCGGTCGCGTAGGCGCTCGTGAGCCACTCGGTGTACGTGCGCTCGATGGCGAAGCCATTGCGCAATGGATTCGAGACGTCGTGGCAGAGCCCACAGAGCCGGCTTTCCTCGTGGTACGCCGAGTATTCGGAGTCGTGCGGCGATTTCGAATCGCGGATGGGGCCGCGGCGCGTAATGTCATCGGCCACGAAGTATTGGCCATTGCCGATATACGGGGTACCGGTCGGTCCGGTGTTCAGGCGATGACAGAAGTCGCACTGCACGCTTTCGAAGTCAGCGGCCTCGAGGTTGGAGATGAGCGCCGGCTCCGAGCGGCCGAACAGCCAACCGCGCGGCGAGTGGCACCGGATGCAGAGATCGCCGGACGCCGGCTCGTCCTGACGAGCCACCGTGAGCGCCGCATGGAAGAGCGGATCGCGCGCCGCGTTGGCCATCATGGTGCCCTTCCACGTGTTGTCGTGGTCGTAGTCGGCGTATTGACCGTGGCAATCGTTGCAAAGGCCCGCCGGACTCAGAAGGACCGTCAACTCGTTGGGTTGCGTTCCGGGCAGGAAGATGCCGGGCGTGTCGTGCGGGGCGTCTTTGCCCGACGCATCGGTGCTCGTGGAATCCGGGGCAGACGCGTCGGTGCTCCTGGAATCGATGCCCGAGCCATCATGGGACGCGTCACCGCTCGCAACGTCGCTCCCCGATGCATCGCCCACGGACCCATCGCCGCTCGACGCATCGATGCTCGTCGAACCGTCGGCACCACCCTCCACCGAAGCATCGTCGTGCGCCGCGCTCCGATCGCCGCGCGCACGGACACTGCCAAGCAGAACGATGCCGACCAGCGCGGCGACCTGAAATGCGCGGGGATACGAAAACACGGCCGCCCAAGATAACACGTCTCTCGCATCGAGCCGCTCTCATCCGCCCGCAGAGTCGTCCGCCATCGTCGTCGCCGCGCGGCGTCCCCTCCGAGATTCGTGCTTGCTCGACAATTCGCGCGCCACTGCCCTTTGCCCTCCTCAGGTGCGCAGGGGCTTCCCGGCCAAGGCCCGTACTTCGTGGCGCTCGCGTCGCGCGCGCGCCGGAGCGCGCGTCATTCCGACGACGAGTCGTTGCCGCGGGCGCCGATCATCGCGCAGCGGCGCCGAGTACCGCGGCGATCTCCCGCTCGATGTCGTCCGGCGTTTCGGTCGATTCGAAGCGCCGGACGACGTTACCTCGAGCGTCGACGAGGAACTTGGTGAAGTTCCATTTGATGGAATCGCGACCGCGGAGCTCGGGGTACGTTTCTTCGAGATAGGCTCGAACGGATCCCGGCTCTGGCTCGCCCTCGCGCGGCGGACCGGGTTGCTCTTGGCGCAAGTATCGAAACAGCGGATGCGCGGAGGGTCCGTTGACCTCGAGCTTGGCGAAGAGCGGGAAGGTGACGTCGTAGTTCGACTTGCAAAAATCTTTGATCTCGGTTTCCGACCCGGGCTCTTGGTTCCCGAATTGATCGCAAGGAAAGCCGAGCACGACGAGGCCGCTTTCCTTGTGTTTGCGATAGAGCTTCTCCAGACCTTCGTACTGGGGGGTGAGACCGCATTGGCTGGCGACATTGACGACGAGGAGCGTTTTGCCGGCGTAGGCGGCCAGCGGTTGCTTTTTGCCGTCGATCGTCGTCGCGTCGAACTCGTGAACACTCATGTCGACCTCTCTCGGTGAAGATGACGGTTTTTACATTCAGTGTGATGAGTGTCAAGCCGGCAGGAAGGCCATGCTCCTTGCGAGCGCATCACTCCGTGAAAAGGCGGTCGAGCTCGGGGGGGAGAGGGGGCGCTTGGATCAGCATCGCTTCGAGGGATGCGCTGGAAAGGGTGTGCCAGTAGAGCACGCGTTCGAAGCGCGCCTTCTCGACGAGATCGAGCGCCGCCGCGAACGCCTTGGCCGTGTAGGTGGGATCGAGCACGAGGCCTTCTCGTTTGGCCAGATCCGTCGCTCGATCGCCCGCGGCCGTCGCTCGACCGTAGCCTCCGCCGAGGAAACCGGGATCGAGGACGAGACGCGCGGCAAGGTCGCCCCATGACGCGCCAAGCTGGCGATGGTGCGCAGCCCGCCATGCCAAGAGAAGCGCCCTCCGCCGCCCCATGAGCGCCGGACTGACGATGCGCACGGCCACGAGCCGCGTCTCCTGCAGCGACGGCGATGGCGATGACGACGACGATGGCGACGACGACGACGCACCCGGCGGCTTACCACCGGCGATCCCTGCCAAGAGCCCGGCCGCGGTTCCGGCCGACCCCAAGGCAACCACGATCGCGTCGGGCACCGGCAGCGCGCCGTCGTCGATCTGTCGAGCGAGCTCGAAGGCGGCATCGACGTAGCCAAGTGTCCCGTCGAGCGTCGAGCCTCCCGGTCCCACCACGAAATCCCCTTGCCGGAGAATCGTCGGGAGCACGACGGGAGCGAGCGCCATGCTCGGCGCGCGTATCGCTTCGAGACCGAGCCACAGCGCCACCCGCAAGTTGCTGACCGCGTGCTCATTGCGAGGCTGTGGGGTCAGAATCGCCGCCACGTTCAAGTTTGCCCGCCGGCCGTGCAGCGTCGTGGCGAGCACGTGGTGGCTACCCGCCGTGCCGAAGGTCACGATGCGCCGCGCCGAACGCTCGCGGGCGCGCGTCAGGATGTGCTCGAGCTTGCGGACCTTGTTGCCGCCATAGACGTCGTTGGTGAGGTCATCGCGCTTCACCCAGAGCTCGCATCGGTCCGTGGAGAGCGACGACAGTCGCTGGACAGGAGTCGGGTAGCGGCCGATCACGGGGTGACTATACGCGCGTTTCCGGAAACCCTGCGCGAGGCAGGAAACAGCGCCAGAACCAGGCCCCAGCAGGCCACGGTCGAGGCGGGACACGCCCGGGGAACTATGCTATCAGTCCGCCCTCTTGAGCGGGAACCATTGGCATCGAGCGCAACAAGGAGAGGTGGCCGAGTGGCCTAAGGCACGCGCTTGCTAAGCGCGCGGCGCTGAAAGGCGCCCGCGGGTTCGAATCCCGCCCTCTCCGCTAGGTTTCGTTTTTGCTTCGCTTACTTCACGACCCCCTGCTCAAGAGCACCACCTCTTTGCCGAACACGGATTGTGATTTTCACGCCTGCGTGATCGAGGCGATCGTTTTCGGCTGCGTGGCCGTGCTGGCAGGGGTGGCGTGGCGGCGCTCGTCGCGATCCCACATCGAGTTCGCAAGCTCGCGCGCGTGCAACTGACTGCGCAATCGTCGCGTACGTTTGTGCACAACGCGAAGTGTTGTTGCAAGAAGCGGCTCCCGTAAGAGCGGACCCCATTGCCACCTGCACTTACGGTTTAGGCAATCATGAGCCATGCGGCAACGTCCACCGCGCTGACTAGTAAACGCGCTTATTTGACTAATCCCGCCGCACTTCCTCCCTCGCCGCCCGTGCTTCGGCGTGTAGGCTACGCGGTCATGAAACTCGCGTCGATCGAGCTCGTGGGAGCGCTCTCTCTCGTCGCCGGGTGTGCCGCAAAGGTAAAGCCACATGATCCTGCTGTCCACATCGGCGTGTCGAGAGAGCACCAGCCGGCCGCGCCGCCCGGGGAGGCGCTGCAGATCACCGGCTTTCGGGTCGAGTCACACGCGGTGGTTCTGACGACAGCGGCAGGGGCGCTGTCGCTCACCGCGGTGAACGACCACGTCATCCGGGTGCGCGCGTCGCGCGACGGCTCGTTCGCGCGGGATTTCTCGTGGGCGGTGGTCCCGGGTGCCAATCTGCCGAGCGGAACGTGGAACGTCGACGACGATGGCAGCGCGATCGTCGCTGCGACGCGCGAGATTCGAGTGAGAATCGAGAAGGCTCCGCTGCGCATCGTCTTTCTCGACGACAAGAACCAGGTGCTCTCCGAGGATGCACCAGGCCGCCCGATGTCGCTCGGCAGGGGCTTTCGCGTCGAAAAGGTAATGCCCGACGACGCGCATTACTATGGGCTCGGCGACAAGGCCGGCCCGCTCGATCGACGCGACATGGCGTTCACCCATTGGAACGAGGACGCTTACGGATGGGATGACTCCACCGATCCACTTTACAAGAGCATTCCTTTTTTTATTTCGCTACGGAAAGGCCGAGCCTACGGCATCTTTCTCGACAACACGTGGCGCAGCTGGTTCGATTTCGGCAAAGGCTCGCGCGACTCGTACGCCTTCGGCTCCGATGGCGGTGAGCTCGACTACTACTTCATCCACGGCCCGCACCCGAAATCGGTCATCGAGCGCTACGCCAACTTGACCGGCAAGACGCCGCTCCCGCCGCTCTGGTCGCTCGGTTTCCAGCAATGCCGCTACTCGTACTACCCGGAGGCCCGAGTGTACGAGGTGGCGCGCACGTTCCGCGCCAAGAAGATCCCAGCTGACGTCCTCTATCTCGATATCGACTACCAAAAGGACAACCGACCCTTCACCATCGATCGCAGCCGCTTTCCCAATTTCGAAAAAATGATCAAGGACCTCGGGGAGCTAGGATTCAAGATCATCGCCATCACCGATCTCCACATCGCCAAGCTTGCCAGCCAGGGATACAAACCTTACGACGAGGGCGCCGCCGGCAATCATTTCGTCCACAATCCGGACGGCTCGGTCTACGTGGGCCACGTGTGGCCCGGTGAAAGCGTGTTCCCCGATTTCACCTGGGCTCCTGCACGCGCGTGGTGGGGCACTCTCTACAAGGACTTCGTGGACATGGGCATCGCCGGTTTTTGGAACGACATGAACGAGCCCACCATTTTCCGAACGCCGAGCAAGACCATGCCGCTCGATACCGTTCACCGGGTCGATTCCGGCACAACGGCCGATCACCGGGAAGTCCACAATGTGTTCGGTATGCAGAATTCGCGCGCCACGTACGAGGGCCTCCTCGAGCTGCAAGGCAATCGCCGACCCGCGGTGCTCACCCGCTCGACCTACGCGGGCGGACAGCGCTTTGCCGCGTCGTGGACGGGCGACAACAGCAGCACCTGGAGCCACTACCGCATCTCCGTTCCCACCCTGCTCAACTTGGGTCTTTCCGGATATCCACTGGTCGGCGACGACATCGGGGGTTTCATCGGAAGCCCGTCGCCAGAGCTCTTGACGCGCTGGTTCGAGCTCGGCGCGTTCAATCCCATCTTTCGCGACCACACCAACAGGGGCACGCTCGACCAAGAGCCCTGGGTGCATGGCCCCGTGCATGAAGCCATTCGGCGCCGCTACATCGAAGCGCGGTATCGGCTCCTTCCTTCTATCTATACGTTGGCGGAAGAAGCGTCGCGCACGGGAATGCCGCTGATGCGGCCGGTTTGGCTGGAGCATCCGGAGGCGGACGCTTTCTACGAGAACGGCCGGGTGTTCCTTTTTGGTCCCGACCTTCTGTTGGAACCGAAACTCGACGAAACGCTCGATGCGCTCCCGATCGTGGCGCCTCCCGGCCTCTGGTACGACTACTGGACCGGCGAGCGCTGGAACCAGGGAGCGAAGCCAACGGCGAAGCCGTCACTCGAGGAGATGGTCGTCTTGGTGCGAGGCGGCGCGATCCTGCCGCATCAACCGCTGGTGCAGTCCACCAGCGAAACGCCGAAGGGCCCTCTCGAGGTCCGCGTCTACCCCGGGCCCGACTGCCGAGGCTCGCTGTACGTCGATGACGGCAACACCTTCAATTACCGAAAAGGCGAATTTGCGCGGCTCGCGTTCTCCTGCGAGGAGAGCGCGGGTTCCGTCACCGTGAAGACCGGTCCGACCGAGGGAACGTGGACACCCTGGTTTCAGCGGATCGCTTTTGTCATTTACGGCGCGCAAGTTCCCAAGGATGTCGCCACCGCCCAGGGTTCGTTGAAGGACTACAAGTACGACGCCGCGAAGAAAACCGTGACCATCACGGTGCCCTACCAGAAAGAGGGCCAGCTCGTGTCCATTGGATATTGAGGAGGACCGGTCTTGCTAGTCGCCTCGATTCAGCCTCCGTCGCCTCGGACTGGACCCGTGGGCGGGATGCCC
This sequence comes from Polyangiaceae bacterium, assembly GCA_035318465.1. GTDB lineage: Bacteria > Myxococcota_A > Polyangia > Polyangiales > Polyangiaceae > DASWDH01. The sequence continues at coordinate 12,694 of DATHES010000003.1, forward strand.
TTGTAGAGCCGGATTTCATCGACTGAGAAGTCCCAATTCGAATCGGGGGTGAGCCATCCGATGATTTGCAGCCGGTTCTGCACCCGAGCGGTTCCACTGATGGGGAGGGCCTCCGCGAAGGTCACCGCGTACTGCGCCCATTGGGCCGTCAGCGTGATCTCCTTCAGCGGGTGAAGGAAACATCCGGAGACGCAGTCGCCGTCCGGCGCTGCGTTCGTTTCGGGCACGACGAAATTGACGGTAACCTTGCTGCCCGTTGTGACCGCTCTTGCCCAGAAGGTTACGCCGTCGAATGCGGAGATATCGACGCAATAGATCCCTGCCACCTTGTCGATCGCCATGTTGTACGTGGCGCCGACGCCGAACCCCCCCATGGCCGGCGTCTTGGCGCCGGTGCCGGCGTAGTGACCGAAATTTGCCGTGCCGACCGCACCAGCGGTCTCCTTGATCATCTTGAATGCGTTCGGCGTCGGCAGGACGTCGTTGAACGTCGACCAGGCTGGCGAAAGTACGGCGTCTTCGAAATCGTCGACCCTCGCATTCGCGAGAGTGAGGATGCGCGTACCGGCACCGCTGCACACGCTCGACACGCCGGAATCGGGTGCCCCGCCCGTGCCGGCGCTGCCTCCGGCTCCGGCTGCGCCTGCCGCGCCTCCCGTGCCTGTCCCTCCGCTGCCCGTGCCCGCCGTTCCTCCTCCTGCCGTTCCTCCTCCTCCCGTTCCTCCGGTGCCTGCCGCTCCCCCAGTGCCAGCTCCTCCGGTGCCAGCTCCTCCGGTGCCAGCTCCTCCAGTGCCAGCTCCTCCGCTTCCCCCACTCGAAGTTGTGGAGGTCGAACCCGCGGAACCGGCCGTGGACCCACCGGAACCCGTGGCCGCACCCCCGGCGCCGGCCGTCGTACCGTTCGGCCTCGGGGAGTTGTCCTCGGAACAGGCCGCGCTCGCTACGGCACCCGCCGCAAGCAAGGAGAGAAAAGCACCGTACTGCACGTTCAAATATCGCATGTTCTGCTCCGCCGTTGAGCGCATGAGCCAAGCGTCACCGCCCGCGTAGCAGCGCCCCGAAAACACACCGACGATCCGTTTCGCGCTCGCGCCGAAAGGAGCGTGAGGCAAAACGGTCGCCGAATGCCGATGACTTCCGAGAAACTACGACGTTCGAAAAAGGTGAGCAAAGCAAATCGTGGTCAACTATCCGTATTGACTGAAGCACCGAACGCGGGCGTCGAAGTGACGCTTGCGAGAAGTAGCCGCATCGACAATCAACAAAACAGAACGACTCCATCTCGCGGCGGCCTCGCCGCATCTTTACGTGGGTACTCGCCTAAATGGCCGATCGCGATCGGGTATGGCGGAGACCTGACACCGTAGTGCTAGTCAACTTCGATTCTTAACTGCGTTTCTCCTTGTGAGATCGTAGCCTGCCAATTACTTTTGAAAGGCTTCGCGGCATTCGCTACGCGCTGCTTTCTGAAAAGAGCGCAGGGATGCGAGCCGCCGCCGAAGAAAGATACCGACCATGCGTGTGCTTTCTTACGTGGTGCTGGCGCTTGCGTCCGCGGCGCTAGGGCCCTTCGCCTGTTCGAGCGAAACCTCGCCGAACCCAACGAGCTCCACCACGATGGGGCCCACCACCACGACGGGGGAGGGAGGCTCTGCGGACTCGGGAAGGGGAGGCGTCACCACCGGCGGCGGCGCGCGCCCAGACTCAGGCGGTGCCGGCTCGGGAAACGGTGGTTCGGGTGGTGCGGGGGCATCGACCGGCAGGGATGCAAGTGCAGGCGCGGCCGGTTCGGTCGGGGGAGCGGCGGACAGTTCCGCGGGAGGGTCGAGTGGCGGAACGACGCCGATCGACGGGGGACGCGCGGACGCCGGTGGCTCCGACGGCGGCATTCGTCCAGATGCCAGTAGCTCCGATACCGGCAACCGCGCGGATGCCGGTGACTCCGACGGCGGCGGATCCGGCCCCGCGATTCCGCCAGCCAATCGAGGCGCTACCCCGACCTATTGGGAATACCAGGCCGAAGACGGCGACACGAATGGCACGCGCATCGGCCCGAGCCGTGTGCCCGGCGATCCCGCATCGGAAGCATCGCAGCGAAGAGCCGTACGCCTCGATGCGACCGGGCAATACGTGCGCATCACGAGCAAGAGTGTCGCCAATTCGATCGTCGTCCGCTACTCGATTCCCGACCGGGGTGAGGGTCCCGACAGCTGGAGCACGCTGAGCGTGTACGTCAACGGCGCTCTGCGAACGAAGCTGCAGGTCACCTCGCGGTGGTCGTGGACCTACGGCGATTACCCCAATCCGAGCCCCAACGATCCGGCACAGGGCAAACCGCATCATTTCTACGATGAAGCACGAGCGCTCATCGGGGACGTCCCGGTAGGAGGCATCGTCTCGGTGCAGAAAGACGCTTCGGACTCCGCGGTCTATTATGTGGTCGATCTGATCGATCTCGAGCAAGTAGCGGCCCCGCAGCCTCTGCCGGCCAACTTCATCTCGATCACCGACTGCGGCGCAACCCCCGACGACGACACCGATGACCAGGCTGCCATCCAGGCGTGCGTCGACATGGCGCGCAACCAGGGCAGGGGCGTCTACATCCCGCGGGGGACCTTTCGAAGCATCGCCAGGCCGATCAGCGTGGACAGCATCACCATGCGCGGGGCGGGCATGTGGTATTCGACCCTCAGCGGCTTCAACGCCAAGCTCGATTGCTACGGCAACGCGTGCAAGTACTACGACTTCGCCGTCTTGGGGGACACCGTCGTCCGCGACGATGCCTCTCCCGAGAGTGCATTCAGCGGCGTGACCGGCAACGCAACCTTGCTCGAGAACATCTGGGCCGAGCACAGCAAGACGGGGTATTGGGTCGGCCCGAATGCGAACAACCTCGTCATCCGGCGCTGCCGCTTTCGCAACCTCCACGCCGACGGCGTCAACCTCTGGCGAGGCACGAGCAATTCCATCATCGAGCAGACCCATTTGCGCAACACCGGCGACGACTCCCTCGCGTCGTGGTCACCGAGCGGCGGCACTCCGAGCACCAACAACGTTTGGCGCTTCAACACCGTGCAGTTGCCTTGGATGGCCAATTGCTTCGGTCTTTACGGCGGAAACGACAACCGCATCGAAGACAACATTTGCGAAGACGTCGTCCAATATTCCGGCATCCTGGTTTCGCGCCAGTTTGGTTCGCTGCCCTTTGGGGGAACGACCCAGATTCTGCGCAACAACCTGGTCCGAGCGGGAGGCTTTGCCTACAACCTAGAGCAAGGGGCCATCAAGTTTTACGCATCCGAGGCAGCGATGACCGGGTTCCTCGTGCAGGACTTGTTCGTCCAGGACTCCACCTTCTTCGGCATCCAGATCCAAGGCGCAAACCGGATCGACAACCTGCGCTTTCAGAACGTCTTGATCAGCGCGCCGAGTACGAGCGGGATCCGGCTGAATTTCGACGCCAATGGGACGGCGACCGCGAACGGGCTCGTGGTGACGAGCGGCGGGATGGACGATCAATCCCGGGGCGCGTTCACTTGGACGCGCGAAACCGGCAATTCGGGCTGGTGAGCGACGAGATGATCCACGACGGCGCGCGGGGGAAAGGACATCGTCCTTCCGCTTGGGCGCTCCTTGCCATCAGCGCATCAGCTTGTGGCTACGGTTCGGTTGTGTCGTCCCCGGACGCCGGCGGATCTCCCAGCATCGACGCGTCGAGAGACGGCGCTCCGATTGCCGATCCATCGACGGACGGCCCGTCGGTCGTCGTCGATGGGCGACCAACGCCGGGCGCGGCATTCGTGCATCTCTTCGAATGGAAATGGACGGACATCGCCATCGAGTGCGAGCAATATCTGGGTCCGGCCGGTTTCTCGGCCGTACAAGTCTCGCCGCCCAGCGAGCACGCCGTCCTTGCGGGCCATCCGTGGTGGCAGCGATACCAGACGGTTGGCTACTCGCTGGCGAGGAGCCGCAGCGGGAGCCTCGATGAATTCCGAACCATGGTCCAGCGCTGCGCGCGCGTCGGTGTGGCCGTCTACGTCGACGCCGTCATCAATCATATGACCGGACAAGCGAGCGGGGTCGGAAGCAATGGGAGTCGCTATACGAAATACGACTATCCGGGTCTCTACGCATTGACTGACTTCCGACAACCGCCGTGCACCATCGCCAGCGCGGACTACGAAAATGCTCCCGACCGGGTGAGAGACTGTGAGCTCTTCGGACTTGCCGATCTGAACACCTCGAGCGACTACGTGCGGGACCAGGTTGCCGGGTATCTCTCTTCCCTCGTCGAAATGGGCGTTCGCGGCTTTCGAATCGACGCCGCCAAACACGTTGCGCCTGCGGATCTCGACGCCATCGTCGGACGCGTGAACGCGCGCGTGGGGGCTTCGGCCATCCCCTATTATTTCTTGGAGGTGATCGACAACGGCACTGAAGCCATCCGTGCCAGTGACTATTTCGACGTCGCGGAGGGAGCGGTCGGTGTCACCGAATTCAAATACACCGGCATAGGAAACAAGTTTCTGAATACGCAAGGCGGACTGCTCGGCGATCTTCGCTCGCTCAGCGCAGCCAGCTGGGGTCTGATTCCGAGCGAGCGAGCCGTCGTGTTCCTCGAGAATCACGACACCGAGCGCGCGACCTCCATCTTCTACCAGAATGCGCCGCATCACGATCTGGCGTTGGTATTCTTGCTAGCATGGCCTTACGGCTACCCTTCCATCTTGTCGAGCTACGCGTTCGATCGGTCGACCCAGACCGGTCGCGACCGAGGGCCGCCATCGGATGCGTCGGGCAACACCCGCTCGGTCTACCCGCCTGCGAGCCATTCGCCGGACTGCGCGCCGGACCCAGCATCTTCGGCCACCGGAACATGGCTTTGCCAGCACCGGCGGCCGTTCATGCGGCAGATGATTGCATTCCGTAAGTCGACGGCATCTTCACCGGACGTGACGAACTTCTGGGACGACGGCTCGAATCAGATTGCTTTTGGGCGCGGCAACCAAGGTTTCGTCGTCATCAACCGCAGCGAAAGCCCCGTACGCCGTCTCTTTCAGACGAGCCTGCCTTTCGGGTCGTATTGCGACGTGTTCCAGGGCCAGCCATCTCCAGGTGGGTGCTCGGGTGCGCTCGTTCGTGTCGAGAGCAGCGGCCAAGCCGACATCACCGCCGGCCCGTTCAGCGCGGTCGTCATCCACGTGGGGGCCCCTGCTAGGTGAGGGCCCGGCCCGGTTCCTCGTCGTGGGGGCCTACGCGTTGGGGGTTCACGGCCGCCCGCGGGCCACGAAGGATCTCGACATCTGGGTCGAGGCAGGTGAGGAGAACGCTCCGCGCGTCATCTCCGCCTTACTTGCATTCGGGCGCCGCTGATGGGGTTGGCCGAGGAGGACCTACGGCGTCCTGGGGTCAGTCTGCAAATCGGAATCGAGCCGGGCCGGATTGACATTCTCACCGCCATCAGCGGCGTGAGGTTCGAAGAGGCGAGTAGTTGCTCCGATGGCGCGCCACCTCGTGCGTTGAAAGCTACGGGAACATCACCGACGTGAGGCCTTCGGACACGGAGGGCCAGTTGGGTATATTCACCACGGTGCCGTTGAAGTTCATTTCCAAAAAAGCCGGGGTCGACGCCTGCATGAAAACGTCCGTGCCTTTGACGAATGGCGTGGCCGCATAGGCAGCGAGCGACCCGCCGTTGCTGACGCCATTTTTGTTCTCATCGAACATCATGAGTCCCACCGTGGAGGTGCTCTGGCCGGCTACGACCTCCGAGAGAACCTCGACGCCGTTGATCTTCAGGCTGTCACCTAAATCCTTCCTGAAGGCGCCTTTGACGTAGCGAGCGATGACCGCGACGTGACGATCATCGCGGACAATCGAGTTGGTGACCCCAGCGGCGAGCAGATTGGCAGAGGGCACCAGGAACCTGAGCAAGCGATCGCTTCGCTTGAATGGAGCGAAGTACTGGCGACCGACGAGGCGCCCTTGGGAATCGAAACCTTTGAATTCGTAGGCCTGCAAACGTTTCGCCTTCCACGGACCGACCGACCCATCCCCAGCAGCGGTCAAGGTGGCGACCGGAGTGGCTCGATCACGGGGCGAGTTTCCAAGTTCGTAGACTTCCGTTTTGCCACCGCCAACGGGTGTGTTGTCGGCAAAAGATTCCGCGATGCCGGAGAGCGTGACCGTCTCTTCTCCGCATTGAAGCGTCGTGTATTGGGGATCGCGCCCGCGAAAATATTTGTAGAGCTCGATGAACGTTGCCGTCGACGAGGCCACGGCGAAGTGGTCCTGGGTCGTCAGCACCACGGTCTTTTCGGCGCCTGCGACACCAGCCGTCCCCAGCACGGTGTCGCCCTGCGAAGATACGCTCATCGTCGGCACCCCGCCCGGTGGCGCTGCCTGCGCTCCGCCGGCAAGGTGGACGTAGTGCGCGACCTTCGCGGCGTGAACCGGGTCGCCGAGGTACGTGTAGCAATGACCGGTGCCTTGCGAATGGCCCATGAGCTCGACCTTGTCGAGCCCGGTGTCGGCGAGCACTTTGGTGATCAAAACATCGAGCTGCGCGAGGGGATTGCCGCCGAGCGAGTTATAGTCGACGGCGACGAACCGATCTTGGCAAAAGCCGTTGCTGCCGAAGAGGAGCGCGACATTGGCGATGTTGTCGCCGGAGCCGAAGGTCCCGTGGACAAAGACGATCGGGCGCTGCGTCCGGTCGCAGTCCGATTCCTTGACGACAACGGGGCACTGCGTGCTCGCGTCGCCGGAATCCGGCGCGCTTCCTGAATCAAGGGTGCCAGCGGAATCCGTAGCTCCATCGAAACCCGCTGCATCACCGGAATCCGCGGCCGGACCGGAATCCGCCGTGCCCGCTGAACCGGCTGCCCCAGCCCCGGCCGAACCGCCGGACTCTCCCGCGTCCCCCGCGTCCCCCGCGTCGCCCTGAGATGCGCCACCTTTACCGCCGGCGCCGGCGGAACCGCCCTCCCGACCTGCATCCAATGTACCGGCCCCTCCGGCTCCGCTCGATGTCGATCCGCCAGCTCCGCCTGAACCGGACCCTCCTGACGCATCGTCGATGCCGGAACCACTTTGCGCTTCCGAACAGGCGTCGAGGGCGCCGAGGCAGATCAAACCTCCTACGACGGCTAGACGCGCAACCAACTCGTGTCGCTCGTAAATGGGTACACCCTCGATTCGGTACGCCGCCTGATGAGTTTCGCCGGCGCTCACAAGCTACGAGAAACGTGATGCCCACCAATGACCCTTGGCGCCAAATCGAATAACCTGGGCCGCCAGAAGGATCCAAGGAGCATTCGGCCAGGGCGGAGCTAGAGCGCGCACGGCGAACAGCTACCCGCCGCTCAGCAGGTACTCGACGACCGCTGGCTCGATCGTGATGACCCATTCGCTCGGGCGCCGCGAGAGCTCGATCAGTTTGCCGTCGAGATGATAGCGCCGAGCAGCGCTGCGAACGGTGACGTGTGTCGCGCTGCGCGTCGGGAGGCGCGCGCCCTCGGCGATCGTGCCGCCGCGCGCGAGCTCGAGCAGTGCGGCTCGCTCGGATTCACCTGCCAGTACGAGCTCGAAACGGCCGTCACTCGGGTTGCTGCTGGGCGAGAGCTCGAGTTGGGGGCCGATGTACGGAATGTTGACGACCTCGACCAGCAAGAACTCGCCGGCGATCGTCTCGCCATCGACGTCGATCTCGTAGTGATCGGGTTTCGCTCGTTCGATGTTGGCTCGAAACGAGCGTCGATCACGCTCGAGGGTATCTTCGCGCTCGGCCGGAGAGGGCATGTCCTCCGTTTCGGCCATCACGTCCGGGAAAACGCCCCAGCCGACCACTTCGGAGAACGGCGCAAGCTCGTCGCCTTCGACAACGGTCGCGAGGTCGAAACGACGGTGCGTGCCGCGTGCCCATCCGGCGACCAGCGCGTCCATGCTGCCTTTCACGCCGAGACTCAGCGCCGTATTGTTGGCGGTGCCGAGCGGAAGGATGGCCATGGGAACGTGGCGGCCCGCGAGAGCGCAGGCTGCGCGGCTGACGGTTCCGTCGCCGCCCGCAATCACGATCAGGTCGGGTCGCCGCTTGCTCAGCGTGGCCAGCAGCTCGTCGAGCTTCGACACGACATCGACGATCTCGTGGCCGGCTCGCCGCATGCTGGCTTCGATCTCATGCTCGGCATGATTTTCGCTTCCAGCGGACCTGTTGTGCAGCAATGTCACGCGCATCCGACCTCTTTGAGCAACTCCGCCACGCTTGCCGGTGGTTTCGCTAACGTAGCTAGCGCACATCACCAGGGTGCAGGAAGCGGGCCTTGCGCATGAAGATCTTGATCGTCAACGACGACGGCATCTACAGCCCGGGGATTCTGGCTTTGGCGGAGGTCGCAAAAGCCTTCGGCGAAGTCACGATCGTCGCGCCAGACGTCGAACGCTCGTCGATGGGGCATGGGGTCACGCATAGTCGTCCTTTGTCCTATCGGCGCACGCCCATTCTGGGTTTCGACGCCTTCCGCGTAGACGGCACCCCCGCGGATTGCGTCGCGATTGGCTTCTCGGTTGTGGGCAAAGCGGACGTGGTGTTGTCCGGCATCAACCTCGGGCTCAATCTCGGTAACGGCATGTGGCACTCGGGCACGCTAGCAGGCGCGAAGCAGGCCGCATTGATGGAAAGTCGCGGGATTGCGCTCAGCGCGCCCGCGCTCGACGAGCCGAACTTCGACCGACTGAAGCCGCACGTTGCGGAGGTTTTGGCGACGCTGTTGCCCGATCCGAGCCTGAAACTCGTGAACGTGAACTTTCCGGAAGCGCCGCGCGGCACGCTCTGGACGCGGCAATCGGTACGTCACTACGACGGCAAAGTAATCCCGAGCAAGGATCCGATGGGCCGCAGTCACTACTGGTTTACCGTGTTCGCACTCGAGGAAACCGAGGAAGGTACCGATCGCTGGGCCACCGATCACCATTTCGTGTCCATGACCCCTTTGCGCCTGGACATCACGGACCACGAAGCGCTTCAGGCGCGGCTAGCGCGCGCCGCGCCACGCTGAGAGATGGCGGGGCCACTTGGGCGCTCGGGGGTCTATGACATTCCGTTCTGCCGAGGGGCCGGTCTCCTTGACGTGCCCCTGGAGCGGACCGAGGTCCATCGAGGGAGCCCGATCGATCATGCAAATCAGAGCCCACGCGATCAGAGAAAAAGGCGGAAGGACGGAGCCCTTTCTTTATGAGAGGGCGGTCGGCAGCCGTGACGTTCTGGTGAGGATCACGCACTGCAGCGTCGCGAGAGGCGACATCCAGTTCATGGACGATGATTGGGGGGACGCCCGATTTCCGCTGGTCACCGGCCATGAGATCGTTGGAATCGTCGAAGAGCTTGGCTCCGAGGTTGCCGACCTGCACCGGGGCGATCGTGTCGGCATCGGCTACCAGCAAGAGGCATGTTTCGACTGTACCTACTGCAGGCAGGGCTTCGAACAACTCTGCCCCAGCCAGAAGGTCATTGCCGTCGACCGCTACGGCGGCCTGGCCGACCATATCATCGTCGACGGCCGGTTCGCCTTCCGACTCCCGCCGCAACTCGATTCAGCCAGATCAACGCCGTTGCTCTCGTCCGGTGTTACCGTATTCGCGGGGATTCTTCGGGCCCAACTGGCCGACGGATCTCGCGTGGCAGTGCTGGGCGCCGGAGGGCTCGGTCACCTGGCCATCCAGTTTCTTCACGAGATGGGGCACAGCGTCACCGCATTTTCCCACTCGCCCGCCAAGCGGGAGCTGATCGAGCGCCTGGGAGGCAGGTTCGCGGACAGCTCGGACACGAGGCAGCTGACGGACCTCGAGGGGGCGTTCGATCTCATCCTTTCGACGCTGAATGTGGCGTTCGACCTCGACTCCTACGTGAAAATGCTGAAGCCACAGGGTCAGCTCTGCCTGGTGGCGTCGCCTTTGAAGCCGTTCTCGCTGAGCGGCGGACTGTTGAACAACTCTCGGCGATCCATCTATGGCAATTACATCGGGAGTCGTGCGGACACCACGCACATGCTCGAGTTTTCAGCAAAGCATGGGATCGAGGCCGTTGTCGAAGTCATGCCGTTCGCTCGAGTGAACGAAGCCATCGAGAGAGTCAGGAGAAGAGAGGTCCCGATGGGACTCGTGCTGGAGTCTGCCGCGCGGGTGTGAGGCGTCCTGCCGCTTTCCGCCCGCGCTCGCGATCACCGCTCCCGGGTGAGCATGCCCGCCACTCGAACGTCGCCGCCGTGCTCCATGGCGTAACTTACTAGACAACATCGCGCGCGTCCTTAGCGAGCGCAGGGCGGTGGTCATGGTGCGTCGGACGAAGACATCCGCCGCGGGGTGCCTATCGCGGCGCCGGCGAAACACGCCGTGAAAGCAGGACCTTCTGGCACCGTTAACCGAATACCCCCATCGGGCGTGGCGGCGGGGTCGCTCAGCACGTAGTCTGTCAACACGTGTCTCCGCCCTCCGGCGAAGCAAGCCCCGCTCGGCGCATGGTACCCCCTGCAGATTGGCGACATCGCTCTTTGATTTTGGCGCTATCGGCAATGCCGGTCGCGCTCCTCGTCGGCTGTTCGGAAAAATCGCCGAAGGATGGAGTCGATGGGGGCGGAGCAAGCGCCGCACGGGACGCCTCCCTGGGCGGCGCTGGAGGTGCGGGGGCAGGTGGGACCGCGACCGGCGGAATCGGTGGAAGCACGGGAGGAACCGGGGGGTTCGGAACCGGCGGAATTGGTCCACCGCTTCCACCCGGACCCGTCATCGATGCCAATCGAATCGATGGCGTGTGCCCCGACCAATGCTCTTTTCCAGGAGGACAACTCTGCGGCCGCATCGGCTCCAATTGCGGACAGGGTTTCGTGGAGTGCGGCAACTGCACCCAGACGGGCTTTTCGTGCGGCGGAAGCGGCTTGCACAGCATCTGCGGAGCGGCGCGCGACTCGGGCGCCTGCGAGCCTGTCACCTGCGATCCAGTCGGCGGCCAGTACTGCGGGCTGATCGGCGGCGGATGCGGGGATAGGCTCGATTGCGGCACCTGTCGCCCACCCTTCACGTGCGGCGGAGGTGGCGTACCAAACGTCTGCGGCTTGCCCGGCCCCATCGACTGCACACCGATCATCTGTAGCGGAGCGTCGTTCACGTTTTGCGGATCGATCGGGGATGGGTGCGGCAAGAGCCTCGCGTGCGGCGCGTGTACGACGGGACGGCGGTGCAGCGACAATGTCTGCAGCGCGCCCTGTTCCCTCTGCGGCCAGATCGCGGTCTGCGATGGAGCCGTCGCGACGACCATCAGCGGTACGGCCGTGACGGCGGCGCTGACGAACCCGGCCCCCCTGCCCGGCGCGCTGGTCTTCATCCCCAATCTCGCGGCCGGCGCGAAGCTGCCCCCCTTGGCCGACGGACCGACATGCAGCCAGTGCACGACGCCGTCGAGCGACACCATCGTTGCCTCCGCCGTCACCGGACCGGACGGCCGCTTTGTCATGCGCGACGTTCCCTCGGGCAGCGGTATTCCTATCGTCGTTCAACTCGGGTCATGGCGAAGGCAGACCACGATCGACGTCTTGCCGTGCATCGACAACGCGCTCCCCGTTGGAACGATGCGACTTCCCCGCCACCAGAGCGAAGGAGATATTCCGCTTACCGCGGTTTCGACCGGCAACCACGACACGATCGAATGTTTGCTGCGCAAGATTGGGATCGCCGACGCCGAGTTCACCGATCCGTCGGGCACGGGCCGTATCCATTTGTACCACTCCAACGGCGCCGTCATCGACGCCGCGACCCCCGACGAGTCGGCGCTGAAGGGCACGGTGAGCGGTGGTGGCAGCTGGAGCCGCTATAGCCAAATCCTTCTCCCGTGCGAGGGCGCCGAAATGCTCGAGACGCCCGAAAGTCTCGGCAACTTTAGCGACTACGTCAACCGCGGCGGACGCATGCTCGCGACCCATTTCAGCTACGTATGGCTCTTTCAAAATGGGGCGTTTGGCAATATCGGGACCTGGACGCCAGGCAGCGCGAACCCTCCGAGCCCGCTCGCAACCGACGTGGTGACATCGAACCCGGCGGGGGTTGATTTCGCGACGTGGCTCGGAGCGGTGGGCGCACTCTCTCGTCCGGCACCGCCGCAGATGCACGTCACGGCGCCGCACGCCGATCTCGGCGCCCTCGCGGCAGGCAGCGGGGCCAAGCTGCGGCTCTCCTCGTTCTCACCCTCGACGAGCCAGGTCGTCAGCATCGAAACCCCTATCCTCTCGCCTCCGGAAACGAGTTGCGGACGCGTCATCTTCAGCGACTTTCACGCGAGCGTCACCGCCCCGCCCAGCACCACGTTCCCCGGCGAATGCGACCCCGACCTGACCCTCACGGCCGAAGAGAAGGCACTCGCGTTCATGCTCTTCGAGCTCACCTCGTGCACCGGACCCAAAGTCGCGCCGCCCCCCTTACGTCCGCCGCCTCCGCCTCCGGGGCCGCCACCGCCGACACCACCACCGCTACCGCCGCCGCCACCACCCGACGTGGTCGGAGCGCTGCGCGTCATCGAGGGGCGGCGGTGAGGTGGCGTGGGGGATCAGGTATTCGATCTCGTGCCGGCGCACGACCCACAAGAGCGAGAGCGTGCGCAGGAGCGTGATGGGGCCGGGCTCGCCGCGGGCGATTCGAGCGTATTTGCCTCATCTCGCGTCACGCGAACGCGGCGTTGGCGGTCACGCGCTGGCCGACGCTCATCCCCAATCGGCGGGCGAGTTCGTCGCTCCCGTGCGGCCTCCCCAGAAAGAGCCAATGCTGCACCGCGAGATCGCCGTCCGCCGTGGCGATGCGGATGGTGCCGCCGCCGATCTCGACGAGGGTACCAGGGGGCGCCTGTTGCAACCGCGCGGCGAGCGGCGTCGCTTCGAGGAGGACGAGCTTCATGCCTTGGAAGAAGCAGAACGCGTGGATCTCACCGGCGCAGGAGCGCACGAGGCGGTCGAGCTCGATGGCCGAGCGGCTCGGATCGAGGAGCCCGTGGTCCGGGCGTAGCGGTGGAAAGGCCGTGCCTGTTTCGGCGGGCGCTCGGCCGGCGGGTAACGCGCCCGTCCGCGCCATGGCCAGAAGCTCGGGAATGAGGGCGGCCCCGGCCTCGTCGACCGCGCGCGCCAGCGACACGCTCGTCGCACGGGGAGGGATGGGTACCTCGGTCTGGAGAAGAATCGGTCCGGCGTCGACGAGATCCGTGACGTGGTGCGCAGTGCAACCGGTCCTGGTCTCGCCTCGCAGAATGGTCCAGAAAAGCGGCTCTTTGCCCCGGTAGCAAGGGAGCAACGACGGATGAAAGTTGACCGTGCCGAGCCCCGCGGCGCGGCGGATCGGCGCGCGCAGGATCTGCGCGCAGCCCGCGATGAGCAGGAGCTCGGTGGCGAGGCTTCGGATCTGCTCGACGAAAGGCGCGGCGTTGACATCCCCGCATCGCTCGAGCCAAACGCCGTGTGCCGCGGCGCGGGTTACGAGCGCACCGTCGGCCGGCGCGTGCGATCCGGTCACGACCAAGACGGGTGCGGTCCCGGCCGCGACGAGGGCGTCGAGGTACGACGTTGCCGTTGGACACCAGGCGAAAAGGACGACTTTCATGGGTCGATGGGCCTTCTGCTCCTCCGTAGTACAGTTGCCTAGCGCGGCGAAGCACGCCCGTCCCGATGTCTGAAAACCCCATCCGCGCCGATTCCCTGGCCAAGAGACTGCTCCTTCTTTTTCCAGCTCAGAGCTATCGAGTCGACGCCTATGTGGCGGCAGCGCGGCGGCGCGGCATCGAGCTCGTTCTTGGCACCGATCTACCGGGCGCGTTCGTGCGCCACGGTCTGCCGCTCGTCACGGTGAATTTTCGCGATCCCGAATCCGCCGGCGCGGCCATCATGACGGCCGCCCGCGCGGCGCCGCTCGACGGCATCGTCCCGACCAATGAGACCACGGCCGTCGTCGCGGCGCTCGCGGCCGAGCGGCTAGGCCTATCGCACGCTCCGCCGAGCGCTGCCTACGCCGCTCGCAACAAGCGCCGGATGCGCGCCATCTTTGCCGAGGCTGGTGTGCCGAGCCCGCGCGCGATCGCCATCGGACCGAGCGACGATCCGCAAACATGGCTGCGCGAGGTCCGGTTCCCCTGCGTGGTCAAGCCGACGATGCTCACCGGGAGTCAAGGCGTCATCCGCGCCGACGATCCCGAAAGTTTCGTTGCGGCCGTCTGGCGCGTGCGCGGCATTCTCGCGGGCCACGGCAGCGACGCGAGCACCGATCCCGACTTCTATCATGTGCTCGTCGAGGACTACTTACCCGGCCGCGAAGTCGCCGTCGAAGCCATGATCACGAGGGGCGAGATCCGCGTGCTCGCCCTCTTCGACAAGCCCGACGATCTCGTCGGCCCCTACTTCGAGGAGACGCTCTACATCAGCCCTTCGCGCCTATCGCGCGAGGAGCAAGCGGCGGTCCTCGATGTCACCGAGCGCGCGGCGCGGGCGCTCGGCCTTTGGCACGGCCCGGTTCATGCCGAGGTTCGGGTCGATGGGGCCCGGGCGGCGGTGGTCGAGATCGCGGCGCGATCGATCGGCGGGCTCTGCTCGCGCGCCTTCGAGTCGGTCACCGGGCCGCTCGAGGACATCGTTCTCACGCATGCGGCTGGGCTCCCCGTGCCCTATCCGCTGGGAGGCGTGCACGACGACGACGCGGTCGCCGCCGGTGTCATGATGATGCCCATTCCCCGCAGTGGGATTCTCCGGCGTGTCACGGGACTCGATGCCGCCCGCGCCGTGCCGGGCGTTGCGGGGGTGACCGTGGCGATCGAGCCCGGCGACGCGATCCGGGCCCTTCCCGAAGGATCGAGCTACCTGGGGTTCATCTTCGCGCGAGGGTCCTCCGCGGCCGCAGTCGAGCGAACGCTGCGCGCGTCGTTCGCCGCGATCAAGTTCGAGCTTTCGCCGTTACTCGAGGTGACGCCGAGGGGGATGTGACGATTCTGGCCGGCACGAGGCTACTCGGCCGAGCTGCGCCGCACTCGGCTCGGCACAGCAGAACCACGGCTCGGTCAGCTTGGGAACGAATCTCCGCGGGCGCAAAGACGGCTCATCGACGAGCTTTTGACCCGCTGCTGCATAGGCAGCGCTGCGAATGCAGCGGAACGTCACCAAGGCGTCTTCTTTGGCATCCGCGCCACGCTCCACGATGCGGCTCACCTCGGTGTAGAGGCGGTCCATCGTGGGGTCGGGATGCGTCCACGCGTGGCCGAATTCCGAGGGGACGAGGGGTCCGAGCCACGGGCGCGGTTCTTCCGTCGCCAAAAGCGCAGACCCTGGTGGAATGAGCAGCCGAATCGCGAGCTGGATGGGATCGACGTTGTCGATGAGGCCCTGCTCGAAGATGAAGTCGCAAAGCACGAGATAGTCGGCGAGCGTCGTCCACGGCGTGAAGGCCAGGAGCGACGGCCGCAGCGCGATTCCCGCGCTCTCTGCGATGAGCAAGGCCTCGACGATGTCGGCTCGCGTATGGCCCTTGGCGAGCTCTTCGAGCACGCGGTCGCTCAGCGATTCCATGGCCGAGACGACGAAGATGCAGCCAAGCCGGGAAAGCTCGGGGAAGAGCTCTCGGTGCCGGAGGATGTGCTCCACCTTGGCCGTGATGTCGAAGGTAACCGCCGGATGCTCGGCATGAAGCGCGCGCACGATGGCCATCGAATGCCCGGGACCGTTCAGAAAATCGGGATCGCCGAAGGTGATGTGCCGTGCTCCGGCTTCGATCTGCTGCCTCGCGTCGGCGAGAACGATCTCGCGCGGGACCACGAAAAAGCGCCCCTCGTAAACCGGCGTGATGGGGCAATGCAAACACCGGTGAAGGCACCCGCGGCTCGCCTCCACATACCCCACCACGCGCAATTCGTCGCGGCCCGGCCCGACGAGGCGGGCGTACTTGTCGAGGGGAGGCAAACCGTCGCGCTTGGGCCGATGGAAGGTGAGCCGGCGCAAGATTGATTTCGGCGAACCGCGCTCGGCCAGCTCGGCGCCTTCACCAGCCGCGCCTTTCCGGACCGCGCTCTCTCGGGGCGCAGACCGGCTCAAGCCGAGGGCGAGCTCGACCAGTGCCGATTCGAACTCCCCGCCGATCACCGAATCGGCAAGCCCGTCCAGCAGGTAGGTTGCATTGAGCGACGCATAGAGGCCGAAGAAACAAATGTGCGCGGCTGGATTCCGACTGCGCACGCGTCGAGCGATTTCGACGCCCAGGCGAAGGGCCGTGTGCATCGGCACCGAGATGGCGACGAGCTTGGCACGGGTGAGGGCGTCCTCGGACGGGGTCTCGATGGAGGCATCGGCCCCCACCACACCGAGACCGGCATTCTCGAGCTCCGCCCACGCCGAAGCGACCGCGAACGGCTGGTGCCCGAGCTCGTAACAAGACACGATCAGCACCGCGCCTGCCGTCGAAAGACTGCCGATAGCTGGAGAATCAGGCATCGGGGCCGAGCTATTTGGCCTTCGTCGGGTTGAAGTCGGGCGGCAGCTGGGAACCTTCACCGAAGAAGTACTTCTCGAGCTCGTCCATCCAGACCTTCTGGCCCGCTGGCGAGACGAGGTCGATGCGGTACTCGTTGATGATCATCTTCGAATGCTCGAGCCACAGGCGCCACGCTTCCTTCGACACGTTCTCGAAGATGCGCTGGCCGACGGGACCCTTGAGAGGGGCCTTTTCGAGCCCTTCCATTTCCTTGCCGAACTTTACGCACATCACCGTTCGAGCCATTCACGTTATGTAGTCCAGCGCTGCCCCAGCGTCGAGCGAACGGGGATCGCGCGCTGGGCAAACCCCATGACGTGCCCGGATGCAGAGAGTAGGGTGAGCCATGCTCTCCTACGCCGATCAGGCAGCGACGCTCACCCGCCTTCTTTCCCTCCAGGCTCCCCCGGTAGCCATCTCGTTCTCCCAGGAACCTCCCGCCGGAGTCGCCTATGTCGGCGTCGCGGCACTCGCGGGATGCGCGTATTGGAAACAGGCGGCCTCGGGCCAGGTTTTCTACACGGCAGCCAAGGATCACCTCGGTTGCGCCATCGGCGCCTACACCCATGGCGCGGAGCTCGGCCCCCCCGAGAAAGCCGAGCTCGAACGGATGCTGACGATGATGACGGGGGTCGGGTACATCGCGATGGAGGAAGTGCCCGGCATCCCCGTCCGACCGGGCAAACTCGCCTTTGTCACCTATGCCCCCCTGGCCAGCACGCCCACCAACCCCGATCTCGTCGTCCTTCGAAGCACACCGCGTGCTGCGATGCTGCTATCGGAAGCTCTACACGCCGCATCTGCCCGTGCCGCGACGCCGCCGGTGATGCGTCCCGCGTGCGCGATGCTGCCGCAGGTACTCGCATCGGAGCGCGCGGCGACCAGCTTCGGCTGCACGGGCAATCGCGTCTACACGGGGCTCCCCGACGACGAGATGTGGCACACCCTCCCGGGCGCTCACCTTCCGACGATCATCGAGAAACTGTCGGCCATCGTGGGCGCCAACAGCGCCATTGCCGCGTTTCACGAGGGCCGCGTCGAAGCGGTGAAGGGCGCGCAGTAGAAGCTCGGCCCAAAGCACCAGGGCGCTGTGCCCGACCGGGCGTAATCCCGCAGTATCCTGCTGTCGCCGGTGCGAGCCAGCCTTTCTACGCCAGGAAATTCAGGATTCCGTACGCCACTCCTTCATGGCCTGTTCGCCGGGGCGGTCAATGTGGACCTTTGCGTCGACCGTCGTTACCCAGCTCACCGGAATGAAGTGGTGCTTACCCGTTTTGTCCTTCTTGAGCTTGATGCTGTCCTGTCCTTCCAAGTGGTCCACGACTGCGAACTGACCGTCCTTTGAGCAAACGACAGGCATGTCGGGCTTGATGAGTTGGACATTGATCATGGCGCTTCCTTTCACACTCGAGGGGTGTACCCGACGAGGCATGCATCACGCGAGCCACCTCTCACCGGCCCTTGGCCTGCAGCACCTGCCGAAACAGCGTCGTCCCCTGCAAATCCTTGAGCGACACGGTCATCGCCCTGCTGTCCTGGTCGATGTCGACCTGACCGAAGAACTGCATGCCCGCGCTCGGTGGCAAATTGGATTGCCCAGGGTCGGGCGCTTTTTGGAAGATCACCCTGGGGCCGAAGGTGTTGTCGAGCGCGCCCGGGCCGAAGGTGCCGGCGTGAAGCGGTCCGGCTACGAATTCCCAAAACGGGTCGAAGTCTTGAAATGGCGCGCTGGAAGGGTCGTAATAGTGAGCCGCGCAATAGTGAACATCGGCGGTGAGCCACACGACGTTGGCGACGCCTCGACGCTTGATGAAGCGAAGCACCTCGGCGATCTCGAACTCACGGCCGAGCACGGGTCCGTCGCCGTTGGCGGAGTTCTCGAACCGGGCGCACCCGGAGGTGGGATCGTTCCCGTCCCCGACCAAGAGGCCAATGGGCATGTCCGAGGCGATCACTTTCCACGTCGCGCGTGAATGCTCGAGCTTGGCTTTGAGCCACTCGAGCTGTGCGCGGCCAAGGTAGGTGGTGGCTTCGCTCGGCGCGGTTTCGACGTTGCAGCCGTTGCCCGCGCGGTAGCTGCGCATGTCGATCACGAAGACGTCGAGATCGCGCCCGTAAGGAACGTGGCGATAGACGCGCTCCGATTCTTGGTCGGAGTGCCACCTGAGCGGCGCATACTCGAGGAAGGCGCGGGTGGCGTTGCCGACCAGCGTCTGCACGCGCCTTTCGGTATAACGCGCGTCGACTTCTTTGACCGGAGACCAGTTGTTCGTGACCTCATGGTCGTCCCATTGCCAGATCTGCGGCACTTCGGCGCTGAAGCGCTGCACATTCACGTCGTAGCGATTGTAGAGATAGGCGCGACGATACTCGGTGAGCGTTTCGGCTACCTTCAGCTTCTCGGGGACGACGTCGAGAAAGGCGTTACGCCAGATGACCGCCCCCGATCCGTCGGTCACCTCCGCGGTCATGGCGCCATCGGCGTAGATGTTGTCGCCGCAATGAATGAAAAAATCGGGGTTGGTCTGGCGCATGGCCTCGTAGGCCTTCATTCCGCCGAACTGGAGGTCGATTCCCCAGCCCTGGCCCGCGGTATCGCCGCCCCACAAGAAGCGGACGTTGCGACGGCGGTCCGGCGCCGTGCGAAAACGTCCGATCAAAGGCTCGCTGCGGGCCCTGGTCGCGTCGAGGCTCTCGAACGTGACCTGCACGAACACTTCTTCGTTGGCCGGCAAATCGGTGAGATCGACGCGCGCCGTGTAGTCGGTGACGTCGAGCGCGTGAGGACCGCGAATGGCCGTAGGCCGTCGAAAATGCTCGTCGAGCGACCATTGTACCAACATGCGAGCCGGTCGGTCGGCGCGACTCCACACGATGGCGCGATCGCCGAGCACGTCGCCGATCTGGAGACCCCACGACGCCTGCGGTCGCACGGCGTCGCGAACGATGGCGGCCGGCGCGTGCCGACTGCGCAAGATCTCGGCGAGTCCGGTCAGAGCCGCCCCTCCCAGCGCGGCTTGTTTCACGAAACGACGACGCGTGAAGGAAACGCTGTTGGCCATTGATATCCTCCGTCGAAAGAACGTTCGAAGGGCGACCGTAGCGGGCGCTCATGGAGCCTCGATTACCGAATGGTGACGATTGCGGTGCCATGCCACCTGGCCCAGCCGTCATCGGCGATCTGGATCTGCCGCCCGGGTGAGCGATTCGTATGATCCTTCGACGGAGGCACCCATGAAAACGACGCCCATCGCCTTTTGTGTTTTGTTCTCGGTTGGCTGCAGCGCCGCGCCGGACGCGGACGACGCTGTCGACTCGGTCGCGCCCGAACAGCGCTCTGACCGCGCCATCGTTTTCGCTCCGGGCGCCCACCCGCTCGGACGGAGCATGATCGACTGGTCGCAGCGATGGTGGCAGTGGATCTTCGCGGTTCCCGCGGCCGAAAATCCGATGCTGGATGTCACCGGCGTCCATTGCGACGAGGGCCAGGAGGGACCCGTTTGGTTTCTGGCCAGCGTGCTCGACCCTGGCGGCACGGCCACCATTTCCCGTGCCTGCACGCTGCCGAAGGGTAAGCCCGTCCTGATCAGCCCGGCGAGCCTCTTGAACGACTATCCCTGCCCCAATCCGGACTTTCATCCCGCGCCGGGGCAGTCGCTCTACGATTTCTTGCGCGAGGGTGCTCGGCCGGCAGTGGATATCGTCAATGGGATGACGATCACACTCGACGGTCGCACGGTCGCTCATCCGTTCGACTATCGGTATGCGAGCCCTCACCTCTTCTCGATCCGCGGCGACGTGAGTCTCAAGCCCGTGCTCGACGGTTGCATCACCGGCACGCGGCAGCCGGCGGTCATGGACGGCTATTTCATGATGCTCAAGGCGCTCGACGAGGGGGCGCACCGTCTGACGGTCCGCGTGACGGACACCAAGGGGACCGACGTCACGGTGGACTGGACCCTCACCGTGAGGGGGCGGTGAGCACGCGGGCCATGCGACGCACGGATTCGTCGAGCTCGCCTTCGGAAAGAAACGTGAAGGCGAGGCGGGCGAAGGGTATCGGGCGCTGATCGAAGTCGTAGCAGCCCGCCCCGCGGAAGACGACGCCGAGCGCCGCCGCTCGCTCGGCCCAACCTTCGACATCGTGCGGCCGCTGGATCTCGGCCCAGATGGCCATCCCTCCTGCCGGCACGGTGAACCGGACCGCCCGAGGAAGATGATGCCGAAGGGATGCCACCAGCGCGTCGCGGCGCCGGTGGTAGACGCCATGCATACGGTGGACGTGACGCTGGACTTCCCCTTCTTCGAAGAGATCGGCCACGGCGGCTTCGGTCGTGTGATCACCCTGTAGATCCATGGCCACACGGATTTCGAGCAGCCGCTCGATGACGTCACGGGGCGCCACCACGAATCCGAGCCGCAGTCCGGGCGCGAGGATCTTGGACAGCGTCCCCACGTAAATGACCGCGCCGGCGTCGTCTTCGCTCGCCAGGGGAGACACGGGGGCGACGTCATAATGAAACTCGTGGTCGTAGTCGTCTTCGAGAATGGCGATGCCATGCCGGCTGGCGAGTGCCAGGAGCGCGCGCCGGCGCGCCGGCGCCATGGTAACGGTCGTCGGAAACTGGTGGTGCGGTGTCACGTAGACGGCGCGAACGCGCCTTTGGCGCACCAGCTGTTCGAGGATGTCGACGCGGAGCCCCTCGGCGTCGACCGGTATGGGCACGAGCTCGGCCCCCGTCAGACGCAGCGCGCTCCATACGTTCGGATGGCCGAGGTGCTCGACGGCGATGACGTCACCCGGCGATAGGAGCGCGCGCGCCACGAGGTCGATGGCCATTTGGCTGCCGCGCGTCACGAGCAAGTTGTCCGGCGTGGCGGGCACCCCTCTAGTCGCCGACAGCATCTTGGCGAGCGCGATGCGCAGCTTTTGGTGCCCGCGCGGTTCCCCGTAGAAGAGCAGCTCGCGCCCATGCCGGAGCAGCACGCGACGATATGAACGAGCGAGCTCGGTCGTCGGCAGAAGCCGCACGTCAGGAGCTCCGCGCGCAAGGAGCAGGCTGCGCGGCTCGTGCGCGACGCGATCAGGGCTGCACTTGGCGGCAAGCGCATAGGGAGCTGTCGTCGGGCGGGGGGCGTGCGCGATGCCGCGGCCGCCCTTCGAGACCGGCGGCCGCGCGCCCACGTACGTCCCACCGGCGGGACGTGTCGTCACCCAGCCCTCGGCCACGAGCTCGCCGTAAGCCGTCAACACCGTGTTGCGATTGACGCCGAGCAAGCGCGCGAGATGCCGGCTGCTGGGCAATCGCGCTCCTGGTTCCAGTCGCCCCTCGGCGATCTCCGAACAGATGAGCCCCACGACCTGCAGGAAGAGCGGCGTATTGGCACGCTTGTGGAGCTTGCGATTGAAGTCCCACACCTTCATCGCGCTCGTCGAGCGTGGACCGCCATCGAGCGGCCGTCAATTCTGCTGGCTTTGCCCGGCGATTGCACGGCTGAGGGCCGCGGGGTAGATTGCGCGACATCGCGGAGACATGTCGGCAAACCAACCAGAAATCGAGTTTTGGAACGGACCCGCCGCCCACCGCTGGGTGACCGAACAGGCGCGCCTCGACCGCGCACTGGCGAACATCGACCTGCTCGGCCTCGAGCGGGCGGCGCCGGTGGAAGGGGAGCGCGTCATCGATCTCGGGTGCGGGTGCGGTGCGAGCACGCTGCGCCTCGCCGAGCACGTGGGACCGACGGGAACCGTTGTCGGCGTCGACGTCTCGGCGCCGATGTTGGCCCGTGCCCGCGAACGCGCACGGAGCATGCCCTGGATCCAATTCGTCGAAGGTGACGCGGCGGAGTACCGGTTCGCGGGCGACGCGGATCTCGTCTATTCACGTTTCGGATCGATGTTCTTCGCCGATCCGCAGGCCGCGTTTGCGAACTTGAAGAAGGCGCTCCGCCCGGGTGGACGACTTTGCCTCGTGTGCTGGCGGTCGGCTGACGACAACCCTTGGTACCGCGTTCCCCTTCGCGCCGCGGAGACGGTGGTTGCGCCGTTGCCGGCCACGGAACCTGGCACTCCCGGGCCGTTTGCCTTCGCCGCCGAGGGGCGGCTGCGCGAGATCCTGGAGCACGCCGGCTTCGCGCGCGTGGAGGTCGAACACTCCGACACGCGCATCTGCACGTCCACCACGGGGCTTGGGGAAGCGGTCGAGTTTGCAGTGAACGCGGGACCGGTGGCGCGCATGATCCTCGGTGCGGACGCGACAACCGTAGCGCGCGTACGAACGGCGCTCGCTACGGCCCTCGCCGACTATCTGCACGACGAGCGCGTGGCGTTGCCGGCGTCCGTCTGGCTAGCCACCGCGCGCGCGTAGCGTCAGAGGCAGGTGCTCGGCACCGTACCGGTGCCGCGTAGCGCGCGGGCGGCGTCGATTTCTGCTCTCCAGAGATGCAGCGCCGCGTAGCCGCGCCAAGGCCGCCACGCTTCGGCGCGCTTCTCGAGCTGGCGCGCGGTGAGTTGCGTGCCGTCGAGCGATGCCATCCGGCGAAGGACGACGTCACCGGCGGGGAACGCGTCCGGATCGCCGAGCGCGTGGAGCGCAACGTCTTCTGCGACGCGGCCGCCAGCGCCGGGTAACGCCGCCAACGTCGCGACGACCTGATCCACCGGCGCGTCGACGTCGAACGCGCCTTCGCTTGCGGCTCGTGCCAGCGCCCGCAGCGCAGACACTTGCACGGCGTCGAGCCCGAGGCCCTCGAGACGCGACGTCGCCAGCGTGGCCGGCGAAGGGAACAGATGCGTGAGCCCTTCGCCGCCACCCGCGATGGGCGTGCCGGCGCGAGCGATGAGTCGCCCGAGCAGTGTACGCGCCGTGGCACGACGGACATGGAGATCGATCACGGCGCGCACTGCGCATTCGAAGGAGTCCCACGCGCCCGGGATACGCATCCCCGGTCGACGCTTCACGAGGGGCGCAAGCAAAGCGTCTTGCGTGAGCGCGAGCTGCATGCGCGCCGGATCGGAGGCGAGATCGAAAACACGGCGCGCGGTCGACGAGAGGTGAAATAGTGCGGCCGGTGGAGCGCCCGAGGCGCGCAGCTCGAGTGCGTCTACGCCGTTCACGGGACGTACGCAGAGGAGTGCATGACCACCGTCGAGCGCGACGGTACGCGCGTAACCGCGCACATCGACGCGTTCGACGCCCGGCACGGCGCGCGCAGCTAGAAAGTCGGCCATGACGCCCCAGTCGTAAGGAGGACGATAAGCGAAGCGCAACACGACTTCATTGCCCGGCTGAGCGGACCCCACCTGCCTTTGTCGGCGAAGGTCGCGCGGTGCACGGCGGTAGGTTTTCCGGAACGCGTCGTTGAAACGCCGCAGGCTGCCAAAACCCGCCGCCAGCGCGATCGCGGTGACCGGTAACGCGGTTTCATCGAGGAGTCGTTTGGCGAAATGGAGACGGCGCGTCTGCGCCACCGTGATCGGCGCGGCACCCACGTGTTGAACGAAGAGGCGATGCAGCTGCCGAGCGCCGATCCCTACGCGGGAGGCGAGTGCTTCGACGCCACCGTCGTCGAGCGCGCCATCGTCGATGAGGCGCAACGCTCGCCGCACGACGGTCGACGTTCCCATCCAGGCCGGTGTCCCCGGGGCAGCTTCGGGTCGGCAGCGAAGGCACGGCCGAAAGCCCGCCTCGGCAGCGGCGGCTGCCGTGGCGTAGTAGCGGACGTTCGCCTTCTTGGGGCTGCGTGCAGGGCAGATCGACCTACAATAAATGCCGGTCGAGGTCACCGCGATGAAGAACCTCCCGTCAAAACGGGGGTCGCGGCTCGTACGCGCCCGGTCGAGCGCTTTGCGATCGAGGCCGATGATGCTGCTGTCCGGGCACCGCTCATCGGCGGAATGGAGACGGCGTTCTTCCATCCGAGAACCATAGCTAGCCTCGGGTCGAGGACTAGCCATTTTCGGACATGAACATTCGGCCCTGGCGAACGCTACGCGCGGACCCCGGCGCGCTCCGCGACGCTGGCGCGCCGCGCCCGCCTCGCTGAATGGGCCGATCGTGATCGGGTATGGCGAAGAACTGACGGCGTCGTGCTAGGCACCGAATCGACGCACCGACCGCTCGCGCGCTTTCTGGCGCTCGATGTCGCGATTTCGGGGCGGCGCGGTTGTCACGAGACCGGCCACGAGCTTCTCGGTGGCCAGCTTGATCTCCTCGACGGCGCGGTCGAACGCGTCGCGGTTGGCCTGCGAGGGACGCGGGCTCCCGCTCACCTTGCGCACGTACTGCAGCGCGGCGTCGTGGATTTCCTCGGGGGTCGTCGGCGGGTCGAAGTTGAAGAGAGGGCGAATGTTGCGGCACATGAGGAGCATCTACGACCGGCCGTACGATGGGGCAAGGTCTCAGACGCCGCGCGCGGCGTCGCGATCGACCGGGCGAATCGCCTTGCCCATGGTGTGATACCCCTTGTCGACGTAGACGATGGTGCCGGTGACGCCGCTCGCCAAGGGACTGACGAGAAAAGCGGCGGTCGCAGCCACTTCTTCGGCGCTGACCACTTCCGGCAGGGGCGAATTTTGCAGGCAATATTCGATGATTTCGTCGATGATGCCGATGGCGCTGGCTGCTCGCGAGGCCAAGGGGCCGGCCGAAATCGTATTGACCCTCGCGCCGAACCTGTGCCCCGCCTCGAACGCGAGGGTGCGGGTGTCACTTTCGAGCGCCGCTTTGGCAGAAGACATGCCGCCGCCATAGCCCGGGATCACCCGTTCGCTCGCCAGGTAAGTCAGTGACAAGAACGCGCTTCGCTCACGCATCAGCGGGCCGAGTCGGCTCATGAGCGAGATCATGGAATAGGCACTGACGGAAACGGCGGTGAGATAACCGCTGCGCGTCG
Organism: Polyangiaceae bacterium; assembly: GCA_035318465.1. Classification (GTDB taxonomy): domain Bacteria; phylum Myxococcota_A; class Polyangia; order Polyangiales; family Polyangiaceae; genus DASWDH01. The sequence goes on from DATHES010000003.1 coordinate 38,131, forward strand.
AATCGAGGAGCGGCTTCTTGACCTCGGGCCCGTTGGCGAGGGAATGAACCACGATGTCGAGGGGCTTCTCGCCGAAATCCGCCAAGAGCTGGGTCTTCAGCCCTTCGACGGTGAAATCGCCGACCTCGCGGTAGCGACGATTGGTGCGCACTTCCTCCGGCACTTGACTCATTTCGTCGTACGCGGCGTCGAGCGGATAGATGCGCTCGAAACCGAGTTTTTCGCCGTTCGACATGACGAGCGAGGCATCGAGCTTGCCCCGTTCGAGCAGACTGCGGAAAATGTTGAGCGCCGGGGGCCACGTCCCCACGCAAACCGTCGCCCCCGCTTCGCGCAGACTTTTGGCGATGGCAAAACCGTACCCTCCATCGTCGGCAACGCCGGCCACGAGGGCTCTTTTCCCTGAAAGATCGATGTTCAGCATGTTGGGCCGGTCGGGTTTTAACACGGATCTCGGGCGTCCGAGCGGCGTCAATGCACAGCCCGCTCTATCTACTTGGATCTCGCTGCCGCGCCGGCGTCGCCCGAGGCACCGTCGGAAGAGCCGTCGCTGGAGCTGCCGTCACCGGGGCCGCCTTCTGGGGCGACATCGGGTGGAGCGGCATCGGCCACATCGGGTGCGCTGACATCGGTCGGGACGACGTCGGGATCGGCATCGCTCGGATTCGCGTCCGCACTGGCGTCGGCACCGCACATCGATCCGGGCCGCGGGTTGGCGCATTCCGGATCGGTACCCCATACCAGTCCGCCATTGTGGTAGAGCGTGACCCGCATCCAGTCCATGAACGCGGTTTTGGCCGGATCGAACGAGTAGTCGTCCGCTTCGTTGTAGTTCGAATAGTTGTCCTTGTTGAAGCGGCTCTGAATCTCACCGGTCTGGCCATTGGCCGACAGGGTGCCTGCCCCGGCGGCGAAACCGATCTCGAGATACGAATCGGCGCCCTGCTCGGGCGTGGTCAACTTGACGAACTTCCCGGTCACGTTAGAAGCGCCGATCATCGCGTAGTCGCACCAATAGACTTGAGGGCGATCGCCGTCGGCGGTGTACCAATAGCGAATCGTCAGCTCGCGCAGCGGCACGCTGGTGGAGCCGACGTTCACGATATTCAAGTGCGGTTTGATCTGGTTGTCGGCGGCGTTGGTGTCCGAAGCGCGATATTGCACGCGGAGCTTACAGGTCGTGCACGTGCCTGCGTCGATGGGGACAGGGCGGTCGTCGGAGGCATCATGGACGCCGCCCCCTGTACCGCCCGTTCCGCCGGTGCCCGTTCCGCCGGTACCGGTCGCACCTCCGACTCCGCCTGAGCCGCCGACCCCCGTGCCACCGGAAGAACCGCCTCTCCCGGCCCCGCCTCCGACCCCACCCGTGGTGGTGGTCCCGCTGCCCCCGGTCCCGCCCGTGCCCGAAGGTCCCCCGCCGGAGCCGCCCCGCGATGCGCCGGCGCCGTCCGCCCTCACCCCGGAATCGCCGGGGGTTTCAAGGTCCTCCGAGCCCGCGCAGGCCGTCGCCGCAAGGCCTACACAGGCGACGAAAAATACCCGTATGCCAATCGACATTGGACACTAGTCGCTTGCCTGCCCCGGCGGAGCTCACGTCATTTGGCAGCGGTACCGTGCCTACCCTATCCGCTATGCGATCCGAGGGACGGTCCGGCCGCCGAACCGCACGCCGGCTACCGCCCCACCACTGCCCGCACGTCGAACGCGAGGGCGCATCCGTCGACCGCGCTGGCGAAGTTCGAGCGCGTCGTCGCGGCGAGCCAATTGGGATCGACGCGCTTGCGCGCCCGCAGGAGGACTTTGTCCGCGCGCAGGTCGATGACGGCAACGCGAACCTGGTGAGCGCGTTCGCCATCGAGGTCGGCGGGGCCCGCTTCATCCGGCTCGTCCATGGCGGCGATGAGGAGAGACGCTTGCGCCGCGCATTTCGTTTGCTCGACGGGCACTCTGCCGACATCGGCCTTGATCCGTTCGAGATCGCGAAGCTCACGCGCCTGGTGAACGCGCTCTTCCCACGGAAAAAGGAGCTGCTTCAGCCCCGCCTCCGCGTCATGGAGCCGGCGCGCATGCTCACCGGTGTTGGCACCACCGCTGTAAGCGGCGCGCACCTTGGCCAGGACGACCTTTTCCGCGCGAGACGCTGGTGGATCGAGCAGACAGAGAAGGAGTGCGTCGCGCGTCGATGTCGACGCCGTTTCGGCGATGGCGGCGGAGCTCGAAAACGCGGCAACCGGACCACGAACATAGACCGAAGGACGTCCGAGAACGGCGTCCAGCGCTCGGGGTGGACGGAGCTCGTCCGTCACGACGTCACCCTCGTACCCCGCGGCGAGCCCGAGGAGCCAGGGCTCGACGCGTCCCATGAAGCCTCGCTCGTCCGCCGTCACCAACGCGCTTTGCGCGTGCACGGTGTCGAGCACCGCCGCGCGCGCGCGACTCACCTCTTCCTGATAGCGGCGGCGGGCCATCACGGCGGTGCTGACGAGCGCCGTCGCGCCGACCGCGATGACCAAGCGAAGGAGCGAAGTTCGCAGACGCGCCGTCACGAGCTTTGCACGCGCCGGCCGCGCCGTGCCACCGATGGCGCGTTCGATGCGCAGAATCAGCGCGGGGTCCATTTTGCGCGTCGCGAGAAAGGTGCCCATCGCGCTAGCCTCGACCGTTCTGCATCTGGGCGATGTTGCGTTCGACCAGGGACAAGAGCTGATCGCCGGTAACCCCGAGCCTTGCGGCTGCTTGTCCGGCGAGCGAAGTACGCGCAACGCCGGGGGCAAACTGGTAAGTCGGGCGCTCGTCCGGGCCGAGCTCCACTTGAATGAAGCGAAGATCGGCGATTGTACGCTCCCGCTCGAGCCGCGCGGCGAAGGCGAGAAAATGCGTGGTGATGAAAGCTTGAGGCTTCAACCGGGTGAGCATTTTCACCACGAGCTCGAAGATCTCCTCCCCCTCGGAGGGGTTGGTGCCCGAACAGAGCTCGTCGAGGATCACCATCGCACCCGGTGGTAGGCGTTCGAAGAGGGCGCGGATGCGAATGAGCTCGACGCCGAGTCGCCCTTCGGTTTGATCGGCCTTGGTCTCTTGGGTGAGAGACACGACGAGGCCCGGCGAAAGCGCGAGACGCGCCGTCCGCGCCGGCACGAAGAGCCCTGATTGTGCGAGGATCTGCGCGATGCCGATTGCCTGCAAAAGGCGGGTTTTGCCGCCCGAGTTCGGCCCCGTCACGAGGACCGTGGTCGCGTGCCGGTCGGTAGCGAGGTTGCACGGCACGGCTTTGCCGCCGTGGACGAGGAGCAGCGGATTGAAGAGCGCCGTCAGCGCGCGCGCTTCGCCGGCACCGACGAGCTCCGGCAAACAGACGCTGAGCCCCGCACCCTGCGCCATCTCGCGGAATCCGAGCGCACCGAGATAGAACTCGATCTCGACGAGCAGCTGCACGAACTGGACGAGATCGTCCTGCAAGCCCTCGAACACGGCGTCGATGAGGCGCGCCATGATCTCCCCTTCGCCGAATTTGTATCCGCGCAGGAAAAGCTCGATGCGAGCCAACCAACGTCGAAGGGGCGAGGTGACGAAAGGGTTCGCTTGGTTCTCTTGCACCGCTTGGATCTCGAACGCCTGAATGCGCCCGTCGGCTCCGACTCGGACCTTCAGGCTGACGGTGGCGAGGTGCTCCTCGTAGCGCAAGAGATCGGAGAGCGAGCGATACGGCTCGCCTTGTCGAACCCTTTGGCCAAAGGCGCGCAAAATGGAAAGCCCGGAGCGCGCCGCACCGAATCCCTGCGCCATGCCGTCGATGATCTCTTTGGCCACGACGAGAATGTCGAGCTGGCGTCGATTGGAGTCCCACTTGCGTCCCGCGGTGGCACCTTCCAAGAGCGCGCGGAACTTGCAAAGTTCGCCGTACAGCGCTTCGAGCTCACCGCGCAGCTCGGGTGACGCTGCCAGCTCGGCGACGATCGCCCGTCGATGCTCGACGACGGCCGGGTCGGCCGGCGGACGCTCGAGGACCTTGACCAGGTGCCCGATCGACAGCGAGGCTTCCTTGCCGCGAAGCCGAACTGAAAAGCAGCGCGCCACGAATTCGTGCAAGAAAAGGTCGCCGGCGTACACGGAGGGCTCCCACGTGGAAGGGGCTACGCTCGCTTTTTGGAGGGCGTCCGCGAAGAGCCCGCCGGACACGCCGCTCGCAAAGGCGAAGGTCATCGCGATTTTGGTGACTTCGACGTCGATGCGCTGGATGGGCGTCGGATGGAGCAGGTCCGGTATCAGGGCGCCGGGCGAGCCATGCATGGGGAGACCTCCGTCGAGGAAGGGACAGTGAAGGGAAGCGAAAGTTCCCGAGCTTCGGACGCCCTGGGGTGCTCGTGAACGAAGCACCGCGGCCCAGTCGAGAGTGAGCAGAGAACTTTGTGGGAGCGATGTCGCATCCGGTATTTGCAAAGCGACAGTGTCCCCGCCGCATCGCTTATGTAAGAGCGATCTTGCATCGAGCCAACGTCGGACCCGGAAATTGACGGACGCAATGCGGTCGGCGATAGTCTGCGCCCCATGAAAGACAAGACGAGCCGTTTTCAATCGCGCGGCGGGTGGGTCGCCCTTGCTCTTCTCGTCGGTCTAGCCGCGTGCGGTTCCGACGACGACGGCGGCGGCACGACGCCGGATGCAGCTGGTGACACTGCGGTCGATACCGCTCCGCGCATGGACGTGAACGCCGACAAAGGGAGCGACGCGCGCTCCGACAAATCCGATTCGACCAGCGTGATCGACGCGAGCGCCGAGCCGGCGAACGATCGTGTGACCATGGACATTCCCACGGAGAATGACGCCAACTCCGACGGCGATGCCGGCGCTTCCGACACCGTGGTCGTCGATGTTCCGGTGACGCCACCGATTGCGTTCACCATCGTCGGCGTGGCGGGTCCCATGGATAACGCGCCCGACGCCTGGCTCACCGGGACCCCGACGCCAACCGTGCAATGGATGACCAGCACCGATGCCGAGGCGTACGAAATCACCGTCTACGAAGACGACGGCACGACGGTCAAATGTGCCATGCAACAGGCGGCCGGCACCGCGACGTCAGCGTCGTTTCCCGCGTGCACATTGACCGAAGGGCGTCAGTATCGCGCCAGCGTCACAGCGACGAAGGGGATGTTCCGCACCGCGGCGACGAACGACAAGTTCCGGTTCGCGGTGGGTGCCGTCGTCTTCGGTCAGCCCGATGCGAAGACGAATGAAGGGCTGAGACTCGGTTTAGCGCTGCCCCAAGACGTCGTCATCGTCGGCACCAAACTCATTGTCGCCGATCAGAACAATAACCGAGTTCTGATTTGGAATACGATCCCTACGAGTAACTACCAGCAAGCCGATCTCGTGCTGGGCCAGCCGGACTTCACGACTTCAACGGCGAACTATGGAGGAATTGGCCCAGCGACACTATCTGGAAGCAATGGCGTCGCCTCCGACGGGACGCACCTCGTCGTCGGCGATCGTTTCAACAACCGCGTGCTGATCTGGAACACCTTCCCCACGAGGAACAACCAACCGGCGGATGTGGTGGTGGGACAGCCAGATTTCACGACGGGGACCGAAAACACCGGTGGCGTCAGCGCGCGCAGCATGATGCAACCTTGGGTTTGGCTGGCCACGGAGGAGGTCTCGGACGGCGGGGTCTCGGACGGCGGGGTCTCGGACGGCGGGATGGTCGGAGGCGGCAAATTGTTCGTTTCCGATCGCGGCAATGCGCGGGTGCTCATCTGGAATGCCATTCCCACGCAGAACTCCGCGCCTGCCGACCTCGTGCTCGGGCAGCCCGACATGACGACCAATACTGCCAACAACGGCGGCATCTCCGAGCGCAGCATTTCGGACCCAGGCCGCGGTTGGGTCGTTGGGACGCGTCTTTTCCTCCCCGACTACGCGAACCAGCGCGTACTCATCTGGAGCACCCTACCGACCGCCAATTTTGCTCAGGCCGACTTGGTGCTCGGGCAATCCGTGATGAACGCCAATCAGCCCAATGCTGGCGCAACCGTCGGCACTGCAGGGTTGCATGGGCCCCTCGCGGTCTACGCGAATGGCAATACCATCGCGGTGGCCGACTATGACAACAATCGCGTCGCCTTGTGGACGGCGCCGATCACCAGCAATGGGCAACCCGCCAATCTGATACTCGGCCAGACCACAACCACCGGAAGTTCGACCAATGCAGGCGGCGTGAGCGGTTCGAGCGTCGCCAATCCGTGCTCGGTCGCCGGTGACGGCACACGCCTCGTCGTGTCCGATCGATTCAACAACCGTATCCTGCTTTTTTCGACAGTTCCCACGATGACCGGAGCGCCCGCGTCGTTGGTGGTGGGTCAACCCGATACCGTTTCCAATCGCCTCAACAACGGCTGCCCGATCTCGGCATCGTCGCTGACGGCTCCAAGCGGCCTGGCGATGCTCGGTGCCCGCTTCGGCATGACGGACGGGACGGCGCGCGTTTTGATCTGGGACGCGCCTCCCGTTTCACCGCTCGACCTGCCGAAGATTGTTCTCGGTCAGCCGAACTTTGCCTCTTTCGGTCAATTCGGCGGAACGACCACCGCCAGCAGTCTCTGTGCACCGAGCGGCCTGCACAGCGATGGCACGCGCCTGTTCGTGGGTGAGCAATGCGCAAACCGCACGACAATATGGAACACCCTGCCCACCCTCACGCAGCAGCCTGCCAACGTCGTGGTCGGTCAGCCGGACATGATGACGGCTACTGGCAATACGGGCGGTGTGTTGGCGACCAGCCTATTCGGGCGAGCCACGCCGTACAGCGATGGTACGCACCTGTTCGTCAGCGATACGCGCAATCACCGCGTCCTCATCTGGAACACGATTCCCACCACCAATGGCATGAATGCCGATGTGGTGCTGGGACAACCGAGCATGAGCGCGAACACGCAGAACAATGGCGGAATTTCGGCGATGAGTCTCGCTTTCCCCACGTTCGTCTATGCCGCCCTAGGCAAGCTCTTCGTCGCAGATAGCACCAACAATCGCGTCCTCATCTGGAACTCGGTTCCCACGGCTGATCGCGCCCCAGCCGACGTCGTTCTCGGTCAGCCGGGCATGATGATCGGCGCTCTAGCTGCGACGACCAGCGCCAAGACGCTGAAGAATCCCAATTCCATCCACGTCGACGCCAACGGCCGACTCTACGTGTCGGACCCGGGCAGCCACCGCGTTCTCTACTGGAATGCGGTCCCCACCGAGAACCAAGCGGTCGCCGACGGCGTCATCGGGCAACCGAACATGGACGTCGGGGTCGCCAACAACGGCGGTCTCTCCGCGCGCACGTTGCAGCAGCCGGGCGGAATGTTGTCCAGCGGCACACTCCTTTACGTCCTCGACTCCGGAAACGATCGGATGCTGCTCATGCCGCGACCCTGAACTTGCATCTCAGCGAATCATGGCGACCCAAAGGAAGGACAGAACCCCTTACCAGATGGTCGGAACGAGTCCCGAGCGTCGAATCGCGGCGTCCTTCGTCACAAGAGACAGTCCCCGATGGATGGCGGTTGCGACGATGAACCGGTCGGCGGGATCCGCATGCATCGTTAGCGACTCGGCCGCCACCGCCGTCTCGGGAAGTAGCGGTAGCGATTCTATCCGCGTGAGGCTCAGTACTTCACGAGTCCACACCGCGATCGATGTCCCCAGGTGAACCTTTTGCCTGCGAGCAAGAAGAGCGATCTCCCAAAATACGATCGACGACACCGCTAGCCCATCGGCTTCGTCGACTGCTCGTAGCGCGCGGGGGCTAAGGCGCTCGGGCTCGAGCGTCCACCAAAGCAGAACGTGGGTGTCCAAGCAGATCATGCGCGCTTTCGCGGCATGAGCTTCCACCGAGCTACCGTGCTCGTGGGAGCAACGAGATCGGTCTCGCGACCAATCGATCCTCGTATGCGACCCCGTAAGCGCGCCAGCGTCGATCGCTCTCGTTCACCGGCGTCTTCGACGGAAATGATTCGCGCGACCGGACGGCCGCGCTTGGTCACTACGACTTCGAGTTGCCCGTCAGCCACCTCGTCGAGGATGGCGAGACAGCCTTGCTTGAAACGCCCGGCGGGGATCACCTTCCTGTTCATAGACACAGTCTATGGTCACTTCGCGATGTCGGTCAAGGCGGGAGCCGAGATCGTCCTTCCGCCTCAACGGACGGTCAGGGGGCGACCCCCTCGTCGTTACCGGTATGCACCACTGCGCCGCCGCTCGCACAAGCCTCCCCGCCTTCCCCGTGCTACCCCCCGGCCGTGATCCGTCTTCAAAGCATCTCCAAGCAGCACGGCCGGCAGATTCTCTTTCTCGACGCAACGTGTGATGTCTTTCGCGGTGAGAAAGTGGGACTCGTGGGCCCCAACGGCTCCGGCAAGTCGACCATTTTTCGCATGATCGTAGGAGAAGAGGAACCCGACGTCGGCCAGGTCGTCGTCGATCGCGGCAAGAGCGTCGGTTTTCTCAGCCAGGACGTGGGGGAGATGCACGGCGCCAGCGTCGTGGGCGCGACGATGGACGGCGCAGGGCCGGTTTCGGAAGTGGCGGGTCGACTTCGTGAGCTCGAGCTCGCGCTGGCCGATCCTGCTTCCGCCGATCGCATGGATGAGCTGGTGGAGGAGTTCGGACACGTGCAGTCTCGCTTCGAGGAGCTCGGCGGCTATGCGCTCGACGCGCGAGCGCGGGAGATTCTAGCCGGGCTCGGCTTTGCCCAAGAGGTGATGGATGGCGACGTGGGCGCGCTCTCTGGCGGCTGGAAGATGCGCGTCGCGCTGGCGCGCATTCTCCTGATGAAACCGGACGCCATGCTCCTCGACGAGCCGACCAACCATCTCGATATCGAGTCCATCCTCTGGCTCGAGCAGTTCCTGAAGGACTACGAAGGCGCGCTCATCATGACGACGCACGATCGTGAGTTCATGAACCGCGTCGTGTCGAAGATCGTCGAGATCGATGGCGGCGAAGTGCGCGTGTTCTCGGGCGACTACGATTTCTACGAGAAGCAGCGCGCCCTCCTCGAGGCGCAAGCGGCCAGCGAGTTCGAACGCCAGAAAGCGATGCTGGCCAAGGAGGAGGCGTTCATCGCCAGGTTCAAGGCGCGCGCCAGCCACGCCGCTCAGGTTCAATCGCGCGTGAAGAAGCTCGAGAAGATCGAGCGCGTCGAGCCGCCCAAGCAGCGCAAACGCACCCGCTTCGCTTTCCCGGGAGCCCCGCGATCGGGTGACGATGTCGCCAACCTCGAGGCCGTCCACAAGGCCTACGGTAAAAAGACGATCTACGCCGGCCTCGATCTGCTCATTCGCCGGGCCGAGCGGTGGTGCGTCATGGGCGTCAACGGCGCGGGCAAGTCCACGCTGCTCAAACTCGTGGCGGGGGCCACCGCACCCGACGCCGGCCGCGTGACGATCGGCGCCAGCGTGAAGCTCGGCTACTTCGCGCAGCACACCATGGAGATCCTCAATCCGGGGGAGTCCGTGTGGGAAGCGCTGGTCTCGAAATTTCCCAAGGCCAGCATCGGCTCCCTCCGAACGCTGGCCGGCGCTTTCGGCTTCTCCGGCGACGACGTCGAAAAACCGTGTCGCATCCTGTCCGGCGGCGAAAAAGCGCGCCTCGTCCTGGCGCAGATGCTCTACGACCCGCCCAACTTTCTCGTGCTCGACGAGCCGACCAACCACCTCGACATCGACACCAAGGAGGTGCTCTTGGAGGCGCTGTCCGGCTACGAAGGGACGATGCTCTTCGTCTCGCACGATCGGCATTTTCTGCGGGCAGTTTCGAACCGCGTGCTCGAGCTGACCGCGGCCGGCGTCCACAAGTACGGCGGCGGGTACACCGAGTACGTGCAGCAGACGGGACACGAAGCGCCGCTCGTCGCCTAGAGCAGCCGACCCAGACCTGCGCGCGCACGGCGCGGACCCCGCCGTGGTGCTCGCGACGCGCTGGCACCGAAACCGACGGCCCTCTCCGCCGTAGAGACGTGCGTCGCGCCCTGCCTCGTCGGGGCACCATGGAGGATGACAATGGCGTCAAAGGAAGCGATTCAGCCTTGCGAGCCCCCGCGATCCGGTCGTCGGAAGTTCAGTGGCGCGTTCGGCGCCGCGGTACTCGCGGCGGCGTGCGTGGCCAAGCCCGCCCCGGTTTCGTCGAGCCCCGGACAGCTTGCCGGTTCTGGCGCGACGACTGGTGCCCCTCCTGCGTCCGTCTCGTCGCCCGCCATTTCGGGCGGTGAGCGGGCTTCGACGAGAGCGCCCGGCGACTCGGTGACGACGCGCGAAAGAACCGTCACCTCCATCGCCGCAGGCGTTTACGTCATTCGGCACGAAGACGCGCCGGACACCTTCCCGCAGGGAAACACGACGGTGATCGTCGGCGATCGCGAGACGTTGGTGGTCGACTCTTGCTACCTGCCGTCGAGCGCCAAAAAAGACATCGCGCAAATCCAAAAGTGGACGAGCAAGCCCGTTCGCTACCTCGTCAACACCCATTGGCACTATGACCACACCATGGGAAACGGCGTCTACAAGGACGCGTTTGCCGGCCTCCTCATCGTTTCCCATCGCCAAACGCGCCAGCAGATCGAGGGTTACAATCCGCAATGGTTCGCCAAGTTTCCGGCCCGGGCGACGACTTTCAAACAGCGCATCGAATCGGGCAAAGACGCCGACGGCAGGGCGCTGACGGACGGCGAGATTGCAGAATTCAAGACGGCGCTGGCCGGTGTCGAGCCGGTGTGGGCGGAGTTCCGCGATCTGGCCGCGCGACGCGACATGACGCCGACGCTCGCCTTCGATCGCGAGCTCGACATCGATCTCGGCGGCCGCGAAGTTCGCATCCTCCACCTCGGCCGCGGGAACACGGCGGGCGACGCCGTCATCTATCTTCCGCGCGAGAAGGTCCTCGTCGCCGGCGATCTGCTCGATCACCCCGTGCCCTACCTCGGCGGCGGATACCCACTCGAGCTCATCGCCACGCTCGAGAAGATGGCCGGGCTCGACTTCGACATCATCGTGCCCGGCCACGGAAAGGTGCTGCGCGGCAAGGCCTACCTCGAACAGGTGACCGAGTTCTTGCGCGTCGTCGTGACGCAGGTAGAAAGGGAGATCCACCGCGCCGGCAGCGGCTCGCGCAACCTCGAGGCCGTGAAGAAGGCGGTGCTCACGGCGGTGAACGTGGCGGCGTGGCGCGAGCGCTTTGCCGGCGACGATCAGGAGAACCGCGACTTTTTCGACGGCTTCTCGCTGTCCGGACTCATCACCGCCGCCTACGCCGAGCTCTGGCCGCGCTAGCGCGAAGACACGAGGGCGTCGCGGATCGCGGGGGCGCCTCACCCGGCCTTGGGACGCGACGCGGCCACGGGAAGCGTGGCCCATTGCTCCACGAGATCCATGCGTTGGGCGACGGGGTCTTCGCTGCGAACGAAGGCTTCGATCTCCGGAAAAGAATCGAACCCGAAGAACATCTCGCCTTCGATGAACAGCGTGGGAACGCCGAAAGCCCCGCGGGCTAGCGCTTCTTCGGTATTGCGACGCAATCGGTCCTTGGCGTCGGTGCCGTTGCAGAGCGCGATGAGCGGCGCCTCGTCGATACCCGCGTGCCGGAGCACCGCGGCCACCCTTTCGGTGCCGTCGATACCCCCACCGCCGGCCCAGGTGGCAGCGAAAAGCGCGTCGATGATCTGCCAGCGAAGCGAGCGATCGAGATCGAGCGCCGCCACCCGTAGCGCGGGCAAAGGGTTGAAGGGGTGCGCCGGTGGCAACTCGATCCTCACCCCTGCCCGGTGCGCCGCTCGCAGCACGTTCTTCACCACATAGGCCCGGCGCGCCGGCACCTCCGCCGGCCCTTTGGTGCCGAGCGCATTGAGGACCCCCGCGAAGAGCAAAGGTCGTGGCTCGACCTCGTGCCCGATCCGGGCCCCCAGCGCACGGACCCGAGAACAGGCGAGGTAGGCATAGGGAGAAATGAAGTCGAAGAAGATCTCGATCATGCGTCCATCGGCCTACCGCCCGCCAAGGAGCGCAAGCGAAAATGCCTCCCTCAAGTAAATCGTGTAGGAACCGTTGTGGAGGTGGGACCAGCAGCGCACATCGTCCCCCTGACCGAAATGCGAATTCAACCGGCCTGTTGCGGATGTGGCGCGACCCCGCCCGCCGGTCAGAACGACCCCGATTCATCCACGCTCCTCAGCATGCGGTACGGCTGGCGCGTGGTGAGGCAGGTCGATACGCAAGGCGGCGTGAGCGTCGAGTGGCGATGCCCGAGCTGCTGGAACACGTACAAGACGTCCCGCGCCACGAAGACCAAAAGCACCGTCGAGCGCGACCCGTAGCGCGCCGCGCGCGAGCTCCTTTGTAGGGCTACGTGGCCGATCGTCACGGCGCGCCAAGGTAGCAGCGCACCCCGCCGCGTCGCGGCATCTCGCGGAGATTGCAGGCCTTCAGACCGAGGTTACTTCGACCGTTCACCACCGGTGCAGGAACCTCCTTTTTCCAATGACCCCGCCCGATCGCTACATCGAAGTCACTTCACGCCTCAACAAACTCAATTCGATGGGCGCTGCCGCGATCAGCTTGCTCACGCTGGTCGAAAGGTGGGGCAACTGGCGCCAGGTCGCCGTCATCGTGGCCGTGCAGGTCGTGGTCATCCCCTGGAACACCCTGGTGAGCCTCGTCCTATTGAAGCGTGTCGGCCTGGTGGTCGGCGAAGTGATGCGCACCGTCGTCAATCTCGGCTCCGGCGCGGCGCTGGCGTGTTACCTGGACTGGCCCATCGCTTGCTGGCTGTGGCTGCCCTTCGTGGCGGTCGCGTTCGATCACATGAACGAGCGCCTGGCGGCGGGCAACGCCGCAGCTTTCTGCGTCGTGATGGACGGCTTGGCGGTCTACCACGGCGTGCCTTGGCGCTACCCGGTGGCGTTTACCCTCCTCGCCGTTTTCTGTTCTCAGATCGCCAAGGTCCGGTTCGAAGCCCTGCGTACCATGCTGCTCCGCAGCGACGAGCAGCGCCGCGAAATCGCCGACGCCCACACGCATTTGAGCGAGGCCAGTGGCCATCTGCGCGCCGAGATGAAGGCGCGACAGCACGCCGAGATCGAGCTCCGTCACGCCCAGAAACTGGAAGCGGTCGGGCGCCTGGCGTCCGGAATCGCGCACGAAATCAACACGCCGGTGCAGTTCGTCGGCGACAACTTGCAGTTCGTCCAGCAAGCCAACGAGGACCTTCTTCTGCTCATCGAGCACTATCGAAACGCGCTGGAACACATCGCCACCGACGATTCCAAGGCCGGCCTCATCGCGGGCGTCAACGAAGCGGAGGAGAAGGCCGATCTCTCCTATCTCGTCGACCATCTGCCCCTCGCCATCGGAGCCACGCGAGAAGGGCTGGCGCGCATCACCACCATCGTTCGCTCGATGAAAGAGTTCGCCCACCCCAGCCAGAAGGAGATGGGGGCCATGGACTTGAACCAGGGTATCCTGACCACGCTCACCATCGCCCGGAGTGAATACAACCACGTCGCCGCCGTGGAGACCGATCTCGCGGACCTTCCACGCGTCACCTGTTTTCCCGGCGACGTGAACCAGGCGGTCCTGAACATCATCGTCAACGCCGCGCACGCGATCGGCGACGTGGTGCAGGGCACCGACCGCATGGGTGTCATCAAGGTGCGCACGCGGCGCGACGAGGACTTCGTACACGTCACCATCAGCGACACCGGCGGCGGAATTCCGGAGGCCATTCACGGCCTCGTCTTCGACCCGTTCTTCACCACCAAAGAGGTGGGGCGCGGCACGGGTCAGGGGCTGGCCATTGCTCGCTCGATCGTGGTCGACAGGCACGGCGGGACGCTGACCTTCGAAACCAAGATGGGGGAAGGCACGACGTTCCACCTGCGCCTTCCCATCGAAGGTCGACCGTCGCAACGCATGAGGGCGGCCAAGGCGGCGTAACGATCAGGCCGCGCCAAGCTCCGCTGCGAGAGCCTCGGCCACGAGCCGCACCCTCGGGATCTCGAGCGCGCTCTTGGCGCAGACCAGGTGCGTCGCCGAGCGCGCGTGCGGCCCGAGGTCGAACTTGAGCGGCACGAGCGAGGTCGGACGCGCGAAGCGATGCCGCCAATCGCCGAGCGCCATGACGCCGAGCCCCGCCTCCGCTGCCTGGCGTTGTACGAGGAAGCTGTCGGAGGTGAAGGCCGGTACGAAACCGGGGACCAGCGTGGCAAGCTGAGGGTTCGGGGCCAGGTCCTCGTACGGCGGTGCCCAGCAGATCCAATCGAGGTCGCTGAGACTGGCTCGCCGCGCCAGACGTGCCACGTAGTCCTTGGCGCCGAAGATGGCGTTGGCGTGCTCGAACGAAGCCACCGTGACCAGATCGGCCTGATTGGCCGGCTTGGTGCGAAGGGCGAGGTCCGCCTCGCCGCGTCCCAGGTCGAAAAAACGCGTATCGGACAGCACCTCCAGGCGAATCGCGCGATGCTTGTGATGCAGCCACGCGGCGAACGGGGCGACGAAATCCCACGCCACGCCGGGCGGCGCGGTAATGCGCACGAGCCCCTCCGGCTTGTGGTCGACGCTGCTCGATGCGCGCGTGACCTCACCCGCCCACTCCGCCATGCGCCGCGCCGGCGCCAGCAAGCGGTCACCCGCCGCCGTGAGCAGGACTCCTTCGACGTTGCGCCGAAAGAGCGCGTAACCGAGGCGATGCTCGAGCGCCGCCACGCGCCGGCTGACGGTAGGCTGCCCCAGGCGCAAGCGCCGCGCAGCGGCACTCATGCTGCGCCCTTCCGCCACCGCGAGAAAGACTTGCAGGTCGTCCCAGGGTATATCCATTTTTGCATGATACCATGCCATTATCGTCACTTTTCATTCGATTATGCATGGCTTAGTTTCAGCTCAGATGCAGCCCACACGGCAGCCGAGGGCGCCGTTTTTCAGGCTGCACTCCCAAGGAACGCCATGAAAACAAGCAATGGAATCGCATGGGTGCTCGCAGCGACGCTGTTGGGCGGCTGCACCTTTTCCTCCCACCCGACGCAGCCGAGCGCGCTCGGAACGACCCGCAGCTCCTCGGAGCTTCTGGCGGTGATCGACCAGGCGGGCCCGGTCGAGGTGGAGACGGTCTCCTCGGCCGATTGGGCGGTCGACCGCAGCGGCGTCTTGAATCTCGACCACCCCAAGGCCAAAGCGGCGGGTCTCGAGGACCAGGACGAGGCGATCGAGATCTACTTTCATGTCCTGCGCCACCCGACCCGCGGGATGTACATCGTCGATACCGGCGTCGAGCGCGCGCTCCGCGACGATGCCGAGCACGCTGCGGTGCACGGCATCGTGGCGAGCTTCATGCATCGCGAGAAAATGAAAATCAACGTGCCGCTGGGAGACTGGCTTTCGCAGCATCCGGAGTCGCTCCGCGGCGTGCTGCTGACGCACCTGCACCTCGATCACATCATGGGCATGCCCGATGTTCCCAAAGGTACGCCGATTTTCACCGGTCCGGGCGAGACGGATGCGCATGCGCTGACGAATGTCGTCGTTCGGCCCAGCATCGATCGCGAGCTCGAAGGTCAAGCGCCGATCCAGGAATGGCAGTACCACGCGGACGCCGATGGACGCTTCGCCGGTGTGCTCGACGTGTTCGGTGACGGCTCGCTGTGGGCGCTCTCGATGCCCGGGCACACGCGCGGAAGCACGGCCTACCTCGCGCGTACGCCGAAGGGGCCCGTGCTTCTGACCGGCGACACCTGCCACACCGCTTGGGGCTGGGAGAACGAAGTCGAGCCGGGCAGCTTCACCTCCGACCACCCCGGGAACGCCGAGAGCCTGGCGCGCTTGCGCACGCTGGTGCGCGAGCACCCGGCCATCGACGTGCGGCTCGGGCATCAATCGCTGAAGGGACGCAGTGCGGCACACTGACGCGCGGCACGGTCGAACGGCCCCCCGCTAGCACTACGCGCACCGCCCGGGCGGAAGGCGCCGCGCGAAGCGGCCGTCCAGCTTATCTTCAATTGATGGATCGTCATTGCGGACAGATGTCGAGACCGCTAAGAAACCGCCATGGGTGCATCGACTGGAGCCGAAACCGCGCTCGCCGGACGCGTCGCCATCGTGACTGGTGCCTCGCGCGGGATCGGCGTGGCGATTGCGCGACGTTTGGCGAGGGACGGTCTCAAGGTGGCCCTGGTAGCGCGCACCGGCGCGGCGATCGAGTCGCTGGCGCGCGAGCTCGGCGGCATCGCGGTGACCGCCGACGTGACGGCCAAGGGCGCGTCGGAGGCAATCCTGCAGGAAGTGGAATCGCGTCTAGGCCAACCTTCGGTGTTGGTTCCGAACGCCGGCATCGAAGCGTCGCACAAGCTCGCCGCGACGAACGACGAGGCGTGGGAGGCGGTGATGGCCACCAACGCGACAGCGGTGTTCCGGCTCTGTCGCGCCGCGATTCCGGGGATGGTCGGGCGAGGGTACGGCCGCGTCGTGGTGGTCGCGTCGACCGCGGCGCTCGTCGGATACGCGTACACCGCGGCCTACTGCGCCAGCAAGCATGCCGTGGTCGGTCTGGTGAAAGCCATCGCGATGGAGATCGCGACGAGCGACGTCACCATCAACGCGGTGTGCCCGGGGTTCGTCGATACGCCGATGACCGATCGATCGGTGGCACGCATCGTCGACAAGACCGGGCGCGACGCGGCAGCGGCCAAAGAGGCGCTCGCCAACACGTCGCCTCAGCACCGTCTCTTCGCGCCGGAAGAGATTGCGCATCTGGTGGCGTCGCTCCTTGCCCCTGAGGCGCGTGGAATTCACGGTCAAGCCATCGCCATCAGCGGCGGAGGGGTTCATGGGTGAAGGCTCGATCGCGCTCTTGCGCAAGGTGCAGCCCGAGGGGTGGCCGCCGCCGCTCGGCTACGCCAACGGCATGTGTTCGCTCGGGCAGGGAGAACGCGTCCTCTTCGTCGCGGGGCAAGTGGGATGGCAGCCCGACGGCACATTCACGACCGACGATCTCGCCGAACAGTTCGCCCAGGCGCTCGACAACGTGCTGGCGGTGGTGCGCGCCGCGGGAGGCGAGCCTTCCGGCATCGGGCGGATGACGGTGTACGTGACGGACCTCGATGCGTATCGCGCGGGAACGCGTGCCATTGGTCAAGCATGGAGGGCGCGCATGGGGCGGCACTTTCCGGCCATGGTGCTGGTGGGCGTCGCCGGTCTCGTGGAAAAACGCGCCAAGGTCGAGATCGAAGCGACGTGCGTGCTGCCGCGCGAAGAGGCGACGAAATGACGCTCCCGGTGCCGGCCACGTTTCGATTTTCGCTCGATGCCGGCGTGGCCACGATCACGCTCGACAACGAGCGCACGCTCAACTCGCTCACCTTCGAGAGCTATGCCGAGCTGCGCGATTTCCTGCCGCTGCTCTCCAGCGACGATGGCGTGCGCTCGGTGGTCGTGACCGGTCGAGGGAAAGGATTTTGCTCGGGGGGCGATCGCAACGCCATCATCGCCGAGCTCGTCACGTACGACGCGCCGAGACTGCTGGCGTTCACGCGCATGACCGGCGCGCTCATCCGCAACCTGCGGCGCGTGCGCCGGCCGGTCATCGCCGCGGTGAATGGCGCGGCGGTGGGTGCCGGCGCGGTCATCGCCCTCGCCTGCGACGTGCGCATCGTCGCTGCGTCGGCGCGCTTCGGTTTCGTGTTTCCGCAGGTGGGCCTTTCTGGCGCCGACATGGGTGCGGCCTTTTTGTTACCGCGCGTCGTGGGGCTCGCACGAGCGAGCGAGATCCTCTACTCGGGCGATCTCATCGGCGCGGACGAGGCGTATCGCATCGGTCTCGCCAATCGCGTCGTGGCCGACGGGACCGCGCTCGATGCGGCGCTAGAATTCGCGAGCAAGCTCGCCGCGGGCCCCGCCTTTGCGCATGCCATGACCAAGCAAATGATCGAGGACGAGCACACCATGTCCCTCGACGAAGCCATCGAAGCCGAAGCAGAGGCCCAGGCTATTTGCATGGGGCACTCGGATTTTCGCGAAGCGTACGATGCCATCGCCAGCAAACGCGCGCCGCGTTTCGCCGGCGCACCCCCGCCGAACGACCCGAACCACGGGGACGGCCGGTGAATCGTCGGTGTCCCGCCGCCGAGCGGAGAAGGCCGTGAGCCTTCCGCCCGGAAGCCCGCCCGCCCAGCCTGGGCTCAGTACGGACGACCTCGGCTTTCTCTTTCGTGACGAGCACCATCAGCTCGCGACGAAGATCCGGCAGGCCACGGCGCGAGTGGTCGAGCTCGAAGAATCGGGCGGATCCTCACGACCGGTGCCCGTCCAGCCCGGCAAAGTGGAGCGATCGATCGTGCTCGAGCTCGGGGCGCGCGGGTTCCTGCAGTGCTTTGCGCCCCAGGCGGGCAAGATCGACCTGCGGGCCATCTGTCTCGTGCGCGAAGGGCTGGCGTGGGTGAGCGGCGCCGCCGATTCGCTCTTCGCCGTGCAGGGTCTCGGTACCTATCCGATCGACGCGTTCGGATCCGCCGAGCAAAAATCGCGCTTTGTGCCGGAGGCGGTCGCCGGGCGCGCGGTCGCAGCGTTCGCCTTGACGGAGCCCGAGGCGGGGACCGATGTCGCCTCGATGCAAACGGTCGCGGTGAGAGACGACGCCGATGCCACACGCTGGCGGCTTACGGGGACCAAGACCTTCATTTCGAATGCGCCCATCGCCGATCAGATGGTCGTCTTTGCCAACGCCGACCCGGCCGCGCGCCGCAAAGGGATCACGGCCTTCGTCGTCAAACGCGACGCGCCTGGCTTCGTCGTGGAGGGCCCCATCGCCATGATCGCCGATCATTCGATCGGTACGCTGCACCTCGAAGGCACCCTGGTGCCGGACGCCGATCGGCTCGGCGACGTGGGGGCCGGCTTCGACATCGCCATGTCGACGCTGGATACCTTCCGGGTCAGCGTGGGGGCCGCCGCGTGCGGCATGGCGCGCCGCGCGCTCGACGAGGCGCTCCACCGCGCGGTCTCGCGCAAGCAATTCGGCAAAGAGATCGGCGAATTTCAGCAGATTCAAGCGTACCTGGCGGATTCGGTGGCCGAGCTCGATGCCGCACGTCTCCTCGTCTTCCGCGCAGCGCTGCTGAGGGACGAAGGGGCCGCGTCGATCACGGAAGAAGCAGCCATCGCCAAAATGTACGCTACCGAGGCGGCGCAGCGGATCATCGACCGGTGCCTGCAGATCCACGGCGGGCTCGGCGTCGTGCGCGGCATCGCCGTGGAGCGCCTGTACCGCGAAATCCGCGCTCTCCGCATCTACGAAGGGACGACCGAGATCCAGCGGGTCGTGATCGCGACGCGAAGGCTCGAGCGCGAGCGGCGCCGGCAGTCCAAGAGCGAGGCGCGTTAGCGATGGGCAGCGCGGCAGGAAAGATCCGGCACCCGCTGCCGATCATGCGATCGCCGAGCGCCGCCGAGGCTGCCAGCGCGCGGCTGTTTTCGCCGTGCAAGCTCGCGTCGGGCCTCGAGTTGAAGGAGCGGACCTGGGTGCCGGCCATGGTTCCCTGGCGCGCCACCGACGACGGATTCGTGACCCCAGCGGTGCTCGATTGGTACGCGCGTTTCGCGGAAGGGGAGCCGGGCGCCATCGTCGTCGAGGCGACCGGGATCCGCGACGTGCCGAGCGGTCCCCTCCTGCGCATCGGGCACGATCGCTTTCTCCCTGGTCTTCGCACGCTCGTGGAACGGGTGCGCCAAAAAAGCGGCGGCCGCACGCGGCTCTTCATTCAATGCATCGACTTTTTGCAGATCAAGCGCCGCCCGCCGAAAGACAAGTTCGTTCTGCGCTTTTTGCGGATGACCGACGCCTTGCGCAAGAGAGTGGCCGAGCACCAAGGGGAACCGTCGCTCGAAGGTGCGCCGGAAGATGAGGTACGCGCCCGTTTGCTGACGCTGTCCGACGAGACGCTGCGCGCACTCCTCGACTATCGAGACTACGAAGCGCTCGCCTTCGGTTTGCGCGAGCGGGTGACCGATATCGAGCAGCCTCACATCCGCGACTTGCCCCGTCTGTTGCCGGGGCTCTTCGCGGATGCCGCCGCGCGAGCGCGCGAAGCGGGTTTCGACGGCATCGAGCTGCACTACGCGCATGCCTACACGATGGCGTCGTTCCTTTCGGCGTTGAATACGCGCACCGATGGCTACGGGGGGCCGCGCGAGCAGCGCGTCCGGCTGCCGATCGAGGTCTACCGCGCCGTGCGCGCGCGGGTCGGCAGCGGCTATACCGTGGGGTGTCGATTTCTTTGTGACGAGACCATCGAAGGAGGAAGCGACGTCGACGATGCGGCGTTCTTCGGCGCGGAGCTGGCCCGCGCCGGCATGGATTTCTTGTCAATTTCCACGGGGGGAAAGTTCGAAGACGCCAAGCAGCCGAAGGTGGGGGAGGCGTCCTATCCTTATACGGGGCCGAGCGGTCATGAGTGCATGCCCACCGCGCTGGGCGACGAGCGAGGACCATTTGCGCGCAACGTCCCCAAGCAGGCCAAGGTGCGCGCCGCCGTCCGCGCCGCCGGCTTCGAGACCCCCGTCGTGGTGGCGGGCGGCATATGCAGTTTCGACCAGGCGGAGGGAATTCTCGCGCGTGGAGAAGGGGACTTGATCGGTGCCGCGCGCCAATCGCTGGCCGATCCGGAGTGGTTCAAGAAGCTACGCCTCGGTTACGGCGACGAGGTGCGCGCCTGTACCTATACGAATTACTGCGAAGCGCTCGACCAGCGCCACCGCGCTGTCACTTGCAAGCTGTGGGACCGCGCCGATCTCGACGAAATGGGGGCGCCGATCCTGTTCGAAGAGGGCAAGAGCCGGCGTCGCTTGGTGGCTCCTCGCTGGAGGCGGTCGTGAACGGAGACAGTGCGTCATGATGGAGGTCCTGTTCCCGGAAGAGTTCAACCTCGCCGACTACTTCCTCTTCGACCGATTGAAGGACGGAAAGGGGACGCGGGTCGCGGTGCGCTTCGGTGCCCGCGCCTGGACCTACGAAGACGTCGCCGATCGTACGATGCGTCTGGCGGCAGCCTTGCAAGCGGCAGGCGTGCGGCAGGAAGAGCGGGTGCTCGTCGTGCTGCCCGATATGCCGCCCTTCGTGTGGTCGATCATGGCCACGCTCAAGGCGGGCGCGGTGCTCGCGATGGGCAACCCCGACGCCCCCGCCGAAGACCTCGCCTACCTCGTCGAGTACACGCGCCCTTCGGCGATCATCACGCTGGCGCGCGTCGTGCGCGACGTCGAAGCGGTGGGGAGCGGGCTATCGGCATCCCGCCATTTGCACGCGCTTTTCGTGGTTCCCGATGTCGCCACCGGCGACGACCCCGAGGAGAGTGACGCCGCGGCGTCCACGCTCCTCACGCACTGCGAGGGCCTCACCGTGACGTCGCTCGCTGCCGCCATCGCTTCCGCGGGGCGCTTTGCCGCGGTGACGACGAAGCGCGACGACGTCGCCATTTGGCTTTTCACCTCGGGATCGACGGGGAAATCCAAGGCCGCCATCCACACCCACCGCGACTTCGCCTTCAACACCGAGGCCTACGCCAAAGGGACGGTTGGTTACCGTGAAGGCGACGTCACGGTGAGCGTGCCCCGTCTCTTCTTCGGCTATGCCACGGGCACCAACCTCTTTTTTCCCTTCGCCGTGGGAGGCACGACGTGCCTCTTCGCCGAGCGGCCGACTCCCGAGACGCTCGTAGCCGCCATCCTTCGCCATCATCCGAGCGTCGTTACCAACGTGCCGACGATGATCGGCAAACTGCTCGAGTACGACGCGGCCATGGTCGCCAAGGGCGAAGCCGGGCTCGATCTGTCGTCGGTCCGATTTTCTCTCTCGGCGGGAGAGGCGCTCCCCCCGACGCTGCTCCAACGCTATCTCGAGCGCTTCGGACCGGGCACCGCCTGCGGGGGCGGCGAGGTCTACGACGGCATCGGTTCGGCGGAGATGTTCCACATCTACGCGACCAATCGTCCCGGTGACGTCAAACCCGGCTCCCTCGGCCGCGTCGTGCGCGGATATCAAATCGCCATTTTGCCGGAAGACGCCACCGGGCCAGGGGCCACGCCGGTGCCGCCCGGCGAGATCGGCGTCATGTGGGTGCGCGGCGATTCCGTAGCGCTCGCTTACCACCAAGATCGCGACAAGAGCTGGCGAACGTTCCATGGCCGCTGGTGCTGCACCGGCGATCTCTTTCGTCTCGACGCGGAGGGGTACCTTTGGTTCAGCGGTCGCACCGACGATCTCCTCAAGGTGAGCGGACTCTGGGTCTCGCCTCTCGAAGTCGAGGAGTGCCTCGTCAAGCACCCCGACGTGGCGATGGCAGCCGTGATCGGCGCCGACGACGGTGGGCTTCTCAAACCGAAAGCTTACGTCGTGGTGCGCGAAGCTGCGAAGAACCGCGGCACGACCGAGCTTGCCGCGGAGCTACAAATGTACGTGAAGGACAAGCTCGCCAAGCACAAGTATCCGCGGTGGATCGTGATCGTCGACGACCTGCCACGCAACGACCGCGGCAAGGTCGACAAGAAGGCGCTGAAGGCGCGGGAGGGCGTGGCGTGACGGAGAGAGTGCCACCGGACGGCGCATCCCTGCTGACGCTCGCCGACTTCTCGACCGAGGCGCTGGCCACGTTCTTGGACGAGGCGCGCGCGAAGGGCGGAGCCGTGGCGCTGCTCCCCATCGGCAGCACCGAGCCGCACGGTCCGCATCTCCCGCTCTCGACCGACATCCTGCTCTCCGAGGAAGCGTGCCGCCGTGCGGCGCGCGCGCTCGCGACCCACGGAGTATGCGCCTTGGTCGCGCCGTCCATCGCTTACGGCATTACTCGTTATGCCGCTGGATTTCGGGGGGCCGTGGGGATTTCGGAGGCGACGCTGGTCGCTCTCGTCACCGACGTGGCACGCGCGCTCCTCGACGATGGCTTCGCGCACGTGGCTCTGGTGAACAACCACCTCGAACCCGAGCATGTGGCGGCCATCGAGCGCGCCGCAGCAGCGCTCTTCGCCGAGCGCGGCGCGAACCGTCTCTCCTTTCCCAACCAGTTGACACGCCGCTGGGGACGCACGCTCACCGAGGAGTTCAAGCGCGGCGACTGCCACGCCGGACGTTACGAAACATCGCTGGTGCTCGCGACGCGACCCGATCTCGTCGATGACGAGGTAGCCAAACGTCTCGCATCCTTGCCGATCTCGCTTTCGCAGGCCATCGCCGCCGCCCAAGGCGCGCCCGTGCGTTTTGCCGATATCGGGATGCACCGCGCGTACACCGGCGCGCCCGCCGAAGGGACTTCCGCCGAGGGTGAGTCGATTTATGAACGCCTGGTGGAAATGATCGTGACCGAAGTCACGGAGATGCGCGCTGCCCTGAAGCAAGGGGCGGCGCGCGCCAGCAAGCCGTAGAAAGAGGAGAACCAGCGATGACCACCGCCGAATACAGCAAGCGCCAAGAGATGGACGACCGGCTGACCGGCACCGTTCGTCAGCTGATGGAGTCGCAGGCCTATCGGGAGCTCGCTGCGGCGCAGATGTTCGGGCACGGCTTGAAGTTCGTGCCCTCCATCAAATGGCAGAAGTTCATGGTGTGGCACATCCGCGAAGAGTTCGAGCACTACGAAGCGGTGGCCAAGATGTACCTCGATTTCACGGGCGAGAGCGTGGAGCGGGCGACCAACGCGCGCCTCGCGCAGCACCCCATCCCGTTCGCCGAATCGTGGTTCGAGCTGGCGATGGCGCAGTTCCTCTACGACCGAGGCGGCTTTTGGCAATTGAAGGAATACGACCGCTGCTCGTTCGTGCCTTACCGGCGCTGCATCGAGAAGATCATTTCCGAAGAAAAGGGGCATCAGGCGCTCGGCGAGCGCATCGTGGTCGAACTCTGCCGGAGCGGACAGTTTGCTGCTCAGAAACAGCACGATTTCACGCGATGGCTCCGGCAGGGTTTGCTCTCCTTCGGCCGCCCCGGCAGCGAGGGAAACAAATACGCCATCGACGCCGGCCTCAAAAAGCGCGACAGCGGCGCAGTGATGCAGGACTTTCTCGACGACATCAAACCCGCCGTCAAGGCGAGTGGACTGCGCTTTCCCACACCGGAAGAGATGCGCCTCGACGTCCCCGCCGATCTCGATTGGTCGCTGGCGAGCGTTGACGAAACGAAGGCGGAAGGTTACGCGACAGGCGACGACGAGGAAGTCGCGCTCCCCCAGGGCCGATAGGCATTCACGCACCACCCGAGGTCAAATCATGTCTCTCAAGATCGAAGAACCCATGTCCCTCGCGGCCCTTTCGGCCATCGAGCACCTGCTCACCGAAGAAGAGCGAATGATTCGCGACACGGTGCGCCGCTTCATCCGGGAACGCTTTCTGCCCCGCGCCGGGAAACTCTTCGAGGAAGAGCAGTTCCCGACCGATCTCATTCCCGAGATTGCCGCCATGGGTCTTCTCGGCGCCACCCTCGAAGGGTACGGCTGCGCCGGCATGGGCGCGATCGCCTACGGGCTCGCATTGCAAGAGCTCGAATACGGCGACGGCGGCATGCGCAGCTTCGCCAGCGTGCAGGGGTCTCTCTGCATGTACCCCATCTATCGTTTTGGCTCCGATGCGCAGAAGGATCGCTGGCTGCCCCGGATGGCGAAAGGCGAGCTCATCGGATGCTTCGGTCTCAGCGAGCCCGACAGCGGCAGCGACCCCGGCTCGATGAAGACGTATGCGCGGCGGGAGCAGGGCCGCTGGGTCTTGAACGGCACCAAGATGTGGATTACGAACTCGCCGCTTTCGCACCTCGCCGTGGTGTGGGCAAAGGTCAAAGAGGGCGGCACGGTCGGCGGACCCGAGAGCATCCGCGCCTTCGTCGTGGAGCGCGGGATGGCCGGCTTCGAGACGCCGGGCATCGAAGGAAAAATGTCGCTGCGCGCCTCCGCGACGGGCGAGATCGTGCTGAACGACGTCGTCGTCCCGGACGAGAACGTGCTCCCCAAAGCGTCGGGACTGGGCGGACCTTTGGCCTGCCTCAACCAGGCGCGGTTCGGCATTTCGTGGGCGGTCCTCGGCGCCGCCAAGAGTTGCTACGAAACCGCGGTGAGCTACGCCCGCGAACGCATTCAGTTCGGCGTGCCCATCGCCAGCAAACAGCTGATCCAGGCGCAGCTCGTCGAAATGGCGAGCGAGATCGTGAAGGGTGAAATCATGTCCTATCACTTCGGGCGGCTCAAAGAGCAGGACAAGCTCAACCCTCAGCAGGTATCGCTCGCCAAGCGCAACAACGTGGCCTGGGCGCTCAAGATCGCGCGCATCGCGCGCGGCATCCTCGGTGGCAACGGCATTCTTCTCGAGTATCCCGTCATTCGCCACATGCTGAACCTGGAAAGCGTCTACACCTACGAAGGGACCAACGAAGTGCACACGCTGATCTTGGGGAAGGCGCTTACCGGGATCGACGCGTTTTAGCGCGAGGGAATCCCCCCAAAGAGCGCTAGGTCATGATCGTCCTCGCGACGGGGGCGGATTCACGGTGATTCGTTCCGGCGGTTAGTCATTGCTTGCACCGCCGTTCTCGGCCCGTGCCACTCGCTGCAAGAGGCGCCGCTGTACCCAATGACGCACAGGGGAACGGTGGCGCCGGGTGCTGATCGACCAGTTCAAGATGGCCGCGGCCACGAGATGCGCGGCGAGCAGGCTGAACACGGTCATGAGGACGAATTGCCAAACGTTAGCAGGGAGCGCCATGGCTTTTCGGACAACTCTGGGTTCCGTTTGTTCCCCGAGGACGACCCAAACGACAGCGACACACTGCCCCCGGACCCCACCGACCACCCCCTGACCGGCGGTGATGCGTCCTCGCGGTGCGGCCGACCTGACGGCATCGGCGCGGGCGCTCACCTTCACCTGATGAGCGCGCGGACTGGGGGACTAGCTGGCTTGCGAATTCGAAAGCAAGAGTCGGAGTGTCAGCTATCGTAAGGAACGTTAGGTTGCTCTTCGCGTCATCGAAGACGTGGCGCGTACGCCCGGTGCGAACCGGACTGGGCGCTGAAGGGAGCAAGCACCATGTCGATACGAACGGAGCAACGAGCAAAGGACGTCCTCGGGGACCCCCGCTGGGCAGCCGTCCTGGGACGCGACCCCGACAGTGACGGCAAGTTCTTCTATTCTGTAAAGACAACGGGCGTGTTTTGCCGGCCGTCCTGCGCGGCCCGCACGCCCCGGCCCGAGAACGTGGCCTTCCACCCTTCGGCGAAGGCGGCGGAAAAGGAGGGGTTTCGCCCCTGCAAACGTTGCCGTCCCGACGGCGCGTCGCTGGCCGAGGAACAGGCTCGCCGGGTAGCGGAGATTTGCCAGCACCTCGACCGAGCGGAACCTACGCCGACGCTCGAGCAACTGGCGAAGCGGTCGGGCTACAGCGTCTATCATCTCCACCGGGTGTTCCAGGCGGTGACGGGTTTGACGCCCAAGGCCTACGCGGCCGGACGCCGTGCCGAACGCATGCGGACCACCCTCGGCCGGAGTCGCACGGTGACAGAAGCCATTTACGATGCCGGATACAACTCCAGCGGGCGCTTTTACGAGAAGGCCGATGACGTCTTGGGAATGACGCCAGCCAGCTTTCGCGCCGGGGGTGCCCGCGCCGAGATACGCTTCGCGGTCGGCGAATGTTCGCTCGGTTCGATTCTCGTCGCCGCCAGTACGCGCGGCGTATGCGCGATTCTCCTGGGGGACGACCCGGCCCAGCTGACGCGCGATCTCCAGGATCGCTTTCCGCGGGCCGAGCTGGTCGGCGGGAACGCCGACTTCGAGCGGCTGGTGGCAGGGGTCGTCGGTTTCATCGAGGCACCGAAGGTGGGTTTCGATCTGCCGCTCGACGTGCGGGGCACCGCTTTCCAAGAACGGGTCTGGCGCGCGCTGCGCAGGATTCCGACTGGCGCGACGGCGACCTACGGCGATATTGCGCGACGCATCGGCGTTCCCAAGGCGGTCCGCGCCGTCGCCCAAGCGTGCGCCGCCAACCCACTGGCCGTGGCGATTCCATGCCATCGCGTGGTGCGGTCGGACGGCGGCGTCTCGGGCTATCGCTGGGGCGTCGAACGCAAGCGCGCCTTGCTCCGCCGCGAGAAGGCCGCCTCGTGAAGGGCCGCGCGGTCCGTCGGCCGGAGGGCGTCGAGGCAACGGATCGAGCGCCGGAGACGCAAGTGGAACGGCGCGTCGATGTGGTCGACTGGAATCGAACCCTGCTCGACCTCGATGCGCGGGGCAACGCCGTCATCGAAGAGGTGCTCACGCCCGCGTCATGCGACGATCTCGCGGCGCTCTATTCCGACGAAGCCCATTTTCGCAGCCGGGTGGTGATGGAGCAACACGGCTTCGGCCGCGGCGAGTACCAATACTTTCGCTATCCGCTGCCGCCCTTGGTAGGAAAACTGCGCGCGGCGCTCTATCCACACTTGGTCTCGCTGGCCAACCGATGGAACGAGGCCATGCGCATCGACACGCGTTACCCGGACGCGCACGTCGATTACCTCACCCGCTGTCACGACGCCGGCCAGATGCTACCGACGCCTCTTCTTTTGAAGTATGGAGAGGGCGACTACAACTGTTTGCATCAGGATCTTTACGGCGAGCATGTCTTCCCGTTGCAGGTCGCCATTCTTCTTTCTCGGCCCGACCGCGACTTCACGGGTGGAGAGTTCGTGATCACCGAGCAGCGCCCGCGCATGCAGTCGCGACCGGAAGTCGTCTCCCTCTGTCAAGGGGACGCCGTGGTGTTCGCCGTTCATCACCGCCCCGTGCGGGGCAAGCGCGGCATGTACCGGGTCAATCTCCGACACGGCGTGAGCCGCTTGCGATCCGGTCAGCGTCTCACCTTGGGCCTCATTTTTCACGACGCCGCTTAGAGCAGGACTCTGCCCGTTCTTCGCTCGACCCCGATCACGACCCGCTGGTTCGAGGGAGGCGGCACGTACGATGCGGGCGATCATGCACGGCGCGCGCCCCGTGATACAAAGAGCGCATGTCGTCCGAGCCCGACCGCGCAGGGCCAATCCTCCTCATCGACGCGTTTTCGCTGCTCTACCGCGCCTTTTTTGCGTTGCCCCCCATGAGCACATCGGCCGGCATTCCGACCGCGGGGCTGTACGGATTTTCATCGCTATTGCTCAAGCTGCTGCGCGAGCAGACGCCGCGCGGCGGCGCCATCGGCATGGACGCGCCGCGGGCGACGTTTCGGCACGACCTCTACGCCGGCTACAAGGCGAGCCGCCCGGCCGCGCCGACGCCGCTCACCGAGCAGAT
Organism: Polyangiaceae bacterium; assembly: GCA_035318465.1. GTDB lineage: Bacteria > Myxococcota_A > Polyangia > Polyangiales > Polyangiaceae > DASWDH01. The sequence continues at coordinate 66,447 of DATHES010000003.1, forward strand.
CCGGCGTCTCCCCGAGCTGTTCGATGCGTTTGGCTTCCCCGTGTTCACGGTGCCCGGATTCGAAGCCGATGACGTGCTCGCCACGCTGGCCCAAGCATTTTCCGCGCGCGGCGACGCGCCGCTCATCGTGACCGGCGATCTGGACGCGTTGCAGTGCGCGCTGGGGACGACGCGCGTGCACGTCGTCGGGCGGGGCGTGGAGGGGCGAACCTACGACGAGGCCGCGGTCATCGCGCGGTTCGAGGTGACACCGGGCGAGCTGCCCGACTGGAAGGCGCTGGCTGGCGATCCGACCGATGAAATCCCCGGCGTGCCGGGCATCGGTGCCAAGCGGGCCTCGTCCCTCGTCCGCCAATTCGGAGGCGTGGACGGGCTCCTGTCGCGTCTCGACGAGGTCACGCCACCGAGCGTACGCGCGGCCCTCGTGGCCCACGGCGAGAAGCTACCGCTGTGGCGCGATCTCGCACTTCTGCGGACCAACGTGCCTCTTCAGGAACCCCCGCGCTGGGCGCCCTTCGACGACGCGGCCCGCACGCGCGTCCGCGCCTTGTTCGAAGGGCTGGAGTTTCGATCGCTCCTGCCGCGACTCGATGCGCTCGCGCTCGATCACTTGCGGGCGAGCGGCTCGTCGTCGAAATAGCCGACCTGCGGCTGATCCTCCTTGATCATTTTCACGATCCACGCGCCGTCGCGCCACGCGGCCTTGCCCGGTTCGACCCCCGCCGCAAACCCGATTTTTTTCGAATCGGGATAAGCGATGATGTCGAGCGTCATCGGAATCGCCGGACCCGACATACAGAGATAGCGCAGCGGGCCTTTCCCGCGGTTCGCAAGGGCGTGCGCATGGTCGGGGCCAGGAGGCATGGCGATGTAGTCCCCTTGACCGATCGCGACCTGCTCTTTCCCGATCCGGAGCGTCCCTTCCCCCTCCAGGATGTAGATCGCCTCTTCGATGGCGCTGTGGAAATGGAAGGGAAACGCGGTTTTCCCGGGGGGCAGCTCGTAAGAAGTGCAGCCGAGCGCGCGACTGCCCGCGGCCGGACCGAGGCGGCGTGCCCGCTGACTGAAGTCGCCTTGCGTCATTTCCTGGGGCTCGACTTCATCGAAGCGGACGACGTTCGGATGGCGGCGCGATTGGCTCATGGTCGTGCGATTCTATCGAGCGGCGAGCATGCATGGCAATCGGACCTCAATCGGCAAATCGGCCGATGCGGCACTGTTGAATCAGCCCGCCCGTGTTAGAACGGAGCATGAAAAAGCGCGCTGCCGCTTCGCTTTGCGCGATCCTGCGGCGCGATCTCGCGGAAGTCGCGGTCGCGGGGAGAGCGGCGGGGATGCAAGCGTACATGAAGTCCGCCATGCCTTATCTCGGCGTCTCGAGCGTGCCACTGCGCGCGGTGTGCAAGCGCGTGCTTTCCGCGCACCCTCTGCCTAGCGCACGATCATGGCGGCGCGATGTCCTCGACCTGTGGCATACGGCGCGCTATCGCGAGGAACGGTACGCCGCCATCGAGCTGAGTGGCGACAAGCGCGCCCGCGCTTTTCAGACGCTGGAGGCGCTCCCCATGTACGAAGAAATGATCGTCACCGGCGCCTGGTGGGACTACGTGGACGCCATCGCCGTGCACCGGCTCGACCAGATCCTGCGCGCCGAGCCGCGCGCCATGAAAAAGACGATGCTCGCCTGGAGTCGCTCTGCCGATATGTGGAAACGGCGCAGCGCCATCCTGTGCCAGATCACCTTCAAAGGGGACACCGACACCGACCTTCTCTACCGCTGCATCGAGCCCTCCCTTTCTTCCAAGGAGTTTTTCCTGCGAAAAGCGATCGGCTGGGCGCTGCGCCAGTATGCGTGGACCCAGCCGCGCGAGGTCATGCGCTATGTGCGAGCGCACGAAGATCGGCTGAGCGGGCTCAGCCGACGCGAAGCGCTGAAGAACGTGTCGTAGCTCGGACCCGGCTCACTTTGCAGCTGACGCGCGCCGTCGCTGGATGACGTCGAGCAACTCGGCGGCTCGCGCGCTCCGGTACGTGCCAAAGATTCCGCTCGCGATCTCTTGCAGCGATGCTTCGGCTTGCGCGATGCGCCCGACCTTGATGAGACAGAGCGCGCGGTTGAAGCGCGCTTCGACGGCGAGCCGCCCCTTCGGGAACGCGGCAAGGTACTTGTCCCAAGCGGCGAGCGCGCGCTCCGGGTCCCTGTCTTGGAAATGACGTCGATGCGCCACGCGATAGAGCAGGAGGTCGGCGTCTTGCTCGCTCTTTCTGTCGAGCGCGGGCGGCGGCGAAGCAGGTTGCTCCGCCTCGTCCGGTTCTCGCGGCGATGCCGGCGACGCATTTCGCCCGGCGGCTCCGCGTGAGGCGAACGCCAGAGCTCGTGGACGCAGGAAGACGGCGCTACGCTGAGAGCGGTTCGACGTCGCCGCGATGGCGGATGTTGCGTCCGCGATGGCGACAACGGGCGGCGGGCCGTCGCTGCGTAGAGGTTCGCCCGGTGGAGAGGCAGATGGCGCATGGGCCGTCGGCGCCGGGCCGATGGCCGGTACTGTGCGTGCGCTCCCCTGGTCGCGAACTGGAGCCTTCGCGCGCACGCTCGACGAGACCCCGCGATCCAGCCAAGCGCGCACCCGCGCCAGGCCGGGCCGTGTCGTGCCGTGCGCCGCGAGCGCAGCCGATCCCAAAAGGAGCACGGCGGCGGGCAGGAACCAAGTGAACAGCGGGCGGCGCTTCGCCTTCCGTTGGTAAGCGCTGAGCACGCGACGGCGAATGGCGGCGCGATCGAGAGCGCTCGCCGTGTTCTCTTCACGGAAAGCCTGGACGACCCTGGAAAGCTCGTCCTTCATCGCATTTTCTCCCTGTCCAGATGAGCGCGGACTTTTTGCCGCGCATAAAAAAGTCGCGTGCGCACGGTGGCCTGTGGGATTCGGAGGATCTCGGCGGCCTCGGACGAGTCGTTGCCGTCGATGTCGCAGAGCACGAAGGCGACCCGCTGGTCGTGCGGTAGTTTGTCGAGAATGTTGGCCAACTGGCGCGCAAGCACCTTGCGATGCGCATGCTGTTCGGGATCAGCCACGCGAGGTGTAGGCTCGTGGGCGAACCGCTCGGTCATGCGGCGCCGACGCGCGGCGGCTCGCACGTAGTGTCGGGCGCGGTTGGCGGTCACGCCGAGAAGAAACGCCCGCAGGGAAGTGCCCGGCTCGAAACGATGCACGACTTCGGGAAGTACAACGAAGACGTCGTGCACCAGGTCCTCGGCAGCCTGGCGTTCGCCGAGCAAGCGGCTGGCAAAGGAACAGAGCGCTTCTTGGTGGCGATCGTAAACCTCGGCGATGGCATCGAGATCGCCACTGCGAAGGCGCGAAAGGAAGTGAGGTTCGCACGCCAGTGCGTCTTGGGGCCAGATCAGGGTGCTCATCGAACGCGCAATCGGAGGCACTTCTCGATAGATTCAGATTCCCGTTCGAGCCCCATCTGTTCGATCTTTTTTGGGACCGTAACTTGGCTGAACGTTTGGGGTCCGTAGAGGGAATGTTCAATATGCACCGAATCCGGGCCGCCTGCCTGGCCGCACTCCTGAACGCCGCTGCATGGCCGGCGCACGCGACGGGCGAATCCGCCCCACCACCGATGGTCGTGCTCTTCGACACGCCCCCCGGAGAGTTGCCGGAGGCCGAGATTCGCGAGCGTATCGCCACGGAGCTCGGTCGACCGGTGCGGAGCACGCCGGAGCCCGACCTTCCGACGTTGTCCGTCGCGCGGGGGGCCAGCGGGTCTTACATCGTGCGCTACCGGCGTCCAGGGTCGGAGCTCGAAAGAAAGGTCGCCCCGCCCGCGCGCGCGGAGCACCTTCCCTTGTTCATCGCATTCCTCGCCAAAAACCTCGTCAGCGACGAAGCGCGCGATCTGATGGCCGAGCTCGATACGCAGAAGAGTCCTGCCGCGAGGCAGCCCGACCCCTCCGCCGGCGAACGTGGCTCGCGGTTCTATCTCCGGTTCTCTCTCGGAGGCGGTTATTCGGCGGCCGCTTACTCGACGAGCATCACAGGCACGTCGTCCTCGCGAGGGACGCCCTACGACGTCGGCCTCTCGGGTGGCGAAGTCGGGTTCCATGCCGCCATCGGCAGCATGCATCCGTCGGGGGTGGCCTTCGGTGTCGAAGCGAGCGCCGGACTCTCGTTGTTCGATCAGCACGGGAGTCTCGGCAGGTCCAGCCTCAGGGGTGCTGTGCCTCTTCAGCTAGGAGGGTTCGTCGACTATTACCCCGAGGCTCGAGGACCGCTCCACCTGCAGGGCGGACTGTCCGTCGCCCACACGGGCTTCGCCTATAGCACCCTCGAGGAAGGGCCGTCGGTGGACGGAAATTTGGTGGTGGTCCGTCAGCTCTACGGTGGGATGGCCTACGTCGGCGCGGGGTACGATTTCGGGCCGAAGGGCGCCGGCGGATTCGGCCTCTTCGCGCGCACCCACGCCGGCTTCTTCGCCGATGGTACCGCCAACTTCGTGCCGCTCGGTTTTCAGCTCGGCGTCAGCATGGCGTGGTTATGAGACAGCAGGCAAGGGCATGGGGATGGGCCGTGCGGACCCTTTCGCGTACGTCGCTCCTTCGAATCTCTTGGGCGATCATCGCTTTGACGACAACGACCCGTATCGGGCAAGCCTCGGAGCCCAAGACCACGGCGCCGCTGGTCGTCGTTTTCGATGCGTCCGCCGCAGACCTTCCGCAAAAGGAGATTCGGGCCGCGGTGGGTCATGAGCTCGAGCGACCTGTTCGAGCCGACGCCGATCCGAACGCGGCGATGCTATCGATCCGGCGCGACGCCGGAGGGAACCTCGTCATCCGTTACCGGCCACCAGCCGGTGAGCTCGCAGCGACGGTATCGGTTGCGAACGCGAGTGGAGAGACTGTGCGCCAAGTCGCGTCCGTTGCGAAACGACTCGTCACCGGGGCGGGCGATGCGGGCCCGTCGCCGTCGACATCGTCCGAAAATCGCTCTGCCACCGGCGTGAGCCACTCCGGGCCGGCGGACGTGCCTGTCGACGCGCCGGCCTCTTCCCTCTATGTGCGGCTCTCCGGCGCCGTGGGTTTCGGCAACGCGACCTATGATTATCGCTTCGCATCCGGCGCGGGCAGGTTCGAATCGGCCAACACGGGTCCACTTGGCAGTGTGCACGCCGCGATAGGCCATCGCGCGACATCGGGAGTGGCCGTCGGCGGCGAGCTCGGCGCCGTCGGCCATGGTCCGCTTACGAAGCATGGCAATCTCGGAGGCTACCAACTCGGCCCCTTCGCGCTGCGGCTTCAGCTCGGACCTTTCGTCGACTATTACCCGAACACGCAGGGACGTCTCCACCTCCAAGCCGGCGTCGGCGTCGCGTACAGTCTCTTCCAAGTCTCCGTGGCAGCGTGCGGCCAGCAGTGCAACGGCGGGGGGTTCGATGCGAGCGACGACGGACAAGTCGGAAAATCCCTCTGGGGTGGGGCCGGCTATCTGGGCATCGGCTACGATTTCGGCGCACGACCGGGTGGGGCGGGTTGCTTCGCGCGCACGTCGCTCGGCTATTTCGCGGGCGAGCGCACGACCATGTGGCCGCTCGAGCTGTCGCTCGGCGCGACGATGGCTTGGTTTTGAAGGACAGCAGTACACCGTCGAGCGTCCCGGCCTTCAGCGCGCCCCGTGGAATCTAGCCCGCCTCGACCTCGCCGCGCTGATCTTCGGACGTCAACACGCACCGCGTACCGCTGTAGATCGTGGGCATGCACCGGTTGCAGTGCGTGCACGTCGATTGCTCACGACTGCCCGCACGGAGTTTGTTGATGAAATCGGGCTCGCGCAAAAGCGCACGCGCCATCGCCACGAACGAGAAGCCCGACTCGATCGCTTCGTTCATGGTGGCAAGCGTGCTGATACCCCCGAGCAGCACCAGACGCAGATTCAATGCATCCAGGAACCTCCGCGCGTACGGTAGAAAATACGCCTCCTTGAACGGGTAGGCCGGCATGAAGCGTTTGCCGAAAAGCCAAAAACCCGCGCGCACCAAAGGCGGCAGCGTGGCGCTGAACTCGTGCAGCGGCGCGTCCCCGCGCAGCAAGTACATCGGATTGCGAAGCGAGCTGCCGCCGGTCAAGACGAGGGCGTCGAGCGCGCCGTCTGCCGCCAGCAGGCGCGCGACCTCGATGCTCTCTTCGACCCCGAGGCCGCCTCGCACGCCATCGCTCATGTTGAGCTTGGCGGTGACGGCGACCCTGGGGCCGGCCGCGTGTCGAACGGTCCGGGCGACTTCGCGCGCAAAACGGGCGCGATTCTCCAGATTGCCGCCCCATTCGTCGCGGCGGCGATTCAGTCGCGGGCTCAGAAAAGAGCTGATGAGGTAGTTGTGGCCGAGATGAATCTCGATGGCGTCGAAGCCGGCTTCGACCGCAAGCCGCGCGGCGCGCCCATGGTCGGCGATGATGCGTCGAATATCGCCGTCATCGACGACGTGGTTCAGGCGCAGACCGAGCAGGTTGAACGACGTCGACGGGGCCAAGCTCGCCGACCCGTTGGATGCTGGATTGGCGACCGGACCGGCGTGGCCGATTTGCGCCGCGGCCGCGCAACCCGCCTGATGCACGGCATCCGTCAACAGCCGCAGCCCGGGCACGGCCTCTTCCCGCATGTGGATCTGCTGGGCGTGGGTGCGTCCCTCGGGCGCCACGGCCAGGTAAGCTACCGTCGTCATTCCCACGCCGCCCGCCGCGACTCGCCGATGGAAATCGACGAGCTCATCGGTGACGAGTCCCGCGGGCGTCATTCCTTCGAACGTGGCCGCCTTGATGACGCGGTTGCGAAGCGTCAACGGCCCGAGCTTGCCGGGGCGAAAGACCGGCGCCTCCACGTCGCTCGCCTCGGCTTGCATCAGGTGAAGCTCGCTTCGCATTGGGCGTCCGCTCTTTCTTTGACACCGAAACCAACTGGGCGCCCCCGAAACCATGCGAAGCGTCGCCCCCGCCGCCCTGTGCGCGTGCGGGCATCGTCGCATCCGGATGATGGAAGAACGACCGCGCCGCGTGTCGCGGTGCGTGGTGCGCGGGAAACGACTTACACCACGCCGATCGATGGTGTCCGCCGGCGCTCCACGATCTCGCGCACCGCGCTCGGCCACTCGGGAAAGTCGAAAGTAAAACCGGTATCGAGCAGCCGGGAGGGGACCACGCGTCGGCTTTTGAAGGTGAGCTCGGTTTCGGTCCGCAAGACGAAGGCGCCGATCGCGACCATCCACTTGGTGGCTGGAAGGCCGATCGGCGCTCCCCACGCCGAACGCAGCGCCGCCATGAAGTCCCGCTGCGGCAGCGGATTCGGCGCGGCGACGTTGACGGGACCGGCGATGTCGTCGCGTTCGATCAAGAACGCGACGGCGCGCGCGAAATCCCGGTCGTGGATCCACGACATGTACTGCCGCCCCCCCGCGATGGACCCGCCCAAACCCGCGCGCGTCAACCCCAGCAGCACGTCGAAAATACCGCCGCGATCGGGGCCCATGACCATCGCACTGCGCAGCGCCACCTTGCGCGTCGCGGGCGTATTGGCTTCCGTTTGGGCCGCTTCCCATGCCTTGGCAATGTCGATACTGAAGTTCCAACTCGGCGGAGCACCGGGCTCGCCGCCCCCGATGCGCCCCGTCTTTTCATCGTTGGGCGCGTCGAACCGGTGCGCGTAAATCGTGGCGGTGCTCATTTGCAGCCACAGGCGCGGCGGTCTGGTCGCTCTTTCGATCGCCTGACCGACGATGCGTGTCGAGTCGATCCGCGAGCTCATCATGGCCTGCCGATTCGCCGCGGTGTAACGGCAATTCACGTTGCGCCCGGCGAGATTGACGACCACATCGGCGCCGTCGATCTCGCCCGCCCACGGCCCCAAGGTGCGCCCATCCCAAGCGACCGCTCGGCCCTCGCCCGCCGCGCCTCGGCTGAGAACGACGACGTCGTGGCCGCCCGCGCGAAACGCGCGGAGGAGGACCGATCCGACTTGCCCCGTCCCCCCGGGAATGACGATCTTCATCGAACTGGCTCCTCGCTCGCCATGGGTGTCATCGCTCGAGGGCGAAGCCTAGCAGCCGGCAAGTGCACGCATGCGCGACGTTCTTGCCGAGCTTCCCGCGGGACGACCAAAGGTCCACCCCAAGAAATCACGGCGCGCGCCACGCTCCAATGTAAGAACTTGGCTTCGAGCAAAGGCCTCGGGTAACGGAGGAACAATGTCGGGCGACGAGCGCGCGATTCGAAGAGTCATCGAAACGTGGATGGCGGCGAGCCAGGCCGGCGACCAGGCCAAGGTGCAGAGCTTGATGGCAGACGACGTCCTCTTCATGGTGCCGGGCCAGGCGCCGTTCGGAAAGGAGGCGTTCGCGGCAGGCGCGCAGGAGATGAAGGAGACGCGCATAGAAGCCAAGAGCGACATCAAAGAGATCGGGGTGCACGGCAGTTGGGCATGGTGCCGCACGTACTTGGTCGTGACGATGACGCCGCCGAACGGGAGCGCGGTACGTCGTTCGGGCTACACACTCAGCATCCTTCGCAAGAAGCGGGATGGCGCGTGGGTCATCGCGCGCGACGCGAATCTGCTGACGAAGGAATGGGGTTAGCGCCATCCGCGCCGAATGCTGCAGGGGCGACTCGCCCGTCCAGTCGTCGAGGGCGGCAGCGGTAGGACGGGCCATTCGGGCCATTCGGGCAGAGGAATCCATTCAAAACCGACCAGGGGAAGTGATACCTTTGGCTTGGAATGTCCTGCCGAGTCGTCACCGTTGCGTGTGCGTTGCTTCTTGGCGGCGGTGCCTGTGGCGGCGATCCGTTCGAAGCCGTCAACCGCAACGACGAGGGGGGAGTCGGCAACGATGGCGGCCCGCCCGATTCGACACTGACAGATCTTGCTGACGTCAGCACGGATGTCGCACCGCCCGATTCGACACTGACCGATGCTGGCGACGTCGCGAACGAGGACGGCCCGCGCGATTCGACACTGACCGATCTTGCCGACGTTAGTACCGACGTCGCACCGCGCGACGTCGGTACTGACGACGAACCGCGCGATTGGACGCTGCCAGATGTGACGTCGATTGATTCCCTGGAGACCGGTGTCGTGGTCGACGTCACGCTTCCGCCGGACGGTGCCGCCGGCGATGCGCGCCAGGACGTGCCCACCGAGGCAGCGGCACCTGACGCTGGCGACGGATCCACGGCTTGGTGCGCGGGAAGATGGGCTCTGTTTTGCGCCGATTTCGATACCGTTACCGCGGTGAGCGACGAATGGACGACGGCCAGCGTCACGCCGGGGGCGGTGCTCGATTTCAATCTCGTCGACTTCACGTCTCCCCGCCGAAGCATGCACGCCAAGCTACCCGTAAGCAGTGGCGGTTCCGAGATGGACTTCGCTCGCCTCATCAAGGTCGTTTCGACCTCGCTTTCGCGCAGCATTCTCGAGTTCGACTGCAATGTGGCGAGCATTGGCACGGCGCCTGGCGACTGGCTGCTCCAAATCAGTCGGCTCGGCCGCAATGCAACGGAAAGCGGCGTCGCGCTCTTGGCAATGCCGATGGACAGATGGAGCGTGCTCGTGGCGACCAGTCAACTCGTTTTCAGCGGCGAACTGCCGGCTCCGCCCAAATACGGGAGCTTCGTCCGTGTCTCGATGGACGTGGTTTGGTCGGCCACTGCCGGAAGCGTGACCATCTCGTTCGATGGCGTCACCGTGCTCGCCAAAGACGGCATCGCGACCGCGCTCACCACACCAACGAGCTCGGTCGATGTCACCGTCGGGCTCTCCGAGGTGATAGGACCCACGCCCCCGGCCGAGCTATCTATCGACAACGTCGTACTCCGATAGCACCGGTCCAAAGAGGCGCGCTAGGTACGTGCGAAGCGCGGCATCGTTTGCATATCCGGAGACGAAACCAATCGATGGAAAAAAAAACTCGGGCATCGGTGCCCTGACGGGCGCGTTCGCGGTCCTCATCATGGAGACCTCGAACGACAAGGAGCCCCACGATGCATCTCCATAGAGCCGCTCCGTCCGTTTGTTACTTTCTCCTCGCCACGTTATCAGCGTGCTCGTCACAGGTCGAACCGACGTACACAGGCGAACCGCTCGGATCGATGGAAGGAACGATCGTCGATCCTGTGGCGCCCGTCGACGGCACGGCAACTTCAGCAGTCGACGTTCCTACCGTCGCCACACTCCCGGAAGGCGCGGTCGTCGCCGTGTATTGGTTGCCCGGTTTCGGCGACTATTATTCCGGCAGCGCCATCGTCCACGCCGGCGGCGAAATTCCACGTTTCAAGTTGAATTTTTTCGAACCGCCCCCCGACGCTGCGCTGCGAGTCGACTCGGACGGAGAGATGGCCGTCGCCTACGGGCAGCTGGTCCTGCTCGCACCCGGAACGCAAATCGGGAAGCCATACAACAAGCCGGAGATGCAAAGCATTTGGGGCTATTCGCTCGACTCGATGATCCTGTATTTCGCGCGCGATCCGCGACCGCGTATCGAATTGCTCCCCGATGTCATCGAGGATGCGGGTCGGTTCTACGGCGTGCCGGCGAAGCGCGGCTACCACGTCGTGCGGATGACACTCGGTGACCGGGCGGAGCGCGACCTTTGCAACTGGGGAGGGAGAGGCCGCTGCGAGAACAGGGCCACCTGTGGAGAAAACTCGCGCGTGAAACTGGGTGCGCACCGGCTCGACTTCGACCTTTGCCAAAAGGCAATGCCCGACGCGCCCACCTGCTGGACGTGCTCCATCCACGAGAGCGAACCGCAATGCTCGCGCGGCGGAGTGACGCCCGATTGCGGGGATTTCTGGACCTTCGAGCCGAACCCGGACGACGCGCCTATTCCCGTCACCATCACGCTCGGCGCGACGTACCGCGATTTTGCGCTCTGACCTGCAACGAGAAATGGAGCGCTCCTACGACCGATGCCAGCTCTTCGTCCCGAGGAAATCGAAGATGCGTACCGACGACATGGCCACGGCGTACTTCGCCGCGCCCGACGTCTCTTGGGCAACGAGCACGACGCGACCGAGACGCTGCACGAAGTTTTCATCGATCTCCTGGAGCATCCCCAACAATTCGGAAAACGGAGCTCGCTCGTGACTTGGCTCTATGCTGCGACTACGCATCGGTGCCTCAACCGGCTGCGCAATGGGCGTACACGCGCACGACTCGTGGAGCGGCACGCGCCGGCGCACGAAGCGTCGCCCGCGGGGAAAGTGGAAAGCATGCTCGAGCTGAGACGGCTGCTTGGCTCGGTGTCCGAAGAGATGGCCCAAGCTTGCGTGTACCACTACGTCGATGAGCTGACGCAAGACGAAATTGCCGCCGTGATGGGTTGCTCGCGCCGGCACGTCGGACACCTGCTGGAGCGACTGCGCGCTCGGATGTGTGGCGAGGTAGGGCGGCCATGATGGAATCGCGACGTCGTGAAGCTCGGTGCATTTCGGATCTCGGGCTCGATCGTCTGGTGGGCGGGGAGCTCGGGCCGGCGGAGGAGTGCGAGATGTTGGGGCACGCCGGCGGGTGCGAAGCCTGCCGAGCTCGACTCGATGCGATTCGCGCCGATCAGCGAAGCTTCGCCGAAAAGCAAGCTCCCTTCGTACTGCCGCGTCGGACCGGAGACCGGCGTCGCGCGATGATGCTCGGACTCGCGCCGATTTTGGCGGCAGCGGCGTGCTTGATCTTGCTGTTCGGTCGAAGGGCCCTAGGGCCAGTGCCCGTGCCGGCCCCCCTTCCCACCAAGGGCGGCAGGGCGCTCGAATTTTACGTGCTTCGTCACGGCGAGGTGTCCGCCGGAAACGAGCAAATGTCCATCCATCCAGGCGACGCCGTCGAATTCGTGTTTTCCTCCCAGAGGCCGGGCTATCTCGCCATCCTCAGCGTCGATGGCGCGGGCAGGGCCAACGTTTATTTCCCAGCGGGCGCAGACCGGGCCGCCGCTTTTCAGGAAGGCTTGGGCCAGCCCGTTCCGGTGAGCACGATCCTCGACGATACCTTGGGGGATGAACGCATTTATGCGCTTCAATGCGATACAGCCATCGTGCTCGAGCCGATTCGCGCCGCGCTCGCGGGAGGCCCAGATGGTCTGCCGCCCATCGCCGGGTGTGTGACCCACACCTTGCGGTATCGAAAGGAGAAGCCGTGACCAGTCGTCGTTGGCGAGCGTGTCGACGGTTCACTGCCGCGCGCCGGCGCGCCTCGCGCGTTTGGTTCTTCCTGCTCGCCGCGTGCGTGTATTTGAGCGCGCGCGACGCACGCGCCAGCGTGGCGCGTTTCGCGGTGCTCATCGGGAACAACACGGGAGCGAGCGACGAGGCGGTGCTGCGCTACGCGGAAAACGACGCGGCGCGCATGGGCGAAGCGCTGAAGGACGTGGGCGGATTCCCGCCACAGAATGTCATCGTGCTGAGGGGGGAAACCGCGACGACGGTGGAGCGCGCGATCATTGCGACGAACGACCGCGTACGTGCCGCCGTGGGTCAGTCGGGAACCCAAGTAGTCCTCTTCGTCTATTTCTCCGGTCACGCCGATGCAATGGGGCTGCACCTGGCGGGAACGCGGCTCGAGCTGGACATCATGGAGCAGCTGGTGCGCTCCTCGGCGGCGGCCTTTCGCGTGCTCGTGCTCGATGCGTGCCGCTCGGGATCGCTCACCCGCGTCAAAGGGGGCGCCCCCGCGCCGCCTTTTCTCCTGCGCATGCAAGACGAATTGGACAACCAAGGCGCCGTTTTCTTGACGTCGAGCGCATCTCACGAAGACGCACAGGAATCGGACGAAATCGGGGGCTCGTTCTTTTCGCACTATTTCCGATCGGGCCTGTTGGGGGCAGCCGACGACGATGACGACGGCAAGGTCACCCTCGAAGAGGCGTACGCCTACGCCTACCGCTGGACGCTCAGTGCGACCTCCCGCACTTGGGCAGGCACCCAGCACCCGACGTACCGTTACGACGTCCGCGGTCGCGGCGGCATCGTCATGACCGAGCCGCGCGCGCACGCGGCGAACCGCAGCACCGCCGTCTTTCCGCCCGGTCGCAGCTACCTGATCTGGCAATCGACGGTCGCGGCCGCCATGGTGGGCGAAGTCGCCGCGGGCGCGGCCGCGCGAACGCTCAGCTTGAAGCCGGGCCGGTACTTGGTGCGCGCGCGAGCGAGGGATCATCTGCTGGAAGGCGAGGTCACCTTGCGCCAGGGTGAGACGCTCGAGATAAGGGACGATCGACTCCAGCGCGTGGAATACGCGCGGTTGGTCCGCAAAGGGGGAAGCACCAGCGCGGCGCACGGCCCTCTCGGCGGGTACGCGTTTCACACGGCGCTACGCAACGCCGCGAGTTCGTGCCAAGGTGCGTTCGTCGCCTATCCCATCGTGTTGTCGTCGCTCGCGTTGGTCCCCCGCTTCGAGGGCTGCAAGGCGACTTTCGACAACAGTTACGTCGACGCATCGGTGACCGAGCTCGGGGCGAGCGTCGAAGTCAACTACAACTACGACTTGCCGATTGTGTCGCTGCGCGCGGGCGTATCGGGCGGTCCCGTGCTGTCGCACCAGAGTTTCGTGTCGAGAGGACGTGCCCCGGCGCGCACGACGTTTGGCGGGCAAATGGGCGTCAGCGTCGGCGGCGCAATCGAGCTGAGGAGCGGGTTCTATCTGTTCATCGACGAAGCGCTGAGGACCTATTGGTTCGTCCTGGAAACGGGCGACGGCAAAGAGCGCTTCGAACCCTCGCTCGCCTTTCAGCAATCGCTCGGGATCGGCAAGTATTGGTGATTGGCGCTCGAAGGAGCGTGGTCGGGGCTGCTCCTACATTTGTCCGGGCGACTGTGCGTGATTTCGTCCACGCGTACTGCGATCACCAAGTACGTCGGCGTCGGGGTTGCGGCGCGTTTCGAGAACACGGAGCAGTCGGCCGAAGAGCGTTGTCGCGAAGGGGCGGTATCGCGTGTTGTGGAAAGCGACGATCGACCAGTGGTCATTGCGTCGCACGGCGACCGTGGTGTTGACCGATACGCGTCGTTTGGCGGGCTTTTTCTGACGCCTTTTTAGTACGGCTCCGCGTCCATGGATGATCGCCACGTCGGGCGCGGGAAACCGGATCTCCGTCAATTCCGAATGCAATCTCGAACCTCGCAAGTAGCGAGCGAACAGCGCTTGGTGTCCCTCTGCTATCTGTCGACGGCCATCCAGGCGCGAGCCGTCGAACGTCACATACTGAGCGTCCTCCGCGAATCCTGCGGCGTACGCGTCCGCGTCTCCCGCCGCCCACGCGTCCGCGAGCGCCTGGAGCTTGGCGCGTAGCTCCGCCTCGTCGCCCAATCGCCTCTCCGTCATTGCAACTGCCTCGACCATGGCTCATTTCCTCCGTGTATGATACTGTGGAACGGATAGTTCGATGTATCGGAATATCTGAGGCGTAGAAATAGATATGTCAAGGAGCGAAAGCTCGTCCCGCAAGACCCTCGTGGCGACGTTGATTCAGGCAGCGCGAAGGAGTGCCACCACGGCGGTTCTATTTCACGGTGCCATCGCCGAACGCTTCGGACTGAGTGCTACGGATACGCGCACGCTGGAGCTGCTCGACCGGCTGGGTCCGCAGAGTGCCGGTGAAATCGCGATGCATACGGGGCTAGCAGCCACGTCGGTCACGAGTCTCATCGACCGCCTGGAGGCGCGCGGTCTGGTCCGCCGCAACGACGATGCCGCCGATCGCCGCAAGGTCCTGGTCATGCGTGTCCCCGATGCGGCTTCCGGCATGACCGCGCCCTACGCCTCGATCGCGCGCGCTACGATTTCCCTGATTGCCGGCTATTCCGACCGCGAGCTGCAGGTCATCACGGAATTTTTGAATCGCAGCGCCGAGCATGCCGAGTCGATGATGGCGAAGCTCGGAAGCGATTCGCCGAAGGGCGCCGCGCCGAGAAAGCGACCGCTGCGACGTCGCTAGAACATCGGACGCATGACCATCGAGGTGAAGCGGGGTCAAAGCCCGGTGACCTCGGGCGGTAATGATCGTTCGAAAGCGCCCGCCCCGTAGCGTCGAGGTTCGGTGATGCTACCGTCGTGCCATGGCGATCATGCGCGCAGAGGACATGCTCGTCCGCCGTCCTCTCCACGGCTGGACCGGTCGCTCCTTTCACTCGGCAACGATGACTTTTACACACTGGGACATCGCGGCGGACGCGGTCCCTCTGTACGAGCATCATCACCCGCAGGAAGAAGTTTGGCACGTCGTCGAAGGGGAGATCGCGTTCACCATCGCGGGCGTGGAGGAAATCGTACGCGCGGGTATGGCGGCGGTCGTCCCACCCGACACGTCACATTCGGCGACGCCGCGCGGTGCCTGCAAGGCGATCGTGGCCGATTATCCCCTCCGCGCGCAGCTTCCCGGCGCGCACCCGCCCGAATAGCGTCGCGGCGGCGGCCATGGAGAGGCTCGCTTACGTTCGATCGTCGTACCGTCGAACGATTCGATGACCGAGGTGCATCGTCGTAAAAAAAGATTCTATCTGCTGGATGTCGGATGGAGAGCAATCGACAAGAATTTTCGCTTCGAGATCACCTGATGGCTCAACCGGTTGAACGGTGTTAGCCTGAAAGGCGGTTCCGCTTGAGTCGCGAGACGTCGGAAGCGCTGTTCGGAGACGGAGATGGATGATGTTCAGAAACCGCCATCGTTATGTGCTCGTCGTCTCTTCTGCGGTCGCCGCATGCAGCGGTGACGGTGCTCCTGCGAACCCGCCCGGTGCCATGGGCGGCAGCGGCGGCACGAACCAAGATTCTGGTAGCACCGATGTCAGCACCACCGGCACCGGCGGCAACGCCGGCAGGGGCGGTGGTCCGATGACGACGGGAGACGCCGCCGGTGCGGGCGGGAACGGGACCGCGGGGCGCGGCATGGGTGGTGCCGCGGGGGCCGGCATGGGTGGTGCCGCGGGGGGCGGCATGGGTGGTGCCGCGGGGGCCGGCATGGATGGTGCTGCGCGCGACGCCAACAGCACCGACGGCTCCGCCGGTGCATCCGTCGACGCTGGGACCGGCGACTCTTCCCAGATGGACGCGGCAATCGATGTCGACGCGCGCCCATCGGGTGGCTGCTCGGAACCGATTCGCATCGGACCGATGCCCGGCAAAGAAGGCTTCACCGTCAACACCCCGGCCGACATGCGTTTTCCCTTTACCAAACATTGGGTGGGAATCTTCAGCGACGATCCGAGGTACGTGGGGATGGAGTCGTTGACCGATATCGACAATGACGGCGATCTCGATTACGCACACGGTCAGCGCAGCGATCAGCCCGGCGGCATGGTCTGGTACGAATATTGTGGTCCCGACCAGTGGGTCAGGCACGCGCTGGGCGGAGGGCATCGCTCCACGGCAGGTGGCGGCGCCATGGACGTGAACGCAGATGGATTCGTCGACCTCGTCGCCAGCAACTCGTGGTACCGAAACCCGGGCGGGAGTACGGCCGCCGTGCGGGCAGCCACGACGTGGGAGCGGTTCACCATCAATGATTTGGACGTCGAAGAGAACATCATCGGCGACGTCAATCACGACAAGAAACCAGACCTCCTCTATTTCATGACCGGAATCAATCCACAATGGTGGACGCCCGGTCCGGGCGATCCCACGCTCCGGTGGACGACCGGAAAAGTGATTGGAACGCATCCGAGCCGGCAAGGAGGGGCGGTCGGTGACATCGACGGTGACGGAAAAAACGACGTTCTCGGAGGCAGGGACTGGTGGTACAGGAACGTCGACGGCGTGGGCATGACCTGGGAGGAAGTTGCCATTCCAGCAGCGTCCGGCTTTACGGCCGAGCCTCTCACCTATCTCGGCGATCTGGACGGAGACGGTGATACCGACCTCGCGATGATCACCCATTGGGGAGGCGATACCGGCGCCCGAGCGGCCTGGTTCGAAAACGTCGACGGAATGGGCAGAAACTTCGCCCTGCACTCGCTGAAGACGGGGTTGGGTTGGCTTCATACGGTGGTGGCGGCCGACTTCGACAACGACGGCGACCTCGACATCTATGTCGGAAAAAATGCCGGCCCGCAGTGGATCTGGGAGAACACCGACGGCAAAGGAACGTTCGTCGAACATACGGTTGCCGCCGATTTTCGCGGTCACGACGCTCGCGTCGGCGACGTGGATTGTGATGGCGATCTCGATGTCGTGGGATCGCCCTGGGGCGATCAGAACGAAGGCGGAGAAGCCGCTCGTCCTCCGAGAGACGTCGTTTACTTGCAGAACATGCTCGTCGAGAGGGGTGGCACACCGCTCTTCGATAGGCCCAAGGAGATGACGTTTCACAAGGAGCCCCCCTGCGTCTGCCGCCGATGAGCGCGCGCACGATTTGTTTTGAGATCGCACTGGCGTCGGCGCTGTTCATGGCCAGCGCCGATGCTCGAGCGAACGGTCGCTTTCCGGGAGCGAGCATGATCGCGTTCGATCCCGCCGATGCGTCGCACATCCTCGTCAGTGCGACGTTCGGGTTGCTCGAATCGCGCGACGCAGCCAAAAGCTTCAGCTGGACGTGTGAATCCGCGCTCTCGCTGAAAGGTCAACAAGACACGGTGCTGGCCATCACGGCGAGCGGGGCCATCGTCGCGGCCACCTTCGACGGCATCGTGAGAAGCGCCGACGGTTGTCACTTTGGCTTTCCCCCCGATCTCGCGCTTCAGATCGTGCCTGATCTTTCGCTCAGCAAGAGCAGGCCCCACGAGCTTCTTGCTTTTCACATGCGCGGTGGAGCACGAGGGGGATACGACTCGCAAGTCGTGCGCTCGATCGATGATGGGCAAACGTGGACCAAGGTCGGGCCGCCCTTGCCGACTGAGCTTCTTCCGCTCACCGTCGACATTGCGCCGAGCGATGCTGGACGCGTCTATATGTCCGGCCGCCTCGGCACCGCCGAAGCGTACGCATCGGTTCTCATGCGCTCGGTCGATGGTGGTGAGACCTTCGAACGCGTTGCAGTGCCAGAAACCTCGGTCGAGCGAATGGCGTACATCGCCGGAGTGCACCCGCTCGACGCCGATCGTGTGTTCGTGCGCGTCGACGATTCGCTAGGAACCGTCATCTGGTCGAGCGAAGACGGCGGGCGGACGCTTCGCAAGCGCTTTACCGGAACCGGGCGATTGCTCGGCTTCGCCATCGCACCGGACGGCGGCGAAATCGCCTTCGGCGGCCCCAACGACGGAACGTGGGTCGGTGTCACGGACGGGCCGAGTTTCGAACGCCGTTCCGATGTGGGACCGAGCTGCCTCGCTTGGAACAGGAACGGACTCTACGCCTGCGCGGACGTCCGACAAGCCGGCTTCTCTTTGGGGCGTTTGCGTGATTCGACGGCGACCTTCGAACTCCTCTTCCGGTTCGACGCACTGTGCGGCCAGACTGCTTGCGGCGCGGCCACCCAGGTCGGAAAAGCCTGCTCCGGCGAATGGGACGTTGTGGCACCCACGATCGGGGCGTCGTGCGGCCTGGCTTCGAGCGACGGAGGCCGAGTCGGCCATGTCGACGCTGGATCGAACGTCGACGGTTCGTCGGACGTTTCCAGCGGGCCCGTGCATTCTTCGGGCTCGTGCTCCTTCGCAGCACCCAGCCGCGCGACATGCGGTTGGGAGTTGCCAGTCCTCTTAGCCCTTTGCCTCCGGGGTCGTCTCCGGGGTCGTCGCCGCGATCGATCGATCTCTCGCCGTCCTTGCGGCCCGTAGCAATGGCCGAGGCCCGGTCAACGAGCGCTCGGGGGTACCGCCGAATTGCGCTGATCGCGCCGGACACCGTTATTCACTGGGTCCGCTTCACGCGCCACCGGCCCTGGAATCGCTTCGCCGTTGCCAATCTTGTCGCGCAGAACCCGATGAAGGTCGTCGGCCCACGGTCGTCCTTCCGCAGCGCGCAGCGTCGTCGCCAAGGTGAGCAGCACCGTTTCTCGAAGCTCGCGGTCGCGCACCGCGAGCTTCGAGAGCGAGCGCGATTGCAATCGCCTCACGCCCCACCAGGTGGCGATCAACAGGACGGCCGCGGCGATCGCCCACCCCAACCACCCTGCGCTCGCGAAAAGTCGCGTCACCCGCGCCAGCAACCCGCGGCTAGACTGGCGCTCCTCGAGCTCGGCCAATGCGTCGTTGGTGCCGAAAACGACTTCGCGTGCCAGCGACCGGCCCGTCACGCCGAGCGCCGCGTGAAACTCGGGCGCGCTGGCGACCGCCGTAAGCCCACGCCCGACGTTCTCACGAAGCACCGCTTCCATCGCCGGGCCGAGCGACTCGGTCAGCGCCTGACGCATCGCCGGCGCCAGCGCAACGGGGAGCTCGTCGGCCGCCGTACGAATCGCCGCGTGCATCGCGGCTTCGACTGCGGCAGCGGCAACTGCCGCACTGGCGGGTGCCACGTCGTTTTTCATTCGCCGCGCGAGCGATTCGGCCATGGTCTCCGTCATGCGGCGCGACATCTGCTCGAGCTGGGCGACCATCTCGTCGTTCGAAAGCCCCAGGGCCAGACCCTTGGCGAGGGCCGAGCTCATCTCTCCCATGGCACGCTGCATTTCTGCCGTGGCCATCACATCGGCGAATTGTTGCCGTGCGCGCGGATCTTCGAGTCTCGACATCGTACGCTCGAGTGGATCCATCGCCAAAACGGGCGTAACGCTGGGTGTGCAGGCCCAAGGTCCTATCAACAGCACCACGAAAAGGAAGCACGCACGCAAGGCAGACACGGTATCGACATGATTTGCAAGAACGCGACCACGACGTAGACGTGTCCGGCGCGCACAGCGAGGGCGAGCTGAACCGTAGGGCGCGGCTGCGCTGGTCCTTCTTGGCGCGCTGCAAAAGGCTCGGTCTGCCGCGTCAACCGGACACACTTGACGGCTGTCCCCTCGCGGCGCGACGGTGGTCGGGCGATGCGTTGCTCGTTTTCGATCGCCATCGTCGCCCTCACCGCGGCTTGTGGTGGATCGCCGTCCCCCTTTTCTCCCGCTCCGCGCGCTTCGCCGACCATTCGCGTTTCCTTGGCCGATTCGGCGCCCCCTCCGCGCGACGACGGCCGGCTCCCTTCCCGTGTGCGCCCTCTCCGGTATGGATTGGACCTCACCATCGATCCGTCGCAAAGAAGGTTTGCCGGCCGCGCGCGCATCGGCGTGACGCTCCATGCACCGACCCGCAGCATCGTCTTGCACGGCCGTGATCTCGACGTTGCGAGCGTCGCTGCGACGACCTCGCGTGGCAAGGCGACGGGCACCGCGCGCGCGCGGCTCGCTTTTGGGGCGAAGGAGGGCCCCGACGAGCTGGTACTCGCCTTTGCGGAAGAGCTTCCGCCCGGCGAGGCAGAGCTCGACATCGCGTACCAGGCGCCCTTCGCCGACGAACAGCACGGCCTTTTTCGCGTCGAGGACGAGGGCGCGGCGTACGCTTTCACGAATTTCGAACCGATCGACGCCCGTCGCATGTTTCCCTGCTTCGACGAGCCTGCCTATAAAACGCCGTTTCAAATCACGCTTCGCGTACCCAAGGGGAATTTGGCCTTTGCCAATACGAGCGAGACGCGTCGTAGTGACGACGCCGCCACGGGTACGACGACGTTCGAATTCGAGCTCTCACCACCTCTTCCGACCTACCTGGTGGCGCTCGCGGTGGGCTCGCTCGAGGTGCTCGAAGGACAGAAAACGCCCGTCCCACTGCGCATCATTGCCGCCAAGGGCAAGGCTCGGCATGGAAGAGCCGCGCTCGACATGGCCGCGGCGCATCTCGATCGGTTCGCGAAGTATTTCGACCAGCCCTATCCCTACGGCAAGCTCGACCTCGTCGCGGTACCCAACTTCCACGGCGATGGGATGGAGAATGCGGGCCTCATCACCTCGCGCGAAGAGATTCTCCTCGTCGAGCCGGACGGCGCGCGCGCAGGAGTGCGCCGTGCGCTCGCCGACACCATCGCGCATGAGGTGGCTCATCACTGGTTCGGCAACCTGGTGACGATGCAGTGGTGGGACGAGATCTGGCTGAAGGAGTCCTTCGCTCAGTGGATCGGCGTCAGGATCGTCGACGAGTGGAAACCGGAGACGAAGGCCGGCCTCGAGCAGATAAACCGCAAAAGTTGGGGGATGTTGATGGACGCCCTGCCGGCCGCGCGCCCCATCCGCACCCCGGTGCGCACGGCGAAGGAGATCAGCGACTACAATCCTCTCATCTTCGAAAAGGGCGCTCCCATCATCGGCATGATAGAGGCGTGGCTCGGGCCTGACGCGTTCCGTGACGGCTTGCGCCGCTACATCAAGCGTCATCGCGACGGAACCGTGAAATCCGCCGATTTCTATGCCGCATTGTCCGAATCGAGCGGCGGCCGCGATGTCGGCAAAGTGGTGGAGAGCTTCCTCGGTCAGAGCGGCGTGCCGGTGGTGAGCGTAGAGCTCGACTGCGCTTCGGCCGCGTCGTCGGCGCCGGAGAGCGCGGCCGTACCGTTCGTTCGACTGCGTCAGGAAGAATATCGCTACCTCGATCAAAACGAGCCGAGCAGCGCGAAACAGTGGCGCATCCCGGTGTGCGTTCGTTACGACGCAGGAAACGCGCTCGCCACGCAATGCACGCTGCTCGACGGCAAAGAGGGCCGCCTCGACCTCGGGGCGGCGAAAGGTCGGCCGCCGACATGTCCGTCGTTCGTTTATCCCAACGCGGGCGAGGTCGGGTACTACCGCTTTCGATTGCCGCGCGCCGATCTCGATAAGCTCGGCGCGCGCAGTCTCGGCAAGCTCACGGAAGGCGAACGGCTCGGCCTCGCGGCCAACGCGTGGGCGGACGTCTGGAGCGGGCACCTGCCGCTCTCGGCGTACCTGGAGCTTTTGCGCGGCTACCAGAACGAACCGAGCCACCTCGTGCTCGAGCAGCTCTTGGATGCGCTTCTCGCCACGGAAAGGGCGGTGGTCACCGACGCGTCTCGTCCAGCGTTTGCTCGTTTCGTGCGCAACCTCTTCGGCAACTCGGCGCGTCGCCTTGGCTGGACGCCAAAACAGGGCGAGTCCGAAGAAACGAAATCGACGCGCAGCGAAGTGCTCTTCGCTATGGGCATCCTCGGCGAGGACCCAGCCGTGAGGGCGGAAGCAACCCGCGTGGCCAACGCTTGGTTTGCCGATCCTACGCAAGTGGACCCCGAGCTCGCCGGCCTTGCCATCGCCTTGGCGGCCAAGCGCGACGAAGCAGCGATGTTCGACCGCTTGCTCGGCCTGCTCAAGAACGAGGCCACGCCCGAAGTTCGGCAGCGGGTGCGCCGGGGACTCACGGCGCTCGATACGCCGGCGCTGGTCGAGCGCGTGCTCGATCTCACCCTCGACGGCACGCTGAAGACCCAAGAGCTGCGCGACGTGCTGCTCGCGTTCGTGCGCCGGCGGCCCACCGTGGAAGTGGCCTTTGCCTGGGCCCAAAAGCACTTCGACGAGATCACGAAAGCATCGCCCCACTTCGGGCCGCTCGTCCTCGCGCGCGTGCCGGTGTCTCTCTGCAACGCCGAACGCGTGCGCGCGGTAGAAGCCTTCCTGCGGCCGCGGCTCGAGAACCTGGGCGGAGTTTCGGATTTACACGAGAACGTCGATGTGGGTTTGCGCTGCGCCGCGCTCGCCGAGAAAGAGAGAGGTCCCACCGCTGCATGGCTGGCGGGACGATCGGGCGCGCGCTGATTCGGTAAAGGCGAAGGAACCGTCGCCGCGCGCTCGCGAGTCGTGGAACGGCACCGCGCGGTAGAGAGGACGTGAGCGCGACGACCGGACCGGTTCGGTGCCCTCGCTGAGCGAGGTAAGGAAGCACGCACGCACGGCAGACACGCGCTACATCAGGCGACTACTGCTCGAGGCAGTAGATGGGCGCCGTCAAATTGCACGGGTTCCAGCAGGCAAGCTCCGTCCAGCTTTGTGAGGTGAGCCCCGTGTCGCCCAGGGCGTGGTTGAGTCCGGCCGCGGCAGTCGTCCAACTGGCGCAGGTGTTGCCGCCATAAAGGAGGCCGTTACCGTCGGTGCCGGTCATGGCGTTGATGTTTCCGAGGCAAAAGCCGTTCGACGTTCCTCCTACCGGAGCCGCGCCGAACTCGGTCTTGTCGATAGCGTGCAAGATCGTGCGGTCGACGAGGTCGGTCCAATGGTTGGCGACGACCGTCGTCCCGTCCACGAGGACATAGCGCCCCGCAAAATGGGTGAGGCGATCTCGGGCGTGGACGGAGTCACTACTCAGCCACGCCTTGAACGATCCCGTCAGAGCACCCGCGGTGGCGCGGGCCGCGCAGAGGGCGTCACCTCCGAGGAGGCCGTTCCCACCGCCGAAGGCGCCGAGATTGCCGTTGTAGACCGTGCTGGTCACGAAGATGACCTTCTGGGCCAGCTGCAAGCACGCCCCGCCGAGGCATGCTTGATTGCTCAGGCATGGCGTGCCGTCGCTGTTGCCGCCGCCGACGTTCGTGCAGTTGCCGGAGGCGCCGCAGTAGGTGACGTTGGTGTTCGGGTCGACGCACGTGCCGACGCAAGCGACTTGCCCGCTCGGGCAAGCGCACGCCGAGCCAGTGCAGAGGGCGCCGGTACCAACGTCGGTGCTGCAGTTGATGCCGTCGGTTCCGAGGGGGCCCGCGCCGGGGGTGCAAGCGCCGGAAGCGCCGCAGTAGGTCTCGTCGGTGGAAGGCTCGATGCAGACGCCGCCGCAGTTGATCTGTGTCCCCGGGCAAGTGACGGCGCAGTTCGAACTGACGCAGATCCTGCCGTCGAGAGCGCAGTCGGTGCCGGGCAATCCGGGCGCCGGGGCGACGCAGTCGCCGGTCGCGCCGCAGTAGGTGCGGTTACTCGCCGGGTCGATGCAGGCGGAGCCGCAATCGACTTGCCCACCCGGGCAGGCGCACGTCGATCCGGCGCACAGGGCGCCGGTGCCGATGGTGCCGACGCAATCGACCCCGATGCTGCCGCCCGAAGCGCCGCAGCCCTGTTCTCGGTGCGGTGACGATGTCTGCTCCAGTTGGGAAAATCGATGCAATTGTCCCCTGGATTGTCCATGAGCGCGTCGTCCCGCTCTCAGTCGAGCGGCACCGGAACGCCGATCGCTCGCAGAATGGCCCGCTCGACGTCGAGAAGCCGCTTGGCGGGAATGGGTCCACCGAGAGGCTCTCGGCGGACGTCGTCCTGATGCAGCGTCGTGATCTGCTCGCACTTGAGCACCGATGCCTGGGGCAGCCCGCCCTCGCCACGAGCCAGTTGCACGTGTGTTGGAGCGGTCAAAAGGCGCGTCGAGCACGGTACGACGATGACGTCGGACGCGAGCTCATTGCGGATATTGGGCGAGATCACGAGAATGGGGCGCAGCTTGTCGAGGCGTGCGACGTAGATATACCCGCGTCGAAGGAGCCCGGCTTTGGCGGGGCCGGTCACCTCGCGACCCGCCGGCGGCGTGGTGTGACTCCTTCGTCGTACGACACGCGGCGTGCAGCGCGAGAGAGCGCCTTGGAGATCGCTTCACCCTCCGTCTGCTCGTCGCCGCGCAGGGAACGATAGTAGGCGGCGGTGGCTTGCTCGATCTCGCGCTCGACGTTCCCGGCGGCCGCTCGCCGAAGCCACTGCTCGATGATCCCGCTGCGCGTTTCTCCGAGACGACGCGCATCGCGATCCACGAGTGCCAAAACGTCGGCGGAGAGCGTCACGCTGAGTTTGAGCTTGGCTGCTTTAGTCATACCAATTGTCTTACCATATGTCGTACCCGCGTCGTCGTCTTGGCCTCATCGCGAAAAGAAAATCGGCGCCAAGTCCAATCGAAACGCGAACACGAGCCTAGTAACAGAAGGGGACGAGACGGGCAGGTCTGCACGGAAGGGAGACCGCAGGGTCGAGGCGGCCGGCCGCGCGACGGGTCAGGCGCGCTTTGGGCAAGAGACGGACGACGGCAGCCCGCCAGAGGGCCTCGTCGACGAGGGGTGGTCACCGCTGTCCTCGATGTCGTGGGCGCAGAAGGGCGCCCCGGGCGCGCGACCTGGCCGCGAGGAACAGTCGTGCGGGCGCTGCCCTGTTCGCGACCGAGCATGGCCTGCTCGACCCGACCTGACAAGCTGCGCGCAGTCGCCGTTCCCGCACCCGTGCGCCAGTGAAAGTGGAATGGCGAGAACGGTAACGAGCACCGCCACCGGCGCCCAAAAAGAAAGTGACGTGCCTCTGCCTGCACAACAGGCCCTTCGGTTACGTACCATGATGGAGGTTTCGCGAAGATGCTCCCAAGCGCGGCACGCCCTCGTGCCGATTGGGGCACCGCCGATCGACTGGCGTAGAATTGTTCAGCAAGAGCGCAGCGCGAGGTAGCGTCGCAACGCGAAACGCGCCGGTGCGCATGCTGCGCTCCCGATGCAACCATTGACGATCTTCGTCGCTCGAATCCAGCCGAGGAATCCGTCGAATCGCAAAGAATTGAGGACCTGCAAATGCTTCGAGACAACGCGGCTCGGGTGATCGCAACGGCGATGATTTCGTTCCTCCTGCAGTGCAGTGGATCGGACTACGACGGCTCGCTGGATACCGACGGTGGCAAGCTCGACGACGGATCTTCGGGCGCCGCCGGAAGTTGGGGAGCAGGCGGAACCGCCGGTCGAGGGACCGGTGGCGGTACCGGGAGCGACGCGACGGTGGGAACCGGCGGGATGGGCGGCTCGGTGCGCACCGATGGTTCGGCAGGCGGCGGCATGGGCGGCGCGGTCCGCACCGATGGTTCGGCGGGCGACGCCACTGGTGACGCGAACACCGGCGGCGCAGGCGGTGGGCCGGGGAGCGATTCTGGAGCGACCGATGCATCGAACGATGCTCGAGGCGGAAGCGGAGGCGTAGGCGGATCCAAGGACGCGGGCGACGAAACAGGAGGTACCGCGGGTACCGGCGGCAAGGGTGGAAAACGCGACCCCGATGGCGGCAAGGGCGGACCTGATGACGACGGAGGCCGGCGCGAAGGCGGCAAAGGCGACCTCGATGACGACGGAGGCCGGCGCGAAGGCGGCAAGGGAAACTGACTGCCTGGTGTCAGCCGAGCCGGCCGCGCATGGCGTTCCGGGTCTCCGCCTCGAGGGAGCGGAGCAAGAAGTGCGCGAACAACGTACGCATGTGCAATGAGAGGTGCCCATGACGATCATGCGGTCTCGTTCCCCGGTGCTTCATTGCCTCGGTGCTGTGGTCGCTTTGGCCGCGCTCCTCCTAGCGACCGACCGAGCTTCGGCCGATATTCGCAATCTCAATCCCCGGCACGATCGGATCGAGATCGAACCGAAACTGAACCTGGCCTACCTCTTCGGGGGTCCTTACGGCGGAAACGGTTGGGGCCCCGGTGTTCGTCTTTCGATTCCGGTCATGTCGCCCGGTTTCGTAAAAACGATCAACGATTCGGTGGCGATCTCGTTCGGGCTCGATCTGGTCCGGTACTCGGGAAACTACGGAAACTGGTGGTATTGGTGCAATCGCGATCCGCGCGACTGCCCCGGATGGTACTACGGCTATGACGCGGCATTTTGGACGGTGCAGATCCCCGTCACGATGCAGTGGAACTTCTGGTTCAACGAAAGGTGGAGCGCCTTCGGCGAGCCGGGTTTCACGTTTCGTCAGTCGTTTTATCCGGATTATCCGTGGTGCGCACCGCCCAACTGGGACCCTCGGTTCGGCGGTTGCTACGCCAATCGTTCGCAATTTTATTTTACCTTCTACGTTGGCGGGCGTTTTCACTTCTCCGATTCGGTCGCGCTCACGATGCGGATAGGGCACCCCATCGACTTCTCATTGGGCGTGTCGTTTTTCCTATAGGGGCTGGGCGCCCGGTGACGCCTAAGCCGCGCCGCCGCTCCAA
Source organism: Polyangiaceae bacterium (assembly GCA_035318465.1). Lineage (GTDB taxonomy): Bacteria > Myxococcota_A > Polyangia > Polyangiales > Polyangiaceae > DASWDH01. The sequence goes on from DATHES010000003.1 coordinate 93,304, forward strand.
CGCAAGAACGCCAAGAACTCTCGGCGCGTTCGCGGTCCGTACGGGCGAGGACCGCGCGGGAAGGCTCCCGGATCGTCGGCCCGGGCCAAGATGATGCCGTTGATGTCGTCCGCGGTGATGCGCCGGCGCATCGCCGCGATGTCGACGCCGTACACGGCGGCCGCGTTCTCGCCCAGGATTTTCCGCTTCACCTCCGGAGTGAGCTCCGGGTAGCCGTACATCGTCTGCATCGCCGGCGGGATCTGGAACGCTCGAAATGCCTCGATTTGCGATTGCGGGTTGCCGTTGAGGACGCAGTCCGTGCCCCAAAGGATGCGCTCCGGGCCGAGGTACCTGAGGAGCTTGCCGAGGGCGTGAGCCGCTTGCGCCATGTCGTTGCGCAGGTTGTGCCATGTCGAGCCGAGCTCGGCGTAGACGTTGCTCCCGGGTCCGAGACCATTGTCGAGCACCGCCTTGATGAGACGATCGATTCCGAGCGGCGCGTCGCTTGCCATGTTGAACGGATGATCCTCGCGCACGCCCGACTGCCATGCCGAGTGGTAGACGAGAAATTTGAAGTCTGGGTTCGCCTTGGCCGCGGTGACCACGTCGCGCGGCGAATTCATGCCCGTCCACGCGCCGCCGTCGGAACCGATGCCCCGATGCGAAGCGATGATCTTGACGCCGACTTGCCGTGCGCGCTCGATGAACGGCCGCCCGACGGCGTCCGTGTCGAGCCCTTGTGGTTCGGGATAGGTCTTCCAGGCCACGACGGGAAAGTTCGCCGCGTCCTCCGCCATGGCATCGAGCTCGGCGGCGCCGTCGCTGGGTCGGACATTCGCGTGGATGACGAGCCGGGGCGAGCCCGAGAGCTGGTCGATGATCTCTTTGATGCGCCCACGCGCCCGGATCGACGGCTGATCGTTCTGTCGCGCAGCGGGAAACCCCGAAAGGCAGGCGACGTCGGTGTCGCTCAAGACGAAGATCTCGTTCAAGAACGCTTTCGGACAGAGCATCGTATCGGTCGCATTGGCGCCGCCGCACGTGCTCGCATTCCAGGGCGGGGCGGGCACGGTGTTGTGGACCTGCACGTCGAAAATGAACTCGTCTCCTGACACCGTGGAATCGGCCCGCGCGACGTCCTCGGTCGCGTCCGGGTGAACGTCGTAGCCGGCCTGCGAGTCGGCATACGCCGCGTCGGCCGCGCTCACGTCTCTTTCCACATCGAAGCCGGCGTCGCGCGTAAAGCCTCCTTGTCCTCCTGCGCCGCCGCCGGGCGACTCGCCGCAGCCGTAGACTTCGTTCATGACGAGAAGCGCGGTGACCATTCCCGCCGCGCTCTCGGTGAACTGACGGCGCGTCATCCCGAGTCGCCGGGCCTTCTCTTCGACGACGCGCCAATAACGCGCCTCCGCTCGCCGATCACGCTCGGTGGCGGGCGGTGGTTCGAACTCGCCGTTCGACACGGGAAGAAACGAGATCGGAGCCTCAGGGGCTCGTTCAGGGTCGGATTTTTTCACGACAACCCTCCTTTCGCCGGCCCGGCCGCTTGGTGCCCACCTTACCACCGCCAGGGCGAAGTGGGGTGTCGCACCGCGGGATCAAAGGTCGGCTCGGACTTTCGACGTTGGCGGCAGTGTCGTCGAAACCGGGAGCGGGAGCGGGCTCCGAACCCGTCTCTACATCGAACCGCTGACGACCTTCGCGCGGATCCGCTCGATCAGCTCTGCATATTCGGGGCCGCTCAGCAGCACCTTCGGCTGCGGCATCATCTCGAAGGTGCTTCCCCAGCTGTGGCCGTCCACGTATTTCGGAACGATATGGAAGTGCAGATGGCATTGCTTGTCGGCGTACGCACCGTAGTTGATCTTGCTCGGCTTCATGGCCTCGTCGACGGCGCGCGCCGCGCGGGCGATGTCGCGCGCGAAGGCCGCCAAATCCTCGCCCGCGTCGAACAACTCCTTCGCGTGACTCCGATAGGCCACGAGGCACCGCCCGCGGTACGTCTGCTCCTTGAACAAGAACAGCGTCGAGACTTCGAGCGCCGTGATCTCCAGCATGAGCTCGGCTAGGCGCTCGTCCTTCGTGCAATAAAAACAGGTTGCGTCAAAACTCATCGTGGCCCGGCAGTCTAGTTGAAGAAGTCCCGACAAGCCAAGCTGAGGCTAATCCGTGCGCCACAACAGGGACTACGCGGCGAGTACGACGACGGCAGGGAAATGCGGAGCGAGACGTGCCTCCGCCGGCGCGCTCATCGATCTGGCGATGCTGAGCGTGGCGGCATAATCTCGTCGATATGCTGCAAGAGACTGATCTGTCTCAAATCGACCTCAATCTGCTGGTCCTGTTCGAGGCGATCATGCGGGAGCGGCACGTTGGACGGACGGCGGCGCGCCTCCATCTCTCACCGTCCGCGATCAGTCACGGGCTCGCACGGCTGCGCCGCGTGCTTCACGATCCGCTGTTCCTCAAACACCCCAAGGGCGTCGTGCCGACCGATCGCGCCAGCGATCTCGCAGCACCGATTGCCGACATCCTGGAACGCATCCGGGGCGTCGTCGCTAACGCGGAGGGCTTCGACCCCGAGCGTTCGACGCGGCGGTTCACCATCGGTGCGCCCGACGCGGTGTTCGCCGTGGTCCTGCCGCCTCTGCTCACGGCACTTGCAAAGCTCGGTCCCCATATCGATCTCAGCGTGCGCGCGATGTTGCCGCAGAGCGCGCTCGCCGATCTCGACGCGCGTCAAGCCGATCTCGTGCTCCAGCCGCTCGTCGAGGTTCCGCCGCGCTTTCATGCCGTGCGGCTTTACGAGGAGGAGTTCGCCATCGCGATGCGCGCCGGACACCCCCTAGGATCGAAGCTCACGCTCGACCGCTACTGCGCGGCCAAGCATGTGCTGGTCTCGATGACGGGCGATCCCCACGGTAACGTCGATGCCAGGCTCAAAAAACTGGGCCGAGTCCGCCGGGTCGCAGCGACCGTGCCGAACTTCCTGTTCGCGCTTGCCGTCGTGGCCGAGACGGATCTGATCGCAGCGGTGCCGCGCCATGCAGCCACGTATGCGCATCGGTTCGACGTCGTGCTCGCCGAGCCACCGGCGCCGCTGGCACCGCTCTCGCGCTCGGCGATCCAAGTCATCGCTACTCGCGCGGCGATGGCGGACCCTGGCGTAGCGTGGCTGTGGGATGTCTTGACCAAATGGATGGGCAAGCAACGGCCGCGCAAACGTCATTCATAGCGTTCATCATATTGGTGAAATCGTATCATTTGGTACAGGATGGCAAAGACGGCATAGTCGCCGCATGTCATCCACAAAACATTCGCTTTTCGCGGCTGCTAGCGCAGGGCTGGCTTCGTTGGCCCTCGCCTGCGCCACCAACAACCCGGCCATGAACGATGATGTCCGCAAGCTCGTCGAACTTTCGAAGGAATCGAACGCGGCGCTGCTGCGCGGCGACATCGAACGGTACGTCACCCTGGTCAAGCAAGCGGACGACTTCACACTGATGTCGCCCTTTGGCGGCAAGCCGACGCACGGCGCTATCACCAACGACCGCATGCAGGCGATCGGCAAATTCTTCAAGAACGGTATCCTGCAACAGGAGCTGGTCCACGCGTACGGCTCTCCCGATATGGTCGTCCTCGCCATCATCGAGCGCGCGCATGTCGAGGTGGGTGGACTGCCGGCACAGGACTGGAGCCTTCGCGTCACGCTGGTCTATCGCCGCGAAGGCTCCGAGTGGCGGCTCGCGCATCGTCACGCCGATCCACTGGCCGGCGCGATCAGTCTCAGCGAGTCCGCTGCACTCGCGCGCGGCGAACGTGCCACGGGAGGCTGAAAGGTATAGATTCGCCCCGTGAAAATCGGCGGCAGGAAAGCGATCTGCGCCCTTGGTTTCAGCGCGCTCTCCTGCGCCAGCCCGCGTGTCGCATCGCCGCCGCCGACCAAGCCTTGCAAAGCCGCAGAGGCGCCGCGGCGAGAGGAGCCGGCGACGGCCACGGCCAAGCTACCGACGATTCGGATCGTGCTCCGGCCCGAACCGGGTGAAAAGCCTCACCTGCATGTCGATCTCTACGCGCAAGGGGGGACGCCGGGCGCGCTTCGTCTCGTCACGGGCTCGCTCGAGGACATCGAGCACCTCACCGCCGAGGACAGCCAGGGGGCGCTCCCGGCATCGCCCTCGAGCTCCCCGCCCGGTGTCACGGTCACCTTCCAGCGTCCACCCGCGGGGCCCCTGCACGTGGCCTACGATTTGCGGGCAAATACGAACCCCAGCGCCCACACCTCCGATTTGGTCGTCGCCGAGGATCGCTTCCGGGGCTTGGGAGAGCGCATCGTTCTTCTTCCCTCGGGAATGGAAAACGAAAAGGCCAATCTCACCGTCACCATCGACACCAAGGCCATCGTGGCGCCGCGGTTCGCTTCCAGTCTGGGGCTTGGGACGCGCACCCGCGAGGGGCATGGCCGGTCGCTCGTTCATGCCGCTTTCCTCGCGGGCTCACTGGGCGGCGCGGTATTCGACGAGGGCATCGATCACGACGAGACCGTTTGGCTCGGCTACACCGCCTTCGACCCGCGTCCGGCAGCAGCCGAGGTGGCCACCGTGCGGACCGCGCTGCGCGAGATGTGGCACGGCGGCAGCGACCAGGACTTCACCCTGCTCTTCGTTTCGAGCCCTCGTCCGGTCGGGGCCTATGCCCTCGTGCCGCGAGCCAACAGTCTGCTCGTGCACATGGGGCCATCGGAGCCATGGTCAGCCGCGCTGCGCGTCGCCGTCACGCAGCATCTGATGCGCTCCTGGATCGGAGGCGAGCTTCGCATCGCTCCGCGCGAGGGCGGCAACGAGGCCGAATCATCGTGGTTCAGCGAGGGAGTTCTGCGCTATTTTGCGGGGCGCGCTCTTCGGCGCCTCGGACTCATTTCGGTCGAAGATGCGCGCGATTTCGTCAATGGACTGGTGTCGGTGCAAGCGACGTCGCCCCAACGCGGAAAGAGCAACGCGGCGGTATCGGCCCTCGTGGCTAGCCAGCCTCTCGCACGCGCGCACCTCATGGCCCGCGGAGCGCTCTACGCCATTCGCCTGGCGGCCACATTGCGCGCACGGTCCAAGGGCGAACGATCGCTCGACCACGTCGTTTCCAAGCTGCTCCAGCAGGCGAGGGAAACACGGGCGCCTCTTGCGGTCGCCGCTTGGACCCAGGCCGTGACCGACGAGCTCGGACCAGCGGAAGGAGCGCAGTTCGATCGTCTTCTGGCGGGCGACGATGTCGTCCTTTCTTCCGATGCGTTGGGATCATGCCTCCGCGGCGCGGTGGGGGAATATACGGCCTTCGATCTCGGCTTCGATTTGCAGGAAACGGTCGACGCTCCCGGCCGCACCATCGTCCGCCTCGACGCCGCCGGTCCCGCGGCCCGAGCGGGTCTCTTGCCGACCGACGTGCTCGAAGATGCCGCGTTTCGCCATGGACACGCCGAAACGGCGGTCGTCCTTTCCGTCAATCGCAACGGCCGCAAATCGGAGATCAAGTACCTCCCCCGCGGCGCTAGCGGCAAAGGTATCGTCTACACGCGCAAGGCGGGCGTTCCTGATCTCGCGTGTGGCGACGTGCTCTGAGCCGCCCCGAGCCGAGCGACGCCACGCAACGTATCCGCGGCCGCGTCGAAGCGATGCCTTCGGAGTGCTAGACCACGCCCATGCCCGGCATCGACGAAAGCATCGCCTTCCTCGCCGTTCACATCGCTATCCTGACCGTGTCCGATACGCGCGGTGAAGAGGAGGATCGCTCCGGGCCGATCCTCGTGGAACGTGCCACACGCGCCGGCCACAAAGTCGTGCGTCGCGAACGCGTCACCGACGACCAAGCGCGCATCGAGCAAATGCTGCGCGGCTTCATCGACGACCCCCAGGTCGATGTCGTGATTTCGACGGGCGGGACGGGCGTGACCGGCCGCGACGTCACCCCCGAAGCGTTTCGCGCGGTCTACGAGAAAGAAATCGAAGGCTTCGGTGAGCTCTTTCGATCGATCAGCTTCAAACACGTCGGAACGGCGACGATTCAGTCGCGCGCCACGGCGGGCGTCGTCAGAGGCAAATACCTGTTCGCGCTTCCTGGGTCCCCCGGCGCCTGCAAAGACGCGTGGGACGAGATCCTCGTGCACCAACTCGACGTTCGATACCGGCCGTGCAATTTCGTCGAGCTCATGCCGCGGTTGAAGGAGCGTTGAACCGCGCGGCGCTCGCTCTGGTCGAGCAAACTCCCTTGCTCTCGAAGCGTTGGATCGTCCGCGCCTCACGTCGTCGGTCGACCACGCCATGATTCAGGGACAAGCCACGGAGTACGTCACTTTGCCGTTCGCGAGATAGAGGTCCGCGTCGTTGCGGGCGAAACAGAGACTCCCCTGCGTGATGTCCCAATAGTAAACGGAGCTCACGGGGAAGCCGGCTGGCGACGCGGTCTTTCATGAGCTTATGAGCTTTCATGAGCTCGCGAGCCGCACCCACATTGAGCGACTCCTCCGCAATCGACCTCTCCGCAGTCGACCTCTCCGCAATCCTGCGGGATCTCATGACTCGACCTTTACGATGGCCCCGGGTATGACTCGAGATGGATGGATTCCGGGTTTCCGCCGATCGATCCGGGCACGCTCGTCGGGGGAAAGCTCCGCATCGTGCGACTCCTTGGCACGGGAGGGATGGGCGCCGTCTACGAGGTCGAACACGAGCTCACCAAGCATCGGCGCGCGCTCAAGCTCCTACACGCCCGCTACAAGATCTATCCCGAGCTGATCCAGCGTTTCTTGCGAGAAGCGTCGGCCGCGGGGCGCATCGGCAATCCGCACATCGCCGAGACCTTCGACGCGGGGGAGCTCGAGACCGGAGATCCGTACCTCGTCATGGAGCTCCTCAAGGGGGAGACCTTGGCGGATCTCCTGCGCCGCAAGCAAACGCTGACCGTCAGCGAAGCGTCGGAGCTCGTGCGGCAGGCCTGCACCGGTGTCCAGGCGGCGCATGACGCCGGCATCGTTCATCGCGACTTGAAGCCGGAAAACCTCTTCGTCATGGAGCGGGATCATCGGCCTTTCGTGAAGATCCTCGATTTCGGTATCTCCAAGTTCGACCCGCAGCTCACGGGGGGCGAGATGTCGACCACCCGCGAAGGGACGTCGCTCGGCACGCCGCTCTACATGCCCCCCGAGCAGGTGCGCGGCGACAAGCGCATCGACGCGCGGGCCGACGTCTACGCGCTCGGCGTCATCCTCTACGAGTGCGTCACCGGACGGCGCCCGTACGAGGCGGAGACCCTCGCCCATCTGGCGGTGCTCATTCACGAAGGGCTCGCTGCCCCCATGGCGCAGCTGCGCCCCGAGGTACCAGCTCCGTTCGCGGAGATCGTCCACCGTGCGATGGCCAACAAGCCCGAGATGCGGTTCGCCAGCGCGCGCGAGTTCGGCGATGCGCTCGCGAATTTCACGGGGCTGGTGACGGGTCCGACGGTGGGATGGCCTGGTCGCGGCGTGCCGTTCCGTCAACAAGAGCCCGTCGCTGCCAAGCCTCCGGCGGGACCATCACAGGGGTCTGCGGTCGCCATTTCTCAGGAATGGCAACCGCCGCGCCACTCGATGCTCCCCTTCGTGCTCGCGGCGGTCGCCGCGCTGGCCTTGATCGGTGGTGGAATCGTGTTCGGACTCTTGCCGAGCGGGCGCACGCCGACGCCGGTTGCCGTGCCGTCCGCCGCTTCGACGAGCAACCGCGAGACCGCGATGACGGGAGCGAGCGGCGCGACGCCCTCCGTCGCTGTCGCGCCCCCCGCGACGGCGACGCAGGAAACACCGGATGCCGCTTCCGCGAGCGCCAGCGCATCGAAGCCGACATCCAGAGAACCGCCGCCGCCCGGAACTTCGAAATCGACGCCCGAGGGCGCCCAGGGCAACGGCAAATCCCGCGTCGACCAGCGCGGGCTCGTCAAGGACAACCCTTTCAAATGACCCGCGCCGTTCGCCGTTTCTTCATCAGCGTCGCCGCCGTCGCATGGGCTGCTGCTCCGCTCGACGCAGCCCTGGCCCAGCCCAAGCCTGCCCCGGATCCCAAGGCCGAGGCGCGATCTCGTTTCGACGGCGGGATCGCGCTCTTCGAAGAGGGAAACAACGCCGCCGCGCTGGCCGAGTTCCAGCGCGCGTACGATCTCATTCCCAATCAGGTGGTGCTCTTCAACATCGGTCTCGTCTACGCCGCCATGAACCGGCCCGCAGAGGCCGCCGACGCACTGCAAAAAGTGGTCAAAGAACCCGCCGGCCTCGCCCCGGACATCGTGGCGCGCGCCAACCAGACCTTGAGTCAGCAGCTCGGGCGCATCGCAGAGGTCACCGTCGGATGCAACGTGCCGGCGACCATCGAAGTCGACAATGTGGAGGCTGCCAAGGCGCCGCTGGCGGGCCCTCTCAAGCTGGCCGGCGGGTCCCACATCGTCGGCGCGATCGCCGCCGGCTACACGCCGCAGCGCAAGCAAATCACCGTGGCCGGCGGCGCAAAATCGAGCCTCCAGTTCGATCTGACGCCGATGGAGGGACGGCTCGCGCATCTGTCGCTCAAATCGCGTCTTCCCGGGGCCGATGTCATGCTCGACGGCGAGCTCGTCGGCCGCACGCCGCTCACGAGCTCGCTCACCTTGATGCCCGGAAGCCACAAGGTCGAGCTGGTGAGGCCGGGGTACCGCACCGCCCGCACCGAGCTCACGCTGGGGGACGGTGCCTCCGGCGAAATCGCGCTCGAACCCGAGGAGGACCGCGCCGAGATCGCGCGCGTGGGGGGCGATTTGAAGCTCGCTATCACCGAGACCGAGGCCCTCGTCACCGTCGACGGGACGCCGCGCGGACCTTACACGGCCAGCCTGCGCCTTGCGCATGGCACACACCATCTCTTGGTCGAACGGGGCGGCTTTCGTCCGAACGAACGCGACGTCGACGTCGCCGTCGGCCAGACGACGGTGGTACCGGTCGCGCTCGACCCCACGCCGGAGATGCGTGAGCTCTACGTCGGACGTGCCCGTTCGCAGCGCACGTGGGCCTGGATCGGCATCGGTGGCGGGCTCGCTTTCGCCGGCGGTGGCACGGCGTTTCTCCTCGCCAACGCGTCTGCCAAGAGCGACGCCAGGGCCGATCGCGACGCCGCCGTGGGAAGGCTCGAGCGCGAAGAGGGCGTCTGCGATGTCGGCAGCATCAACGGAGACTTCGATGCCTGCAACCGCGCCATCTTCTCGGCACAGGACAAACTCGACAGCGTCAAGGGGCGAGACGTCATCGGTTACGTCGGCCTCGGCGTCGGCGCGGCCGCCGCCGGGCTCGGTCTTTTCTTTTTGCTCACGGGGGACAATCCGACCAAGTACGACAAGAAGCCGACGACTGACGTGGTGGGATCGCTCACACCGCGATTTGCAGTGGGGCCGGGCGGCGCCGCCTTCGCGGTGAGCGGGATCTTTTGAGCTGGGAGCGCACCGCCTGCGCGGCAGCGACGGTGCTCTGCGCTGGCGGCTGCCGCAGCACGGCAACGGCACAGCTCGATGGATCGTCGGACCGCGTGGATGGTCCCGGCGACTCACCCTTTGCGGCATCCAACGCATCCTCGGTAACCATCCCCGCGCTCACCGTCGAAAACCGAGCGCCCGGCCAATTCGTGCTGCACGCGAACGCCGCAATCAAGATCGCGACCAAGGCTCTCATCGAGCGCCGCTCGAATGACGGACGATGGACGGCGTATGAAGATCTCGAACAGGGCAAAGGGTATCGGCTGATGGAGGCGTGCAGCGACGGCGACGTGCCCCCCTGTCGCACGCTCGCTGCCGGCGAGGTTCTCGTTCCCGAACCGTGGAGCGGCTACGGCTGCAGTGCCCAATGCAACCAGCGCTGTGACAAGAACGCCTTTTCTCCCGGCGCTCACCGTTTGATCGTGAGCACCTGCGATGACGCCGAGAGCCGCTACGAAGGCCTACCCTTCGAAATCCCTCCCACCCCGATGGTGCTGGCGCGTCAACGCGCGGCCTCGAACGTCGTGCGCGCGACGGTCGTACGCCTCGATCCACGCCGAGCCAAGGACGACGGCGAGGTCCGCAGCGCCGATCGTCGGGCGGGCTTCGCGGTCGTGGCGGGAACCGAAAAGGAACTCGAGGTGGACGGCCGGTCCGAGCTCCTCAAGTGGTTGCGCGGCCAAGCGGGGTTCGAGGACGGCTTCGACGACACGAGGAGGAAGGGCTGCAAAAGCGACCATCTGGTTGGCTTTTTGCTGACGAGCAGCGCAGCGCCCGGCCGGGAGACGACGGCGGAAATTGCCCTCGACTTCGCCTGCAACTACATGACGGTGATCCACGAGCAGGGAGGCCGGCGAGAGACGACGTTGTCGTTTTTCGAACGTTCGCGGTCCGTCATTCTCGGGATTGCGAGCCGTGGGCTGCCCTTGGACGCGGAGCTCAGCCACTTGCCGTAGGCGGCGGAGCGTCGCATCGCCCCTCTTTCCAGAAGCGCACGTGGTTGGCTTGCCGCCGCGAGCTTGACGCCTCGCCTCGGCGCATCAGTGCACGGCGAGAACTCGCGCCCCGTGCAGGTCGACGGTGCTCGACACGTAACCGATGGCGCCCGGCTCCCGCAGGACGTAGCGGATCACCTCTTCGTCGGATTTGAGCTCGGGCGGCGGAACGCCTCGGCCGGAGAATACGATCTGGAGCCAGTAGCTTCTCACCGCGGACACGGAACGCCCCAGGACATCCCCGCTGAACTTGTGGCGGACCGTCGAGTCGAGGGCGAGATCGACCGGCCGAATCACGCCGCCATGGTCCCAGGTCATGATCTTTTTGAGAAAACTCTGCGCGACGAACTCACGATCGACGACGACCTGGGGGTTCTTGGGGTGGACGATGATCCGGTAGACGTCCGGTGAGGGTGGCGTTTGCGCGAGCGCCGGCGCGCCCATCGCGCACCACACGGCAAAGACGAGCGCAACGAGAGCAGACAGGCCCGCCGCACGAATCGCTGCTCGAGCACGGATTCGTCGCTTGCAAGCGGTGGATGTGCGGGAGGCGGGCAGCATGGTGATTAGAAATGGGCCGTGGTTTTGACGAAAAACACGCCCCAATCGCGTTGGAGCAGGTTGCGGGCGATGCCGCCGTTGAGCTCGGGAGCCACGTCGAGCGTGCCGTGCATGTAGTGGCCCTCCAGCTTCACGAGCCAATGTGGGGTGAGATCGAAGCGAAAAGTGATGGCGAGATCGTCTTGGAAATTGCCACGCAACATGCGGGCGTCGACGTTCTCGACCAGGTGCGAATAGTAGACGCCAGGATAAAACCAGGGGCTTACGCGGTAGGCGCCCATGACGTAGTAGCGCTCGTTCACCACGGACTGGGTTTGGCTGACCGGCCCGATCGTGGTTTCGACATCAGCCGCCCAGCGGCCGTATTCAGCGGCGAACAGGATGTCGTGCGCCGCGTATTCGAGAGACCCCAACCAAAGCACGAACGGGATCCCGATGGTGACCTCGGGCGGCGGCATGGGTGGGGCCGCGGGCAACGTGTACGTGGTGTTGAAGCGCAGCGTCTGAATGCTGCCTCCCATTCGCAGGCCCTCGAACGGTGCCTCCCACATCAGACGACCGCCGACGACGTAGGGCACCTGGAAATTCTTCAGGGTGAGAGGCGGCTGAGCGATGGGCGGATCGACGTACAGCGTGCCGCCGTACAATCGATATTCCAGCGCACCAGCAGGCCTCATCCGCAAATAGCCGTAGAGCTCTCCGCCTGTCTGAGCCAAAAGGATGTCGCGGTTCAGAGTCGGGTACACCGATTGCGGGAGAAGCACGGGGACACGGGCCGAATCGATGTCGTTGATTTCGTTGTAGAGACCGAAGGGGGCCTTCAAACGGCCGGCGCGAATTCCCAGCCAGTCGGCGAAGCGATAGTCGAGATTGAACCAATCGAGCTTGGGGACGTAGTTGCCAACGGCACCGAGATCGCGCGCAAAGAATTGGAGTCCGACGCGCAGCCGGTCGCCGAGCCCCTTGCTGAAGTTGATGCCCGCCTCGTTGAATTCGAAGCTCCCCCGCTTCGATTCAGTCAGGTAGTTGTTGCCCGTGCTCAGGATGAAGCCTTGACTCACGAATCCGTGAACATCGACGCCCAAAGGCTTGGCCATCGACGGACTTTCCGCCGCAATTTCCTCGGGGGAAGTCTCCGCTGCTACCGGCTCGGCTGCCGGCGGTTCTTCCGCCCGAGCGGGCGCGGCTCGGCCCAGAACGACCGAGAGCGCGAGCGCCAAGAGCGGTACCCCCCGCGCCACCCGGCCGGCCCTGCGTTGCAGGACGGGATCAGATCGCACGCGATCATGTTCATCGACGCCCTCATTCCATGTCAAGCCTTGTCTGCTCACGCGACGCGTTTCGAGTTCTCTCGAGCCACGCGCGCTGTGAAAGGGGCGGCGCTCGACCGCCTACCTTTCGTGCGCTGAGGTTACCCTGGGATGACGCGCGTCCATCCGATGTTTCTTTGACCGATGAGCGCCGCGAGTCGCGGGATCAGGGCAGTGCGAGCTGCGCCCGATAGACGACAAGGACGGAGTGGACGGCGCGCCGAGAAGAGCGTTAGGCTGCAGTTCGATCGTCGAACTGCGCAGCCGTCGACAGTAAGGGGTGGAGCGCGACATGTCCTCCGAAGGCAGCCAGCTCTCATCGGTTCTCGCAGCGGGACTCATCGCCGTCGGGCTCATCGGATCGTCGGTGATGCTGGGGCGCGCGGGGGTGCAGGCATTTCGCATCAAGCACGCCGAGCAGCGTGTCGTCGTCACTGGCTCCGCGACCAAGCGAATCAAATCCGATTTGGTCGTGTGGCGCGCCGTCGTGAAGTCACAAGCGCCGGAGATGGCGCAGGCCTACAAAAAGCTCGCCACCGACGTGCCGGCGCTGGCCGCCTTCGTCAAAGCGCGCGGCATCGACCCCAAGGAGGTCAAGATCTCGGCGGCGAGCATTCAAGAGATTCACCCACGCGATCGCGAAGGACGCGAGATCATGGAGAGCACGGTCGCTTACGTCACCGAGCAGGGGATCGACGTCACCTCGCCGGACATCGAGAAGGTCGAGAAGGTGTCGCGCGAGGCCACCGAGCTCATCGATCGCGGCATCTTCGTCCACTCCGACGCGCCGCTCTACATCTACACCAAGCTCGCCGAGCTCAAGATCCAGATGCTGGCCGAGGCGTCCAAGGACGCGCATACGCGCGCCGAGCAGATCGCCACCCAAGCCAAGAGTCGGTTGACCTCGCTGCTCATGGCCCGCATGGGCGTCATGCAGATCAACCCTGCCAACTCCACCGAGGTGTCCGCCGAAGGCAACAACGACAAGACGTCGCTCGAAAAAGACGTCTTGGCCGTCGTCACCGCCACCTTCGGCGTCGAGTAATCGTGTCGAGTCATCGTCGGGGTCACGCCTGCGCTCGGGCCGGCGCGGCTTGCACACTCTGGCGCTGCGATTGCACGGTTCCGCTGGTGCGCTCCCCGAAAGACCAGGTGGGACGAATGCCCGGCGCGAGAAACGATGGCGTGATCTCGCTGGAGGGGAACATCTGCACGAAAGAGGGCGCTTCGGCGACGCGATCGACGAGGGATCGCTCGAGCACCATCGAGGTGTATTGCTCGACGCCCATTTCCGGCGTATTCGCATTGAGCACGACATCGAGCATCTGGTGATGGGCAAAGCCGCGCAATCCGGCGATACGCGATGCCGACGGTGACCAGTTGTCGGCCGCGGTGCCGTTCTCGCTGCATCCGAAGACGCCCTGCTCGGCGTGAACGAACAACGTCTGGTTGCCGCTGGTGTGCCCGGGGGTGCGCAGCAAGAGACAACCGTCGCCGAGCGCGAGATCGTCGTCGGTGAGCACCACGCGCTGATCGGGGACGTCTTTTTTGCCGTCGGCAATGAACCACGCGGCTTGGAAAGGATGCACGTCGTCCCAGTCCGCCCATTCGCAACGCGGGGCCAGAAGGAAGGCGTTGGGAAAGCGCGCCGCCAGGCCAGCCCCCGTTCCGAGCAATGGACGCAGGTCTTGGGTGTGGAAATGATCGAACGCGATGACATCGATATCGCCTGGCATGACGCCGAGCTTGGCCAGATGCTCTTCGACCTGTCCGAACGAACGGGCCAGCAATTTGTAAGAAACGAACTCGCCGTAGCGATCGATGAGCTTTTTGAAAAAGGGCGTCTGGCGCGATGCTACGTAGTCGGTGGGATTGAAAAGAACGTTCTTCACTTCGCCTTCCGCCATCACCTGCAAGAAAAGGCAGCGATGGACCATGTGCACGTAGGGAGCAGGCGACAGCGCGGCACCGCTGAAAGCGTATTTCGTCGGATAGAGCAAGGTCGTGAGCGGGAAGGTGCGCACCGAGACCACGCGCGGACCGGTTCGCAGAGCGTCGCCGAGGCGCTCCGCCGCGCTGCGGATCGTGCGCAGGCGAGTGGCGGACGTCACCCCGGCTCGGGCGCCGTCGAGATCGTGAATCTTGCGCACCCAGGGAAGGCGGCGATCAGCGGGCTCTTTCTTCAGCATGACGTACCTCGTTCTCGATCTCAGGGGTGAAGGACGGTTTTGAGGGCGCCGCTCTTTTCGCGAAACAGGTTGGCGCGCAGCGCGTCGCGAACGCGCTCGAAGGTAAAATGGTGGGTGACCAGTTCTTCGATGGGGCGGTCGGCCGACGCCAGGATGTCGAGGGCGATGTCGAAGGTGCGGCGGCGCGCGCCGTCCCGCTCTTCAAAGCCGTAGCCAAGGCTGCCGACGAGGCGGATCTCTTTGCTCCACAAGAAAGACAGATCGAGGTTGGGCATGATGCCCGCGGCGCCGATCATGACGATGGTCCCGCCCGAACGCGTGACCGCAAAAGCGTCGGCGAGGCTGGCCGCGCTGCCGACGCAGTCGAAGACACGGTCGAAACCGCCGGCCAGAAAATCACGGCCCAAGACAGGCTTCAAGCGCGGCGCGCTCGTCAGCGCGCCGGCGACAGCGATGAGCTCGCCGTCGCGAGGACAGAGCGCGCGATGCGCGCCGAGCGCGCGCGCCTTGTCGAGGTGGGTCGGGTCGAGCGTGTAAAGCGTGACATCGGCGTCGAAGTCGAGTTCGGCGAGCGATAGGACCGCGCAGAAGGCGATGGGCCCGCCGCCGATGACGAGCACCCGCTCGCCAGGGGCGGGCGGATTGCGCAGCACGGCGTGAACGGCGACGGCCAGGGGCTCGGTGAGAACGGCACGGCCATCGGTCACGTAGGTCGGCACCGGAAAAAGCTGACTCTCGTGAGCGACCATGAGATCGGCGAGACCGCCGGGAAGATCGGCACAGCCGCCGAGGATCATCCCTTTCATGGGGCCGAGCGCGGTTCGCTCGCAGACCTGGTATTCACCGCCAGCGCAGCGCGCGCACGGTTCGCTCGCGCGAACGCGGCAGTTGAGCCACGGATCGACGACGACGCGGTCCCCCTCGCGCACACCGCGCACGGCCGAGCCGACGTCGGCGACGGAGGCCAGCACTTCGTGTCCGGGTACGAAGGGGAAGCTCGCGTAAGGCGAGACCGACGGCGGATGCTTGAAGTAGACGGTCGCCACGTCGGTGCCGCAAAGGCCGCAAGCGATGGGACGGAGCCGGACCCAGTCATTGCTCGGTAGCGCCGGCTCGGCAACGTCGTTTCGGACCCGCAGGCACGAGCTGTCGCCATCGTAAAGCGAAAGCATCATTTTGCCGACGGCCTTGGCCACGACATAGCGCGGAATCGACAGATCGAAAACGACGGCTCGCACGGTCCGACCTCGCGGGGGCAACGTAGCACGGGCTTGCGCCGCGAGCGCCCGGGCCCGCCTATACCTGCCTCGCGGCGCGAAGGGCGGTCTCCACTTCCGTCATCCCCTGCTCGAGACTGATTCGCGGTTCATAACCGAGAACACGCCGCGCGCGAGCGATGCTGTAGGGATGCGGCCGGCAAACGAAGTCGACCGCGGCGGGGCTCACCGGAAGTTGGAGACCGATCCGCGTGCCAGCCCACCCGGCCAGGGAAAACGCGCGTTTCACGAGCCCAGCCGGCAGTGAGGGGAGCCGCTTTCGACCCAGCATGAGGGCCACGCGCCCAAAGTAGTCCGCAAAACTGGTCTGCGCGCCATCGGTGACATTGAAGGCTTCACCCGCCGCCCGGCGTTCGAGCGCCAAGAAGACGGCATCGAGCAAGTTGTCGACGTGGACGTGGTTCATCGTGCCGCGCCCGCCGTCGATGAGGAAAAAGAGGCGCTTTCGCATGAGCTCGAGCGGGCGCAGGACCCACGGGCGCGAGCGTGCGCCATACACGTCACCGGGGCGAATGACCGTGACGTCGAATGCACCCGGCGCGTGGAGCCGGAGCGCGAGGCGATCGCTTTCGAGTTTGGTCTCGCAGTAGGGGTTTCCCTCGCCACGAAAAGGACCGTCTTCGTCGACGTGAGGAGGGTACGTGAAGCCGTACACCATGACCGACGAGAGTTGCACGAACTGCCGTACGCCGGCGGCACGCGCGGCCTCCGCGACGGCTCGCGTGCCCTCCACGTTGACCCGCCGGTAAAGCGCGATGTCGCCATCCTCTTCGACGATGGCCGCGGTGTGAAACACGACGTCGGCTCCTCGCGTAGCGCGGCTCACGGCATCCTTGTCCGTCACGTCGCCGATCACGACTTCTGCCCCCTTCTGCCGCGCGAGATCAGCGGCGGCGGACGAAGCGTCGAGCCCTTGCACGCGCATACCGCGCTCCTGGGCGCGCTCGGCCATGCGCAGCCCGATGAACCCCCCGATGCCGGTGATGGCCATCGTCTTTCCGTTAAGTGAATGATCGTTCATTGAAGGTGCGGAAAGAAACAGGCACGCGGGCGACCAAGGCTCGGTCAGTGCAGCGCGGGCGTCAAGACGATGAGCGCATGGACGACGGGCAACCGAAAAGCGCCGGCCATTTCAACGGAAGAGCAGCGGCTGACAAGAGCCTTTTTCGCAGACGAGCGGCGCGCAGCAATCGCTGTCTTCTATGCAGTCCTTGCAGGTGCTGCCCATGCAAGCGGTGCCACCGTTGCAGGTATGGCATTTGTCGCAAAAGAGCGGTTGCTGGCACTTGACACCCTGATTGAGAATGGCCCGGTCATAGCGGACGAAGGCGCCCCCCAGCACGCTCAAGTTCTTGGCGTAAATGGATCCCAACATGCCGGTGGCCGCGAGGTTCACGTTGGTCGTGGGCGCGTAAATATTGGCGCCGATGTGTCCGCTGGAAAGCACGATGTCGGTGTTCTCAGTCCCCCCCACGTAAATGCGCGTCGCGCTCGGGTGGCCGAGATCGCCGACTTTGGCGCCGATACTGATGGAAAGGTTGCCGCGAATGAACCAGTCGAGCTCCGCGTTGACGCCAGGGGCAATCGCGAGCTGAAACGAGTCCGTCAAGTTGACGTTGCCGTCCACGAAGATCGCAGTGCGCCCGCTGATCGTCAACTGAATGGCGCCCGCGCCGCCAATGGAATCGAACCGGAACCTGCCGCAGGGCAGGTCGAGCTTGATGGGGGCGCTCACGTCGCTGAGCAGGGTGGGCTCGATGCTTCGCGCCGCATTGTCGGTTGGGGCAGCGGCACCGAGTCGTTCCATTTCCGCCACGTCGAGGCGCTCGGCGCAGCCGCACGGGTCCTCGACGGTGAACGCCATGGCGATTTGGTCGCCTTGCACGATCGGCGGAGGCCCAAGTCCTGTCAGGTACGCACCCGGTGCGGTGTGGAGATTGCGACCGATGTTGACGACGCCCCAATAGCCGATGGGGGAGACGATCCAAGTGTCGCGCTTGACCGAGAGCTGGGAAAAGAAGGTCGCTCCGCCTGCGAGGCGCAGGTCGCCTTGCACGTCGAGACCGCCGGCCACGGTGGGCTGTCGCGACGTACCGGCGACGGTGAGGCTTCCTCCGATGTTGGAACGGGCGGACGGATACTCTCCCGCGATGCCCACGGCGGCGCCGGCGTTCACCGAACTGTTGTCCGCGGCAGAGGAGTCGAAGCTACCGGTCGAAAGCAGGGCGGCGAGGTTCAGGTCCCCGCAGGCACAGAGCGCATGCGTGAAGATGTGGGCGGCCAATTGACCGGCGCATGCTTCGGAGTTGTCGCCATTGATGCGCCGTATCGAAAGTATCGGACCCGCCGCTTCGCATTTCGGCGGCGGCTGCATGGCATCGACGGGAGGAGGCGGGACGAAGGTATCCTCCGCCACGTCGGGGGGGGGAGGCGGGACCTCCCTGTCAATCGTCGGCGGCGACGCGTCGGGCTCAATGGTCACGTCGGGACGTGGGGGCGCGGCGTCCTCGATCGGCGGCGGCGGCGGTACATCGACGCCGGCCTCTTCCTTCAGGTTGGCGACGACATCATCGCTCTGGTGGCAGCTCGCAAGCACCACCAATGCGGGCTGAACCCAAAAAAAAAGCGTCTAGCGAGGCTCGGGTACATCACAGGCACGTTGTGGCGTCTCTCCAGTGAAGTGGCACAGGCGGCCATGGAAGGGTGGATCTATTTGCGTCGCGCGGCCATCCCGCACTCACCTTCAAACCCGGAATTCTTGGTTTTTTTCGGACAGATAGCGCGCTCCGCCATCATTCGCCCCACACCTGGAGCGCGGCTGCGGTGGGGGCGTCGATGGTGGCCGGCTCGCGCATCGGCTTGTGCTTCTGGGCGGCGGCCTCGGCGTCATAGGCCATCCGAAAGAGCAGGGCAGCGGCGCGCGGCATCCGCTCCAGGCGGTCGTTGCCGCAGCTCGGATCGGAGACCGTATCGCAAAGGGTCGGAAGCTTGCCGGCCGTGCCCGAAAGGATCAAATCGCCGAGGCGAAGCGAATAGTGCCGGCCGAGGGTGGCTGGAAGCGCGCGGCCTCCGGGCAGCGCCAGACCGGAAGCCGTCGTGAAGAGGTCGACCCCTTCGAAACCCTCGGGAATCCGCAAGCGCAGCGCATCGAGTACCGTGCGCGACAGGTCTGTCATCCCGGTCGGGAGCCGAATGGTCTTTCCACCGATCGCTCCGCCGGGAAAGTGGACCCACAGGGGAACCCGCAGGACTTCCTCGGTCGGTTCCTCTCCCTCGCCGAAGGGCGCGCGGTTGTCGGAGCTCGTCGAGAGGTCCCCGGTGACGATGAAGAGCGTCTTGTCCCAGAGGTTGGCTTTCTTGATGGTCTCGATGAAATGACCGAGGGCCCGGTCTTGTCCGGCGAGCGCAGATTCGTAGATGGCCCACATGCGCGTGCGATCACTTTCGTTGAGGCGCAAGCGTGAATGCTTGGCGCGCGCCCGAGCGATGAGCTCTCCTGCGCGCCGCGGCTCCATCGTGCCGGAGTATTCGATGGGAGGAAGCTTGGCGGCCTCGTTGAGGGTGACGTCCCACGGCGGGTGGCCACCGCGCGCGTGCACGACGACGAGCGCACGCGCTTCCTCCGTCTTCATCCGATCAGCCGTCCATTTGGTGGCGTCGCTGAGCGGCGCGATGGCGGGAGCTCCTTCGACCGGAGAATAAGCGGCGTATTTGTCCCAACCGCGGCCAAAACCGAACGCCTCGAACGTGGTGGGGCAGCCCGAGAACATCGCCGTCTGAACGCTGCCGTCGCGCGCCGCCACGCTGAGGGTGGTCAGACCAGCCGCCAAACGGGCCCCCCCATCCTCGAGCCCGTGCGCACGCGGAGAGAGGCCGGTGAGGAGCGACGCGATGACACCGGCCGTGACCGTCGTCGGCGACCGGTGCGCCTCGAAGGTCGTCCCCGATCGCTGCAGCTCGGCCAACGTCGGGTAATTGGTGAAACTGCCTAGGCGCGCGCGATCGATGCCGGCCATGACGACGACGACGGCGAGCCGGGCCGAGGGCAGGATTTCGGTCGCCTCGCTCGCCAAGTAGAGCGTCGGATCGCCGAACAGGAGCCGGCCCCCGGGCGTCCCTCCCTTGGATTGCAGCTCGACCGTCACGATCTTGCCCGCCAGGGAGTCGAGGTCGACGTCGACCGGCGTCCACTGGGCGTGGTCGCCCCCTTTGATCTGCTCGGCGTGAAGGACGACCGGTGCTTCGCCATCGCGGCTCGCGACGATGGCACTCTCGCCGACGCCCTGACCTTCGAAGCCGAGCCATGCTTTCAACCGCGCGCCCCCCGGCACGAACGTGGTGCATCGCAAGGTCGACGACGCACGAAGGGCGACCGACCGTTGAGGTACACCGGCCAACGGAACGTTGGCGACGATCTCACTCTGCGTCGGAGGTGCGTAGGTCCGAGCGTCGTCGTCTTCCTCGGCAGTCCCCGCCCGAATCCAGTCGACCTCGGCGAGCGCCTCGGTCTGCCCGCGTACCGATCCCGCAAAGCGGACGTCGATGCTGTGGGTGCCGGGCGGGACCGGCGCCGGCGTGGGACGCGTGCTCAAGATGCGGGCTTGCCCCCGGATGAGAGACACCGAGCCGAGAGGTTTGCCGTCGAGCTCGATGGCCGCACTGCGGGAAGTAACACCTCGCCCGCGCAAGGCAACGAAGACGGGCGCCGCCTCGTCGAGCACGAAGCGCAGCGTGAGATTCTTGCTGAAAAAGCGGGCCCAAGTCTCGCCGTCACGCTCGATGTCGACGATCGTCGGGTCGGGACTCAGCGACCATGACCCGGTCACACCTTGGGCTGCGGGGGAGCCGAGGTCGATGAGCGGGCCGGCACGGTCGAGCTCACAACGAGCGAGTTGATCGACCCAATGGACCGCTCGCGGCGCAGGCTCGCGAGACATCCCTTTGCCGGTAGCCACGAGTTGCCGGCCCGTCCCTTCCTCGTTCGGCGCGCCTTTCGATCGACACGAGACCGCCACCGCCGCAAGGCAGATGACCGCGAGGGCGGCAGTCACCGGGGGCGTCGGAGCGTTGGACATGACAGCGGCGGAGTTTCCTTCGGTCGCGCGGGACGTGAAACCGAGGCCCTGACGAAGGGTCTCAGCGTATCCAGCTCGAGAGAGGTACTCGCGTCCGCCGCGATGGGCGAATCAAAACGAACCGAATTCGCCATTCCCCGCGCACCCGCTGCCTGACTTCGTGCACGCCGGGGGCCAGCACCAGGCGCAGCATGGGGCCCTTTCCGAACTCGACCCCGTCCACGAAAATGGCTTCCTTTCCGCCTGTCTCCACGTCGAGAAGCCCTTGGTGAGGTGCGACGAGAAGCCCCGGCGGCAGCGGCAAGTCCTCCCCCGCTGTCGGCTGGGCGCTCGCCAAGGGAGCCGCGCCCGCGGACGGGCTCGGCGACCCTTGGATTCGCCCGACGGACGGCGCAGACGCCGACGGCGTCGGGCTCGCCGCCGCCGCGATGGACGGCGCCGGCGCGGCGGCGGGCAGCTCGGGAAACGGCGCCTCCGCGGCGATTTGAGGATCGGTCGGTGTGGGCGCTGCGTCCCCGAGGCGCGAGCGCCCATAGCGAAGACCCAAACCGAGGATCGCCATGGCGCCCAAGGCGACGACGAGCCCGATGCCGAAGCTGCTGCCACCGCTCCCCTCGGCCGGCGCAGCGTCCGAGGTGTCGGGGACAGGTCGCGCCGGGGCCACGTTCGCAGGCCGGCGCGGAAGATCATGCGGCGCGCGCAACGGCGCCGCGCTTGATCCGCGGGCGGGCGCTTCCGACCATGCTTCACCGCGCCCCCCCGTGAGGCCGCTGGATTCTGCGGTCGAAGCGGCGTTCTCCCACGCGCGGGCGGTGGCTTCGCGTGACGCTTCCAGCACCGCCATGTCCGCACGCGCACGTGCGACGGCTTCGTCGGTTGGTCGCGCGGCGTCATCGGCCGCCCTCGGTTCGGTTCCCCCTTGGCGCGATGCCGAAGGACCGTGCAGCCCGGGCGCGTCGGAGGGGGCGGGCGGGAGAGCGGAAGCGATCACGGGATCGGCCACGGGGAGACGCTCCTCGGAGGTCGCCGGAACCATGGCATCGGGTGGAAGCGAGGGGAGGCTGCCTTGCGAAGGCGCCGGCGCGGCTCGCGCCCTGAGGCCGCTCGCGTCCACGATACTCGACGTGCTCGGCGCGTTTTTCTCGCCCGGCGCGGACGGGGCAGGCGCCGGCAGCGGGGTACGATCGGAGATCTCGCGGATCACCGCCGCTTCGAGAGACGATGGCGTCCGCTCATCGTGGTCCTTCCAGCCCACGGGCCGATCGGAGTGCTCGACGTCGATCTCGGGAGCCGATTCCCATCTCACGGCGATGGATTCGTTGCCTACGGGCGGCAGCTCGCCCGTAGGCAACGACGCGAGAGCGGCGTGCACGACGTCCCCCCTGCTCGCGCCGCTGCCCGCGACCTCGCGGACGGCTTGCGTGGAAGGCAGGGGATCGGAGTCGAGCGTGACGCGCGTACCCATGTCGGAATCGAGTGCGGGACGGGCGACCGGGGCGGCGTCCAGGACGACACCCGCAGCCGATTCCGAAGCCAGAATTGCACGTGCCCCCTCCGCCGAGCCGAACGTCGCGTGCGCCGTCGGCGGTTCGCCTCCGTTGGCACCGACGGGCGGGCGATCGGCGGGCAGCGACGGCTCGTCGGGGGGCCCGGAAGGACCGGCCCCGCGGCGGATGGACGCGAGCTCTTGCTCCAGGGCGGGCCCGAGGAGATCGACATTGCCGGCGCCGTGCACGCCGACGATGGCGCCGTGCGTGGCCAGATCGCACAGCACGGCCTCGAGATCCGCGGGAGCGACTTCGCTGGCGAGGATCAAGCCGCGCGGAGAGGCACCGTGCGAAAGTCGGTTGATCAGCGTTCGCGCTGGTTCGGGTGTGGCCGACAGGTAGGCGACGACGCGATCGATGGCCACGCTCACGCGGTGCACTTCGAGGAGGCGTGTTCCGCCGAGCAACTTGAGCGCTGCGCGGGCCTGCGCGAGGGGCGCTTCGAACTGATTCTCGAGATCCCCCTCCAGCGTTCCTCGCACGCCTTTATCGGCGTGCGTCACCACGAAGCGCCCTGCGCGAACGCCGAGCAGGGCTGCGAAGACGTCCTTGCCACGCTGGAACGATCCGTCGCTGGTCGTGCGGGTGGCGTTCTTCGGCGCGCCGCCACGCATCTCGAGCTCGTAGAGGAACGACGCGTCGCGCACGCGCACGCGGGCGTCGGGGCGCACGCGCGACGTGATGTAGAGCAGCGTTCGGGGCGTCACCCCGTCGAGCCGGCCGCGCACTTCGCCATTTTCGGCCAGCCGCGCTTCGATTCGCGCGCGCGGGCGCAGCACTTCCTGCACCCGCTGGAGCAAGGAGGCGGCGCTCGCTTCTTTGCGCATGTAGCCGTCGGCATCGGCGCCGAGATCGCGCAGGCGCTGCAAGAGGTCCTCTTTCCAGGAGAGCAGAATCACGGGAACGTCACGCAGCGCGATGTCCCGCTTGAGCGCCCGGCACAGCGCGAACCCATCGAGGCCCGGCATGAGGACGTCGCTGATCACGAGATCGGGACTGACGCGGAAGCAGAGCTCGAGGGCGCGATCGCCGTCGTGGGCTTCGCGCACTTCGGCACCCGCCGAACGGAGCACGCCGCCGATGAACCAGGTCACGGCGGGATCGTCGTCGGCCACGAGGATGCGGCGGCCCTCGAGTCGCGGCTCGGCGTCCGCCTTGCGCGGAGGGTCGGATCCGGCGCGGTTCGCGGGCACGCGGCGTTCGGGCACGTTCCCTTCACCCCACCAAGGCGCGAAGGGCAGCGCCCCTTCCGGACCGCGCGTCGAAAATCGCACCCCGCCGCCGCTCTTGATCGTCACCAGATCGCGCACGCGCGCCACGGCGCCCCACACCGCGGCGAGGATCTCGCTCCCATCGCCGAGGGCAATGGGCGTGGCCCTGCCGCTGAGGATCGCGTCCGGCAGGCCACGCTTGATCTCGCCGATGATACGGAGGGTCAGCTCGTCGACCGTCGTTTCCCCGAGCGGACGGTAGTTGAGGTTCTCGTCGCGACCCCTGGCAAGCTCGATGCACGCCGTACGAAGCTCGTGCGGCGAGACCGGTTTGGCGAGCGCGCGCGCCGCGCCGCCCGCGATCCATCCCCCCGCCTCCTCGGGTGTCGACCAGGTGCCGACGACGATGATCGGCATCGGCTCGGTGAGCGGATCACGGCCCAGTTTCTCGACCAGTTCCTTCGTTCCGGGCAGGTCGGCATCGACCACGGCAACGTCGGGCGCGAGCGCGCGTGCCAGGTCGAGCGCGGTAGCGGCAGTCTCCGTGCGCTCGCACTCGATGTCGTTTTCCGCCGCATGCTCGATGGGCAATGTGATGGCGTCGGCGATGCCGGACGACCCGACCACCAACACCGTCGGCGGCACGCTCGCGGTCTCGCCGATGGCTGCCGGCACTGGAGGACGTTCGGTGGGACGCTGCTCGTTGGTCGGCTCGTTCCACGCCAGCGCATGCAAACCGTCCAGCGTCTGCGCAATGGCGCGCAGCTCGTCGCGCTCGATCTCGCCCACGGCCGCTGCCCGTTCGAGTGTTCGTTCGATTTCCGCGAGCGCAGTAGCCATGCTTCCGAACCGCAAGAGACGCGCGCCCGCGGAGAGTGCGTGGATGCGCCGTCGCAAGTCGTCTCGTCCGCGGGGCGACCCCGGATCTTGCTCGAGCGTGCTGAGGCAAGTACGCAGCTCCTGGACGCGGCGACTCAAGCTGGAAACGAAGTCGGAGCGAGCGCTGGTGATACGTGCTGCGCGCGCCGCCTCGTCCGCGTGGTCCTTGCCCGAGGTCTCCGACATCCTTTAGACGACTAGCATAGGCAGCAGCCCCTCAGCCCCCGGATTGGATCAGCCGTTTCACTTCGTCGCGCACCCACGCGCCGGCCGCGCGGGTGCCGAGGCGGCCGCCCACGTCGCTCGTGCAGTTCCCCGTATCGATGGCCCGACGGATGACGCTCTCGATGCGCCGCTCTTCCGCCGGCCAGCCGAGGTGCGCCAGCATCATCCCCACCGTCGAAAAGGCGGCAAAGGGATTGGCGAGGTCCTTTCCCACCAAAGGGGGTGCCGACCCATGCACCGGCTCGAACATCGCCACCCGCGACGGATCGCTCGCATGCACGTTGGCGCTGGCCGCCATTCCGAGGCCCCCCTGCAGCACCGCCGCAAGATCGGTGACGATATCGCCGAAGAGGTTGTTGGTGACGATGACCTGAAACTCCTCCGGGGCCTGGATGATCCGGAGACACAGGGCATCCACGTACATGTGCACTCCCTCGATGCCGGGATACCGGCCGCGCACTTCCTGAAAAACGCGCAGCCAGAGCTCGTGCGCGTGGCGCAGCGCGTTCGATTTGTCGGCCATGTGCACGCGCGTGCGCTTGGTCGCCTTGGCGTACTCGAAGGCGGCCACGATGATGCGCTCGACCCCGTACCTCGTGTTGATGTCCTCGTCGATGGCCACCTCGCCCGGCGTCCCCTTGCGGAGGTGCCCGCCGATGTCGGCATAGAGGCCCTCGGTGTTCTCGCGGAAGACCACGAAGTCGACGTCGGCCGCCCGCTTGTCTTTGATCGGCACCAGACGATCGCTGAGCGCGCGAACGGGGCGAATGTTCGCGTAGAGATCGCAGCCAAAGCGAATCCCGAACAAGATGTCGCGCGCGTGCTCGTTGCCCTTGACGCGCGGATCACCGAGAGCGCCGAGCAGCACCGCGGCGCATCCCTGGCGAATTTGGTCGAGCCCTTCAGGCGGCAGGGTGGTGCCGTCGCGCAGGTACCGCTCGGCGCCGAAATCGAGATCCCAGAGCTCGAGCGGCAACCCCGCCTCCTGGCGATGGATCTCGAGCAGCTGGCGCGCTTCTCGCGTCACTTCGACGCCGATCCCGTCGCCCCCCAGGAGCGCAATCTTCTTGACGCTCATGTCGCTAGGAAGCCGGAAGGAGCTTGGTCAATGGCTCGTGGGGCATGCCGTGCGCCTGGGCGACCGGGCCATACGTCACGTGCCCGGCGTAGGTATTGACGCCAAGGGCCAGCGCCGGATCGCCGCGCACGGCGCGGACGAGACCTTGATTCGCAATCCTCTCCGCATAGTCGAGCGTCGTGTTGGTGAGCGCCCAAGTGCTCGTCTGCGAGACTGCGCCGGGCATGTTGGGTACGCAGTAGTGCACCACACCGTGCACTTCGTAGGTCGGCTTGTCGTGATCGGTGGGGCGACAGGTCTCGATGCATCCCCCTTGGTCGACGGCGACGTCGACCACGACGCTTCCGGGTTCCATCTGATCGATGAGATCGCTGGTCACCAGCTTGGGAGCGACGGCGCCCGTCACGAGCACCGCGCCCACCACCAGATCGGCGCGGCGCACGGCTTCTTCCACGTTGCTGGCATTGGAATAGAGCGTCTCCACCGCGCCGCCGAATACGTCTTCCAGGTAGCTCATGGTCTCCGCACGGATGTCGAGCACGGTGACCTGCGCGCCCATCCCGATGGCAATGGTGGCCGCATTGCGCCCAACCACGCCGCCGCCGAGAATCACCACGCGACCGCGCCGCGTCCCGGGCACGCCGCCGAGCAGCACGCCTTTTCCTCCGCGCTCCTTCTCGAGGCAGGTGGCCCCGACTTGCACCGCCATGCGACCCGCGACTTCGCTCATCGGCCGCAGCAGGGGGAGCGATCCGTCTTCGAGCTGAATCGTTTCGTAGGCGATCGCCACCACGCCCTTCTTGGCGAGCTCCTTCGTCAACGCCGGCTCGTTGGCGAGATGCAGGTACGTGTAGAGAATCAGCCCTTCGCGAAAGAAACTGTACTCCGACGCTTGCGGCTCTTTGACTTTCACGACCATCTCCGACGCCCAGGCTTCCTTGGGCGACGCCACGATCGTCGCGCCCGCCTGGGTGTAGCGCTCGTCGAGGATGCCGCTTCCTTCCCCGGCGCCGCGCTCGATGCGCACGGTGTGTCCGCGCTTGGACAACTGGCGCACGCCCGCGGGCGTCATGCCGACACGATACTCACGCGTTTTGATTTCTTTCGGTACGCCGATGATCATGCCTTTACCCGTCTAGCTCCCCGCGGCTTGCTCCAACGTCACCCGCAAAAGGGCCGCGACCTGCGCAGGGTCGCCCTCTTCTACCTCACCGAGCAGCGCCGCGGCATGCAAAACCTGAATCTCCGCAGCTGCACACGCTGCGTCAAATTCCGGACAATCCGTCGAATCGAGACGGACCACTGCCCCCGTCGACGGCAGAGCCAAGGCCCAGAGGGGAGCATACTTGCCGACCACCGGCAGCCCGAGCACCGAAAGCTCGACGGACTCGCCGAACCTCAAGGTGGCGAGAAGGTGCGGCACCGGCGCAGAAGGCGGCGGATCGAAAGGGGGGATGGCATCCTCGATGCGCAAAATCGCCCCCGCCAGAGACGCCAGGCGCGCCGGCGAAGCAGCGATGGCAATCCGCGGCGACCCGAGGAAGCCCTCTTTGGCCAGCCGCGTCACCAGCGCGCGCAGCATCTGGAGGCGGTCGTCGCTTGCCAGCCGCGTCACCAGCGCTGCCCGCGGGATCCGGCGCAGCGCCCCGCGAGCCGACAGTGCGCGCATGACCTGGAGCACCTCGAGATCCGGGGCCTGGATCTCGTCGAGCACCTCGTCGACGGCGCGCGGCGCTTGGAGCAGTTGAACCACTTCGCGCTCGATACGTGGTCCATTCGCATCCGGTGTTTCGACGGCAACGAGTGCATCTCCGCCCGGAGCGAGCTCCGCGCGCAGCCGCTTCACTTCGTCGAATTGCCGCATCGCGTCCATGACGAGCATCGAGGTCCCGACGTTGATGCGCCGCAGCGCGACCGTGCCCCCCGGGACGAAGGCAAAAACACCCTCGCGCTCCCCGAGCAAACGATAGAGCGCCTTTTCTCCCTCCAGCCGCCGGTACACGGCGTCGTGCACCTCCCCTTCCCCCATGCGAACTTCGCCGACGCCCAAGGAGGTCGAGACGGTGAGCACACCGGTCCTTCGGTTCATCGAAAGGAGCTGAAGCAGATCCATGAGCGGAACCTGCGAGAGGTCGCCGCGCACCTCGCCTTGTGACGCTTCTACCGGAACGGAGCGTGGCGGTGCCGCCACGATTTTGGCCATGAGACCATCGAGCGCCTCGTGGGTCGCGTATCCCGCGGGCAGCTCGCCGGCCTGGTTGCCTCCTACCAGGACAACCGACGGCACTTTGGCCAGCGTCGGCTCCGCCTTCAGCCGATCCAGGAGCTCACCGGGCCGACAGACCGCTTCAGCGGCGAGAATGATATCGGGCATCGACTGCTTGGCCCGCTCGAGCGCGCTGTCCACGTTGTCGGCGAGCACGACGGTGAAGCCATTGCCGCGCAACATTCCCGAGAGCGCGCCGAGCGCATCGAGATCCGGATCAACGAGGAGAACCCTGCGCGCCACGCGTTTTTGTCCTCTCAGTCCAGGAGCCGCACGCCGGCCGTCTGGCCCGACCGAAGGGTGATGAGATCGACCAAGATGGGGTCCGACCCGTGCAAGCCTCGCAGGCCGACGCCGTCGGAGCGCCCCACCAGCAAATAAGCTCCGTGCTCGGCAATGACGGTCAGGACCTGCAGATCCTCGCACCCTTCCGCGGCGCGCAGGTCGAGGATATGAAGCGAAAGGTCTTCTCGCTCGTGCCCGAGATGAGCGCGCACGGAGGAGCTTAGACCGAGCTCGGGGTGGTGCGCGACGGCGACGAAGGTCGGCCCGCCGCGCATGGCCTCGGAAACGGCGGAGATCGCGAGGTCGACGGCTTCGCGCAGCGACAGGTCGATGGGCCGCGCGCCTTCGAAGTTCGGTTCGGAAGCGCCTCTTCGGCTGCGCACCATGAGCTCGTTGACGAGGCTGGAGAGCCCGAGCCCGTCGAGATTGAGCGAACGGACCACCGAGCCGCGTGACATCTCCGCGCGGCGTTTGGCGGCTCGCAGCAGTTTCGACAGATCGGTTCCGTCGTGGGGGTAGGTCGCTACGCCAATCGTCAGCCCCGCTGGCAGATCGCCCCCCACCCCGCCCCGACCGGCGCGCGCGGCCGCCGACTGCAGCACCCGTCGCCGGCAGCTCTGCGCCCCGACGCCACCCGTCTCGGGCATGAGTAAATAAAATTCCTGCTCATCGACGCGGGCGAGGACGTCGGTGTCGCGCACCGCGCTCAAGATCACTTCGGCGAGATCCGTCGGGGCACTCTTGGAGGTCTCGTCGAGGGCAACGGTCGCCAGCGCGAAGCGCCGTCCGTAGCGGCGCGCCTTGTCGATCTCGCGCCCGGCGATATCGACGAAATAAGCGAACGTATAGGCGCTCGTGGTGAGGTCCTTGATCGCGCCGCGCGTGGAACGTTCGCGCTCACCCAAGAGAGCCAGTGTCGTGGCGGCTTGGCCCGCCATGAGCTCCATGGCGAAATGCTCGTGGGTGCCGAGCTCGGCCGCGAGCCCTTGCAGAAGCACGTGCCCTTCGGCGAGCTGTCGCAAGGCGAGCGGCACCACCTCGCACTCGTCGCGACGCGCGAACGTCACCAGGCCCATTTCGTCCGCAAACGTGGGGGCGTTGGAAATGTTGCCTATCATGCCTGCTTGGATGAGCTCCGTGGAACCTTCGCTGGCCGGGATGTAGATGGCCGCGGCCTTGGCGCCGGCGGTTTCGGCAAAGATCTGCGCCAGACGCTTACCCGCGTCGCGGCGGTCGGGGCATTCGGCGAGGGCCGCGATCCGCACCGCTGATTCCGCGGCACGGCGCGCGAAGTCCGCCTGGTGAGCGAGGCTCTTGCGCTCGGTGGCCGATGCGAGCCGGGTCCGTACCTCGGACGCCGCCGAGAGCAGCTCATCGCCCGAAGGTGGCATCAGGATCAGCCCCGCCCCGCCGAGCGCCACCGCCTGCGCGCCGATGTGCAGTGCAGACTCGCTGGCGAGCGCATACACCGTGGCACTGGGCGCCACGGCGCGGATGTGGTGCACCAGGGCGAGCCCGGCATTGTGGCCGAGCGAGACGTCGACGAAAGCGAGATCGGGCTTCTCGGAGGCCGCCAAGGTGAGGCCCTCGGGCAGCGTCGTCGCGACCAGGATGCGATCGTCGGGCGAGCTGAAAACACGTGAGAAGAGCTGCGCCACCCCTGGCGTATCGACGATCGCGAGCACCGTCAGCATGGCCGGCCTCAAGGGAGCGCGACCTCGCCCTCGAAAACCAACCGCGCCGGACCGCGCATCGTGGCGGCGAGCGTCTCTTTTCGCACGCGAATGCCGAGCGGTCCGCCAGGAAGTCTCACCTCGACGAACTCGTCGAACGATCGACGACGCGCCAAGCAGGCCGCGCCGACGGTTGCGGTGGCGCCGGTCCCGCAGGCCAGCGTGCGCCCCACGCCGCGCTCCCAGACGACGAGATCGATCGAGCCGTCGTCGGCGAGCTTTGCAAACTCCACGTTGGTTCCTTCGGGAAAAGCGGGTGCCCGGGCCACGGTGGGGCCGACCACGTCGATCTCGCTCGGTTCGTACCGTTCGAAGGTGACCGCGTGGGGATTGCCGGCGGAGATGCGGGCGAATCGGTGCACCCTGCCGTCGACGGTGACCTCGATGGGACCGAGGTCGGCGAGCTTGCCCATCTCGACTTCGACTTCGCCCTTGTGCACCTTGCAGGCGAGCGGCCCGGCGTCGGTATCGATGGTGAAGTCGGCGGTCTCGCGGCCCTGCTTGCGAGCGAGGTGAATGGCGACGCAGCGAATGCCGTTGCCACACATCTCGGGTTGGGATCCATCGGCATTGAGGATGGTCATGGTCGCGGCCGATCCGGCCGTGCGCGGAGCGTCGACGAAAAGGACGCCGTCCGCGCCGACACCGAAGTGGCGATCGCAGAGCCAGCGAACGGTGCTATCGACGAGGCCCCCGGCGGGAAGCTCGAAGAGTAGGAAGTCGTTGCCGAGACCTTCGTACTTTTTGAACGAAACCCGAGCCACGCTTCATCCTATCCCTCATGTTCGTCTTTGTCAGTCTCGCGAGCGGCTAGCCCGCGCCGACGCTACACTGGCGCCGTGCCACCTCGGCGACCGATCTATCTCAACGGCATGATGGGGACCGGTAAGTCTGCCGTCGGCCGTACCGTCGCCGAGATGGCGCGGTTGCCCTTCGTCGACCTCGACCTCGAGGTCGAGCAACGCGCCGGCATGTCCATCACCCGGCTGTTCCGCGAGCGCGGCGAAGCGTCGTTTCGTGTGCTCGAGCGGGAGGCGCTTTCGCAGCAGCTGGCCGACCCCACACCGCGCGTGGTCGCGCTGGGCGGCGGCAGTCTCCTCGATCGCGACATTCGGCTGGCCGCCTTGGCCAAGGCCACCGTCATCACCTTGGCGGCTTCGCCGGCCGAGTTGGTGAGGCGACTTTCGGGAGATCCCGATCGTCCTCTGCTCGGAATGGATGGTTTTGCCAACCCACCGCGCTTGCTGTCCATCCTCGAGTCGAGAAAAGCGGGCTATGCAGAGGCGCACGCCGTGCTCGACACGACGTCGCGCACCTTCGACGAGCTGGCCAAAGAGGTGCTGGGCGTCGCGGAGCTCGAACCGATTCCGGTGCCGCTCGGAGAGCGCACGTACGGCGTCGACATCGTGCCCGACGCGGCCGAGGTCCATCTGCAGGAAAGGCTCGAACGCCTCGCCCCGAGTCGCGTCGTGCTCGTCACCGACGAGGTCGTCGATCCGCTCATCGCCTCCAGGCTCGGCTCGCGCCTCGGCGCGCGCGGCGATCTCATCAAGGTCGTTCTGCCGCCCGGCGAACGCCACAAGACGCTCGCTTCGGTGGAACGAATCCTTCGGATGGCCATCGAAGCCCACGTCGATCGACAGGCGGTCGTCGTCGGGATCGGAGGCGGTGTCGTGACGGACATCGCCGGGCTTGCGGCCGCTCTCGCGCTGCGCGGCCTTCGCTGGATCGCCGTTCCCACCACGGTGCTCTCCATGGTCGACGCATCGGTCGGCGGAAAGACAGCCGTCGATCTGGGCGCGGCCAAGAACGCCGTCGGCGCCTTTCACCAGCCATCCCGTGTCATCGTCGACCCCTCTTTCTCGGGCACCGAAAGCACACGCGCGCTGCGCAGCGGTCTGGCCGAGGTCGTGAAGACGGCCCTCATCGGCGACGCCAGCTTCTACCGGGAGCTAGCGTCAGCAGGGACCCCCGAGCGGCTCGTGGGCGAACGCGACCCGAGCGCGACCGCTCGGGCCATTCGTTCGTCCATCACCGTCAAAGCCGCCATCGTCGGGCGCGACGAACGGGAGGCCGGCGAGAGGGCCCATCTCAATCTCGGCCATACGGTCGGGCACGCCCTCGAAGCGGAGGGCGGTTTCGAGCGGCTCACGCACGGCGAAGCGGTTTCCCTCGGTCTCGTCGCGGCGCTGCGCGCCGGCGTTGCTCTCAGTGTGACCGACCGCGATCTGGCCGTGGAAGTGGAGCAGTTGCTGGCGCGCCTCGGGCTTCCCACCGATCTCGACGCCGAGCCGCTCGCGCGGGCCATGCGCTATGTCGCCTATGACAAGAAGCGCCAGGCCGGAACGCTGCGCATGATCCTCGTGCGCGCACCGGGCGCGGTCGAAATCGCCCGAGTCGCCGTCGCGGACCTGCCGGAATTGCTGGCCAAACGATGACGACGCCGCGCCTACCCGCCCCGCAATCGTCCCCCTCGCTCGTACCTCGGCTAAGTCGGGGACCCTTGGCGTCAGGGAGCCGGAACGGCGGGATTCTTGGCGGTAGCCGAGGTCCCTCGGTAAACTCGGGAGAATGAAGCGCGTGGTCGGCCGGTGGCTTTTCTTGGCAGCAGCGACGGGGTTCGGCCTGCTCGGGGGCGCGGGGTGCGCGGATAGCGAGAGCATGCTGTTCGTCCGGCAGGCGCAGGCCCGGGTGGCGAGCGGGTCGAACGGCTGCACGATCGACAACTCCCCCTCCAGCCTCTTCATCACCGAAGGCACACTCGACCTCGCGTTTCGCACCGAATACTCGGCCTCGCTCCTGGTCGGCAATCAGCTCGTCGCGCGCGGCAACAGCTCCCAACTTCGCACCGAGACGTCGCGAGTCGAGATCGAAGGGGCCGTGGTCAGATTGGAGGACGGAAGGAACACGGTGTGGGGACCGTTCACCGTGCCCGGCTCGGGTTTCATCGATCCCGCGACCGGCTCGACGCCGTCCTATGGGCTCACGGAGACCATTCTTCTCGGCAGCACCTACGGAAACGGCCTCGCCGCCGAGCTGAGGCAGAACCGCGCGGTCCGGCGTTTCACATCGGTCGTCAAGATC
Source organism: Polyangiaceae bacterium (assembly GCA_035318465.1). GTDB lineage: Bacteria > Myxococcota_A > Polyangia > Polyangiales > Polyangiaceae > DASWDH01. The sequence goes on from DATHES010000003.1 coordinate 126,520, forward strand.
ATCGGCAAGACGCTAGGCGGCACGGCCGTCGAATCGGGCGAATGGCGTTTTCCGCTCACCGTTTGCTACGCGTGCCTCGTCTCCTTTCCTCCCGAAGCGAACGACCCCAAGCTCACGCGACCGAACTGCGAGCTTCCCGCGGGGACCGGCTCCACGGTGGTGGCGCCGTGCAGCCTGGGGCAGGACGACGGCGTCGACTGCAGGGTCTGCAAGCTTTCCGTTCGTCCGCAGGACATCGGCCTCTGCGAGCCGTCATTCTGAGGAAACGCGGCCACTAGCTCTGGCCCACGGCACCGGGAACAGGCGGCCGTCAACATACCGCTTGCTTCAGTCGCGCAGATGAAGTCCGCTGCCGCGTGCTGAAAACGGCAGTGTTTACGCGGCGCGGCCGCAAGATCCTTGGTTTTCCTGCACTCCTCGCGGTTGGCATGACCGTCGTCGGACCGCGCCCGGCCGCGGCGGAACCCCAGCTGACGACAGCGCTCACCCTCGGGGTGGCTGGTCGCGGCGATAGGGCATCGCTCTGGTCTTCGACGAGACTTGCGGCTGGCGTGCGCGGGGAGCTGCTCCTCGGGCGCGACAAGGACGCGGCGTTCGGTGTGGGGCCCTACGTCGAAGCGCTCACCACCTCGAGCTTTTCCGACGTGCAGCTGGGCGGCGGGGCCGCGCTGCTCATCCCGGTTCATTCGTACCTCCCGCTCGTTCTTTCAGCGGGGGCCTATGCTGGGCACCAGCGCCCTTGGGGGTGGGAGCCGGGGCTCGCTGCCGAGCTCTTCTGGGGTACGCGCGGCTACAATTATCATTCGCTCTATGCGCTCAGCGCGGGGGTTTTCGCGGGCGGCCGGTATGGGCTCGGGGACTCCAAGGAAGTAACGCTCGTCGCCGGTGGCCGGCTGGATCTCGAGCTCATCGCCATTCCGTTCATGTTTCTCTGGAGCGCGATCCGCGGGCCCGACCCATCGCGCTGAGATCGCTTTCACGCTTGCTGGCCGCCAGATCCACGGTCGAAGACTCGTCACCTGTGGTACGGTCCCGGGATGGAGCGGCGCACCGTGCAGCTTCGCCTCGCGGGTCAAACCTACCGCGTCGTGACGACGGCGAGCGATGCCGAGCTGAAGCGATTCGTCTCCATGATCGACGAGAAGCTGAGCGCCATGCCGCACGGCAAATCGCTGCACCCCCAAGCGTTGCTCCTTGCCACGCTGGCGCTGGCGCACGATCTCGAGGAAGAGCGGGCGCGATCCCAGCGCATCGAAGCCCGCGCCAAAGAGACGCTGGTACGCCTGGTCGAACGCATCGACGCCGCGCTCGATGAAGGGGGCGTCGACGACGCAGAGGTTCTGGCGCCCCCTTCACCGTGAGCGACGGATCGGCGACCCACCGGGGGCCTCTTCGGCACCTTGCTCAAGATCTCGCGGAGCTCGAGGGGGCGAACCGGTTGCGCGTGCGCCCCGACCCGGTCGACCAGGGTCCCGATCCTCGAACCGTCTACCTCGGGTCGAACGACTACCTCGGCTATCGGTCGACCGGACGTTTGACGCGCTATGCGCTGGGCGCTGCCGCCGAGCATCCCGCCGGTTCGGGCGCATCGCGGCTCGTGCTGGGCGAGCATCGGGCGCATCGGGCGCTCGAGCAAGCTCTTGCCAGGTGGCTTGGTTTCGAGGAAACAATAGTATTTACAAGTGGTTACGCGGCTAATTTGGGGACCATCGCGGCCTTGGCAGCGGAGGGGGACCTGATTGTGTCGGACGCGTGGAATCACGCGTCAATCATTGACGGATGTCGCCTCAGCCGCGCCAAGGTTGCCGTCGTTGCGCATGGTGCGCTCGATGCCGTGCGGGCCGCCCTCCGCGCCTCGTCGGCGCGGCGGCGTTGGGTCGTCACGGAGGGCTACTTCAGCATGGAGGGGGACACGCCCGATTTGGCGGGCCTTCGAGCCATCTGCGACGAAGAGGATGCCGCGCTCATCGTCGATGATGCCCATGCCATCGGGGTGCTTGGACCGGAAGGACGCGGCTGCGCCAGCGCGGCGGGCTCGCGACCAGATGTGCTCGTGGGTACGCTGGGCAAGGCGCTGGGCGCCCAGGGGGCATTCGTCGCGGGCTCGCGGGACCTGTGTCGTTGGCTCTGGAATCGCGCGCGGCCCTTCGTTTTTTCGACCGGACTGAGCCCACTGCTCGCCGCCATTGCGCAGGGGGCCGTCAGCGAGGCCCGCGCGGACGAGGCGGGGAGGCGCAGGTTGGCGATCGTCGGCGATCGACTTCGCACTGGTCTGGCGGCGGCGGGGCTCCCGGTAGCGTCGTCCTACGGACCCATCCTTCCCCTCATTCTTGGCGAGGAGACGCGGGCCCTCGCCTGGAGCCGTCGTTTGGCCGAGCTCGATGTACGGATTCAGGCCATCCGCCCGCCCACCGTTCCGCCGGGCACCTCACGGCTCCGAATCGCGGTTCGCGCCGATCTGAGAGACGACGAAGTGGACCGCGCCATCGCTGCCCTGGGCAGCTTGCAGCGTGATGCGGTCGGCCGGTGAGCCGCGGCGCGGTGCGCTCCGGGTCGTGCTCGTAGGAACGGGCACCGGCGTCGGAAAGACCCACGTCGCGTGTGCGCTTCTTTCGTGCTGGTCGGCATCGGCGAGGGTGACGGGACTGAAGCCGATCGAGACTGGCGTGCGGCTCGAGGAGCCGCGGCGCATGGAGCCTCGGCCGTCCAGGAATCCACCACGATCGTCGGAAGCCTCGGATCAGGGGAGGCTGTCGGCGGCAGCCCAAATGTTTCACGTGAAACAGTCTGACCAGGGACGCCGCAATCAACAGTCTGACCAGCGGCGCCGCAAGATCGACCACGAGCACCCTCTTCAATCGCTCTTTGCGTTTCCCGAACCCATCTCCCCGCACCTCGCCGCGCGAAAGGTCGGCACTCGCATCGACCTCGGCGCGATCGAACGATGGGTGAAGACCCACGAGGCGCCCATCACGGTGGTCGAGACGGCGGGGGGACTCTTTTCCCCCCTCGGGCATGGTGTGACCAACTTCGAGCTGATCCAAACGCTCCAACCCGATGCCGTCATCCTGGTCGCATTGGATAGACTCGGCGTATTGCACGAGCTCACGACGACCCTCGCCCTTGCCGCCGCCCGAGGGGGTTCGTCGGTCGGCGTCGTCCTCTCGACCCCTTCGAAGAAGGATGCGTCGACGGGACGCAATGCACCGGAGATCGCTTTACTCGGCATCGCCCGCCCGATCGCCGTGTTCCCCCGCGCGGGTGCGCACGCGCCAGCAACGGAGGATGCGGCTCGCCAGGTCATCGGCTGGGTCGAGCAAAACGTGAAGCGCTAGCACTCCCTTGAGGTGGCTGCGGCGTCTGACCCGCGTCGCGCTCCGCTCTTCAAATGCGCCCCGAGGTCCTCTCTGGATCGATGAAATCGGGCGGCGGGAGCGGGAGCGGGAGCGGGCTCAGGGACTCCATCCGTAACGCGAGGGGCCTCGCACCCCCTGGTCAACGCGACGGCGCCGGCCTTCGCGATCCACGGCATTGCCACCGACCCCAGTGCACGTCACGCTGCGAACTTCGTTACGTGGTGCCACCTTGCAATGGCTGATCGCGATCGGCTGTTGCGACTCACGCTGTCGACTGAGTCTGATCCTCGCGAAGCCGGCCTCGTTCGAGGTACAGACGCCGGGCGGCCACGCGCGATGCCAACGCGGCGTCGTGGGTGACGAGGACCACGATGCTTCCGCGCGCTGCTTCCTCGCCGAGCGCCGCCACCAATCGCTCGACCCCCTCTGCGTCGAGACCGTTCGTCGGCTCATCGAGCAGGAGCAGCGATGGAGCGTGAACCATCGCCCGCGCGAGGGCGACACGCTGCCGTTGCCCTCGCGACAAGCGACGAAACGTGCGCTCGGCGAAAGCATCCACGCCGAAGCGCTGGGCCGACGCCTCCCAGGCCGCTTCCGGCATCCCGTAGAGGGACGCTGCCAGCTGCAGGTTCTGTCGCGGCGACAAGTCGGGATAGCAATGGGTTTCGTGCGAAAGCCAGCCGATCTGGGCGCGCACTTCGGCCGGCTCGACGTGCTTCGAGCTGTAGAGAACGTCCCCGCGACTGGGCGACAGGATCGTTCCAAGAATTCCAAGTAATGTGCTTTTTCCAGATCCATTGGGCCCCTCGAGGCTCGTGATCTGGCCTTTCTCGAAGGACGCATCGATGCCTCGGAGAGCGACGGTCGAGCCGAAGTGCCGGCTCACCCGCTGCATGATCACGTTCGAAATCGGGCCCATTTCGCGGAGTGAGCGCGACTCTACCATCGCCCCGGCACCGACGTAGCATCCCGGTGCTGCGTGATGCGGGCGGACCTGGGCGTCCGAAAGCCTGCGGAGCAAGGGGTACAGTATGCCACACGATGTCGCGCCGCCCGTTACCGGGCCGCCATGTTTGGGTGGCGAAGAGTGACCACGAGTAGTGCTAGGATGTGGCCGATGACATCCGCCGTCGCCATCGCGCGAGAGCCCCCGCCGGCGATCGCGCGCCTGCGCAGCGCAGTGGAGCAGGCCCTCGAGGGTAAGCCCGAGGCCGTCGAGCTCGCCCTGATCGCGTTGCTGGCGCGGGGCCATGTGCTCATCGAGGATGTCCCGGGAGTCGGAAAGACGACCCTGGCTCGAGCCGTAGCCAAAGCGGTCGGCGGCGAGCTGCGGCGCGTTCAGTTCACGAGCGATCTTCTGCCGAGCGACGTGCTCGGCGTCTCGGTCTATGACCAGCGCCGTGGTGACTTCGTGCTGCGGCAGGGACCCATCTTCGCCAACATTCTGCTCGCGGACGAAATCAACCGTGCCAGCCCACGCACGCAGTCGGCGCTCCTCGAGGCGATGAACGAGGGTCAGGTCTCCCTCGATGGCCAGACCATCCCCCTGCCCGACCCGTTCTTCGTTCTAGCCACGCAGAATCCTCAGGACTTTGCCGGTACGTTTCCGCTGCCCGAATCGCAGCTCGACCGCTTCATGGTCCGGATCCGGATAGGGTATCCGCCTCCGCAGGTGGAGATGCGCCTGCTCCTCGACGGCGTCAGCGACCACGCCAAGAACGTCGAAGCGGTTCTCTATCCTTCCGAGCTCGTGAACATCCAGCGCGAGGTCGACCGGGTGACCCTCGATACGGCCCTCGCCACGTACCTGCAGGCCATCCTCGTCGCCACGCGGACGTCGCCCGCCCTCTCGCTCGGCGCCTCGACACGCGCCGGCATGAACCTCTCGCGCGCGGCCCGCGCTCGCGCGCTCTTGCGCGGCCGCCTCTACTGCATCGCCGACGACATCCACGAGCTGGCCGTTCCCGTGCTCGCGCATCGGGTGCGGCTCGCCGCCCACGCGGAGGGGTACGTCCCGTCGCGAGATGAAACCGAAGGGGCCGTCCGCGAGGTCATCGCGCGCGTCCCCGTTCCTCTCTGAGAGACCGAGGCGCCGGTTGGCGGTCGAACCTCTACCGCGCAAGCAGCAAAAATCGGCGCGCCGGTCATCGCGCCGCCCATCCCCCCGCGCCCGCGCCAGCGACTACACCTCGCTGCGCCGCTCCGAGCCGAAGAACGCGTGGGAGAAACTGCTTCGCCGACTGCGGCCGCCCCGACGGCTGAAGTTCACCCGCGAGGGGAAATACTTCCTCGGCATCACCCTCGGGGTCGGCTTCGCCGCCATCAACACCGGCAACAATCTTCTCTACTTGCTCCTGGGGATGCTCCTGTCGCTCATCGTCCTGTCCGGCGTCATGAGCGAGCTGTCGCTGCGCGATCTGAACGTCGTGCGGCGCTTGCCGACGCGGGCGCAAGTGGGTCGCGCCCATCTCGTCGAAATCGAAGTTTTCAACCGGAAGAAACGAATCCCCTCCTACGCCATCGAAGTCGAAGACCTTCGTGCCGGCCAGCCCGCTGACAAACGATGTTTCTTCCTCAAGATCAGCCCCAACAGCGCCCAGGTCGCCGCCTACAGGCGCTCGCCTCAGCGCCGCGGGCGGGACTGCCACGTCGGTTTTCGCATCGCCACCCGGTTTCCGTTCGGCCTTTTCGAAAAGTCGCGCGAGGTTCCTTGCGAGGGGGAGCTCATCATTTACCCCGCCGTCGACTCGCTGCGCCTTCGTTCCGACGTAGGGGGGCGCCGCCTCGGAGGCACGGGCTTATCCGGACGCGGGTCGGGCGATGAAGTGTTCGGTCTGCGTTCCATGCGCGATGGGGACGACCCGCGTGACATCTACTGGCGCAAGAGCACGCTGCTCGACCAGCTGGTCTTACGCGAGCGGGCGCGAGAGACGCGCCCCGACATCGAGCTGGTGCTCGAAGTGCGACGACCCGCCGAGGGGGGCGATGAGTGGACCGCGCAGTTCGAGCGCCGCATTCGGGATGTCGCCTCGCGCGCCGTCGCCCATTTGAAGCGTGGCGACGGCGTGACCATCGTGGCGACCTCCGGCGACCGGGTGCGCGCCGACCGCAGTGTCGGTGCCGACCGCCTGCTCCGTTTTCTCGCGCTGGTCGAAGCCATCGATGCTCCGACCCACTCCGCCGCCCTTGCCTCTTCCGGCGGGCCCCCACCTTCCAGTGGGCCCGCCACCCCCCTGCCCCCGTCGAACGCGCCTATCAGCGGCAAGACGCCGTCCATTGGCACCATGGACGTCGGTCCGCCGAGCGGACCCCCGAGCGGCCTTCGTAACCCCACCGCGTCGGTGAAATCGTGAGATTCGGCCTCATTCACCGCCTGATGACCGACGCCATCGCCGCGCTCGGCATCCTCGCGCTGGTGACGAGCGGTGAGCTCGAGCGATGGATGAGCGCTGCCGTGGTGGCGGGGCTGGCCGGGGCGCTCGCCATCCCCGAGAACTGGCAAAGCCGGACCTGGATGCGGCGTCTGTCGACGATCGGGCCCGTGGCGCTGCTCCTTCTGCAGGTCGCGCGTCTGTTCACCGGAGCCAACGTCCTCGAGCTCGCCGTCGAGTTCGCCGCCGCGCTGCAGATCATCCGCTTGGCCACGCGCCGCGGTGCCGCTCATGACCAGCAAGTCATCGTGCTGGCCCTTCTTCATCTCATCGCCGGAACGGTCATCGGGGGCGGGCTCGGTTACGGTCTTTGCTTCATCGGCTTTCTCATCATGGCTCCGGGCGCCCTCGTCCTCAGCCATTTGCGCCGCGAGGTGGAAGGCAACTATCGCCAAGGGGCGCGCGACCGCACCGGGCTCCCCGTCGACGTACCGCGCATCCTGCGCAGCCGTCGCGTCGTCGATCGCACGTTTCTCGTCGCCACCTGCCTCTTGTCGATTCCGATCTTCTGGTTTACCGCCGGTCTGTTCGTTCTTTTTCCGCGCGTCGGTCTCTCGTTCCTTCTGCTCAGCAAGCCGCACACCGGGCGGATGGTGGGCTTTTCCGAGCACGTCGATCTCGGCGCAGTCGGCACGCTGCGCACCGACCCGACCATCGTCTTGCGCGTCGAGATCCCGGACCTGCCCAATCCTCCGCCCCCGCGGCTGGCGATGCACCTGCGCGGCGCGGCCTTCGACACCTACGACGGGCGCAGCTGGTCGCGCAGCGTCGGCCACCGCGACGCGGCCACCCGCGAGGGGGGCAATCTCTGGATCCGGCGCCCCCCCGATCCCCACCGCGACCGCGTTTGGCGGATGGATCTCGAACCCATCGACCCTCCGGTGCTCTTCGCGCCCCTCAATGCCGTCGCCATGCGCGTTCGCCAGCGTGGTGACCCTGTCGTCAGCTCGCGGCTGGAGATCTCGACGGAACCGGAGTGGACCTTTCGCTATGGCGGGTCGGACGAGCGCGGGGTCCGTTACGAAGTCTATGTCGGTAGCGAAAGCGAGGGGATCCGCGACAGCCTCTCCCACGCCGACGAAGAACGCTACACCGCCCTACCGAGAGGCGTCACCGACCGCGTGCGCAGCCTCGCCCATCAGGTGGCGCGCGACGGAGCCACGCCGCTCGAAAAGGCGCGCACCATCGAATCGTATTTGCGAAGCTCGTTCACGTACGACCTCGGTTCGCCGTCCGGCAAGTCACCCGACCCGCTCGATGATTTCCTGTTCGTCTCGCGGCGCGGGCATTGCGAATTCTATTCGACCGCCATGGTGGTCCTCTTGCGCGAACAGCACGTTGCTGCACGCAACGTGACCGGGTTCATCGGCGGGTCGTACAACCGTTTCGGGCACTACTACGCGGTTCGCCAGGGGGATGCCCATTCGTGGGTCGAAGTCTTCCTCCCCGATCGCGGATGGCAGACCTTCGACCCCACGCCCCCCGCGGAAGCTGCGCCCCGCAGCGAGCTCTCCGGCATGCTCGCCTTCATCCGCGATGTCATCGAGGCCACGGGACAGCGGTGGGACCGCTACGTCGTTGGCTACGATCTTCGCCAACAGGTCTATCTCTTTCATTCCATTTCCCGCTACAGCTCGCTCCACGTGTCGCCTGCGCTCGCACGCGCCAAACCGCTCGGCATCGCCGCCCTTTTCGTCGTGGTGGGGGGGATCGGTTACTGGGTTTGGCGCCGCCGCAAAGTGCGCCGCCATGGTGCCACGACATCGCTCGATCGCGTGACGCGTGAGCGCATGATCGCGACGTCGATGTACGAGCTTCTAGAGGGGGCCATGAACGCACAAGGAATCCCCCGCGGTCCGAGCACGCCTCCGCTGCGTCACGCGCTTTCGCTCCAGCGCATGGGGCATCCCCTCGCCGAGGAGGTGCTCGATCTGACGGAGCTCTACCTCGGCGCGCGCTTTGGCGGCGCGGCCGTCACGGAACAAGAGCGGCGCGACTTCGAGGGTCGCGTCCGACGGGTGCGCACCGTTCGACCTGTCGCGCGGACCGCCAGCGCGCCCTGATCAGCAACCCCCCGGCTTTCCGGAGCGGCGCTCTCGGAAACTGGGCTGGGACTCAGACGGGGCGAACGCGGCGATCGAGAACGATTTCGATGGCCTCGCGGGCTTCGTTCCCCGAGGGCGCAACGCCGTAAAAGCTTCCCGGCATCGGCTTGGCGCGACGGGCATCGAACTCGAGGTCAGCCTCGCCGGGCTCGACCCAAGCAATGACGCGCCTTTCGGGCGACGCCTCGGTGTCGCCGAGCTCGATGAGATCGATGCGGACACCGTCGACCAAGTCGGCAGGTGTCACCGTACGTTGCGTCGAGGCCCGCGGGCGGCCGGAGGGGATGAGGCTCGCTCGACCTAGGGTATCGTACGACTGCACGATGAGGCGATAGCGCCCGCCGCTCTCGAACGCTTCCGGCGGGAGTTTGATTTCCGCTCGCACGGTCTCGGCGTGAGGAATCCCGAGCGATGTTGCGGCGACGAGCGCGAGCCACGACGCCGACTCGGCGACGACGCGTCGCTTCGTGCCCGGATGACTCGCCTTGTCTTTCGCTTTCATCGGTCTCGTCTCAACCTGCGGGGGGTCAAATTGTTTCCGCTTCGGGGGTTCACGGGGAATAGAAGCAACACGCGTGCCACGGCTCACCACGGGTCGGCGGTGACGCGACTACATAAAGAGACACCGCGGTCTCCGCGATGGTTCCTCGCCCGCTAGGGCTTGCTCTTGCGCAGGATATCGGCCGCCCAGCGAACCGTTTGCGTGCAAATAGCACCCGCACCTACATGGCTCACGCCGCGCGTATACGGTCCCGCCGCCAGCGCGAGTTCACGGCCCGACCGAACCAGGGCAAGGGGACCGAGCGCGCCTCGTTCGACACAAAGCGTGTTGCCTTCAGGTTCGCGGCGCGGGCGCAGCGCGTCCGCCAGCGCCTTGAATGCCTGGCGTGCTTCCCCATCGACGTCTGGACGCCCAGCATCGAACCGGATGTGCCACGCGACGGCGTAGGCCCCTGGCGGCACACGTGCCCTCCCCGTCATCGGGACTTCACTCGACCCGATCGACGCGCCTTCGGGCGACTGGTACCGAAAGACGGCGAGTCGATCGCCGCCCCAACCTTCGGCGACCAAGGCCGCGATCTTCTTGGGCATCCATTGCTCGGCCGAGATGCGTAGCCCCTGTTCGCCGAACACGTCCTCGTAGAAGGTGGACCAGCCGCGTTCCGCCGGAGGTGCGACGGGTCCGACCGGTTCGGCCGGTTCCCGCGCGTCGTATTTGTCGATGTGGAGAAGTTGCTCCGTCGTCTCCGGTGGTGACTTCCACACCCGATCGACCTCGCTCCATCCGCTCGGATCGGCGCCGTGGCGAGCGATGCCGCGCCGGCGCAGCGCGTGGACGAACAGCACCCCATCGACATACGGCGCGATGAGGGACGCGCGAAGGACTCGGGGCGTTGCCTCGTTCGCCGCCGAAGCGCTCATCGAACCTTCGATACCGGCCACGAACAGATCGTCGGGCATTTCGACGGCGAGGCGATGCTCCGGGGCCATGACGTCCATCATGGCGCTCGTGGCGTCACCCTCGGCGAGCGCCTGAAATGCGCTCTCGCGATCGTTGCCTTCGGGCTGGTAAGCCATGCGCGAACCGAGGTCGTAGTGCTGGTCTTGCAGGGCGTGCACCAGCTCGTGCGCCAGCGCGAGGTCGGCGGATGCCGCGTCGAGATCCGAGGCGAGGTACATCTTTTTGTCGCGGTATTCGTAAAAGCCCGCCAGCTGCGCTTCGAGCAAGCGAAAGGTTCCCTCTTCGTAGTCGTAGTCGGGGGGGACGAGGCCAAGGCCGAGCAGCAGCTCGCCCTGGTTGCGGATCACCTCGGGCGGAACTTCCCGGGCCACGTGGGCGCGGACGCTGGCGATCAGGGCAGCGCGATCGAGCTCCTTTCCCTCGACAGGGCTGCGCGGTTGCAAGCGGCGAGCTTCGGCGACCCGTACCAAGAAGTCCGCGACTTTGCGTTGCGCGTTCCCACTGTCCGCGGGAGCCGCGGCATCGTGCGTCAAGCCCGACGCGCCCGAGACCGATCGCGGCGAAGGGCGGGGCGGTGGTGGCGCAAGGGGTCGCGCACATGACACGGCACCAAGCAAAAGGGCGGCGCCAAACGCCCTGCGTACTGGGTTCACGTGGCGGGCATCCCCTCGAGCCCTGCCAACCCGTCGGCCCGCAGCGCGGTGATGGCCGCCGCATAGTCGGCGTGACCGTAAACGGCCGAGCCCGCCACGAGCACGCGCGCGCCGGCTTCCACGACCTTGCGAGCGATGCCCGGCGCAATCCCACCGTCGACCTCGAGCGCAACGTCGAGGCCCCGCGCGTCAATCATCTTCCGGATGGCGCGCACCTTGGGGAGAATCTCGGGCATGAAGGCCTGTCCTCCGAATCCCGGGTTGACGCTCATCACGAGGACGAGGTCCACCAGCTCGAGCACGTACGCAACCGCTTCGGGCGGCGTATGGGGGTTCAACACGACGCCTGCTTTTTTTCCGATCGTTCGGATGTGCTGGAGCGTTCGCGACAGGTGATAGGACGGCTCGACGTGGACGCTGAGGATATCGGCGCCCGCCGCGGCAAAGTCTTCGACGTAGCGCTCGGGCTCCACGATCATCAAGTGGACGTCGATCGGAAGGCGGGTGGCCTTGCGCACGGCACGCACCACGACCGGTCCAATGGTGATGTTGGGGACGAACCTCCCGTCCATCACGTCGACGTGGATCCAATCGGCTCCCGCGCGTTCGGCCGCCGCGACCTCCTGCGCCAGCTTGCCAAAATCAGCGGAGAGGATGGAGGGCGCGATCTTCACCGAGGGAGCAGGAGCGGACATGAGACGCTTCACCTACCACGGCGGTCACCGGACGCTAAGACGCCGGACGATGAGACGCCGGACACCGGACGCCCCCCGGACATCTGACCGTGACGGGCGTGGACACCCCGTTGCTCGCCTGCGGGTCAAACTGCCATACTCGCCGTGCCGGTGACGGCCATCGGCGGACGCGCTGATCCCGAGGCTCCGCCGGACGACGCCATGCGAATCGCTCTTGTCTTCTCGGCAGCCCTGGTCGCCCTGTCCTGCGCACGCCGCGTTCCACCTCCCCCGGCCGCGCCACCGCCCGCACCTCACCCGAAGCCGGTCCTCGCCGCGCTCGTACCGGGAGCCAGAGTTGCGCCGCCCCTTCCCCAAGAGTCGAAGCCTTGGAATTTTCCGAGCGGTGCCAAGGTCGACGTCCAACTTCGGGCGGGAACCGACCTTGCCCAAGTGACGCCGAGACATTTTGGCAACAACCTCGCGTGGTACGACGGCAAAGCGTGGCTGACGAGCCCGGACGTCATCGCAAAGGCGGCCAAGTCCGGTGTCCACTTCTGGCGCTGGCCCGGGGGAAGCTCGGCCGATAACTACCACTGGGACGGCAAGTACGGCACGCACACCAAGGATCATGACGGTCGCGAGACGGCCAAGATGCGTGACCCCTGGGCCGCTAGCTCCGACGACCTCATCGAATTTTGCCGCGCCACGCAGTCGGAGGCGATCGTCACCGTGAACTACGGCTTGGCGCGCTACGGCAGCGTGCAAAAAGCAGCCGACCTCGCGGCGCGCTGGGTGCGCTACTTCAACGTCGAGAAGGGATTCAAGGTCCGCTACTGGGAAATCGGCAACGAAGTGTATGGTCCTTGGGAAGAGGGCAACAAGCTCCCGGGCAAGCCGCCGATGTCGGGCGAAGTCTACGCCAGGGACTTCAACGTCATCGCCCAGGCGATGCGCGCCGTGGACTCCGAGGTGCGCATCGGCGCCGTGGCGGTCGACGCCGACACCGGCGACGACTGGGTCGGCTACCGCTGGTGGATGCGCGACATGCTTCCCATCCTCGGGGAGTCGGCGGATTTTCTCGTTGCGCACAACTATTTTCATTGGCCCTTCGAGGGTGGGAAGTTCGTGAGTCCCGCCAACGACAAGCTCTTCGCCAATATCGGCAAAGTGGCCAAGGCCAAAGCCGATATCGACTCCATGGTGCAGAAGTACGCCCACCGCGCCACGCCCATGCCGGTGATGCTGACCGAATTCAATGTGGTCAACGCATCCGCGCCCCAGACGATTCAGTTGATCAGTGGGCTCTTCGTGGCCGAAGTGCTCGGTGAGTCCATCAAAGCGGGTTACCTCGGCGCCCATTTGTGGGATTGGAAGAATGGTCTCGACCCGAAGCTCGGAGGCGACCACGGCATGCTGGCCTCGGGCGACAGCGCCGTCCCGGAATCGACGCCACGTCCGAGCTTCTTCGCCTATGCGCTTTATGAACGAGCGTTCGGTCATCGCATGATCGACGCCTCGAGCTCGGAGCCGCGACTCAAAGTCTACGCCAGCCGATTCGCAGGAGGCCAGGTGGGGCTCGTCGTCGTCAATGAGCAGAGCGAGCCAGTCACCGTCAACGTCGACCTCAGCGGGCTCGGGCTGAACGGAACCGCGGTGGCGTGGGTGCTCGACGCGGACGACCTCAACGCCAAGCAAGTGCGTTGGAACGGCGTCGCCGGACCGGAGGGCGGCGGCGGACCATTTCCTATCGATGGTTTGCCACCGTACGTAGCCAATTTCGAGGGGAGCGCGGGAGCGAAGCTCAATCTGCCGGCGAATTGCGCGACGGGGATCGTTCTCTACTGACACTCTGCGCCGCCCTTGTGGCGGCCTTGCCGCATTTGCATTGGCCTTCTGGCCGAAATAGCCGTGACCGGGCCAGGGCGAAGGGATTGACACGGGTAGCGCTGAGTCGATGGGTGTCCTTGTAGGGCGCGCACCGTGGCGAGGCGCGAGCCGGCGAGCGTGTTCGTGCCGACGCGGCCTGGCAGGGACGAGACGAGCAGAGTAGTGTAGGCCCCGAGATGCGGAGCCGGCCCCTCGAGAAGCGAGACTACGATCTGATCGTGCAGGTCATCGATCGTTGGTGGGGTGGCCCTACGAGCGCGCTTGCTCATCCGATCTTCTTCTACGAGCTCGGTGAGATGGCGCGCATCGTCGAAGACAACGGGGTGGTCGTCGGATTTTTGCTCGGCTTCATCGCGAAATCGAGCAGCGACGGTGACGTCGGTTACGTGCACTTGGTCGGCATCCATCCCGATCATCGCCGCCGCGGTGTGGCTCGCCTGCTCTACGAGGCCTTCGAGCAGGACTGCTTGAAAGCAGGTGCCACGCGATTGAAAGCCATCACCACGATCGGCAACGAAGGATCGCAGCTCTTTCATCAAGTGATGGGGTGGGACATGGTCGAAATCGACGACTATGCGGGGCCCGGCCGGCCTCGCATCGTCTTCTCGAAGCAATTCGACAAAGGAAACAACCGCAAAAAGAACTGACGTGCAGCATGGAACCTCGCTTGACCCCGCTCCCTACGTCGGACGCCATCACGCCCGCCGAGCTTCGCGACATCGGACTTTTCGGCGGCCTCGCCGACGATACCTTGCAGCACCTCGCCTCCAACCTGCGCATCCTGAATCGAGGCGCGGAAGAGCTCATCTTCGCGGAGGGGGCGGAGGCGCGTGAGTTCTATGTGCTCCTTCGCGGCGGGGTCGAGATCTTCAAAGTCCTGAAGACCGGCGCCGAAGCGCGGCTCGCGACCTTGAGCCCCGGGCACTGGTTCGGCGAGATGTCCGTTTTCGACGTGCAGCGTCGGTCGGCGAGCGTCCGCACGCTGGAGCCATGCCGATTTCTCGTGGTGACGGCACGCGACCTCGATGCGCTCTACCGTCGCGATCTCAAGTCGTACACGCTGCTCGTCTTGAACATCACCCGCGAGCTTGCCAGGCGGCTGCGACTCGTCGACGAGCTGGTAGCCGACTTCATCGGCAGAGTCGGCAATCAGCACATCGGTTACGGCTGAGCTGCACCTTCGGGCGTGGCAACGGCGTCCCGGGCGTCGGTCGCGTCCATGGCGCTGTCGGTCGTTCGGTCGGGGTCGACGTCAGCCGCGGTTTCGCCTGCGTCTTGACCGTCTTCCGCGTCATGGCCGTCTTCCGCGCCGTCGATGCCCGGCTCATCGCCGTCACCATCGGCCCCTGCATCGGGCGGGGCATCCGCACCCACGTCAAGGCTCGCTCCGTCGCCCCCCACAACGATATCGGCGCGGGAAGCGTCCGGCACGGGAGGGATGACGATGCCTCCGTCAGCTCCAGGATTGATGGGGGGCCCGCCACCTGCGCTGCCCCCGCTGCCCCCACCGCCCCCGGAGCCACCCGTCGTCGTCGTGCCTCCGGATCCGCTGCCTGTCGTCGTCCCCCTATCGCCTGCGGGGGGCTCTGGTTGCGGGTTCAGAAAGCAGAACTGGGCGCCGGCGGCAAACGCCAAAAAGACCGCCAACCTGGCGTGATGCTTGAGCCGCGCGCCCATCCAATCGAAAAGGTACCACGGGCGTCGATGGGGCTCCGCCCGGTCGAGTTAACAGTGGGTCCCCGGCCGTCTGGACGCTGCTTTCGACCGACGGACGGTTCGCTTGCGCGAAAGATGGAACGGTCCTAACGCTGAGGCCGCGGACATGACGCAAGTGCCGGCACTCTCAGCCAAAGACGTCTCCAAACGGGTGAGCGACGGACGCTCGCGACGGGAGGTCTTGAAGCGCATTTCGCTCGATCTGCACCCTGGGGAGATGCTCCTCGTGCGGGGCCCGAGCGGCAGCGGAAAGACGACGCTCTTGGCCATCTTGGGCGGCATGCTCCTGCCGACTTCCGGCGAAGTGTGGCTCGGCGGCGAGGCGATTTCGCGGCTCCGCGACCACCAGCGAGCCGAAGTCAGGCGAGCCAAGATAGGATTTCTCTTCCAAGACTTCGGGCTCATCGAGGGCATGACGGTGCTCGACAATGTGCTTCTGCCGCTCGTCCCGCCGGGTCGCGCCGAGGGCGCGGCCGTCTCCCGAGCGCGGTCGCTGCTCGATCAACTCGGAATAGGAGGCCTTGCGCGGGCGAACGTGACGAGCCTTTCCGGAGGCGAGCGACAGCGGGTGGCGCTCGCGCGCGCGCGCATCGGCGGGCCCGAGATACTCCTTCTCGATGAGCCCACCGCGCACCTCGACACGAGTCGCGCCGAGGGATTGATGGCAGACCTCGCCGAGCTCTGCGAAAAGGGGGCTGCCATCCTCGTCGCGTCGCACGACGCGCGGGTGGACCGGGCCGAGCGCATCGATCGCCGCCTCGATCTCAACGACGGAATGCTCGCATGAACGTGCTCGAACCGTGGGTGCTGGTGCGCATGGTGGCCGCGGTGGTGACGGCGTCGCTTTTCGCGTATGGCGCCGTGGTGGGCGCGCGGGTGCTTCGCCATGCGCACGTCGAAGCGGCGACGGAAGGACAGCTCTCGCTCGAGCGACATTTCGAGCTGGCCGGCAACCTGGTTCGTTTCGGAGCCGTGGCGCAGCTCTTCTCGCTCCTGTTGTCCGTCTTGGCTGCCGACCGTCTCTCCGGCGCCATTCAAGGAGCCATGTGCGGCTACGGTGTCGTCCACCAGAATCGCTGGGGCTGGATTTCGCTGGGCATCACGGTGGTCGTCGGCTTGATTGCGGGGGTGTTGCTGCAGCTATTGGCCCTCGACCGGGGCGTGCGCGGGCTCGATCTGATGCGCCCTCTCGCCTGGCTTTGCATCGCCATCGCGCCGGCGGCTCTCCTGGATACGATCGTCTCCGCGGCGTGGCTCGGCAGCCTCGACTTCTCGGTGGTCGCCTCGTGCTGCTCGACGACGCTGGGAGAAGGGCGGCGCGAAGGCGCCGTCTTTTGGCAGGGGCCGCGGCTCTTGGCGACGTGGGGCGCGGTGATCGGGGGCGGATTGGCGATTGGCACGGCCCTTTTGGCCTTCCGCACGCCGGCGCGGGGACTCGTCACCGTGGCCGGTGTCACTGCACTGGTGGTCGTCCCATTTGCGGTAGGAGCCGTCATTCTCGAAGTCGCTCCCCACGTCTACGAAGTACCGGAACACCTCTGCCCGTTTTGCCTTTTCAAGGCCGATGCCTTTTTCATCGGGTATCCCCTCTTCGGCGCGGTTTTCCTGGCTGTCGTCTGGGGCCTGGGGGGCGCCGTAGCCGCCATGCTCTCCACCGGCGAGCACACTCGTGCCGCGTTCCCGGCGTTTGCGCAATCGCGCATGATCCGGCAAGCCTCCGCCTGGGCAATCGCCCTGCTGATCGGCGCGCTGCCGGTCGGGCTTTACGCGATATCGTCCCCGGGGGCGTCGCTCTTCCGATGAGCGCTCGGCCGGCGCACGCGGGCGGCGTGCTTCTCTTGGTAGGAGTGCTCCTGCTCGTCGCCGGGTGCCGCCCGGGTCCGCGCTGCGCCACTTGTGGAATGAAGATCGATCCTGCTTCGCCGTGGTTCTGCTCCGTGACGATCGCTGGCAAAGAAGAGTCGTTCGATACGCCGAGCTGCGCGTTCACGGCGTGGCGCAAGGCCAAGGCGGGCAGCCTCGCTCGATTCCGGGAGTACTATTCGCAAGAATTGAAACCCGTCGACGAGCTGCGCTTCGTACGAGGATCCGATGTCATCGGACCCATGGGGCCGGATCTCGTGCCGGTGAGCGCCGAGACCGCGGGCCGCTTCGCGCGTGACCATAACGGCGCCCCGCCTCGCACGGCCGCCGAGATCGTGCGCGGGGAAGCGCCATGAGCACGCTTTCCGACAGGGTGGCCGCGGTGCAGGAGCGCATCGCACGAGCCGCGGCAAGCGCCGGGCGCACGGCCGATGGCGTGCGGCTCATCGCCGTCGCCAAGCGGCACCCCGCCGCGGTCGTGCGCGAAGCGCATGCCCTCGGGCTTCGCGCTTTCGGCGAGAACTACGCGCAGGAGCTCGTGGCGAAGGCGGCCGACTTGGGCCCCCTGGCGGGCATCGAGTGGCACATGATCGGCCACCTGCAGACCAACAAGGCTCGGCTCCTCGCTCCGGTCATTGCCATGGTGCATACCATCGACTCCCCGACCATCGCGGTCGAGCTCGGCAAGCGTGCGGCGAAGATCGGTCGCACCATCGGCGCCCTCATCGAAGTCAACGTGGCCAAAGACCCTTCCAAGACCGGCTGCGCGCCGGACGACCTGACGGCGATCATCGATGCGGTGCGCGCTTCGGACAAGGGTGCGCTCCAGCTACGCGGGCTCATGACCATGCCACCCTATAGCGACCATGGTGAGGACGCGCGCCCCTTCTTCGCCAAGCTGCGCGAGCTCCAGGCGCAGCACGGTGGACCGCAGGCGTTGCCCGAGCTGTCGATGGGCATGTCGCACGACTTGGAAGCGGCCATCGCCGAAGGTGCCACCATCGTGCGCGTCGGCACCGCGATCTTCGGCGAGCGCGAGGCGCGTTGAGATGGCACGGGCGAAGACTCCCAAGGGCGGCGCAGCCAGCGAGCAAACGCTCTTTACGTCGGCGTTTCGCCGCGATCCGCAGGCCGCGATCGGGACGCCGCTCGCGGACCGCATGCGTCCGCGCACCCTCGACGAGCTCGTTGGACAGGCGCACCTGGTCGGCGAAGGAAAGCTGCTCGGCCAAGCCATCGCCGAGCAACGCATTCCTTCCATGATCTTGTGGGGACCACCGGGCAGCGGAAAGACGACCATCGCGCATATCGTCGCCGAGACGGCGAGCGCGGCGATGGCCGCCGCAACGGCCAGCACGGCAGGATCCTCGGGCCAAGACACCCAGGGCTCCATCAGGTTCGTGCCCTTCAGCGCGGTACTCGGCGGAATTCCCGAGCTGCGCGGCATTCTCGAAGAAGCCAAACGCGCCCGCGCTTACGAGGGGGCGCGCACCATCCTCTTCATCGACGAAATCCATCGCTTCAACAAGGCCCAGCAAGACGCATTCTTGCCGCACGTCGAGCAGGGGACGGTCACCCTCATCGGCGCCACCACCGAGAATCCTTCTTTTGCCGTCAATGCCGCGCTTCTCTCGCGATGCCGCGTATTCCGGCTGGAGTCGCTGACCGACGCCGATCTGACGCTGCTTCTGCGCCGCGCGCTCACTGACGAGACACGCGGGCTCGGCGCCGAGCCGTTGACCATCGACGACGATGCGCTGGCGGCAATGGCCGCGTCGGCTCGCGGCGACGCGCGACGAGCCCTGTCGATGTTGGAAATGACGGCGGCCCACGTACGCGCGGGCAATCGACGAACCATCACGTCCGCCGATCTCGCGGCGGCCAGCGAAGCAAACACGCTCCTTTACGACAAATCGGGCGAGGAGCACTACAACGTCACCAGCGCATTCATCAAATCGATGCGCGGCTCCGATCCCGACGCGGCGCTCTATTACATGATGCGCATGGTCGAATCGGGCGACGATCCGCTCTTCATCCTGCGGCGGATGCTCATCTTCGCGAGCGAAGACATCGGCAACGCCGATCCGCGCGCCCTTTCCGTGACCGCCGCGGCTGACGAAGCGTTTCGGCGAATGGGGATGCCGGAGGGGATCTTCCCCATGGCGCACGCCTGCCTTTATCTCGCTTCGGCGCCCAAGTCCGACGGCGTGAAGAAGGCCATCGGGAAAGCATCGGAGGCGATCCGCGCGCATGGTGCGCTTCCGGTGCCGATGAAATTGCGCAATGCCGTCACCGGTCTCATGCGCCGCGAAGGTTACGGCGAAGGGTATCGCTCTGCCCATGACTACCAAGGACACGTGGCACCGGGGGAGACGTATTTGCCCGATGCGCTCAGCGGGATCCGATTTTACGAGCCTTCGGAGGAAGGGTTGGAAAAAGCGATCAAAGAGCGGCTAGCACGTATTCGCGAGAAATGAAGCGCGCCCGAACTGACGCGTCGATGCCCGGCCTTCCTGCTGCGCGACGGTGACGCCTCAGAGTCCGGCGAGCGCGCCTTCGATCTCCCCGGCCGCGTGCGTGTCGCCCTTTTTTCGCGCCGCAACCAGGCCCGCGTCGAGCCATTCCTTGGCGTCCCCACGGCGTCCGGCCTCGATCAGCATCGTTCCGCACATGAGGTACATCGGCACATAGTCTTGATCGCGCTGCTTGAGCTGCTGAAACGTAGCCAGAGCGTCCTCGACACGGCCGAGCCCTTTGTACTCGAGCGCCAGCGCGTACCAGGTGAAAGAGTCGGCCTGGTCTGCCGAGGTCATCTTGACGAGAAAATCGAGTCTTTTGCTGATGCTCATGGGATCCGCTTACTCGAGGATGCCGATGTAGGGAAGGTTCCGGTAAGCTTCTGCGCGATCGAGGCCGTATCCGACCACGAAGTGATCGTCGATGGTGAAGCCGAGGTACTCGATGGGGACGGGCGTGCACAGCCGGGCCGGCTTGTGCAGGAGTGCGCAGACTTTGAGGGTGCGCGGCAAGCGCGTGCGCAAGAGATCGAGAAGATGCGCAATGGTGAGACCCGTATCGACGATGTCCTCGACGAGGAGCACGTCTTCTCCTTCGATGGGGTTGGCCAGATCTTGCGTGATCTGGACGACGCCGCTCGACGTCGTCCCTTGTCCATAACTGCGCACGCCGAGAAACTCGATGCGCACCGGCAGCGCGATGGCGCGCGCCAGATCGGCGGCGAAAATGAAGCTGCCTTTGAGAATGGACACCAAGACCAAGGAGCGCCCCTCGTAGTCGCGGGTGATGGTCGCGCCGAGCTCACGGACGCGCTCGGCGATGACTTCGCGGCTAAAGAGCGGCTTGATGGCTTCGACCGATTCGACCTCCGCGCCGCCAGAAGGTGTCTCGTGGGGGCCCATTTTTCGAGCAAACTATAGTCGACCGACGAGCCGGGCGCTCGAGATAACTGAGGCACCGAAGTCGCTGCTGGCGGCACCCTTGCGACGCCGCCTCATCGAAGCGCAAAGGCGTCGCCCCCCGCCGTGACGATGCTCGCCGTTTTACCATCCGTCTCCCACCGAATCGAACCATCGCGGTCCGTGCGAAAGACGCGGGCCACCTCGTTCAGGTTGTGGAGCGTGATGGGATGCGGATGACCGAATCGGTTGCGCACGCCGCAGGAAATAGCCACCTCCTTCGCTCCTACGGCACGCAAGAAGGCTGGTGAAGAGGACGTGCGACTACCGTGATGGCCGACCTTGAGAAAATCGGCGCGGAGCGAGGCGAAAGACTTCGCCAAGAGCGCCTCTTCTTCCTCCCGCTCCGCGTCGCCGACGAGCAGTGCCGCGTGGTCGCCGAACGACACGCGCAGCACGAGCGAATTGTCGTTGGCGTTGACGAAGGGAATGGGCAAAGGGCATGGCGCGAGGAGCTCCACCGTGGCGCCGCCGAACGCGCGCGGTCGCCCGCATAGGTCGGGCGGACGCAGCACGGGAACACCGCGCGCACGGAAAGTTCGCAGCAGCCCAGCGTACACAGGACCGGCGCCCTCTTGCTCACCCTGGCCGCTGTCCCAGAACTCTCCGACGTCGATGTTGGCAATCGCCGAAGCGATGCCGCCGAAGTGGTCGGGGTGCGGATGAGAGAGCGCGACCGCGGCGAGCTCGGAGCGGCGCCGGGTGCGCAAGACGGGATCGATGACGGCCTGCCCCGTGTCGATCGGGCTACCGACCATGCCGCCGGCGTCGACGAGCAGCGCGCGACCATCCGGTAGATCGACGATCGACGCATCGCCTTGTCCGATATCGAGCACGGTCACCCGCAGCTTGCCCTGGGGTGCACCTTGGCGGCGGATCGTCGCTTCGCATAGGAGAAGAAGTGCCCCCGTGACGAGCACGGCAGGTTTGCGCGTTCGCGGCGGCCCCCAGCCTATCCCTGTAGCTGCACACCACAGGATGGCGCATTGCCAAGGCGAGGGAGGTGGCACGGGGAGCCCTAGCCAACTTACCTGCTCGGTAACACGTGCGATGGTACGGACGACGAGCAAGCTGCCCGACGCAACGAGCGCGTCACCACGCTCGACGACGGGAAACGAACCGAGCACGGTGTGCACCAGGCAAAGAGGCAAGGCGAGCATTTCGCCGAGCGGGACGGCGAGCAGATTGGCGGGCACCCCGCCGATGGGTAGTGTCGGGGCGAGAAAGGCAATGAGCGGCGCGCACCCGATCGTGGCCGACAACGTCGTCGCGACGGCGGAGGCGACGGACGCGAAAAGGCGCGACGGTCGCCTGCGCGACGGCGTGTCGTCCCCGTTTCGGGACGCGCGGACAGACGTCAGCGCGAGCCAGCAGGATTCGAGAAAAGCCGCGATGGGGCGCTGCAGGACCATCAACCCCGCCGTGGCCGCCGCCGAAAGCAGGAACGACAGATCGAAAGCAATGAGCGGATCGAGGAGCGCTGCGCCCATGAGCGAGAGGCCGAAGGCGCGGGGCCCGTCGGGGCGACGCCCGAATACGCGTGCTCCGAGCGCAAACGAAAGCATGGCTGCGGCGCGGCGCGCCGAACCAGAGCCCCCGGCGAAATCGGCGTAGACCCAAGCGAACACCACGCCGAACGCGGCCGACACGCGCCCGACGTCCCAACGGCCGCTCAGCGATCCGAACCGGCGCAGAATAGCCGAGCATGCCGCCACCGCACCGGCCACCACGAGGACCAAATGGGTCCCGGAAACGGCCAGCAGATGCGCCAAACCGCTGGCGCGAAAGGCTCGATTGTCGGCCGGGTCGAGATCGGATTCCCCCAGCACCAGTGCGCGCGCCATCGGTGCGGCTTCGGGTACGAAGGTCGCTTCGATGCGTCTTCGCACGTGTGCGCGAAAGCGATCGATCGTCGTGCGCACGCCCCACGTGCGGGCAACGACACGCACATCCTCGGTGCCGCCGCTGGCCAGCGTTCCCCGACGGATGGCCGAGGGGCGCGGATCGCCGAGATCTTCGTTGTGGAAGAGCTGCAACGGAGCGAGCCCGGCGATGATCTGCACGCGGTCGCCGCGCGCGAGATGGTCAGGGCCGCCGTAGAGACGGGCGCGGAACCCTCGTGCGAGGCGGCGCCCTTCGCATTCGACGTTGCTGAGCTCCGCATCCCAACCGGGCACGAGCGCGCCCGCCTCGCCTTGCCGCGCGCCGCCCGGGGGCGCACCGGGCAAGAGCGTGGCCGAGCCATGCAACAGCACCGGCGATGAGACGACCTCGCCGTCCGCCGCACAACGGACGGGCCCGCCCAGTAGAACGCGAACCTCCGCGCGATCGCGATCGAGTAAAGCGACCGCGCTGCCGGCGCGCAGCGCTCCGATGGCCAGCGCGGCCACCGCCAACGCGGACGCGGGGATCGTCACCCGTCGTCGCAGGATGAGAAGGGAGACCACCGCCGCCGCAGCCGTGGGGGCGGGGCAAATCGAGAGAATTCCTCCAGCCAGCAGCGCCAGCCCGAACAGCATCGACCCATCGACCACATCGAGGGCGGTGCAGATCGCGCGCCACTTCCAACCGCCCGAACTTCCACGCCGCCCCTTGGCACGAGCGGCGGGGTCGGCGGCGGCCGCCGCTCGGTGCTAGGTTCTGCCGCCCATGCTCCTTCGGCTCGCCTTCAGTCCCGACTCCGACGATCTCTTCATGTTCTGGCCCGTATTGAGCGGCCGGATCGACACCAAGGGGTATCGCTTCGAGCATGTGCGTGCGGACACCGAATCGCTCAACCGGCGAGCACAGGCCGGCGATCTCGACGTCGTGGCGATCAGCATCGCGGCCTACCCAGCGGTGGCCAAAGACTATCTGCTCTTGCCGCACGGCGGCTCGGTCGGGCGCGGCTACGGGCCCGTGGTGGTGGCGCGCGAAGCGACACCGCTCGCCGCGCTGACCGGCAAAGCCATCGCCGTGCCGGGCGCAGGAACGACCGCCTACCTCGTGCTGCGCCTGCTTCTTTCCGAGTTTCGACCGATCTTCGTCCCCATCGAGCCCTATGATCGCGTGTTTCGCGCGCTGCGCGAGGGTGAAGTGGACGCCGCGCTCTTGATTCACGAGGGGCGGCTGACTTACGAACGCGAAGGATTCACGCGCGTGATCGACCTCGGCGAGGAGTGGAGCCGGCTCACCGAAGGGCTGCCGCTCCCCCTCGGCGGAAATGCCATCCGGCGCGATCTCGGCGCGACCACCATCGGTGAAGTCTCGAACCTTCTTCGCGAGGGTATCCGCTACGCCCTGACGCATCGCGAGGAGCTCATCGACGAGCTTCTTCGCGCCGAGACGCGACGCAGCGTCGGCCTCGAACGCGCGATGCTCGATCGCTACCTCGAGATGTATGCGAATGGCGATACGCTCGGATATCCTGACGACGCACGGCGCGCCGTCGAGGTGCTGTTCCAGCGCGGGCGCGAAGCAGGCCTTCTGCCGGCATCGGCGCAGGTCGACTGGGCGCCCTGAACCGGTGCGCGGCGCTTAGCCCCGACCTGCGTCGCGGCCACCGCGACCACCGCCGCCCGTGCCGCCCGTACCACCGGTGCCGCCGCCCGTACCGCCGGTGCCACCCGTGCCGCCGCCCGTGCCGCCGGTGCCGCCGGTGCCACCTGTTCCGGCGCCGCCCGTGCCGCCTGTCGCACCGGCGCCCCCCGTGCCACCGCCGCCGCCGCTCGTCCCGCCCGCGCCAGCTGTCCCGGTGCCGCCCGCGCCGCCGGTACTTATCGGGTCGCCACATTGAGCAAACGATGGTGGGGCGCAAGATTGCGGGGTCGCCTCGCCACGGCTATTGCAGGTGATGTTGTCCGCGAGCACGCACGTCCAGAAAGCGTAGACTTGGGAACGCGCGCAATCGCTGGTCAGCTTGGCCCACTGGCTTTGCAGCTGCGCCACGCAAGCATCGATATTGGAGTTCGTGGCCGGGCAGATGGCACGAAGGCGCTGACAAACGGCGCCGAAAAGACCGCTCACGTCGATGACGCCCGGCGTCCCCGGTGGGCCGTAGCCCGAGAACACGCCGGGCTTGTTGTAGAGTGAAGAACCGGGCGGACCCACCCCGGAGAATGGCCCGCCGGGATCATCGTACCCTCCGATGGCCCCGCTACCGCCTGCGCCACAAGCGACCAAGAGGCCGGCAAAAGCCGACGCGCGAGCGATTGTCGATAGGTGCGTCATCTTACCTCGCGGTTCTCGATGTAGGCCGCCCTCGGGTCCGCGGGTGCGGAAGAAAGGTCTCAGCCAAGATAGGACGCTAGAAGTAATAGCGCGCGGCGATGTCTTTGCGAAAGATGTCCCAAGGCTGGGCCACGCTCGAGGTGGAAAACACGAAGCTGGAGAACCGCGTGGAGGTGCTACCCGAGCTGATTTTTCCCGTCGACGACGAGAGAAACGCGCCGACGGTTCCTTCGAGCGAAAGCTGCGGGATCCCAATGAAACCAAAGAAGACTTCGGCGCCGGCCCGGACTCCGCCTTCGATCAGCAAGCCGCTGAGATCGGTGCTCATATTGCCCTGCTGCGCCTTGGTCCCACCTGTTCCAATACCCAGGTTAAATTCCGGTATCACGAGAAAGCTGAAGTTCCCGACATCAGCGAGGTTAATCGGAACGCCTGCGTGAAGGAGGATCGAGGTGCGCGATGGACCTTCGACGGTGCTCGTCGTCCCCGCCTCGTTGCGCGTCGCGCTGCTTACCGTGAAGAAGCCCAAGCCGGCGTCGATGCCGAGCGCTGGTCCCAGCCAGTAGCGGATGCCGATAATCGGCGTGGGGATGGGTCCCGAGTTTGCCATCGTGGCCGGCCCCACGGGAACGTCGCGCGTTCCGAACCAGCCCACGCCGAGGCGACCGACGACCGCCTCGTGGGCACTGGATCCCGGTCCGGCAGCCGTCGTCGGGGCTCGCCCTTCGCCGGGTTCGCCCATGCGCGAGCGCGAGGGAATGGTCGTCGTCGCTCCGACGCCCACCGTCGCATCTTGCGCCAGCGCATGACCGCCCGTCAGTAAAATGGCCGTCGATGTCGATAGCCAACCCAGGATGTAGCTCCTCTTCGTCAATCGATTCATCGATGGACCTCCGGCATGGCGATGCGCAAGCGTTCGCCGTGAAATCGTCCGGTGGCCGCGCGGCCTGCGCGCCACAGGACAAGGCAACTGTGCAATCTTGTGACCACCTGCCAGAGCGGGCCAAGTAAATGCAGGCCGCACGACGACGATTCCTTCAGTATCTGCCCGCCGCCCTTACTTTGACGGCGCTCGATTGTCAGCGAACCGCACGCCGAATCGTCGACAAAAACGCGCCCCGACGCATCGTGTCGCTCTCTCCCAGCACGACCGAGATCCTCTTCGCGGTGGGGGCCGGCCCATGGGTCGTCGGGCGGTCGCGCTTCTGCGACTATCCGGCAGAAGCGGTCGCCCTCCCCGTCGTCAGTGGTTTCGTGGACGCCAACTTGGAAGCGATCGTGCGGCTGTCGCCCGATCTCGTCGTAGGTGCCAGGGGCCCAGCCGGGCCCGAGCTCGCGCAGAAACTCGCATCGCTCGGGATCGCGACCTTCTTTCCGCCCGCGCAGTCGATGGCGCAGATCGAATCGGCCATCTCCGAGATCGCCGCCCGCGTCGACGCCGTCGATCGCGGTATGGCCGTCGTCACGGCCATGCGCGTCCACGCCAAGGCCATCGCCGCCGCCGTGGTCGCCGAACCGCGCGTGCGGGCCTTGCTCGTCTTCGGGCTCACGCCCATCGTCGTGGCGGGGCCGGAATCCTTTCCGAACGAGATGCTCCAGCTCGCCCATGCTGAAAACGTCATGCGCGAGGGAGGGGCGTACCCCGCCGTCAATGCCGAGACCTTGATCACCCTCGACCCCGATGTCGTCATCGACGGCGCGGCCACCGGCACGGGACGCGACGCCGGCGCAATCGACGGCGATGCGCCCGGGTGGCGCGAGCTCCGGGCCGTTCGCCAAGGGCGCGTGGCGGTTCTCAGCGATGAAGCCGCGCTGAGGCCCGGCCCCCGCACCGCCGACGGCATTGCCTCCCTCGCGCGTCTCCTTCACCCGAACGTGATCATTCCGTAGGCGACCCTCCCGCTAACTCGTCGCATGAAGCCACCGTGACCACCCGACGGCCGTCCCGTATCCGCGTCGACCAGCTCCTCGTCGAGCGCGGTCTCGCTCCGACGCGCAACCAAGCGCAGGCGCTCGTGATGGCGGGCGGCGTGTCGTCGGCCGGGCGCCGCGTCGACAAAGCCGGCACGCTGCTCGACGCCGACGCCGAGCTCAGCGTAGCACGATCGTCGCGATTCGTGTCACGCGGCGGCGAGAAGCTCGACCATGCACTGACGGCTTTCGCGGCGACGGGCCTGACGGTGGCCGGCTGCACGGCCGTGGACATCGGGGCCTCGACGGGAGGATTCAGCGATTGTCTTCTCTCGCGCGGCGCCGCCAAAGTCTATGCGGTCGACGTCGGCTATGGGCAGCTCGCCGCGTCGCTTCGCGCCGATCCTCGCGTCGTCGTTCGCGAGCGCACCAATGCGCGCGGTCTCACGAGGGCCGACTTCGCCGAGCCGGTCGACCTGATCGTCGTCGATGCCTCGTTCATCGGCCTGGGCAAGCTCGTGCCGGCCGTGGCCCGCATTCTGCGCGCCGAAGGGGCTCTCGTCGCCCTGGTGAAGCCGCAGTTCGAAGCCGGCAAAGAAGCGGCCCGTCGCGGGCGCGGCGTCATTCGCGATGCGGCGGTGCGCGAACGTGCCATTGCCGACGCGCGCAGCGCCGTGATCGAAGCGGGATTCGTCATTCAGAGTGAGACCGACAGCGCGCTGCGCGGCCCCAAGGGGAACGTCGAACGCTTTCTCTACGCCGTGCGGCGCGGCTGAACCAGCACGTTGCCGTGACCTTGCGTCGCCGCAAAACCGCGCGCAGGAAAGCCCTCAGTCCGATCGCTCCACTGGTTCGGCTTCCGATGGCGCGGCCGCTTCTTCACCTTTCGTCGTTTCATCGGACCCCGCCTCCGTCGTTTCTCCCGATTCCGCGCTGGCCCCAAGCGACGGTTCTTCGCCCGCCCCCGCGCCGTCCTCGACATCGGCCGCGGTGAGGACGATCTGCTCTCCGCGGATGACTCTGCCTCGGCCCACTTCGATGGGCTTCGAGTCGGTGTCCACCCTACCTTCCGCGCTGAAGTGCAGCACGTAGCTACCGGGAGCAAGGTCGTCGAGCCGGAACGAGCCTCGCCAATGCTCGCTGGTCTCCCCCATGCGTGTCGGCACGCCGGGCGGCCCTTCCTCGGCTTCGAACGACGCGATGGAGACCGAGAACAAGCCGATCGGCTTGCCATGCTCGTCCGCCGCCGTCCCCTCGATGACGCCGCCCGCTCCGAGCCGCAAGACGAGCGCGCGGCGATCGGCGATGTGGAGCGGACGCGCGCCGGCGTAGCGCGGGTGGTAAGCGGCGATCCAGCATCCGATGACCGTTGCCGGCAGCTCGAAGGCGCCAGCGGCGTCGGAGGCTGCCACCTCGGCTTCCTTGCCGGGGCAAGCGGAGACACGGGCGCCGGCCACCGCGGCGCCGGAAACGTCGACGATGAAACCGCGCAGCGGTCGCGCGGCGCTCAGCCGAACGTCGCGCCTGATGACGTCGGACGCGACGGCGCCGACGCTGATCGTCGTCGCTTCGAATCCGCGCGCCCACACCGTGAGGCGGTCGATACTGCCCGCCGCGCCTCGAAGCGCGAATCGTCCGTCCTCATCGGTGATCACCACGCGAGCGGGGGCCTCCGACTTGGGCGCGCATCTCACGGCGGCACGCGCGACGGGAGCGCCCCGTTCGTCGAGAACGACACCGCTGACCTCCACCGTTCGATCGAACACGAGCACGACATGACGCGCTTCGTCGACATCGAGCAGCGCGCTCTCGACGGAGCCCGCCGCGATGTCGTGCGCAGCAACCTGCACCTTGCCGGCCGCGACCCCTTCCACGCGAAAGGAACCATCGGACGCGCTGCTCGTCACCCAGTCCCAACTTGGCCGAGCTTCGGACCTCACGCGCACCGCGCTACCCGCGACGGGGTTTCCTTCGGCGTCGAGAATGCGACCCGCCACGACGGTACGCGCGCCGGCACCGGTCATGATCACCGCCTGCGAATCGGAAACGACTGCGATGGAGGGTGACGCCGCCCCCAACGCGTTGCGCAGACCGCCGAGCGCGGACGCTGCGCACGTGCCGAGGAACGCAGCGCCCGGCCTTTCGAGCACCATCGCACCTGCCAGGACCGACATGGAGATGGCAAAGACGACGGTCGCTCCCCTGCCGACGGCGGGGAACGCTCTGAGATGTGGCATGTAGAACGACCTCGACCTTACTCGCGCGCCTTTGCACGACGCGCCCAAGCGCGCGAAGGAGGTGCTCGACGCCGGGCATCACCTTTCGAGCGTTGCCCATAGGACATCGATGCGGGACGCCGGTTCCCCAAAGCGCGACACGAGCGAGTGCGCGCGTCGTTTCGACGATCTCGTTAGCCGTGCTTGCCGAGAAGGGCGTCCCGCACGAGCAAGAGCGCCGCAAAGGCAGCGACCATCTGCACTTGCCGGCGGTCGCCTCTGAACACGCGGCTTCGAACGAGCGTCTCGCTTCCCGCGCGAGCGACCGCCCAATACACGAGCCCCACCGGCTTTTCGGCCGTGCCGCCGGTAGGGCCGGCAATGCCGGTGATGGATAGACCGACATCGACCTCGCAGCGTTTGCGCACACCCTCCGCCATGGCCGCGGCCACCACCGGACTCACCGCACCGTGCACGCGCAGATCGTCTTCGCTCACGCCGAGCAGGCGTATCTTCGCATCGTTGGCGTAGGTGACGGCGTCGGCCACGAAATATTCGCTGGCGGGCTCGCTGGTCAGCAGATGTCCCACGAGACCGCCGGTGCATGACTCGGCAACCGCGAGGCGCAGCCCGCGCGTCGAAAGCATACCTCCGACCACTTGAGGGAAGGTGTCGTCGCCCTCGCCATAAATCACGTCGGAAAGGCGGCGGCGGACTTCGCTCGCTGCATCGTCGGCAAGGGCGCGCGCCGCCTCCTGGGTCGTCGCCGTGGCGTGCACCTTCACTTCGATCTCCGGAAAGTGAGCGCGGTAGCCGAGGACGATGCCCGGGTACGTCGCCTCGATGCCGGCCAGTTTCTCTCCCACCGCGGACTCCGACATGCCGAACGTCTTGAGCCTCCGCTGAAAGGTCAGCCGCGGCGCGAGGGCGCCGATCGCCGGAACCACGTGATCGGCGAACATGCGTTTCATCTCGCGGGGCACACCGGGCATGAAGAACGCGCGGCATGCGCCGAGCACGACAGCGAACCCGGGCGCCGATCCAATGGGGTTGGCGAGCACGGCCGCGCCTTGGGGGAAGTCCGCCTGCTTTTCGTTGCTCGGCGACATCACCAGGTTCGCAGCTTGGAACCGTTGCCGTATCGCTCCGAGCGAGGCCGCGTCGCGGGCCAACGCGACGCCGAGCGCCCGTGCGACGGCCGCGGTCGTGAGATCGTCGGTGGTCGGACCGAGACCACCGGTCGCCACCACGACCTCGTGAATCCCGGCGAGCCGCTTCAACGTCGCCACGATCCGCGCGGGGTCGTCGTCGATGGTCGCCGCCTCCGGGACCTCGAAACCGATGGCGGTGAGCTCCGCGGAGAGCCAGCTGGCGTTGGTATTGACGATCTCACCGCGCGTGAGCTCGGTTCCGATGGAAAGAATGGCTGCCGTCATTGCGCGGACAAAGTATCACGGAGCGACGACGGCAAGGTCGTAGGCACAGCGCGCGCCGATTTCGGGCGAGCGCGTGCCGGCGGGCCACCGCACCGTCCGCCAGGTCCGAAGGTCGGTAGCCAGCTGCGCGGAGAAGGAGCCACCCTGGACCAACCCTCGTGGGTCGTCCGGTCCGGCCGCGACCCATTCGCTGACATTGCCTGCCAAGTCCTGCACCCCCTCCGGCGTCGCCCCCTGCGGATGAAGCCCGGCCAACTCGGGTCCGGCGTGGCCGAACCCGCACGGACCATCGGAGAGGCCCCACGATGCGCGGCGACAAACCGCGCCGGTGTCTCCCCACGGATAGCGACGAGCGCTCGGACCGGCGGCGGCAAATGTCCACTCATCGGCCGTCGGCAGCCTTCCGCCCTGGAACGCGCAGTAGCTCTCTGCTTCGGCGCGGGTGATCCCGCCCCGGGCTCGCCCTGGTTCGCCGGCGCTCGCCACCTCGCCGCCGCAGCGACCCGCCGCGACGCAAGCTGCGTAAGCACCCTCAGTGATCTCGATGGCATCGATGGCGAAGGACGCGACGTGGATCTCGCGCGCGCGAACGCGGCCCTCGGCTTCCCAATCGGCGGCGCCGACGCGCAGGACGCCGGCCGCGATGATGATGCGCTCGTCGGGCGCGACGCAACCGGTGTCGGTCACGGCGAACGGCGGCGGACAGCGCAGGGGACGGCCTACGCAAGTGCCGTCGCGTTGCTCCTGCCCCTCTGCACAGCAGCGGTTGCCCATCGCGACGAGCGCCGCACACCGCGCGGGATCGGCAGAATGGCGGCGCGCGAGCGTGGTTACGACGGCGATGCTCGCCACCGAAGCGCCCGCGAAGGCAAGCCAGCGCCACATGCCGTCAGTCGAGCATCTTCGTGTGAACGGCGCTAGCTCGTACGGCGCATCGGCTAATTCAGCATCTTGCGCTCGAACTTCATCTGCCCTTCGGGCGTGCGGTCCGCGAAAATGACGTCGCCCGGCGCGAATTCTCCGGCCAAGAGCCGCTGCGCCAGCGGATCTTCGATGTAGCGCTGAATGGCGCGCTTGAGCGGCCGGGCGCCGTACTGCGGGTCCCAGCCGAGCTCAGCGATGAGCTCCCGCGCGCCCTTCGACACCTCCAGGGACAGGTCGCGCCGCGCCAGGCGGCGCGCCAGCGCCTGGAGCTGGATTTCGACGATCTTTTCGATCTCGCTCTTGGCGAGGCGAAGGAAGACGACGATCTCGTCGAGCCGGTTGATGAACTCGGGTCGGAACGAACGCTGCACCTCTTCCATCACCGCTGCCCGCACGAGCTTGGCCCGCTTTTCGGCGTCGACGCCCGCGCTGTCCTCGATGACCGCCGCCTGTGCGGTGCCCACGTTGGACGTCAGGATGATGACCGTGTTGCGAAAATCGACGGTGCGCCCCTGCCCGTCGGTGAGCCGGCCGTCATCGAGGACCTGGAGCAGCACGTTCCACACGTCGGGGTTCGCCTTCTCCACCTCGTCGAACAGGATGACGCTGTAAGGACGCCGACGAACGGGTTCGGTGAGCTGCCCCCCCTCGTCGTAACCGACGTAGCCGGGCGGCGCGCCGATCAAGCGCGACACGGTGTGCTTCTCCATGTACTCGCTCATGTCGAGCCGAATCATGGATTTCTCGTCGTCGAACAGGAACTCGGCCAGAGCGCGCGCCAGCTCGGTCTTGCCGACCCCCG
This sequence comes from Polyangiaceae bacterium, assembly GCA_035318465.1. Taxonomy (GTDB): domain Bacteria; phylum Myxococcota_A; class Polyangia; order Polyangiales; family Polyangiaceae; genus DASWDH01. Next base: position 158,644 of record DATHES010000003.1, read on the forward strand.
TCGGACCGAGGAAGAGGAACGAACCAATGGGGCGGCGCTCGTCGCCGAGCCCTGCCCGCGAGCGGCGCACGGCGTTGGCCACCGCGTGCACTGCCTCGTCTTGCCCGACCACGCGACGGTGCAGCCCCTCCTCCATGCGCAGGAGCTTCTGCATCTCGCTTTCGAGCATCCGATTCAACGGAATGCCCGTCCATTTGGACACCACTGCAGCGATGTCCTGATCGGTGACCTCTTCTTTGAGGTAGCTCGCCTTTTCTTGCACCTTGCCGAGCTCACCGCGTTTGCTCTCCAGGAGACGCTCGGCTTCGGGGATGCGGCCGTATTGAATCTCAGCGGCTTTACCGAGGTCGGCGGAGCGACGCGCGCGTTCCTCTTCTCCGCGCATCTCTTCGATTTTACGCTGAATGTCGCGGAGCTGGTTGATGATCTCTTTTTCGCGCAGCCACTGGGCGCGCATGATGTCGCGCTGTTCGCTGAGCTCGGCCATCTCGCGCTTGAGCTCCTCGAGCCGCGCTTTGGAAGCGGGATCACGCTCCTTCTTCAGCGCTTGCTCTTCGATCTTGAGCTGCAGGATCCGCCGCTCGACGGAATCGATTTCTCCCGGCATGGAGTCGATTTCCATCTTGATTTTCGATGCGGCTTCGTCGACGAGGTCGATGGCCTTGTCGGGGAGGAATCGATCGGTGATGTAGCGATTGGAAAGCGTGGCCGCGGCCACGAGCGCGCTGTCCTGGATGCGAATACCGTGGTGGACTTCGTAGCGCTCCTTGAGACCGCGCAGAATGGCGATGGTGTCCTCCACCGTGGGCTGCGAGACCATGACCGGTTGGAACCTTCGCTCGAGCGCGGCGTCCTTCTCGATGTGCTTGCGGTACTCGTCGAGGGTCGTCGCTCCGATGCAGCGCAGCTCGCCGCGCGCGAGCGCGGGCTTCAGCATGTTGGCGGCATCCATGGCGCCTTCCGCGGCGCCCGCGCCCACCAAGGTGTGCAGCTCGTCGATGAAGAGAATGATACGACCCGCTGCGGCTTCGATCTCCTTGAGCACCGCCTTCAGTCGATCTTCGAACTCGCCGCGGAATTTCGAGCCGGCCACCATGCTGGCCAAATCGAGCGCGACCAGGCGTTTGTCTTTGAGCGTCTCGGGCACGTCCCCTTTGGAGATGCGGAGCGCGACCCCCTCGACGATCGCCGTCTTACCGACGCCCGGCTCGCCGATGAGCACGGGGTTGTTTTTCGTTCGCCGCGAGAGCACCTGCATCACGCGACGGATTTCCTCGTCGCGCCCGATGACGGGATCGAGCTTGCCGCGGCGCGCAGAGTCGGTGAGATCGCGCGTGTACTTCTCGAGCGCCTGGAACTTGGCTTCGGGGTTCGTGTCGGTGACCCGCTGCGAGCCGCGGACTTCGGCGAGTGCCCGCAGCAACTTGTCGTAGCCGATGCCGTGACGATCGAAGATGGCCTGCGCATCGCGGTCCTGCTTGGCGGCCCCCAGAAGGAAGTGCTCGATGGAGACGTAGTCGTCTTTCAGCGATTTGGCTTCGTCCTCCGCCTTCTGCAAGAGCTTGAGACCTCGTGAAGAAAGGCTTGGCTCGGCCCCGCCGGTCACCTTGGGAAAGCTCTCCAACCGCTCCTCGAATGCTTTGGCCAGCGCCTCGACCGAGGCACCAGCCTTTTGGACCAGCGGTCCGGCAATGCCTCCCTCTTGTGTCAACGCAGCCAGGAGCAGGTGCTCCGGGAGAAGCTCGGGGTTGCCGCGCCGGCTCGCGAGATCGACGGCAGCGCGCAGAGCCTCTTGGCTCTTGATGGTCATTCGATCCTGTCGCATGGTGCGCCAAGTTAAGTCCGGATTCGCCGCAATCAAGCTCGAACAGGGTGAAACTCCCCCCGCGTGAACAGGGGAAGGCGGCGGTGTTACGGTTTGCCGTACGATTCGAATTTGGCGAGCACGCGCCCCATCTCCTCCTCTGGAAGAACGGTGAGGGGCCCGACTTGAAGTGCTCGCCAGTACATCGCTGCCAGCGTCTCGACCTCGACGGCGAGCGAAAGCGCCGTCGGCAAGGTGTCGGAGAAAGCCACCATCCCGTGGTGCGACATGAGGCATGCCCTGCGCCCGTCGAGCGCCGCCACCGTGCAATCGGAGAGCTCTTGGCTCCCGAACGTCGCGTAAGGTGCACAGGGGATGGTCGAGCCACCCGCCATCGCCACCATGTAATGAAATGCAGGGATCTCCCGGTCGAGGCAAGCCAGGGTGGTCGAGAACATGGCGTGGGCGTGGACGATGGCACGAGCGTCCTTGCGCCCGAGATAGATGTCGCGGTGCAGGCGCCACTCCGTCGAAGGCCGCCGCCTTCCATCGTAGGTGCCGTCCCAGCGCATCTTGACGATGTCGCTCGACTCCATGACCTCGTAGGCCAGCGCCGAGGGCGTCACCAGGAAGCCGTCGTCGACGCGGACGCTTAAATTGCCGGATTTGCCTTGGTTGATGCCGACCGCATTCATGCGTCGGCCATGGTCGACGAGCGCTTGCCGGAGCTCCGCGTCGGTCACGAATCCGTCGGCCTCATACGCTGGCCCCCGCTGTCTTCAGGCGCCAGTCGCGCTCGGGAAAGAGCCCCAAAAGGCCCTCGCGCGACGCCTGGCAGACGCCGCGCTCGGTGATGAGCCCGGTCACGAACTTGGTGGGCGTGATGTCAAAGCCGAAATTCTTGGCGTCCGCGCCATCGGGAAAGAGCTGTACCGTCTCGACCCGCCCGGACGCGGCACGTCCAGCGATGTGCGTGACCTCCGCCGCTGAGCGCTCTTCGATGGGGATGTCGCGACCGTCTTGCAGGGTCCAATCGATGCTCGGCGAGGGGGTCGCAACGTAGAACGGAATGGCGCAATCGCGAGCGGCGAGCGCTTTCATGTACGTGCCGATTTTGTTGGCAACGACGCCCGCGGCCGTCGTTCGATCGGTCCCTACCAAAACGACGTCCACGTCGCCGCGTTGCATGAGGTGGCCCGCGGCACTGTCGACGATGGCCGTGTACGGAACACCGTGTTGCCCCAGCTCCCAGGCCGTCAGCGATGCTCCCTGGTTGCGCGGGCGCGTTTCCGAGACCCAGACGTGCACCGGGATGCCGCTGTCATGCGCGGCGTAGACAGGCGCGAGGGCCGTCCCGAAGTCGACCGTCGCCAGCCAGCCGGCGTTGCAATGGGTCATCACTTCGAGCCGGCGCGTTCCACGCACCACCCCGGCGATCGCCCGCAGAAGCGCGAGCCCGTGCTCACCGATGGCGCGGTTGCGCGCCGCATCTTCGTCGGCGAGCTCCGCCGCCAAGGCGTACGCGGCTGCGACGCGCTCGCCTGGTGCGAGCGGCGTGAGATGATCGGTCATGCGCGCGAGCAGAGCGCGCAGGTTCACCGCGGTGGGTCGTGTCGCCGAAAGACGCCGGCATGCCTCGGCCATGGCACCGTCGCCGGCGTCACGATGAAGCGCCAGACAGATGCCATACGCCGCAGCGACCCCGATGAGCGGCGCCCCGCGCACTTGCATGTTCTCGATGGCGGCGGCCGCGTCGTCGAGGGTCGTCAGCTTGGCAACGACGAACGCATGGGGAAGCTTCGTCTGGTCGATGATTTCGACCGATCGGCCATCCTCCGCCACCCATATCGTCCGGTACTGCCGACCGCCGACATTCATCCCGCACCTCGCGGCGAACTACCGCCCCTCCTCGAATGAAGCACTGACGAAACAGTACTTTATCAGGTTTGGCTCGAATAGATCCGGCACCGAGAAATCGGCGCGCCTTCGCGCGCCGCACACGCGCCCCCGTCAGATATCGAGATTTCGGACGTTGAGCGCGTTTTCCTCGATGAAGGTCCGGCGCAGCTCGACGTTTTCCCCCATGAGGACCGTGAAGAGCTCATCGGTGCGCCCCGTCGTGTCTTCGTCGCGGACTTGCAGCAGCGTGCGGGCGTCGGGGTCCATCGTCGTCGCCCAGAGCTCTTCGGCGTTCATCTCGCCGAGGCCCTTGTAGCGGGAAAGCGTGATCCCTTTTCGGCCCCGCTCGTCGATGTAATCGCTCAACCGTTCGGCGTCGGACACGGTGACCGGCTGACTGCTGTCGGTCTTCACGGTGTAAGGAGGCTTGCCGATGGAACGGATGTCTTCCTCGATCGACAGAAGCTCCTGGTATTCCGCGGAGTCGACGAGATCCCAGTCGATGACGGTGACGCGCGCGCTCGCTCCTGGACGCAAGCTCACCGCCATCCGCCCGGCCCCGTGCTCCACTTCCTGTGTGACGATCACCTCGATGGGGCAAAGATCGGGGTAGCGCGTCTCCATGAAGGCCTTGAGAGCCTTCTCTGCTTCCTGGACCTTGGCCGGGTCACGAAGCTCGTCGCGGCCGAGACCGCTGGAACGCAAGAGCGACGCGACGACACGCGCGTCGCAGCGCCGATCGAGCTTGCCGAGGATCTCGCGCGACAGCTTCATTCGCTTGGCGAGATTGAACAGCGGAATGCCCGAGAGGGTGGGTCCGCGCGAGGCGGTGAGCTCCATACCTTCGATGGCGTTCTCGAGCAGACAGCGCTCGAGCGACGCGTCGTCCTTGAGATAGAGGTCCTTCTTTCCCTTGCGCACGCGATAAAGCGGAGGCTGGGCGATGTAGAGATACCCCTCTTCGATGACCTGCGGCAGCTGACGGAAGAAGAACGTCAAGAGCAAGGTGCGGATGTGCGAGCCGTCGACGTCGGCGTCCGTCATCAGGATGATGCGGTGATAGCGAAGCTTGCGGATATCGAACATCGATTTGCGGCGCGGCGGCATGCTCACGGTCGTCGACTCGCCGTTGGTCGCGGGCTTGTCGGCGGGTTCGCCATTGGCCGCCAGGGTGGTGTCACCGTTGGTCGCTACGCTCTTGACTTCCGCTTCCGCTTCCGGCTCGCCGATTTCGCAGCCGAGCGCCGTGATGAGCGTGCCGATCTGCTCCGAGGAGAGCATGCGGTCGGCGCGGACCCGCTCGACGTTCAGAATCTTGCCCCGCAGGGGGAGGATCGCTTGAAAACGCCGGTTGCGACCGGCCTTGGCGCTGCCGCCCGCGCTTTCCCCCTCCACCACGTAGATTTCGCTCTTGGCCGGGTCCCGCTCCTGGCAGTCGGCGAGTTTCCCCGACAAGGTCGTGATGTCGAGCGCGCCCTTGCGTACGACTTCGCGCGCCTTGCGCGCCGCCTCCCGCGCCTTGGCCGCAAGGACGGCCTTGTCGATAATCTTACGGGCAATGCCCGGGTTCTCTTCGAAGAACTGGCCGAGCTTCTCGTTGACGACGTTCTCGACGATCCCCTTCACTTCGCTGGAGACGAGCTTCGATTTCGTCTGGGAATCGAAGGAGGGGTCGGGGTGCTTGACGGCAATGACGGCGGTGAGGCCCTCGCGCACGTCCTCCCCGAGAAGCCCCTGCTTCACGTCCTTGAGCAGGTTCTGCGAGATGCCGTAGTGGTTGAGCGTGCGCGTCAGCGCCGCGCGCAGCCCGGTGAGGTGCGTGCCGCCGTCTTTGTTGTGAACGTTGTTGGTATAGGGAAAGATCTGCTCGGCGTAGGTCGAGTTCCATTGCAGCGCCAGATCGATGACGACGGCGGCCCCGAGCTCGGTGGGGGCTTCGGCGGTGATGGCGATGACCTTGTCGTGCACCGGCTCTTTGGTCTTGTTGAGAAGGGCGACGAACTCTCGGATACCCCCCTTGTATTCGTAGCGCTCTTTCTTTCCTTCACCGCGCTCGTCCGCGAGATCGATGACGAGGCCGGCGTTCAAGAACGAAAGCTCGCGCAAGCGGCTGGCCAACAGATCGAAGCTGTACTCGACGTTGCTGAAGATCTGCGGGTCGGGCTTGAACGTCTGCTTGGTTCCGGTGCGGTCGGTATCCCCGATGGCTTTGACCGGGGCCTGCGGCACGCCACGGCGGTACTCCTGGTACCAGACGTGCCCTTCGCGCCGGATCTCCAGCTTGAACCACTCGGAGACGGCGTTGACGGCGCTGACGCCCACGCCGTGCAGTCCGGCGGACACTTTGTAGCTGGAGTGATCGAATTTTCCACCCGCGTGCAGGACGGTCATGACGACCTCCGCCGCGCTGACCCCTTTGGCGTGCATTCCGACGGGAATCCCGCGCCCGTCGTCCTCGACCGTAATCGAGCCGTCGAAATGCACGATCACGTGAATTTGGCGGCAATGCCCGGCCAGATGCTCGTCGACGCTGTTGTCGACCGCTTCCCAGACGAGATGGTGCAGTCCGGAGCCGTCGTGAATATCGCCGATGTACATCCCCGGGCGTTTGCGAACGGCCTCGAGGCCCTCGAGAACGGTGATGTTCTCGGAACCGTAGGAAGACTCGGGGGCGCGTGCGACGGACGGGGTGGAGCTGGCTTCGGTCATTCGGGTGGTCTCGGTACAACCTTCGCCGGGCGCCCTGGCAGGGGGCCTCGAGCGAACCCTCGAGGGGCCGGTGGTGTCGGCCCCGTCCCCTGGTCGAACCGAAGTGCCATCGGAGGGCCTGGATTGCTTCGGAAACGGGGGGAGAAAGGGGGGAGTCGCCCCCCACGAGCGGAGCCAGAATCCTAGCTCTTTTTGGATGCTTTCGCAAGCTCACAGTCTACGTTTCGGCGGGGCCCGGACCCTCACCGACGACACCTCCGCGGAGGTGAAAATCACGGCGCTCGGAGGGGTTCTGCCCGCGCGTATCGATGAGCCCGGGACGGGTCGTCGTGAGCAGGATCTGGCCCGGCGTCTCGCGCAGAAAATCGAAGAGAAGCGCCGTGCGCGAAAGGTCGAGCTCACTCGAGACGTCGTCGAGCAAGAGCACGGGATGGACGCCTCGCGCCGCGGCGATGCACGAGAGCTCCGCGAGCTTGAGGGCCAGCGTGACGGCGCGATGCTCGCCTTGCGATGCGTCGACACGAACATCGTAGCCCCCCAAGCGCAGCACCAGATCGTCGCGGTGCGGTCCCGAAGAGGCGCTGCCGCGGTGCCGATCGCGCTCCCGTTCGGCTGCCAGCACGGCCAAGAGCGCGGCTTCCTCCTCGGGACCGCCAGGCTCGTAGAGGGCCTCGAGCGGGCGCGTTTCGGCCGTGATGCGCGGAAACGAGGTGGCAAGCTCGGTCGCGATGCGGCGGCATGCCTCGCGGCGAATGCGGCTGATGGCGGCGCCGTGGCTGGCGATGATCGGCTCGAAGCCGTCGAGCTCGGGGGCGGCCGCGCCGCGTGTTTCGAGCACGCGTTGCCGCGATCGCATGGCCGTCGTGTAGCGCTTGAGGTGATCCATCGACGATGGATCGACGAAGAGAGCGATCCGATCGAGCAGTGTGCGCCGCTTGGAGGCCGGGCCCGACGACAGCACCATCTCGCCGGGGTGAAATACCACCGCCGGCGATTGCACCGCATAGCTCGCCAAACTGGGCGGTCTTTTGCCGGCCGCGCTGACGGTGCGGATGGAGCCGCGCAGGCCAATCACCTGCTCGCGCGCATCGCCGGCTTCCACGACTTTGGCGCGCACGCTGGCCACCGATTCACCATGCCGCACGATCTCACTGAGCTTGGCGGTGCGGAAGCTTCGTGTCGTGCAGACGAGGTAGCAAGCCTCGAGGACGCTGGTTTTGCCTTGCCCGTTGTTGCCGGAAAAAACGGTAAAACGCGGGAGATCCGTCAGATCGGCGGATGCGATGTTGCGAAAATTGCGCAGGGCGATCGCCGCGATCGCGAGACTTGCCGCCATCTCGAGCCGCCTCGCGCCGGCGCGTCAGATGCGCATCGGCATGACGACGGCTTTGTAGCTCTGCTCGTCGCTTTCGGTCGCTGGCTTGATCACGGCCGGATCGAGATCGCCGCCGATACCGAGCACGACTTCGTCGTCGTCGATGGCACCGAGCACGTCCAGAAAGTACTTGGCATTGAAACCGATGACGACTTCCGCGCCGGCGTAGTCGACCGGCACTTCGTCGAAGCCATCGCCCGTCTCCGGGCTCTCGCTGGTGATGCGCATGGCGCCGCTCGTGACCTCGAGCTTGACGCCGCCGGTGCGATCGCTGGCGGCCAATGACACTGCCCGAAGCGCGTCTGCGAATGGCGCGCGCGGAACGCGGATGGCGCGGTCGCTCGTCTGGGGAATGACCTGAGAGTAAGGCGGGAACTGCGCGTCGACGAGCTTCACCGAAAAGCGCGTACCTCCCATGAGAAAGAACGCGTTGGGTCCGCTCTGGCTGATAGTCACTTTCTGCGCTTCGCCCTCTTTGCCGGCCTCGGCGCGCGTTTCGTCGCTGAGCCGTCGCAGCTCGCCCACGGCTTTCAGCGGGATGAGCATGGTGGCCGTCGCTTGACGGCCCGCGACGCGCACCTCCATTTTGGACAGCCGATGCCCGTCGGTGCTCACCATTCGCACCCGATCGCCGTCCCACTCGAAAAGGGCGCTGTTGAGCGCAGGGCGCGTTTCGTCGGTGGAGATGGAAAAATGCGTGCGCGCGATGAGTTTCGAGAGCACGTCGAGCTCGAGCTCGAGCGTCGCTGCTTTGGGATCCGGCTCGGCCAAGGCGGGAAAGTCTTCACCGGGCATGCCGCGCAGCGTGTACCGACGCGCGCTGGCAGCGGCCTTCAGCGTGGTGGAAAAACCATCGTTGGTAACGACGTGGATGGGCCCATCCGGCATCATCTTGATCCGCTCGTAGAGATCCTTGGCCGAGACCGCGACGCTGCCCCCCTTGCGCACCTCGATCCCGCTCACCGAACCACTGATGGCCAAGTACAGATCGGTAGCCGCAACGCGCAACTCCGAGGGACCGCCGATGCTGAGCAGCACGTTCGACAGCGCTGGCATCGTGCTCTTCTTGTCCGCGACACCCTGGCAACGGCCGACCAGTCTGAGAAGGTCCTTTTTCGGGACGGTCACATCCATGAAGTTCCTCGTCTCCTACAGGAACGCCGCACCAGGCGTCCGAGCATTGCTGCCACAGTTCTTAGCCATACTAGATCACGATCGGCAAATCCGGCCATACGCCAGGTGAGAATGCAGCGAAGCCGCTGCACGGTCGATCCCGGAAGGGAAGCCATGACGCGATCGTGGGGCCGCGAGAAAAACGTGACCGAGGACCGCTGCGTTCGTGTGGTGGTTCATTCTCCTGAATAAGAAAAGGGTGATGATAGTAGGGGCTGTGGATTGTGGGGATAAGTCGAGAGCGAGCTATTTCACCGCGATTTTGCGAGCGGTGGGCTGGGGACGAGCGACCGGTGACAACGGGAGCCGGTGGGGAGATCCGTCCATGGTCGGGGCTGTCCGTCCTCTCCTCCGAGGAAAACCACAGGCTTGTCCAGAGGTTTCCCTGTGAGCGAAAAACGGGGTCGTCGAGCGCGAACTGCGCGTGAGGAGCGCGCCACGACGCGCCTCAAGTTGCCCCCTGGGCATCACCGAGAGCCATGACGCGCGCGAGGGAATCGATGAGGGCTTGGCGAATGCGCGCGTGCGCTTGGGGCCCGATCTCCCCCGCCTTGGCAGCGGCATCGAGCGCGGCGATCTCGGCCACGAGACGCGTGCGCGCGCGTTCGGTGTCTTTCTCGCCTGCTCGCGCCAATGCCTCCTTTGCTTCCTGCTCGCGGGCGATGTAGACGCCGAACGCGAGCGTCGCGGCCGTGATGGCGACAGTCACCCATTTCGCCGAGCCTTCGGTAGGAATGTTGTCGAGGGTGATGGAGAGGCGGCTGAACGGCAGGTCGCCCGCGCGTGCTTGGCGTTCGGTGAGCAGCACCCGTGTTCCGCGCTGGTTCGCATCCGAAACCGCATTCGGAAAGTCGTCGACACGCAGCGTCATCGTCTTGCTGGCTTCGGCGATGACGCGCATGCGGATGACACGGGGCGGGAGTGAAAGCGCGACTTGGGTCGACTCGCCCCCCTCGTAGGGGACTTGATAACGAAATTGGGCTTGATGTTGCCCCGGTCCGAACGTGCCGCGCATCTTGGCACCGCGCTCCGCGACGGCGTCGAACCCGACGTCACTCATGTCGCGCTGCGCGTTGAACGCCCTGAACCCGCGCGGAAGCTCGATCACGAGGTCGGAGGGGACCCAGGTGGTCGTGCCCAAGTTGAAGACTTCGAAGATCTCGTCGACCTGGACGACGTCGTCCTTGAGCTCGATGTAGACGATTCCTTGCATGCCGAGGAGCGTGTCTTCGACGCGGCTCGTCACCGGGTAGACGTGCAATCGGACGCGCTGGCCATGGTGTTGATCGAGCTGGAAAGGCGGAGCGGCATAGGTCGCGGACTCGCCCTCGCTACCGGTCCAGGGGACGGAGATGCGGTAGGCAATACCGCCGCCGCGCTCGAGGTTGTCGAAGCGCGTCGTTCCATTCTCGTCCCCTTTTTGGATCGTACGTCGTCGCGACTCGCCTTTGGCCACCGACTGCTGGAGGATCCCGAGGGTCACGTCGGTGCGGGGCACCGGCGCGTCGGTTCTGTCGCGCAGCTCGACGACGATGGTGCCTGGCGGGAGGGAGTTGTCCTTTTCGGAAGAGTCCTCGGGGGGCTGCTCGGGCACCGTCGCCGGGGCACTGCCGCGCGCGGGCGGATGACCGGGAGGAAGTCCCTCGTTCTGCGGCGCATCGATGGTCGGGTGGCCGGGCGGCAGCGCGGAGGACGAAGGGGGCGGCGCCTTCGCTTTGGGCGTTGCCCCTGCGACCGGAGGGTGGCCGGGTGGTAGCGCGGAGGACGAAGGATGCGCCGATTGCGCCGCCGCGCCCCCAGCGGCCGCCAACAGCGCGCACGCTCCGACCCAGAAGAAGACGCGGGCGTGCGATCGGTCAGCCGGTCGCATCGCGCGCGTCCTTCGACTTGTCGCCGAGCTCGTGGCCGCATTTTTTGCAAAAGGCAGCGTCGGTGTCGTTCTCGGTCTGGCAGCTCGGGCACACTGGATCCTCGGCCTTTTTCGGTGGCTTGCTGCGTTTGGCAGGCCGCTCGGTGCCGAGTTGCTCGGCGACGAACGCTGTGGCCTGCTCGCGAAGCGGGGCCAGGTTTTCATCGACCACCCGCAGCAGGCGCTTGGCTTCCGTGCGGTAGCGCGCCACGAGCTCTTCGTAGTCCCCTTCGGCGATTTTGCCCACGCTGCGCTCGAACTCGAGGTCCTTGAGCGCCTGCAAAATAGCGCGTTTCTGCTCTTCAGCGGCGGTCGGTGCCCCGAGCGCGATGGCCTCTTCGAGCGTGATCGCCGCGTCCCCCGAGAGGGTACGCACGCTGGCCCAGAAGATGGCGATGACGATCAAGAGGACGCCGCCGGCGAGCGTCAGCAACGCCGTGCCGACGCCATAGATGGCACCCATCGTGAGGGCAGCGGCCACAGCTCCCGCCGGGAGCATCCAGAAGAGCGATGGGCGCATCGCGGCCGACCGCTGGTTTCCCTCGGTGGTTTCCGATTGCGACCGTGCTTGCTGCTGTTTCTTCTGCCGGGTCGGCTCAGGCATCGAGTTTCTTCAGTTCTTCGTCGAGTTTGGCGTCGTATTCGTCGCGCGCGGCCGGCGCGGCCGGCGCGGTCCGCGGGCCGGTAGCGTTTGCACCGCGACGCTTCCAGCGGCGGACCACGAAGAACACGACCCCGAGCCCGCCGAGGGACGCCACGATCGGAACCGCGTAGATGAGTCGAAGCCCGCCTTGGTTGGGGGGAACGGTGAGCGACGCGGTGCCGAATTCGGCCACGTAGTTGGCAGTAATGAGCTCCGGGCTATCGCCTCTCGCCAGCTGGTCGCGGATACGGGCGCGCGCCGTCACCGCGGCCGCGCAGATGCAGCCCGACAGGGGCAGTCGCGGGCAACCGCCGCATTGACAGCGCAGCCGCGTGAAGAGTGCGCGTTCGGTAGGGTCTGTCATCTCCACCGTTCCGGCGTGGAGCGACGAGCTCGCCTGACCGTAGGCCAGGCCCGGCGCGAGCGCGATGAGCAGGCCGAACAAAATCGCCGAGGTGAGCCCCCCCGCCATCCGGACGTACGACCAAACGCGCGCCTCCTGCACGACCACCTCGGGCCACATCGCCGTGACGCCGCCCGCGATGAGAACCAGCACGCCCACCCAGATCCACGAGACGAACGGATTCACGTGGGTATTGAACGTGGCCACCTTCGTCTCGGCGTTGACTTCGCCCACGATGACGTAGAGGTCGTCGCGAATGGAGTGCAGCATCGAGACTTCGGTGGTCGGCGACTCGGGCATCCGGCGGTAGATGAACTTGGCCGGGCTGGCGCGCCCTACGTTCTTGCCGGTGGACATATCGGTCACGGCCAGATCGGCGAAGACCATGCGCTTGGACTGATCGACCTCCATGCGCGGGCCCGTGTAGCGAAGCTCGTAGTGATCGACCTGGAACGTCTCGCCCGGCTTCAAGGACATCTCTTTGTCGACGCCCCACGATCGCCCCGTGAAGCCGAGGAACATGATGACGATGCCGGTGTGGACGATGTACCCGCCGTACCGATGGCGCGCCTTGGCGATGAGTCCCAGCAAAGCCGGGAAGAACGCCTCATTCGTCGCGCGCCGCCGTGCGGCGAGGCCGCGCGCATACTCCTGCACGACGACGGCGATGTTGAAGGCGCAAAGGACGGTCGAGACGAGGGGCAGGACGGAGCCGAGCTTTTGCAGCGCCGTGCCCATGGCCCCGTCATAGATGCGGTCGGGCGTGACGAAGGGCATGAAGCGAAGCGATGGACCGAAGACGAGATGGAGAACACCGACCACGACGCCGGCCGTGATCGGCGCGAAGAAGCCCCGCTTGAACATCGCCGGCGAGGTTTTGCGCCACGCGAGGAGCGGGCCCATGCCCATCAAGGCGAAAAGGAAGAGCCCCGCCGGCGGCAGCCAGGCGTTGTAGAACGTGGGCCCCACGGTCGACTCCTGGTTCAGCAGCCACTCGGAGATACGCGGAAACGTCGTGGCGACCAGGATGAAGACCATGATGCCGAGGAACGCCCAGTTGTTGGCGAGAAACGCGGCTTCGCGCGAGAGCACGGCTTCGATGCGTCCTTCGCTGCGCATGCGCGGCAGCCGCCACACGACGAGGCCGCTACATGCCGCGATGAGGATGCCCATGAACCAGACGAAGTAGATACCGATGTTCGACTGGGCGAAGGAGTGGACGCTGGCGATGAGCCCGGAGCGGGTGAGGAAGGTCCCGAAGATGGTCATGAAGAACGTCAAAAGGACGAGCGAGATGTTCCACACTTTGAGCATCCCGCGCCGGTCTTGGATCATCATCGAATGCACGACGGCCGTGGCCGTGAGCCATGGCAAGAACGCCGCATTCTCGACGGGATCCCAAGCCCAGTAGCCGCCCCAGCCGAGCTCTTCGTAGGCCCACAGCATTCCCAGGGCGTTGCCGATGGAGAGAAACAACCACGCGAAGAGCATCCAGTTGCGACAGGCGGTGATCCACTCGTTGTCGAGGCGTCCAGTGACGAGCGCAGCGACGGCAAAGGCGAAGGGCACCGAACATCCGACGAAGCCCGTGTAGAGGCTCGGCGGATGGATGATCATGTAAATGTTCTGTAGAAGCGGATTGAGCCCATCGCCGTCGGTGCGCGCGCCGGCCACGCTCGTCGAAAATGGGTTGGCCGCGAACATCATGAGGACGGAGAAGAAGAGGACGATCACCATCAGCGTCGCGATGATGTACGGCTGAAGCTCGCGGAACCTCCCCTTGAGCCAGCGCACGCAGACCGCGGTGTAGATGCTGAGGAGAAACAGCCACCAGAGGAGTGAACCGTCCTGTCCGCCCCACAGCGACGTGAAGAGGTAGCCGACGGGCATCGAGCGATCGGAGTGCTGCGCGACGTATTTGATGCGAAAGTCGTGGGTGACGAACGCGTAGAGCAGACAGAGGATGGCGAGCCCGATGAGACTCACGGTGCCGTACGCACCGAGGCGGGCCGCCTGCAGGAACCTCGGCCGGCCGCGCGCGGAAACGATGGCGACCGAAAACGTGTAGGCGGCCGCGATCATCACGGCGTCGAGAACGAGCTTTCCGAACAGCGGGAGCGATTGCCACATGTAGGTGCGCCTCTGAATAGGGCGACGGCCCCGCCGAGAGCTTAGGCCCCGACCCCCGGGGCGGCAATGTCGGAGGCGGTGCTGGGACGATTAGGGGACAAACCGCCAAGGCGCCAAGGTCGCCAAGTTCTTTTTCATCACGCTCTGGATCCCCAAACCTCTCTTGGCGACCCTGGCGTCTTGGCGGTTTTCTCTTAGCTATCGACGACCGTGCCCAGGTCTTCACCCATACACACGCGGCGGATATTGCCGCGTTCGGTCAGCTTGAAGACACGGATGGGCATCTTGTTGTCGCGGCAAAGCGTGACCGCCGTGGAGTCCATGACGCCGATGCGGTCGACGAGGAAGCGCTCGTACGTCAGGTGCGTGAACATCTTGGCGTCCTCGTGCCGCGCCGGATCCCGATCGTAGATGCCGGCCACCTTCGTGGCCTTGAAGAGGGCGCTGGCGTGGATTTCCATGGCGCGGAGGGCCGCGGCCGTGTCGGTGGAGAAGTACGGATTGCCCGTTCCAGCGGCGAAAATGACGAGGCGCCCCTTTTCGAGGTGCCGAATCGCGCGCCTCCGGATGTACGGCTCGGCGACCTGGCGGATTTCCAGGGCGGTCATCACGCGGGTGGGGACGTTCTTCTTTTCGAGCGAATCCTGGAGCGCGAGGGCGTTGATGACCGTGCCGAGCATGCCCATGTAGTCGCTCTGGGCCCGGTCCATGCCCGCGCTCGCTCCCTTGAGACCGCGGAAGATATTGCCGCCGCCGACAACGATGCCGATCTGGACCCCCTCGGCATGCACCTCGGCCAGCTCGGAGGCGAAGGTATTCAAGGTGTTGGGCTGGATGCCGAACGCGCCCTCCTCGCCGCAGAGCGCCTCACCGCTCAGCTTGAGGACCACCCGGGGGTAGCGCAGTTTGCCGGGGGCCGGCGCGGGGGGCGGGGGTAGCGAATCATCCCTGAAGTCCACGGCAGGGGAGGTACCAGGAGGGGCGCCGTGCCGCAATCGGTTCGCAGGACCACGACACGGTCCGATGCTCGCTGGCGCGGCGCGGAGCGATTCCAGAGGATTTTACAGGGAGGAAGGAGACCGGGGAGGATGGGTGGTGGGGGCGCCGGTCGTAAGGCGAAGCTCGTCGAGCGACTCGCTGGCCCCGGCGGGCGCGGAGTAGTATGCCCCGCGGCGTGGTACGTCGAATGTGGAGCCCTTTGGCACGGTGGTCGGCCGTCCTGGTCGTGGCCCTCGGTTTCGGGTGCAACGAGAAGGCGCTGCAGAGGAGCACGCGCAGCGATGCGGGGCGTCTTCCGGGCGGCCTCAGCCCCGAGCAAGCCGCGCTCGTCGTCGCCAAGGTCGGCGATCGCACCATCACCTTGGGCGACTATGCCGCGACGCTCGAACGCATGGATCAATTCGATCGATTGCGTTACCAGTCGCCCGAGCGCCGCAAGGAGCTCTTGCAGGAGATTATCGACGTCGAGCTTCTCGCGCAGGACGCGCGCAAGCGCAAGCTCGACGAGGAGCCCGAGACGCAGCAGGCGATCCGTCAGGTCCTGCGCGACGCCATACTCGCCGACGCCAAGCGAGAATTGCCGGCGCCGGCCGACATCCCCGAGGCGGAGGTGCGCGCCTACTACGAAGCGCACCGCGACGATTATCGGGAGCCCGAGCGGCGCCGCGTTGCCGAGATCGTGGTCAAAGACAAGGACACCGCCAGCAAGGTGATTGGCCTCGCCAAAAAGACGAACTCGCGCGAATGGGGCGAGCTATTCCGCAGCCATTCCGCGGTGCCGCTTCGCAAGGGTCCGGAAGGGCAACCGCTTGAAATGGCCGGTGATCTGGGGTTGGTGGGCCCGCCCGGTGATCCACGCGGCGACAATCCCCGCGTCGCCGCGGAGGTCCGTGCGGCGGTCTTCGAGATGACGGAAATCGGTGACGTCTTGTCGCGGCCGGTGCAGGCGAGCGACGGGTTTCACGTCGTGCGCATGCTCGGCAAATCGGATGCGCACGAGCGGTCTCTCAGTGACGCCGACCGATCGATCCGCGTCGCGCTCTTGCAGGCGAGAATCGCCGAACGAGAAAAGGCGCTCGAAGCGGAGCTGAGGCGGCAGTTTCCCGTCACCATCGACGAGCAGGCGCTCGCCAAAGTCGAGCTCCCCCCGCCCCCCGAAGCGCCGAGGGATCACGGTCGGTACGGCGACACGGAGACCGCGCCTCGACGCAAGGGGCCGCGCCGAGCCGAGCCGCCGTCGCTGCGGTAGGCGAGCGCAATGAAGCAAGAGCATCGGCAACTTCCGAGCGCGAGCCCGCGTGCCATCGATGGAGGGCCGGCAGGATCGGATTTCGGTTTCGCATGGACCGATGAGCTTCGGCGGTCCATCACCAGCGTCGCCGGGCTCGCCGACCATCTTCACTTGACCGAGGACGAACGCCAAGGGGCCGTTCGCGCCGAGCAAGCCGGGCTGCCCCTTGCCATCACGCCCTATTATTTGTCGCTCGCCGACCCGTTCGATCCGCGGTGCCCCATCCGGCGCCAATGCGTTCCGCACATCGCCGAGGAAGAGGAGGTGCCGGGGGACTTGGTCGATCCCCTCGGCGAAGCGGCGCACGAGGTGGCGCCCGATCTGGTATGTCGCTACCCCGATCGCGCGCTGCTCCTCGTGTCCGACCGATGCTCGGTCTATTGCCGCTTTTGCACCCGGTCGCGGATGGTGGGCGCAGGGGGCGGCGTGCGCACCCTCGAGCACCTCGCGCCCGCTTTTGCTTGGCTCGCCGAGCACCCCGAAGTGCGCGACGTCATCGTGAGCGGCGGCGATCCGCTGGTCATGAACACCGACCGGCTGGCGCGCGTGCTCGCGCGTCTGCGCGCCATCCCCAGCGTGGAAACGATCCGCCTTGCCACGCGGACCCCGGTGACATTGCCCTCGCGCATCACCGACGAGCTGGTCGAGGCGCTGCGCCCCTACCACCCGATTTGGGTCATGACGCATTTCAACCACCCCAAGGAGCTCACCGAGCTCGCGCGCGCGGCGTGCCTGCGCTTCGTCGACGCCGGGTTTCCCGTGATGAATCAGACGGTGCTCTTGCGCGGCGTCAATGACGACCGGGGCACGCTGGAAACGCTTTTCCGTGGACTCGTGCGCTGGCGCGTCCGACCTTACTACCTCTTGCAAGCCGACCCCGTGCGCGGCACGAGCCATCTGCGAACGCCGATCGATGTGGGACTTCGCTTGATGGAGGAGCTGCAAGGGCGGCTCTCTGGCATCGCGCTGCCGAAGTTGATCGTGGATACGCCGGGGGGCCTCGGGAAAGTGCCGATCGCACCGGACTACGTCGTGCGGCGATTGCCGGGTCGTACGGTGCTGCGCACCTTTCGCGGGGCGGAAGTGGAATACGTCGATCCGCCGTAAGCACCCACACAGGCGTTGACGGCGCACGCGGTGCGCGTACCGTGCGGGCCCGGAGGTGCGCGATGCTTTCACGCCGTGCGTTCGTCATTCAGTCGTCGCTTGCCGCGCTCGGTGCCGGCTGCGGTGCTACCGCGGCGCGATCGATTTCGCCGCCGCCCCCCGGCGTTGCTCCGCCGGCGCCGGAGGCCGCGCGGCCGGTCCCCGAAGCGACGCTGGCGGCGGTGCTCGGGCGGGCGCTCGATGAGGCCAAGCGCGCCGGCGCGACGTACGCCGACGCACGCGTGCATCAGCGCCGGCACGAGACCATCCGCACCCGCGAAGACCACGTGACCGATGCGACCTCCATCGAAACGTATGGTCTCGCGCTGCGCGTGCTCGCCTTCGGCGCGTGGGGGTTCGCCTCGAGCCCGCGCGTCAGCGAGGTGGACGCCGCCGACGTCGCGCGACGTGCGATAGCGATCGCACGCGCCAACGCCGGTGCGCAAAAACGCAAGATCGATCTCGCGCCCACCCCGGTGGTCACCGAAAAATGGCAGACCGCCATGTCCGTCGATCCGTTCACGGTTGCGCTCGCCGACCGCGCTGCGCTCTTGCTGGCGCTTTGGCCGGAAGCCAAGAAGGTGCGCGGCATCGCCTTTCTCGACGGCGGCACCCACGCCTCCGACGAGTGGAAGCTCCTCGCCACGTCGGAGGGCTCGCTGATCGAGCAGCGCATCGTGCGGGTGGGCGTCGACTACCAGGTCACGGCCAAAAATGACAAGACCGGCGAATTCGTGACGCGCGCGCACGAGCTACCGCCCATGCAGGCCGGCTGGGAGTACATCGCCGGTGCCTCGCTCCTCGCCGACGCGCGCAAGATCGCCGAAGACGCGGTGGAGAAGCTTGCGGCGGCTCCGGTGGTGCCGGGCAAAAAGGATCTCATTTTGGCGCCTTCGAACCTGTGGCTCACCATCCACGAGTCGGTGGGGCACCCCACCGAGCTCGATCGGGCCCTCGGTTACGAAGCGGGCTACGCCGGGACGAGTTTTGCGACCGTGGACAAGCTGGGCAAGCTCAAATACGCCTCCGATCTCGTCTCCATCGTCGCCGACAAGACGACGCCGGGCGGCCTCGCCTCCTGCGCTTACGACGACGAAGGAGTGCGCACGCAAGAGTGGCCGCTCGTCCAAAAGGGGCTCTTCGTCGGGTACCAGACGACGCGCGAGCAAGCGGGCTGGATCGGCGAAAAGGAATCGCGCGGCACCGCCTATGCGCAAGACCACGAGGCGTTCCCGTTCCAGCGGATGCCCAATGTCTCGCTCCGACCGGGCGAAAAGCCGCTCAAGTTGAGCGATCTCGTGAGCGCCACCGACGACGGCATCTTGATCAGCGGCAACGGCTCCTGGTCCATCGATCAGCAGCGGTACAACTTCCAGTTCGGAGGGCAGATGTTCTACGAGGTGAAAAAGGGCAAGGTGACGCGCGCGCTCAAGGACGTCGCTTACCAGGCCAACTCGCTCGAATTTTGGAAGTCCTGCGACATGGTCGGCGGAAAAGAGAGCTGGCAATTGCACGGCAGCTTGAGCGACGGAAAGGGGGAGCCCCCTCAATCCAATGCCGTGAGTCACGGCTGCCCGCCGGCGCGGTTTCGCGGCGTGAACATCATCAACACCGGCCGTCGAGGTGCAGCATGAATCCCGCCGAGGTCGCGGCGCAGGTCGTCGCGCTCATCAAGCAGCAGGCTCCTGGGGCCGAGGGGCGTGCGACCGTCAGCTTCGGTCGCAACAACGAGACCCGCTTTGCCGCCAACGAGATCACCACGGCCGGCGACGTGGAGGTGACACGAATTGCGGTAACCGTGGCACGCGGCAAGAGGCACGCGACGGCGAGCCACAATCGTCTCGAGCCCGCTGCACTTTCCGATCTGGTGAAGCGCGCCGCCACGATGGCGTCGCTCGCGCCCGAGGATCCGGAGTGGATGGGGGTGCTCGGGCCGCAGGCATTGCGTACACCGACGGGCGCGTTCGACGCCGCGACGTTCGCGCTGTCGTCGGACGTTCGCGCCGAGGCCGCGAAAAAGGTGATCGCCGCGGCCGACGGCAAAGGGGTGGTCGCGGCCGGCTTCTATAGCGCGGGCGGCGCCACGTCGGCGCTCGCGACGACGGCGGGACTCGTGGCTTCGCATTCTTCGAGCGAAGCGAGTCTCACCGTCTCCGCGAGGAACCCCGAGGGCACCGGCTCCGGCTGGGCGGGGGCAGAGCGGGTGGCCGCCTCCGAGCTCGACGCGTCAGCGCTCGCCGCCGTGGCGGTCGACAAGGCGGTTCGCTCGCAGAAACCCGGGGCTGCCGAACCCAAGCCGTGGAAAGTCGTGCTCGATCCTGCGTGTGTCGCGGAGATGCTCGCCTTCTTCCTCGATGCGCTCGACGCGCGACGCGCCGACGAAGGGCGCAGCTTCTTCTCCAAGAAAGGGGGCGGTACGCGCCTCGGCGAAAAGATGTTCGCCCCTGGCATCACGCTGAAAGGGGACCCCTTCGATCCGGCCACGCCCGCCTCTCCCTATGACGGTGAAGGGCTCGCTATCGAGCCGACCACCTTTGTCGAGAACGGCACCTTGCGTTCGCTCGTGACGTCGCGGTTCTGGGCGAACAAAACGGGAACGCAACCGCGCCCTCGCCCGACAGCGGTTCATCTGCTCGGCGGCGAGGCCCAATCGGTCGAGCAGCTCATCGCCATGGTCGACCGCGGGCTCTACGTGACCCGATTTTGGTACACGCGCTGGTTGGATCCGCAGACCATGACCATCACCGGGCTCACCCGAGACGGCGTCTTTCTCATCGAAAAGGGCGTCATCAAGGGGCCCGTGAACAATTTCCGTTTCAACGAGTCGCCGGCGGCGGTGCTGGCCAAAGCGAAAGCGTGGACACAGGAGACAGCGCGCGTGCCGGCGCGGGGCCCGGTGATGCGCGTACCGGCGATCCTGACCGAGGACTTCCACATGGCGAGCGTGTCGGCCGCGGTGTGAAGTTCGGACGCCCCGACCGCCGCATGCCGCTCGCGACGCGGCAAAATCGATGGTAGCGATCGGGCCACCATGTCCTCACGACCGCCCCCCCGCCGTTCCACGCCACCCCTCAGCCAAGCGGCTGCGAACTCGCCGAAGGCGCGTCTCGACGAAATGAACGCGCGGGCGCTCGAGGGGGGTGGCGCAGCCCGCATCGAAAAGCAGCACGAGGCGGGCAAGCTGACCGCCCGCGAGCGCATCGATCTCCTCTGCGACGCGGGGAGCTTCGTGGAAACCGGGCGCTTCGTCACCCACCGCGCCGTCGATTTCGACATGCAGAATCAGAAGATCCTCGGGGACGGCGTGGTCACCGGGTTCGGCAAGGTCGACGGTCGCAAGGTATTCGTTTTCGCGCAGGACTTCACGGTCTTCGGGGGGTCGCTCTCCGGCGCCTACGCCGCCAAGATCTGCAAGTTGATGGATCTCGCCTGCGAGGTGGGCGCGCCCGTCATTGGGCTCAACGACTCCGGCGGTGCGCGCATTCAGGAAGGGGTCGAATCGCTGGCCGGCTATGCCGATATCTTTCTGCGCAACACGCTGGCGTCAGGCACCGTCCCCCAGATCAGCGCCATCATGGGGCCTTGCGCGGGGGGTGCCGTCTATTCGCCCGCCATCACCGACTTCGTGCTGATGGTCGAGCAGACGAGCTACATGTTCATCACCGGACCGGAAGTCATTCGGACGGTCACCCACGAAGAGGTGACGAAAGAAGCGCTCGGCGGCGCCATGACCCACGCCCAAAAGAGCGGCGTGTGCCACCTGACCGCGCCCGATGACCGTGCTTGCATCGCGCAGCTTCGCGATCTGCTGTCTTTCTTGCCCTCCAACAACGCCGAGGATCCACCGCGCCGGCCGTGCACCGATGCGGTCGATCGCGACGTGCCCGCGCTCGACGACATGGTGCCGGAAACGTCGAGCAAGCCGTACGACATCAAGACCGTCATTCGCGCGGCGGTCGACGACGGCAATCTCTTCGAGATCAGCGAGCGCTACGCTCCCAACATCGTGGTCGGTTTTGCTCGCGTAGGCGGGCGGCCCGTCGGCGTGGTGGCCAACCAACCCATGTTTCTCGCCGGGTGCCTCGACATCGACGCGAGCATCAAAGCGGCGCGGTTCGTGCGCTTCTGCGATTGTTTCAATATTCCGCTCGTCACTTTCGTCGATGTTCCTGGATTTTTGCCCGGCATCGGGCAGGAGTACGGCGGCATTATCAAGCACGGCGCCAAGCTGCTCTTCGCTTTTGCGGAGGCGACGGTTCCGAAGATCACGATCATCACGCGCAAGGCCTACGGCGGCGCCTACGACGTGATGGCCTCCAAGCACATCCGGGCCGATATCAATCTCGCTTTTCCCACGGCCGAGATCGCCGTCATGGGTCCCGATGGTGCCGTCAACATCATCTACCGCCGCGAGATCGAGAATGCGCCCAACGCTGCGGAGGTGCGCGCGAAGTTCGTCGCCGAGTACCGCGATCGGTTTGCCAATCCCTACAAGGCGGCCGAGCTCGGTTTCATCGACGAGGTCATCCACCCGCGGACCTTGCGTCGCCGCTTGGACCAGGCGCTCGACATGCTGAAGGACAAGCGGCAGAGCCTTCCGCCGAAAAAACACGGCAACATTCCCCTGTGAGTGAGCCGTTTACGGCGGGGGGAGAGGTGGTGGAGGGGGCATCGCCTTGACGCACACGTTGCCGGAGCAGACTTTCTTGGCCTTGCACGTGCCGCACTCGAGCGTCTTGCCACACCCGTCGTCGATCATGCCGCAAGTCGCGCCGAGCGCGTCGCAAGTCTTCGGCGTGCAGCCACATCGGTTGGCGTTGCCGCCGCCGCCGCCGCAAGTCATGGGTGCTTGGCAGGTTCCGCAGTGGAGCGTTGCACCGCAGCCGTCGGGCGCGTCGCCACAATCGTAGCCGAGCGCGGCGCATGTATCGGGGGGGCATGGGCGCGGGCCGCATCGGTTCGGGCCGCCGCCGCCGCACATATCCATGCCGCTGCATTTGCCGCACTCGAGCATGTGTCCGCAGCCGTCCTGAATGGTTCCGCAGTTGGCGCCCGCTGCGGCACAGGTGGTGGGCTTGCATTCGCAGCGGTTGGGCGTCCCGTTGGCGGCGCAGCGGTTGGGCGGCGTGCACGTTCCGCAGTCGAGCACCCCGCCGCAACCGTCTGCGATCGTGCCGCATTCGGCGCCTGCACTCGCGCACGTCTTCGGCGTGCACCCGCACTGATTGGGCTCGCCCGCGCCGCCGCAGGTATCCGGGGTGGAGCAATTTCCGCATTCCAGCATCGAACCGCAACCATCCGGGATCGATCCGCAGTCTTTCCCCTGCATGGCGCACGTGGTGGGCTTGCAGCCGCACTGGTTGGGTGTCCCGCCGCCTCCACACGTGCTCGGCGAAGGGCATGCGCCGCAATCGAGGAGCTTGCCGCATTCATCGGAAACCGTGCCGCACGCGGCCCCGAGCTCGCCACAGGTCTTGGGGATGCACGGGCGTTCGCCGCACCGGCCGGCGCCCCCTCCTCCGCAAACCGCGGGAGGCGCGCACGTCCCGCAATCGAGCATCCCCCCGCATTTGTCGGGGATGCTGCCGCAGTTGACCTGCTCGGCTGCACACGTCGTCGGTGTGCACCCACAGCGGTTGGGCATGCCGTTCGCGCCGCAAGTCGTGCCGGGGCAAGTTCCGCAGTCGAGCATGCGACCGCATCCATCAGACACCGTGCCGCACTGGGCGCCGCGGTCGGGGCAGGTCTGCGGCGTGCAGCCGCATTTCTTCGATGTCGCGCCGCCACCGCACGTTTCAGGTGGGACGCAGGGACCGCACTGGACCGTGCCACCGCATCCGTCGGAGATTTCCCCGCAGCTCGCGCCGAGCTCGGCGCAGGTCCTCGGTGAGCACGGGTCGTCGCCGCATTGGTTGCGACCGCCGCCACCGCAAACGCCCGTTCGACACGAACCGCATTCGCGTACGGCCCCGCATCCGTCGGAGATTCTGCCGCACGCAGCCCCGAGCTCCTCGCAGGTGATCGGAATGCAGCTCGGAGCGTCGATGGAGGACGCATCCCGCGGGTCCGCGGCATCGCGCAGGTCCGACGCGTCACCCGCGTCCGATCCCGTGGAGAGGCGATAGCCTTCGAAATCGTAGTTCCCCACCAGCGCGCATCCAGCGCTGGTACCGAGGCTTGCCGCCACGAGCCCCATTGTCCATCGCGTCGCCGTCATGCGCTGGAAATCTCCAACAGCGTGGCGAAACGCATCAAAAGGTCCCTCGACACCAGACGGAGAAGCCATCGCCGCTGACGCTCGGTGCAACGGCCGTCCTTGCCTTGTCGCGGGGGGACGTGGAAATCAGGAGATAGGCGCCGAGTCCAAGGCCCGCTCCCCCGGCAATCCACGCCGCCGTGTTGACGGTCGTGAGCGTCCTGGCCGTGGCAGCAGCGTCGAACCCGTCCTGGGTGACGCACGCCTTGTTGGGACAATCCGCTTCGACGGTGCTTTTGTAATCGAGCAGCATGACGCCGGTGACAGCCGCGGTCCCCGCGGCGGCCACGCCCGCGCCGGCCAACACCCATCCCAGCGTTCGCGGCCAGGTCGCACCGGTTCTGCCGCTGGCCGCGCTCGAAGGGTCCACTGCGCCCGGATGCACTTTGACCTGCTTCTGTTCACCTTCGCCGAGGCGCACCGCGATCCGCTGCGGCAGGTGGCCGGGCATGTGAACGGTCACGGTGTGGTGTCCCGCGTCGATGGGCAGCGCCACGCCCTGGCTCGCGGGGCCGAGCTCGACGTCGTCACGAAAGACGCGGGCGCCCAGTTCCTTCCCGGACGCGAGCGAAATGGTGAGCCGCGGGAGCTTCCGTTCGAGCGCCTCGACGCGACTTCGGGCGAGAGGCGTCCTGTCGTCGTCCGCGGCCAGCGCGTCGAGTGCCTCTTTCCAATGCTGCCAAGCGCTCGCCACCCTGCCGAGCTTCTCTTCGCAGGTCGCAAGGTTCATCAGCGTGCCCGCGCCGGGATCGAGGCGTTGGCTCTCGGCGAACGAGGGCAAAGCATCCGCATAGCGCTTGGCCTCCATGGCCTCGCGGCCCCGCCGGAAGAGCACTTCCGCCGCGGCGGGGTCGCGCGCTTGCGCGCCCGCGAGCTCGGGCGTCAGAACCAGGAGCAAGTAGCAGGCGGCGATCCAGCTCGAACGGCGCATCAAAGCTACTTGCGCCGGTTCAGGGGATCCGCGGCAGTAGGCTCGCGAGAGCGCTCTGGGAACTCGCGAGAGCGCTCTGGGAAAGAGGGCTCGGACGGTGATCGGGCGCCCGATGCCACCCCGAGTCGAGCGCCCTCGATTGGGCGGACCGCGGCCTTCGGACGAAGCTTGTCGCTGATCGGTTTCATCGGCGAAGGCGCCGGTTCATGCGGTGCCGCGCTCGAGCTCATCGCCGTCGCCGCCGTTTCGGGGGCGGCTTGGCCAGGCGCCAGGGCAAGCCAATCTTCCGCGGTCGCCCCTCGATCGGCCCGGGCCTCTTGCATGGCCATCTTCGGAGCAGGAGCCGTGAACGAACGAAGCGTCTTGCCAAACGGCCGGACGGTGGCCAGCGCGACGAAAGACGCGGCAGCCGACACCGCCACCAAGACGAGCGGCCGAAAGGGTCGCGAGCGCACGGACGTCGGCGCCGTCGGCTCGAGGCTCGGCGTGACCAGCGTCGGGGCGGGAGGCAAGACGCTGTTCACCTTCCTAGGCGGTGCCATGGATTCCGACAGCAGCAAGCGCGCGACTTTTCGGACGGCCAGTTGCATTTCGCAGGCGTTCGACCACCGCGCGCCCTGCTCGAAGGCAAGCGCGCGATCGACCAGGTCGATCAACGGCTGTGGCAGATGCGGTGCGAGTTGGCCGAGCGAAGGGGACGGCAGCGTCATCGCGGCAAGCAGCTCTTCGTTGACGGTGTCGGCTTCGTGCACATGGCGACCCGTGAGGAGAAGGAACATCGTGGCGCCCACTGCCCACAAATCCGTCCGCCCATCGAGCTGCTCCGAGCGGCCGCGTGCCTGCTCCGGCGGCATGAAAGCGGGCGTGCCGAGGGCTGCCCCCGATTGCGTCGTGTGGGTTCGCCCGGGCGTCGTCATCCGCGCGATACCGAAGTCGAGAAGCCTGACTTTGCCGTCTCGGGTGATGAAAATGTTGTCGGGTTTGACGTCGCGATGAACGATTCCCTTGTCGTGCGCTGCAGCGAGAATGTCGAGCAGCTCATCGGCAATGGTCAGAACGCGGGAAGGGAGGAGCCATCCGCCCTCACCCACACACTGCTCCAGGTTTTCCCCTTCGAGCAGGTCCATGATCAAGAAAGCGTGACCATCCTCCGTCACGTCGTCGTCGATCACCGAGACGGCTCCGGGGTGCCCCACGCTGTTGGCGACATACCCCTCGTCCACGAAACGCTGCCGCATCTCGGAGCTCGCCGAGAACTCGGGGTGAAGCATTTTGAGCGCGACGCGTTTGCCATTGCGATGGGTCGCTACGTACACCGCTGCCGTACCCCCCACACCGAGCAATGCCTCGAGATGCCAGCGTTCGCGCACGATCTGCCCGACCCGCCGAACGGCTCGGTGGACCTGCACATTGGCAGAAACGGGGAGCTCCTCGGCGCCTTGCATGGGGTGGTCGTTCTCCTGGAATCAGCCGCTGGACGTATGCCTCGGCCGGCCCACGCCGCTCTGCAGATGTGAAATCGGCAGTTGGCTGACGACAGTGGAACGACCGGCCGGGGTCGTCAATCTGACCTAGGAAAGAGGTGGGACGTGGTTTCCAGGCCTGCCTTTGGCCTGCCTTTCTCGCGCCAGACGGGCTGAGTAGGGTCGACTCCGGACCGAATACGATGCTAAAGTCTCCAAAACTCATGGTCTTTTTACAGACCCCGCCGGTGAGAGGTTCCCTCCGCTGGTCTTCCTCAAACATCTCTGCCGGGGAGGCCGCGCTGCGCGTCGCCCCCTGGCGCTCGGCCGGAGCTCGCAGCCTCGCGACCCGGTCGCCCGGAAGGGCCCTCCACCCATGGCCAAGAATCTTCTCGTCATCAACGTCGATCTGCGAGAGACACGCGTTGCTCTCATCGAAGAAGGAATCATCGCGGAGCTCCATGTCGAGCGTGCCAGTACGCGAAGCACGCTAGGCAACATCGTCCTCGGCAAGGTGAGCCGCGTGCTCCCCGGGATGCAGGCTGCCTTCATCGACATCGGACAGGAACGTGCGGCCTTTCTCCACGTCGAGGATCTCATCCGTCCCGACGACTTCGAGGCGTACCTGACCGGCGGCAAACGTCCCGAAGAGGATGACAGCTCCGCCGAGGAACCAGCGCAGGTGGTGGGAGGCGGCGGTCCCGCGGGCGAGCTAGCGGCAACCATCGGGGCGGCTACGGAGGTTGTCGCCGGATTGCCCCCCTCGTCGGAATCGGCCGCCGCGTCGGAAGCGGCGCCCGCCGACGACGATGCGGGAGACGAAGCGGACGACGCAGCGGAAGGGGCGGACGAAGCAGCCGACGAAGTGCCCTCCGGTGAATCTGCCTTCGATACAAGCGACGAGTCCGACGACGACGAGACCGGGGAGGGGGACGAGGCGGACGACGATGTCAGCGATGCTTTGCCGGACGATAGCGATGGTTCCGACGTCGACGGGGAGGAAGCCGAATTGGAGAGCGCCGAGGCGGAGGACCCCGTGGCGGCCGTGGCGGAAGGATTCAGTGAGAGCACCTCTTCCCCTGTGACTGTCGTGGTGACCGCCGCCGCATCTGCAGAGGGCTTCGTGGTGAGCGGCGGGGAGCAGGTCGGGGAGCCGGTCGTCATCGATCGCCCCGTGGTCGATCCCGCCGAAAGGCGCCGCACGGGGGGCGACGCTCGGCGCCACGACGAACGGGCGCGCCCGAGTGGGCAGCGCGCTGATGGACCGGCGGCCGATGGACGCACCTACCGCAGCAAGCGTTCGGCGCGCTTGCGCAACAACGGTTCGAATTCGAAGAAGAGCGGCCGCGGACGGGACGGCAAACAACAAGGGCGCGGCGGGCGCAATGAGAAGCGCGATGCGTCGCGATTGTCGCGCTCGACGCCGATTCGGGAGGTCGTGCGCGAGGGCCAAGAAGTCATCGTGCAGGTCTCCAAGGAGCCCATTGGCACCAAGGGCGCGCGCGTCACGAGCCACATCTCGCTGCCGGGACGCTACGTGGTGTACATGCCGACCCTCGACCAGATCGGCATTTCCAAGCGCATTGGCTCCGAAAAGGAGCGGGCGCGGTTGCGCGAGGCCATCGAGTCGATCAAGCCGCCGACCGGCGGTCTCATCGTACGCACGGTCGCCGAAGGGCTGACCAAGAAGCAGCTCAAGGCGGATGTCGGCTATCTGGTGAGGCTCTGGGAAGAGGTTGCCAAAAAGCGCGACGAAGCGGGCAAATCGCCGGCCCCGCTTTACCAGGAGCTCGATCTCGTCCTGAAGACGGCGCGCGACCTCTTCACCGACGACATCGCGCAGATCGTCATCGACGACAGGGAGCAGTATCACCGCCTGGTCCGCTTCGTGGAGATGTTCATGCCCGAGCGCGCCAAGGACATCGTGCTCTACAGCGGCGACGAGCCCATCTTCGATGCGTACGGCATCGAAGACGAGATTGGACGCGCCCTCAGCCGCAAGGTGCCGCTTCCGTCGGGCGGTCACCTCATCATCGACCAAGCGGAGGCGCTGACGGCGATCGACGTCAACACGGGCCGGTACGTGGGCAAGGGGTCGAAGGACCTCGAGGACACGCTCTTCAAGACGAATCTCGAAGCGGTCGAAGAGATCGCCTACCAGCTCCGGTTCCGGAATTTGGGCGGTCTCATCGTGCTCGACTTGATCGACATGGATCGCGCCTCGAACCGGGAGAAGGTGCGACGTCGTCTCGAAGATCTGCTGCAAAAAGACAAAGCCAAGACGACGCTGAACCGCATCTCCGATCTCGGCCTCATCGAGATGACGCGCAAACGGACGCGCGAAAGCCTGGGGCGGCTCTTGCACGAGCCCTGCTTCTACTGCGATGGGACGGGCCAGCTTCAGTCGAAGCAAACGGTGGCCTACGAGATCCTGCGCCAGATTCGGCGCGAGCGAGGCTCGCTACCGGGCTACAGCGTCGTCGTCAACGCGCACCCCGCGGTCATCGACCTCATGAAGAGCGAAGAGCGAGAGGCCGTGCAAGAGGCGGAGCGCCGTTTCATGCGGCGCATCGAGCTCGTCGCGCGCAGGGAGTACCATCTCGAGCAGTTCGACTTGCAGGGCAAGTGACGATGACGAGCGACAAGACCGACGACGGGGGGCGGCGCGAACAGCGCGTCACCATCAACAAGGAGTTCGAATCGTTCGACGCGTTCGTGCAGGAGTACGTCACCAACATTTCCCGTACCGGGGCGTTCATCAAATCGAAGACGCCGCTTCCGCTCGGTACCATCGTCAATCTCCGCTTCACCGTGATCATGGACGACATGGAGACCATCGAAGGGGTCGGCGAAGTGGTGCGTATCGAAGAGAATCCGTCCGGGATGGGAGTCGCTTTTCGGGAGATCAATGCCTACTCCAAGGGCATCATCGACAGGCTCTTGACGCAGGGATACGCGCGCGGATAGGCCGACTCGGAAAACGGGCGCTTCGCGTCACGCCGCGCGCGTAAACCAATCCAAGATCTGGCGCTCGAGGCCACGGTCGCCAGGAAGGCCGAGGTCGAGATCAGGGGGGAAGCCGACGTGGCCGCCCCGCTCGACCCATCGCCAATCGACACTCGTAGAGCACTGGCGGAGCGCGTGACGCAGCGTTTTCTCGGGGACCATGGGGTCGTCTTTGGCGGCGACGACGAGCGTCGGCCGGGCAATCGACGAAAGAGCGAAGATCGCGCTCACGCGAGCGTAGTAGTCTTCCGCGCTCGCGAAACCGAACCGAGGGGCGACGACGAGCGTGTCCCAGCTGCGGATTTTGCGAATGCGCATCGCCGTCTCGACCGGGAAGATAACGGGTCGTCGTTTCCCGACGGCGGCGTAGATCCGCTTCAAACCCGAGAGGACGTGATGGCGATAGAACGCGCGCACGGGGCGATCGAAATCGGTGGCTGAA
Organism: Polyangiaceae bacterium; assembly: GCA_035318465.1. GTDB lineage: Bacteria > Myxococcota_A > Polyangia > Polyangiales > Polyangiaceae > DASWDH01. Next base: position 188,223 of record DATHES010000003.1, read on the forward strand.
AGATCCAGATCGAGGGGGGCGCAGACCGACGCCACGGCACGGACGCGCGGGTCGGGCGATTCTGCCGCGTAGCGTAAGGCGACGTGTCCGCCCAGCGAATAGCCAAGGAGGTAAATCTGCTCATAGCGGGACGGGATGGAGGCGATGGCCGCCCGCAGATCGGCCGTCAGTCCGGCATGATAGAAATCGGTGCCCTGCAAATCGGCGCCCCGTAGATTGAGCCGCAGGCACGACATTTTCTCGGCATAGGCGGCCACGGAGGGCGGGATCGCGTAATGGCTCGACGCGCTTCCGCCGAGGCCGTGCACGACCAGCAAGAGGGAACGTGCGCCGGGGTAATCCCGCAGAAGTCCCGTCAATTGCACGGAACCCACGTCGGGATCCTGCAGGGTGGTGTTCCAAGACTGCGACGGTGTTTGCGTCGGCAGGAGGGCATGACGGACGAACGGTGCAAGCGTGGCGAGGTGACCTTGAAGCATATGGGATGAACCTACGATGCTATCCCGACGTGAGCAACGATAGGCGTTGCAGCGCCTGACGAAGGACCAGATGGCGCGCGGGTATCAACGCCACAAGTACCGCACCAGATGCAGCCCGAAGGCGAGGATCGCGCCGCCGGTGAACGTGGCGAGGGAGCTCGGACTCCTGCCGCGTCGGCGCGCGGCACGTCCATACGCGCGCATGACCAGGCCGGCCAAGAGTGGCGCACCCAGCAAGATCGCTAGCCGAACCTTGGCCCCGCGCACGAACGGCGCTGGATGAATCGCGACCGAGAGCGCACCCAGCAAAACCCCCAGCATGAACCAGCCCAGCATGCCGAGCAGCGTCTGACGTCGCCGCTTCGTGCGGAGCGCTTGGGAGGTGGCGATCCAGCCGAGATCGAGGAAGAGTTCGCCGAGGAGCGAAAGACCAATCTCCAGCAGGGCTTCCAGCATCGAGGTGTCCTTGCTTCAGGGAGAACGCCGAGCTTGGACGCGTTCGATGTCTCAGGTATCGACGATCCCGGGCGCGCGGAAAACCGTGAGCGCGTCGACGGGCGTGAAACCGAGCCGGCCAGCCAAGGCCGCGGACGCAGGGTTGGAAACCATGGCGCCCCACACCGGCTGCTGACCGCGCGCCCCGTAATGCTCGATGAGGAAACTGACGGCCCTCATGGCGTGGCCGCGGCGCCGGTAAGGCTCGAGCGTGTCGATCGCGACGTCCCACAGGGTTTCGGTGATCGACCCCGCATAGCAGAACGCAGCGACGCTGCGGCCGTCGAAGGCGGCGGCGATTGGCGTGCCTGCAGCTTGCGCGGAGGCAAGCTCATCGCGGAGCTCATCGCGGAGTGTCGACGGTACGAGTGGATGCGGACCGCCGGTGAGAGCGGCAAGCTCGCCCCTTTCGAGAAACCGCACTTCGCCGGGCGCCAGCGTCGGCAGGGGCGATTCTGTGGAGCGACGAAAGAGTACGGCGGATTCGTGCTTCCAGCGGGGCAGCGCGGCGGCTACCCACGGTTCATCATCGGGCACGGCGAGGATTTCGTCGGCCAGGCTGGCCATCTCGACGATCGCCGCTTGCGAGGCGCGCCCCACGACCACGGCTTGATCGCCGTCGCGGTGCAACGCGACGAAACGGGGCGGCGCGGTTGCGACCGGTCCGATGAGTCGCGCTTGGCCGTGCAGCAGCATGCTGCGGATCTCGATCCAACGAGGCAAATCCGGCAGAAGAGCGGCGAGGTCGGCGAGCGACGGCGTCACGGTGTCGTCAGCAACGATGCCGGCGTCGACGTTTCACGGCGACGAGGCCGAGCGCGAGCAACGCGCTCGCACCTGTTGCCGACTGGGCACTCGTACGCGCCAGCGAGCACCCGCAGCCGAGAGTCTCCGGAGCCGACCCGGTGCCGCCCGCTTGCCCCGCGGCGCCATCGGACCCAGCGTTACCCGCCCCCGCCGCGGCGCCACTGCCGCCCGCGCCACCGTTGCCGCCCGCTGCGCCCGCGCCGCCGGCGCCGCCCACGCCACCGCTGCCGCCTGTCGCGCCCGCGCCGCCGCTGCCGCCTGTTGCGCCCGCGCCGCCGCTGCCGCCCGGTGCGCCCGCGCCGCTCGCACCACCACTGCCGCCTGTTGCGCCCGCGCCACCACTGCCGCCTGTTGCGCCCGCGCCGCCGCTGCCGCTCGCACCACCACTGCCGCCGCTGCCGCCTGTTGCGCCCGCGCCAGCCGCTCCGCCGGCTCCTCCCGCGGTGTCTCGCGCCGCGTCGACGCCGCTGTCAGCGGTGCCGGTCCCTCCGTCGGCACCGTCCTGGATCGAGATCTTGGCGCAGTGATGATAAAAACAAGGCGCTCCGTGCGACGACATGAACTCGATGATTTGAAGCGTGCACGAGGTACAGGTCACGTTGGTGGGGAGCTTCACCTGAAACGACTGCGGTGCACTGAACCGCTGGGTGTGGACAAGCATGCCGTCGGCCAGGATCGGAAACGCGGGATTTTGCTGGATGGCGACGCTTCCGCACTCCGTGGCCCCCGCGGTGACCGTCGGCGCGGGCGGAAGCTCGCTCGGCGAATTGACCGCCAGCGCGACCCGGTAGTGGCCCGGATGATAGACGGTCTCTTCCAATTGGATCGTCACCGTGTCGCCAGGGCGATACGGGGTGACGGTATTGGTCGCAGTTTGCGGCGCCTCGTTGCCACAAGGGCCCATCTTCTGGGGCGAGCCGTCGGTGCTCTGCATCATCCAGTTGGGAGGCTCGGTCAAGCGAAAGTGCGCATCGGCGCGGTTCGGCCAGAGCGCGGCGGCCGCTCCGAGCGCCAGCGCAGTGACGAGCGCACGGCGTCTTCGCACGGTCCGAAGCATCGTGGACATGGGTCTCCTCCGGGAGCGGGGTGAGGCCGTTACCATACGCCGGCCAAGCCCATCGAGCCCGTGTTTTGCAGCGGAACCTGGCTCAGCTGAATTTTCGTTGGAGAAAGGAATGATCGTCGAGCTGTTTGCGCACGGCGCGCGCGAGCGAATCAGGGCCGAATGGTTTGGGCAAAAGCGAGACGCCAGGGTCCACCACGCCCCGATGAACGATCTCGTCCTCGGCGTATCCCGACATGAAGAGGACCGCCAGGTGCGGGCGCTCCTCCGATAAGAGGCGCGCCAGCTCCGGGCCGCTGATCTCCGGCATGATCACGTCGGTCAAGAGAAGGTCGACGGTTTGCGTATCGGTGCGTTTCAATGCTTCACTCGCCGAGGCACACTCGATGACGTGATAGCCGAGGTCGAGCAGGATCCTGCGGGCCAGGTCGCGGATCCACGGGTCGTCCTCGACCAGAAGGATCGTTTCCGCGCCGCCTTTGGCGGGCGTCGAATCGGTGGGCGGCGTGACGCTCGGCACCTCGCGCGAGCGAGGAAACAGCAATCGAAAGACGGTTCCGCGGCCGACTTCGCTCTGCACCGCAACGTGGCCACCGCTCTGGCTGGCGATGCCGCGCACGATCGCGAGACCGAGCCCCGTTCCTCGCCCCTGTTCCTTGGTGCTGTAGAACGGCTCGAAGATACGCGCCGTCGTCCGGACGTCCATGCCGAGCCCGGTGTCTTGCACCGAAAGCTCGACGTACGAGCCCGGCTGCACCATCGACCCCGCGAACAAGGTGGGCGTCTCGATGACGAGATTACTCGTCGCGATCGTCAAGCTGCCGCCGCGGGGCATGGCGTCATGCGCGTTGACGGCGAGGTTCAGGAGGATCTGCTCGACCTGGCTTCGATCGAGCTTCACCGACCAAAGGTCTTGCTCTGACCGCACCTCGAGCTCGACGTCCTCGCCGAGCAGTCGCGCCAGCATCCCTCGGACGTGGATGACCACCTCGCCGAGATCGAGGACCTTCGGCGAAATCACTTGTTGCCTGCTGAAGGCGAGGAGTTGTCGTGTGAGGGCTGCCGCGCGTTCGCCCGCCTCGCGAATTTCTTGCAGCTCGTCGCGTAGCTCGGTATCGAGCGCGGGCCGTGCCAGCAGAAGCTCGAGCCCTCCCAGAACGACGGTCAGAATGTTGTTGAAGTCGTGGGCCACGCCGCCCGCGAGTCGACCGAGGGCCTCCAGCCGCTGGGCCCGCACGAGATCGGCGTCCCGTTCCCTGAGCGTGTGCTCGGCGCGCAAACGTACCGTGATATCGGTCAAGAAAGCGGAGATGGTGACCTCGCCGTTGGCCATGCCCATGGGTCCGAGGCGGCACGAGTACCAGGCCTCGGCGCCGTCGGGCGCCGTCACGCTGATCTGAACATCGCGAAGGGAGCGGTCGCGCCGGACCGCGGCAATCGCTTGGTCGAGCTCGGCGCCGTGTGCCGGCGCGATCAACGCGCAGAGCCGACGACCCACGAGGGCGCGTGGATCGGAGCCGTGAAAGGAGCGGTTGGCCGACGTGATCGATCCATCTTCGGACAGGAGGAGAATGAGCCCTGGCGCATTCTCGGCGAGCGCGCGCCAGCGTTCTTCGGAAACGCGCAGGGCGGCTTCGACCACGGACTGCGCCGCCACG
>DATHES010000004.1:0-18502 GCA_035318465.1 Polyangiaceae bacterium
GGGAGCGGCCCCCGCCAAGATCCCCGTGAAGACGCTGACGCCGAGCGCGAAGCCGAGGACCGGCAAATGAAAGGCGACATCGACGTTCTGCAGCGAGCTGTCGGAGGCCGCCGCCACAAGTCCGTCCATTCCGGCACGGCCTATGACAACGCCGAGCACCCCCGCGGCCATGGCGAGGATCGCGCTCTCCACCAGAAATTGCGCGGCGATCCTGGTTGCCGTGGCCCCCAGGGCCGCCCGCACGGCGATCTCGCGTCGTCTCGAAGCGAGGCGAGCGAGCGTGAGGCTGACGACGTTGGCACACGCGGCAAGGAGGACGAGGGTCACGGCGGCGAGCAGGAGCGTCAGAACGAGCGCCGATTTGCCGGCGTTAAAGGCTTTCAGAGACTCGATCCACATCCTCCAGCCGGAGCCGGCTTTGTAGGTGTCCGGAAAATCCCGGTAGAACGATTCCATGAGGCGGGCCATGTCGGCTGTCGCGCTGGCGTTGGTCGCGCCGGGTTTGAGGCGGCCGAACACTTTGATGAAATGCCACCCGCGGGCTTTCGGATCGAGCTGATCGGGCGTGAACGTGAGGGGAAGCCACACGTCACGCGGTTCGGCGTCCTCGCCGGACAGGTCGCCGATGCGCGCTTGATTGTCATAGACGCCTGGTAGAACGCCGATGATGGTGTGAGGCTTGCCATCGAGCTCGATGGTCGTTCCGACGACATCGGGCGCCCCGGCGAAGGCACGCTGATGAAAAGCCGCAGTGAGAATGGCGACCGGGGCCGCTCCTAATTGATCTTCGTCCGGCGCGAAGTCTCGTCCCAGCTTCGGAGGAATGCCGAACAGGCGAATCATGTCGGCGGTCACCCACGCCGCCGCCACGCGCACGGCTTCTCCGCGTCCCGTCAGGTTGGTGCTCCCCGACGTATACGCAGCTACCGTCGAAAACGAGTTGTTCTTGCTCCTGATATCGAGAAACTCGTTCGGCGACGACGGGCCGGTCTGGAGAGGCGCATTGAGGAAGGTCTCATGCACCGCCACGATGGCGCGCGAATTCGGAAACGGCAGTGGGCGCAGCACCACCGCGTAGAGCACGCTGAACACCGCCGTTAGCCCGCCGATGGCGAGCGCCAGCGTGAGCACGACGGTCGCGGTGTAGGTGGGGACCCGGGCCAGGCTCTTGTATGCAAAATGCGCGTCTTCGCGGATGGCGAGCCAGAGCTCGGAGAGCGCTTTCACGATTGGCTCCGATCTTCCACCACGCGACCGTCGAAGACGCTGGTGATGCGCGTGGCACGTTTTGCAAAAGACGTGTCATGGGTGACCATGCACACCGTCGATCCTCCCTCGTGGAGCTCCGCGAGAAGATCCATGACCGCCGCGCCGTTGGCCGAATCGAGGTTGCCGGTCGGCTCATCGGCGAGCAGGAGCTCCGGCTTGCCGACGATGGCGCGAGCGACGGCGACCCGCTGCTGTTGACCGCCCGAGAGCTGCGCCGGGTAGTGTCCGAGTCGATGGCTCATGTCGACCGCGGCCAAGGCCTCGCGTACCCGTTCCTTGCGCTCGCTCGCCGACATTCCGCGGTAGCCGAGTGGAAGCCCCACGTTGTCTTCCACGGTGAGCTCGCCAATGAGGTTGAAGGTCTGGAAGATGAATCCGATCGATCGATTGCGCAGGCGCGCGCGCTCGCGCGCCTTGAGGTCCTCTGTCGAAACGCCGGCCAAGCGGTACGAACCCTGGGTCGGTGTGTCGAGCAGGCCGAGGATCGAAAGAAGCGTGCTCTTGCCCGATCCCGACGGTCCCACGATGGCCACCCACTCGCCGCGCTTCACCTCGAAGTGCACCTCGCGCAGGGCCCGCGTTTCCACGGTCTCGGTCAAATAAACTTTGGCGACGTCGGTGAGCTCGAGCAGGGGTTCGGTGGTCATCATGGCTCGCAAGGGGGGGAAGGCGGGTTTTCGCTTGGTGACGTTCGGTTCAACGCAGCGCGACGCGGTCGCCGTCGAAGGCACTCGTATCGGAAATGATGATGCGATCCCCCGCGGACAGTCCACTCCGCACCTCCATGGTGACCGCAGAGGCACGTCCGAGCGTCACAGCCACACGTTCGGCGTGCTCACCATCGGCAGAAAGTCGAAAGAGACGGCAGGATCCGCTTTCGACCACCACGGCGGGACGGTCCACGAAAATCGCGTCGGCAATGGTCTCGATGCGGATGGTGGCGTCGATGTTGAGCTGAGGTCGCGCACCGGGCGGAAGGTCACTCTCCAGGGCGACCTCCACGATCACGGCCCCGTCGCGCGCGCCCGCGGCGACCCGCGCCACATGTCCGGAGATGACGCCGTTGTGCGTGTCGATCTGAGCGGGCATCCCCAAAATGACGTCCTTGGCCTGGTTCTCGGGGACGCGCAGCTCGGCTTTGAGGCGATCGGGCTGCACCACGCTGGCCAGCACCGCTCCCGGCGGCGCCCACTGCCCAGGCTCCACCGCGACGTCCATCAGCGTGCCCACACCGCCGGCCCGTACGTTGAGCGCTTCGACTTGCATGCGCCGGAACGCTGCCACCTTCTTGCGTCGCGCGAGCTGTTCGCGCCACGCTGAAATGGCTCCCTGCCCTTTTTTGCTGACGAGCTGCACCCGCTCGCGCGCAAGGTCGAGGCTGCGCGACAAAGATTGGGCGCGGTCCTCCATTTGCGTCTGATCGAGCTTCGAAACGACGAGGCCCATGTCGGCCCCGTAGGCATCGGCGCGTCGTTCGGCGTTGGAGAGCTCGGCCTCCAGCGACGCGACCGTCGCTTCTTCGGAGATGGCCTGCGCGCCGAGCCGCGTTTCGAGCTCGAGCGCCGCGGCCTCGGCGGTGGTGACGTCGCGATCGGCCTCCAGCGACGCCAAGAGAACATCGGGGTTCTGCAAGGTGAGGATCACGGTGTCGGCGTCCACTTGAGCACCCGGCTTTTGCGCAATCGAATCGACCCGCCCCGGTGTGATGGCCGTCACCCAACGCGTCTCCTGCGGGACCAGCCGTCCGGCAGCGCGCACGTCACGTTCGAACGCCCCGCGCTTGACGGTGGCGACGACCAAGCCGTCGCGCGCCACCGCGGGCGCCGCGGACCGAAGGGTCCGCGTCGCGGCGAGCACCACCAGGGCCATCGCCAGCGTGACGGCAACCGCGGCGGGCACCCGGAAACGACGGCGCGGTGGCGTACGGGGAATGTCCACGCGTCGCGATGTCGCGAATCTCGTGCCAGTCGAGATGGCCCATATTTTACGCAGGTTTACGGCCGGTGGCGGAGGGTGCCGTCCCAGAAATGGGACGCCTCCATCCGAACCTTCGGACGAAGGCTTGAGCAAGCGTCCGCTCGCCCCTCTCGAGAGCAAACCAGGTAACGTGCGCCGGTCATGACCGAGGCGAAAAACCCGGATCCCGATCAAGAGTGGCTGAAGAACGTCTATCGGGGCGGTATTCGTCAGCTCACGCCGCGCGCCGTCGTGGCGGGGATGTTGCTCGGGGCGGTCATGTGCCTCTCCAATCTCTACGTCGTGCTGAAGACGGGTTGGAGCCTCGCCGTTACCGTGACCGCTTGCATCCTCGGCTTTGGGCTCTTTCGCGCGCTGCGCGCCATCGGACTCTCGCGCACTCCTTTCACCCTCCTCGAGAACAGCGCTGTCGGCTCGGTCGCCGCCGCCGCCGGCTACATGACGGGGGGCGGAAACATGGCCGCCGTTCCGGCATTGCTCCTCCTCACCGGAATGCGGCCGACCCCGTGGGCAATGTTTTGGTGGTTCGCGGTCATCGCGGCCATGGGCGTCTGTGCCGCCATTCCCATCAAGCGGGAGCTCGTCAATGCCGAACAGCTGCCGTTTCCCACCGGCACCGCCACCGCGGAGACGCTGCTTTCGCTGCACAGCGCCGACGGCGAAGGGGCAAAAGCGCGGCTCCTCGGATGGGCCGGCGTCATCGGTGCCTCCCTGGCCTGGCTACGCGACGCCAAAGCCGCGTGGATGCCGTTCAACTTGCGCAGCAGCTTTCCTTTCCCGTTCTCCTATGGAGGGCACCCGGCCGCGCAGTGGACGATGACGTTCGACGGAAGTTTGATCCTGCTCGGCTCGGGAGCCATCGTGGGCTTTCGCACGGGCTGGTCGATGCTCCTCGGCGCGGTACTGACTTACGGCTTTCTCGCGCCGTCGATGTTCGCCGCCGATGTCATCAAGACAGTCAGCTACAAGGGCATCATGCAGTTTACGCTGTGGCCGGGCGCGGCGATGCTCATCTCGTCGGCTCTGCTTTCGTTTCTGCTTCGGTGGCGCAGCATCGTCAAATCATTCTCCGGGCTGTCGCTTCTGACGCGAAAGCGCGGCGTCACCGAGCAGGCGACGAGAGAAGCAGATGCCATCGCGGCCGTCGAGTGCCCCGATTGGTGGTTTCCCGCGGGCTACGCGGTTCTGAGCCCGATTGTCATCACGCTCATGCAGGTCTTGTTCGGAATACCTTGGTGGGCAGGGCTCGTCACCATTCCCCTTTCGATCGTGATGGGCATCGTGGCAGCCCGTGTCACTGGCGAGACCGACACCACGCCCACCAAGGCATTGGGCCCCGTTACACAGTCGGTATTCGGTGCACTTCTACCGGGCAACCTCGCGGCCAACCTGATGGGCGCCAACGTGACGGGCGGCGTCGGCCTTCATGCGGCCGACCTCCTCACCGATCTGAAGACGGGCTACCTGGTGGGAGCAAATCCGCGACAACAGTTCTTTGCGCAGCTCTTCGGGGTGCTCGCCGGTGCCGCCGCCGTCGTGCCGGTTTTCAACCTCCTCGTTCCCAACCCCGAAGTGCTCGGATCCCCCGAATTCCCCGCGCCGGCCGTGCAAGTGTGGGCCGGCGTCTCCAAGGTTCTCGTCGACGGCGTTTCGGCCCTTCACCCTGCCGCACGTGGCGCCGCCGCCATTGCTTTTCTCCTCGGCATCGCGCTGGTGCTCACCGAACGCTGGGCGCCGCGAAAGCTGCGCCCCTTCGTCCCCTCGCCCTCCGGACTCGGCATCGCCATGGTCATCCCCGGCTACAATTCGATCGCCATGTTCCTCGGTGGATTCATCGCCGAGGTTTTGCGGCGCAAGCGCCCCGCCCTCGCCGAGCGCGCCATCGTGCCGGTGGCCTCGGGGTTCATCGCCGGCGAAAGCTTGATGGGCGTGCTCATCGCGGTGTTGATCGCGCTCGGGATCCTGGGCAGGTAATACGAGGAGCGGACCGTCAGCCGAGCGGCGTATGCTAGATTAGTCACAAACCACGCGCGTTTGCGCGGACTTTTGGACCATCGTGCGCCGCCCTCAATGGATCCCCACACGCGCTGACCTGCCGGGCCTCGGGCTCGTCGTCGCCCTCGGAGCGCTGGCCCTGACGTGTGCACGCGCGCTCCCGCCGTCACCGTTCATTTCCGACATCCTGCTCGCGCTCGGCTTCGGCGTGATCATTCTCAATACGCCTCTTCGCGCAGTGATCGGCCTCACGCTGCCCGCCGCGGAACGCGAACCTGATCGGTACGCCGCGGGGCTGCGCTTCACCGGGAAATGGGTGCTCCGGCTGGGCATCATCCTGATGGGCCTCAAAGTGCAGACGAGCTTCTTCGGGAGCAGGGAGCTTTTGCTCATCGGGGGAATCGCGCTGGCCGCGCTGCCGAGCGCGTTTTTCATTGCTCACGCGCTCGGCTCGCTCTTGGGCGTGCGCCGACCGATGGTCGATCTGCTCGCCAGCGGGACCATGATCTGCGGCGCGTCGGCCGTGAACGCGGTGGCCCCGGTGGCACGCGCGCACCGCGACGAGCAGGGGATCGCCATCGGCGTGGTTTTCCTTTTCAGCATCGTGGCACTTCTCGTTTTCCGTCCCATCGCGGCCGCCGTCGGACTCGACGCCGGCTTGGCGGGGCTGTGGAGCGGCCTCGCCGTCAACGACCTGTCGAGTGCCATCGCCGTCGGCGCGCAGATGGGTGGACATGGCGGCGTCATGGCTGCCGCCTCGAAATCTGCGCGGATTCTCATGCTGGCACCGATGCTCGTCACGCTCTCCGTCTTGCGGCGCGAGGGATCGCCGGTGAGCGTCAAGAAAAGCATCGTCGAAACGTTGCCGGCGTTCATTCTCGGCTACATCGGCCTGGCCGTGGCGCGCGCGCTGGTGGACCGCCTGGCTGGGAATTCGGCGGCCTGGCAGGCCGTTCTCAGCGCCGACAAGCTCGCCGTCGATCTCTTGATGTCGACGGTGTCGGCCGGTATCGGACTCCATCTGGCGATCCACACGCTTCTCACTTCGAGCGCGCGCGCCATCGCCGTGGGAGGTGGGGCCTCGGCGTGGATGGCAGCGCTCACGCTGGCCATGATCGTCGCTGCTTCGCGCGGGTCGCCGTCCAGCGCGGCGCTTTTGGGGTTCGTCGGTGTCGTCTCCAGTTTCATCGCCTACCGTGCCGGCAGCGCCAAAGGTCGCGAGCTGCGCCTCTTGCGCGGCCGTTTCGCGAGTGGTGCGCCGCTTGCTCTGGCCGAGGCCACCCACCTGCTCGACGCTGCCGAAGGCGAGGGCGCTTTCGACGACGCCTTCTTGAAGCAAGTTCTGGCGCAGCTGCATCCCTCCATCGGCGAGCTCATTCCCGTGCGCCAAAGTCCGCTTCCAAAAGGGGAGGGGTGCCGATGGGTCACCTACTGGGAAGGGCGCTCGGGCTGGGCGCTGGTGGCGGTCTGTCGCGAGCCCGGTTCGTTCACCCCCATTCACGCGCATCCGCATCGGCTGCTCGGCAAGGCCATCGAAGGGGTGCTCGAAGAGCTCAGGTTCCGCGAGATCGACGATGGCAACGTCGAGGTCGCTTCACGCGCCGTCCTCGGCCACAACGATCTCGTCGAGACGAACGGTCTGTCGACCCTTCACGTCGTACGCGTCGTCGGCTCGAGCCCCGCCATCGATCTGCAGTTGCGCGGTCCCGAAGTCGGCCGCCCCGGGCGTCGTTTCCGCGCCGCGGAGCCGCTCGATTTCGAGGCGCTCGCGGTGGGGGCGCGCGTGCACGCCACCGAAGAGATCGACGACCGTCCCGGTCATGGCGGAGAAGGGGCGGCGGCCGGCCGTCCCGCACGCGTCGCCATCGGATAGACTTCCATTGCAAAGAGCAAGAGGCAGCCATGACGATAGAGGTCAGCGAAATCAACGGGACCAACTGCAAGACGTACCTTTTGGTCAGCGGGCGTCACGCGGCGCTCGTCGACCCGGTGCGCGAGCGCTACGAGACGTATCGGCTCGTGCTCGCCTCGCGGGAACTCGTGCTGGAGATGGTGCTGGAAACCCATATGCATGCCGACCACTTGATGATCAACCGCGCGGCGAAACAAGGGTTCGGCGTCCCCGTCATCATGCACCGCGCCAGCCCGAGTCCCCTCGTCGATCGCCACCTCGATGACGGCGACGTCATCGCTCTCGGTGACGATCGCTTGACCGTGGTCCATACGCCCGGACACACGCCCGACTCGGTGTGCTATCGCCTCGATGGCGCCGTGCTCACCGGTGACACGCTCATGATCGGCGGCTCCGGGCGCTGCGATTTTCCCGGCGGCGACGCGGGAGCTCAGTTCGATGCGGTCACCACCCGCCTCTTTACCCTACCGGACGAGACCGTCGTGTGGCCGAGCCACGACTACAACGGCAACACCTCGTCGACCATCGGCGAAGAGAGACGCAAGAACCCGCGATTTCTCGGCAAGACCAGGGAGGCGTACATCGACTTGATGGGCAAGCTCGGTCTTCCCTTTCCCGAACAGGTGCAGCAGTCACTGCAGGTCAATCAGTCGGGTTTCGAGACATCGGACGTCGCTTTTCCGCAGGTGTCCGATCTGGCGCTGCTCGATCACCTCGCCGCTCGCGAACTCGCCGCGAAGCTCGGTGGCGCGTCGTCGCCGCTCCTTCTCGACGTGCGCGAGCCCGAGGAGTTCACCGGGGAGCTCGGTCACATCGAAGGTGCTTTGCTCGTGCCGCTCGACGCGCTCGAGCACCGCCTGCCGAAGCTCGCGGGGTACGTGGAGCGCGACGTAGTCGTCGTTTGTCGCGCCGGCGCCCGCAGTGCGAGCGCGGGGGCCATCCTCTGCCGAGCAGGATTCAAACGTGTGATCAATTTGGATGGCGGCATGCTGGCGTGGGCATCCGCCGGGCTTCCCGTCCAGCGTTGACGGGACGGGTAGTTACGGGTTGGGGCCAATCTGCGTTCATGTGCGCACAGCGCCGATTCGATTCAAATAGGTGGAAGAGCCGGGCGGCCGATGCCACGCGGCGTTCCCTCGAGTAGAATCGAGGGTTGATGTCAGGCGCCACCGGCAAGCTGGTCTTGCATCACCGTTCCGCAGGTGCCGCGATGGGAACGCTCGACGCCTTCTTCGTCATGCGTTGCTTCGGCGCAGTCTCCCCGCAAGACATTCAGGCCACCCTGAAATGCGCCGAGGTTCTCCGGGCATACCGCCCACAGGGCTCGGCTTCCATCGTCGTCGTGGACCCCACTAGTACGTTTCCTTCCGAAGAGACGAGGCGGGTCGCCCACAAGATTTCGCGCGAGACGAATGCGCAGACGCTCGGGCTGGCGGTCGTCATTCAGGGGGACGGTTTTTGGGCCAGTGCGATTCGCGGGGTGGTGATGACGCTGACGGCGCTGAGCCCCACCAACGCCGCTCATCCGCGCAAGGTCTTTCGCCACGAAGAGGACGGCGTGCACTGGATCATCGAAACCATCGGGGAATCATCGCCGAAGTATCGTTCCGTTCTCCTCGCGGCGCTGACGCAGTTGAAATCGACGGCGACCTCTCCGCCGCCTTCGTCGAACTTGCCGCCCCCCACGTCCACTGCCCCCCGAGCTACCTCCAAGGTGCCTCCGCCTTCCAAGGTGCCGCCCTCTTCGAAACGGAAGGTCGGCTAGCATGGCGGCATCGAAATATCCCCGTAACCCAGCGGGCCTTCCGGGCCCCCCCGCTTCCTCGAAGTTTGTCGCGGCCGCGGGGATAGCCAATGACACCGGCCCGCAAATCCTCCTGGGGGGCAGCCTTTACTACCGGCAGCTCGACGATCTCTCCATCAGCCTCTCTGTCGCGAAGACGATCACCGACGCCGAGTGGCTCGAATATCTCGAACGCACGACGCGCCTGGCGCGGCAGATCGGTCGGATGCCGAAAGCCACCATGGCCGCGTTCACCAACACCTATCCCGACGCGAAACAGCGCCTGCAGACGCGCGATTTTCTCAAATCGCACGGAGTGAAGCCCGTCGAGCGATTGGGACTCCTCTCCGACAACCCCTTGATACGGGGCGCCATCGTCGCCTTCAGCTGGGTCGTCCCCAACGCCCACGTGCTCGCCTTCGGATCGCGCGACGTCGCTAAATGTCTGGAATGGCTGCACGAGGTCGCGAGCTTCGACGAGAGAAACGTGTCCACGGCGTGGAGCGAGGCCAGGGCGACTCTCCGGGTGCACTAGCCAAGGCGCCACACGGGCGGTCGCATCCTGGCCTGAGTCCCGCCCCACGCTAACCGGATAGACCCGAGGGCCAGATGTTCAACCGCCCTCTCAGTGCGGCGAGCGTAAAAGGGAAGTCTCGTCCCGTGTCGAGGACGATGTGATCTCGCTCGGAAAGCTCGAGGACCGGCTCGAACTCGGCGGAGAAGGCGTCGAAGATGGCGAGCCGTCCGTCGGAGATACTCGGGGCGCGCGCGCGTTCGTCGAGGCGACCTTTGGCGATCTGCGCATCGACACGGCACTCGACGAAGAGAAACGGAGCGGCGTGCGCCGTTGCCAGCTCGCGCGCCGCTTTGCGGTGCGCTGCCGACCGAAACGAAGCGTCGATCACGACTGACCGTCCCGAAGCGAGCACGACTCCCGCGCAGCGAAGAACCTCCTCGTACACCTTTTCGGTGACATGCGGAGCGTAGGCCCCTTGCCACGCAGTATCTTGAACGGGCCGATCGGCTGTCACCCCGAGCATGGCCTTGCGCGTGCGGTCTGCGTCGACCACCGGAGCGTTCATCAAGCTGCCCACGGCCTCGGCGATCGTACTCTTCCCCGCAGCGATGATGCCGCCGACGGCGATGACGCTCGGACCAAGGAGCGGGCGTCGGTTACTCGACAATGCCAGCAAGAAATAGCGTCGTGCCTCGTCCTCTGCCTGTTTTCGCGTGGGCCGCTCGATGGATTCGTCGCTACTCATCAGCGCGGAGATCTTGCCTCGCACGTAAGCACGGTAACTCTCGTAGAAATCGATGAGCGCGTAGAGGTCGAAGTCGTTCGCCTCGCGAGCGTACCGCGCCAAGAGCCGCTCGGCGAAGTCGACATGACCGTGCGCGGCGAGATCCATGGAGAGGAACGCGACATCGGAGCAGACGTCGGCATAGCGAAATCGATCGTTGAATTCGATGCAATCGATGATGGTCGGTGCCGCGTCGCCGACGATGTAGACATGCTCGAGGCGGAGATCGCCGTGACCGTCGCGCACTCGCCCCGCAGCGATGCGCTGATCGAAGAGGCCAGCGCGATCGCGCAGAAACGCGCGCTGCCACCGTCGTATTTCGTCGGCGTCCTCGGGCCTCACGTACTGCGCGATCGTTTGCTCGGTCTCGGTGAAGTTGTCCTCGACGCAAGAAGACGCGGCACCGACACTTCCCCATCGCGCGGTCTCCCCGTCCGTGGCAGCGGCGGCATGAAAACTCGCGATTCGCGCGGCCAATGCATCGACGATCTCCGTCGTCAGCTCGCCGCGCAGAAGCAGGTGGTCGGCGCGTCGCGCGTCGGGCAGACGTCTCATGTGCACGGCCCAATCGACGATTTTGCCAGGCTTGCCTCCCACGCGGTGCTGGCCGTCGGGATTCTGTGCGACGGGAACGACGCCGAGATACGTGGTGGGCGCGAGCCGTGCGTTCAATCGCATTTCCGCTTCGCAGGCAGCCTTTCGCTTTTCAACGGATGCGAAGTCCAGAAAACCGAGAGAGACCGGACGTTTTACCTTGAAAACATCATTCTCCAATAAAAACACCCACGAGATATGCGTTTGCGCGAGCTCGACGCGGGCGGGGAGAAGCTCCGGATAGGCCTCCGGGCGAAGTAGGTCATGCTCGAGACTCATGGGTGCTCGGATGTCGAAAAAGGAACGTCAGCTGGGGACCGATCCCGACTTAGCATGGGCTCTGGCGAAAGGCGCAGCACTTGGCAATTCGATCGATGGAACGGGCGACGCGCCACGGGCAAGAACACTGTACGATAACTTGAACGACATCTCGAACTGCTTGGGGGAAAACCATGTCCAATATGCAAGCGGCAGTTTTTCAGAGCAAAGGCAAGATCGCGCTCCGCGAGGTGCCGCGGCCCGAGCCCGGACCGGGTGAGGCTCTCGTCAAGACGAGCCTCACCACGATCTGCGGGACGGACATTCACATCCTGAAGGGCGAATACCCCGTCCGCGAGGGTCTGGTCATCGGTCACGAACCGGTGGGGGTCGTGGATTCGGTCGGCCCGGGGGTGACCGGCTATGCGCGTGGGGACCGCGTCATCGTCGGCGCCATTACGCCTTGTGGTCAGTGCCGCGCCTGTCTCTCGGGCGACGGGTCGCAATGCAATCATGGGGGCGACGGCTACGAAGCCATCGGCGGCTGGCGATTCGGAAACACCATCAATGGCTGCCAAGCCGAATACGTGCTCGTCCCGAATGCTCAAGCGAACATCGCCAAGATCCCGGACGGTCTCGCCGACGAGGACGTTCTTCTTTGCCCGGACATCATGTCGACCGGGTTCTCCGCCTCGGAGAGCGGTGGGGTACGACTCGGCGACGCCGTCGCCATCTTCGCTCAGGGTCCCATCGGTCTCTGTGCGACGGCGGGGGCACGTCTCGCCGGTGCGTCGCTCGTCATCGGCATCGATTCCGTCCCCAAGCGGCTGGAGTTCGCCAAACGAATGGGCGCGGACGTCGTCCTCAATTTCAAAGAGCAGGACGTCGTCGCCGAGATCAAGCGGCTCACCGGTGGCGGCGTCGACGTCGCCATCGAGGCCCTGGGCACGCCCTCTACGTTCGAGAACGCCCTTCGCAGCACCCGGCCAGGCGGCACGCTGTCCTCCCTCGGCGTGTATTCGCAGAACCTGACGATTCCACTCGATGCATTTTCGGCGGGCCTCGGCGACCGCAAGATCGTCACCACGCTGTGTCCGGGCGGAAAGGAACGAATGCGGCGCCTCCTGAGCATCGTCGCCGCCAAACGTTTTCCGTTTCGCGATTTGGTCACGCACACGTTTCGACTAAGCCAGATCGAGGAGGCGTACGACCTCTTCGGGCACCAGCGGGACGGCGTGATGAAAGTGGCGATTCGGCCCTGATACCGCGTTCGAGGGCGATGTGTCGACGTCTCACGGCGCCTCTGCCGGTTCGTCGGCGAGAGGTTTGCGCCACATCTTGGGCAAAAGATAGAGCGCCCAAACACACGCCGCCGCCAACCAGATCACGGCCGATACGCCGAGCCATTCGAAATAGTGAGACGAGACGACCGTACCCACCGAGCGGATGAGCATGGCCACGGCAAACAGTGCTCCAAACCAGGCGACCGCTCGCGGTCGCCCCGCCTGGTCCTTGCTGTTGCCGCTGTGGCCGAGGGTCACATGGGTGGAGACCGAAAATGCGAGCAATCCGAAGCCGCCGATGAAGGTCACGTGCATGGCCGCCACCCGGTGCTCGGGAAACACGGCGGCGACGATCAGACCGGCGGGGAGCATCCACGTCGCCAGCCAGAGCAACTGCCGGTTATAGCCCGGGCGCGAAGGGCGATGCCAAGCCCCTCCCGCGCAGAGCACGGCCGCCGCGGTTCCTCCGCGCAGGATCAGCCCGGCGCGCACGAAGCCGCTCGCATGAAGGACCAAGCTGCCAAGGAGGATCGCACCGGCGGCGGCGTAGCCGACGATGGCCCGCGCGGTGCTGCGCGAAATGTCGGGAGGCGCCTCACCATGCAAAGCCACCGCGAGAAAAAAAGGCCCCACGCCAAGAGCAAGGCAAAGAAAAACCCCTTCCAGCACGAGCGCCCGTCCGAGCGGGTAGACCCATGACGCGGCCGGTACGAAGTCTGCGGCAACCAGCATGATCGCGCCGGCCAGGCCCGCGAAAAGCCCCAGCGGAACGAGGACGAACGAGGTGGGAGGGCGGCGTCCCGCGGCGCGGTTCGCAAACCGCCGGATCGCGAATTCTGCCAGCACGAGGAGCGCGCCGGCGTAGCACAGCTGGCCAAGATCGTTCGCTCCGACGAGCGTGGTCAATGAAACCGTGGGAAGCAAAACGACGAGAGCCCCGATCTCGGCCCAACTGGCAGGGGCGGAGCGAGTTCGCTTCGGGATTGCCGTGAGCAAAAAGCCACTCGCGAAGGCGAGCAGGAACGACTGCATTTGCGTGACCGCGTGAAAGACGGCGAGATACCGACCGAGAACGCCGGTGGAGAGCAGCGCCCAGTGCGAGACGCCAAGCGCTCCGAGGAGGAATGCAAGCGGGAAGAAAATGCGAAATGGCTCGCTCCGAAACCTCTCCAGTGCGCTCGTTGGGAACTTGGAATCACGATCGGGCGCGCCCGTCATGCGATGCCCTTTGGCGATTCCAGAACTTCGCGCACCTTCCTCGTCAACGCTTCCGGCGTGATTGGCTTCTGGAGGTACGCGACGCGTGCCTCCAGGACGCCATGCCGAACGATGCTGTCGTCCGTGTAGCCCGACATGCACAGCACTTTCATATCTGGTCGAGCACTCGCCAGCCGGTTGGCAAGCTCGGGGCCGCTCATCTGGGGCATCACGACATCGGTAAGGAGCAGGTCAATCACGCCCTGGTGTTTTTCGGAGTGCAGGAGTGCCTCTCCGGCGTTGCGGGCTTCGACGACCTGATAGCCGCACTTGCCGAGGATGCCCCGGGCCACGGTGCGCACCTGATCATCATCCTCGACGAGGAGGATCGTTTCTGACCCACGCAAGGTCGTGAGCGCAAGGACGGGGCGAACGACGTCAACCGCTCTGTCGACGCGCGGGAGGTAGACCTTGAAGGTCGTCCCCTTGCCGAGCTCGCTGTAAACCCAGATGCTACCGCCGTTCTGCTGGACGATGCCGAAAACCGTGGATAGGCCGAGCCCCGTCCCCTTGCCCGCCTCCTTCGTGGTGAAGAACGGTTCGAAGATCCGGGTCATGGTCGCCCTGTCGATGCCCGTGCCGGTGTCGCTCACCGCGAGCATCACGTGCGGTCCAGCCTTCACCCCGAGATGCTCCCTCGCATACAGCTCGTCGAGAACGACGTTGTCCGTTTCCATCGTCAGTTTCCCGCCCGTTGGCATGGCATCGCGGGCGTTCACGACGAGGTTCATGATGACCTGCTCGATATTGCTCGGATCGACGAGCACCCGCCCGAGTGGCTGCGCTGGCCGCGAAACGAGATCCACGTCCGCTCCCAGGATGCGCTGGAGCATCTTGTCCATGCTCGTGAGCACGTCGTTCAAATCGAGAACCTTCGGTGCAAGCACCTGCTGCCGGCTGAACATGAGCAGTTGTTGCGTGAGATCGGCGGCGCGTTTGCCGGCCTTGCCGATCTCTTCCACGTCGTCGCGCATGGATTCGCCCGGCTTCATTTCCGCCAGGAGCATCTCCGCGTAGCTGAGGATGACGGAAAGCACGTTGTTGAAATCGTGGGCGACGCCCCCGGCAAGTCGCCCGACGGCTTCCATCTTCTGCGCCTGGCGCAGTTGCCCCTCGGTGCGCCGGAGCGCTTCTTCGGCTCCACGCTCCGCCGTGAGGTCGCGCGCCGTTTTCGATGCGCCGACGACCTTTCCCGAGGCATCCAGGATGGGGGCGAGCGAGATCGACACCGCGACGAGGCTTCCATCCTTGCGCCGGCGAACCGTCTCCCAGCGGTCGATGCGGTCACCCTCGGCGATGCGACGGAGCAAGGTGCGCTCTTCCTCGAGCTTGTCGGAGGGAACCAGGGTCGAAAGCGGTTGCCCGAGGGCCTCCTGGGCGGTGTATCCGAAGAGGCGCTCGGCGGCGTCGTTCCAACTCGTCATCGTTCCGTCGAGCCGCCGGCTGATGATGGCGTCGTTGGATGATTGGACGATGGCGGCGAGCAGCGCCCGCGTCTGTTCGGCCTCGTGGCGCTCGGTGATGTCCTTGATGACCGAGATGCGTGCGCGCCGGCCCGCAAACGATAGGGCCCGCGTGGTGTACTCGCCGAAGAAGCGTGAGCCGTCTTTGCGACGGTAATGCGAGGTCCCGGCGGCCGCGGTCTCCGCCAAGGCTACGACTCTTGCCCGCACGGCATCGTGTCCATCGACGGTGAGATCCGAGAGTCTCAACGCCATGAACTCGTCGTGCTGGTAGCCGTAAAGAAGGAGCGCCGCTCCGTTCACGGCGAGCGGAGCGAGTGTCTCGACGTCGAACACGAAGAGCGGCAGGGGGCTCGCCTCGAACAGGAGCCGGTGCGCCTCCCTGGATTCGTGCAGTGCTTGGTTCGCCGTCAGGGCTGCGGCGTGTGAGGCGCGCTCCGCAGCGTACGAGCGGGCGTTTCCTATGGCGATTGCGGCGTGGTCGGCGAGGCTCCGTATGAACCCCAGATCTTCGTCGTTGTACGGGTTCGGACTGTTGCGGATGAGCGAGGCGACACCGAGGACCTTCCCGCGGCAAATGAGAGGGACGGCGATCGAGGCCATGATCCCCAGGCGCTCGAGGAAGGATCGGTACTTGGGTTCGGTCGACGCAGCAAACTCGGCCGCGCTGGCCTTGGAAATGAGGAGCGGCTGTCCCGTCGCGGCCACGCCCCCCGACATCCCCTCGCCGACGCGTTGGCGTTCGGCCACCGGGCCTTCCCGCGCCAGAGCCAGCATCTCCGGATCGCGGTGGTAGACGGCGCCCCCTGCTTCCAGCCACTCTCCATCTTCGGAGATCATCCTGACCCCGCACAAGTCGCCAGCGACATCGCCGATGCGACGGGCTACGAGGTCGAGCAGGCGGTCATAGTCGTACGTCGCTGCCGAAAACTCTTGGGCAGCTTCGGCCAGGATTCGCAGGCGGTCCGCTATCCGCTGTCGCTCGGTCAGCTCGCGTTGCGCGTCGGCGCTGCGAAGCGCGAGGTCGTCGAGCAGGACGTTGAGCGACATGGCGAGCAACGTCGCCGTGTGCTCGAGCTGCGGATGGACGGACACCGCCACCCGTTCGGCCAGGTTTCCCACGGACGCGGCCGCCATCACCGCGAAGATGTCGTCGAACGACGGCGCGTCGTTCATACGGCGATGCCCTTCGTTCGCAACCAGGCGCGAGCCGCAGTCTCGCTGGCGAACGTCTTCAATTGGATGCCCGTCCCGACGCGGAACAACTCCACCACGACATGGATCACCGGACCGAGATTGATGAGCGCGATGAAGGCGGTGTCCTGGTGTTGCCGGAAGAAGCCACTCGCCCTGGCTCTGTACGCGCCATCCGTTCCCTGAAGCCCCGCGGCGTCGGCGAGCACGGCGAACGGTTGGCCTTGGGTCCCGATCCAGCCAGTCAACGCGTCGACCAGGAAGTCGCCGTCGCGGCTCGTCAGTGTAATGCCCGGTGTGTAACGAACGCCCGCCACGCGCTCCTCGGGACTCCACGAGATCTCCGTCGACGGGCTCGTTACCTTGACCATGCCGTCGGCCCCCTCCCCGAGGACCCTCATGGCATACCACCTCAGTGTGACTCTGGCTTGGAATACCGGGTGAATACGGCGCTTCTATCCCGGCGCGACGAGATCCATTGGTGATTGTCGGCAGCGAAAAGGCGAGGAGATCATCCCGCCGCTGCGGTGACCGAAACCATCGCGAAGCTAGTCGACGAGCGTCGATGACGGGACGTAGCTCGCACACCTGACCTCAACACCGTTTTCAAATCCTGACCAAGCGCGCCGAACGCCTACAGGAGTTGGCCAGCGCCCTCCATCCGCCGCCGAACGTGTGACTCGGCGTCAGCGTCGAAGACGCTCTTCACACCTGGCGAATGGAGCATCCTCGACGCGCAATTGCGGCCGTTCGTTTCCTGAGCATCGAGCCACTGCTCGGTCGAGTCGGAAAGCTGGTGCTTGACGAGATCCATTGGCAAATCGTCGGTAGGGAGAGCGGTCACGGCGCTCGCCCCATGAACGCCGACTACGATCGTGCGCCTCCTCGTCTGGCGCTTCATTTCGCTCGTCAAAAAGCCGCTCATTTTGGCCTTCACCACGACATCGAGCGAGGGATCCGCGAGGTACGGGATCAAGTGTCGACGTGCCCGCGTTCCGTTCTTCTTCAAGCAGTGGGGCGGCGTGATGAAATCGAAAAACGGTCGCGTGCTGGATGGTCCCTGGCGTCGCTCCGCTCCTGTGAACGGTCGATCGAACGCCTTTTTGCGGAGGAGAAGGGATTCGAACCCCTGGTACCTTTCGGTACGGCGGTTTTCAAAACCGCTGCCTTCGACCACTCGGCCACTCCTCCAAGGTGTTGATGTGTAGCTAGTTTTTTCTGTTTCTGCTGCTCTGTCGACTCCTTTTCAGACGATTCGGCGGACGATTCGCGATCGGTGTCAGGTGCGGATTCGTGCTCCGTTGGGCCTCGTAGGTCAAGGCGGATCGTCTCGATCGGCTTCTGCAGCACGGAGAGATCGGACGCTGAGTAGTGACGTCCTCGAACGCTCTGTTGGGCGTGGCCGAGAAGGCGATCGATGTGCTCACCCGTCGAGGATTGTCTTCGCCTGTGGGGATCACGATGCGACGGATACGCTCGGCGTTCTTGGCTTTGTCGAGCGGCAACAGCGTCGCCAGATGCTGGCCGGAGCGCGGGTCGACCAGGTCGACGGCGGACAGATCCCACCGCGCGACGCGCACACGCAGCTGGAGGAGGGTCCGATAAGCGGCGGGAACTGCCCTGCTCCTTTCGTCTTAAATATCTCTTCTTCGTAAATCAATTGTAAACAGCGCTATCACGCGTCGCGAAGCATGGCATGTACACGATGTTTTGACGTAATGGGGTCATGACATTTTGCAGGGCCGCGGCGGGTTCTGCCGGCATGGATCGAACGGAGTGTCTTCGCGCTCTCGCCTAAGGAGACCCAGCGAGAACTCTGCCCCCGAGCTGTCGACATACGAATTGCGCTCCGCCCTCGAGCTTCTTGAAATCGAGCGAACGACGCGATGAATGCCCAGCCGCTTGTAACCAAACCGGGGAGGATCAGTTCTGTTTGCGCTGCGCTGCGCTGCGCTGCGCTGCGCTGCGCTGCGCTGCGCTCGTTCGCCGCGTGGGCGCCTTCGACTCGATCTGAGGCTGTCAATCAGATCAACGTCTGACCGGTCTACGTGCGGTGTTAAGTTTTTCGGTTTGACACGGGCCTTGCCGCCATCGCAGATTGCCGATGAGCTTAGCCAATTCCAAGCGACGACGACGCATCACGCAGCTCACATCACGCGTCAGCTCAAAGGATTCGACATGAGCGAAGCAACCATCGTGTGTGCCTCTGCACGCGT
>DATHES010000005.1:0-74162 GCA_035318465.1 Polyangiaceae bacterium
TCCATGCCCACGGCACCGACGAACAGAAGCAGACGTATCTCCCCAAGCTCGTCTCCGGAGAATGGTGCGGCACGATGTGCCTGACCGAGCCGCACGCTGGCACCGATCTCGGCCTGCTCCGTACCAAGGCCGAGCCGAACGGCCACGGCGCTTACAAACTCACTGGGACCAAGATTTTCGTTTCCTCCGGCGAGCACGATCTCAGCAAGAACATCGTGCACCTCGTTCTGGCAAAGCTGCCCGATGCGCCGCCCGGCACGCGCGGCATCTCGCTTTTCATCGTGCCCAAATTCATCCCCGACGCCAATGGCAGTCCCGGCGAGCGCAATCGCATTCGCTGTGGATCCATCGAGCACAAGCTCGGCATCCGCGCCAACGCGACTTGCGTGATGAACCTGGAGGACGCCGCGGGCTACATCGTGGGCGAGCCGCACAAGGGGTTGCAGGCGATGTTCGTCATGATGAACGGCGCGCGCCTCGGCGTGGGCCTGCAGGGGCTCGGCCTCACCGAGGTCGCCTATCAGAACTCCGCCGCCTACGCCAAAGAGCGCATTCAGTCGCGCTCTTTGTCCGGTCCCAAAGCACCCAACAAGCCGGCCGACCCGATCATCGTCCATCCCGACGTACGCCGCATGCTGTTCACGCAAAGGGCCTACGTGGAAGGGGGCCGCGCCTTTGCCTACTGGGTCGCGCTCGCGCTCGACAAGAGCCAGCACCACCCCGACCAAGCGGTGCGCAAGGAATGCGACGATCTCGTGGCGCTGCTCACTCCGGTGGTGAAGGCGTTTCTCACCGACAATGGATTTCTCTGCACCAACTTGGCCATGCAGATCTTCGGCGGGCACGGGTACATCCAAGAAGGAGGGATGGACCAATACGTCCGCGACGCCCGCATCAACATGATCTACGAAGGGACGAACACCATCCAAGCGCTCGATCTCCTCGGACGTAAGGTCCTTGCCGACGGCGGTGCCAGACTGCGCCTCTTCCAATCCATGATAAGAAAGTTCGTCGAAGAGGAGGGGGCCGGCACGGACATGGCCGAGTTCGTCAAACCGCTGGTCGCGCTGAGCGAAAAGGTCGACGTCCTGACCAAAGAGCTCAGCACGAGCGCCAAGAAGGACCCCGAAGAGATGGGCGCCGCCGCGGTCGATTACCTGCGCCTCATGGGGCACCTGGTGTTTGCGTACTTCTGGGCGCGCATGTCCAAGATCGCGCTCGCCAAGCAGGGGCAAGATTCGTTTTACACAGCCAAGCTGGCCACGGCGCGCTTCTACTTCGGCCGGCTCTTCCACGAAACCGAGGCGCTCTTTCCGAGCATGCGCTCCGGCGCAGGCAATTTGCTTTCGCTACAAGCCGATCTTTTCTGATTCGACTTCGCGGCGGCCTTGCCGCATTTCGGTTGGGCTCTCCCGCCCAATTGGCCGATCGTGATCCGGTATGGCGAAGACCTGACCCAGCAATGCTATTGGAGCTACCGTGAAGAACCTCATCGTGAAGAAAGTCGCCGTACTTGGCGCCGGAGTCATGGGTGCGCAAATCGCCGCCCACGCCATCAACGCCAAGGTGCCCGTGCTCTTGTTCGATCTTCCTTCCAAGGAGGGACCCAAGAACAAGATCGTCCTTTCTGCCATCGAAAACCTGAAAAAGTTGAGTCCGGCGCCGCTCGCCAACAAGGACGACGCCGCGTTCATCGAGCCGGCCAACTACGAGGACGATCTCGGGCGTCTCAAAGAATGCGATCTCGTCATCGAAGCGATCGCCGAGCGCATGGACTGGAAACACGATCTCTACAAGAAGGTCGCCCCCCACCTCGGGCCGCACGCGATTTTCGCGTCCAACACGTCGGGGCTGTCCATCACGGCGCTCGCCGAAGGTTTCGACACCGCGCTCAAGGCGCGCTTTGCGGGAGTGCACTTTTTCAACCCGCCGCGGTACATGCACCTCGTCGAGCTCATCCCCACCGTGGACACGCAACCGGAGATCTTGGATCGTCTGGAGACGTTCCTCACCACCGTGCTCGGCAAAGGCGTGATCCGGGCCATGGACACGCCGAACTTCATCGCCAACCGGCTCGGTGTGTTCGGCATCCTGTCGACCATCCTCGAAGCGGAAAAGTTCGACCTCCCCATCGACGTGGTCGACGACCTCACCGGATCCAAGCTCGGACGCGCCAAGTCCGGCACCTTCCGCACCGCCGACGTCGTCGGCCTCGACACGCTGGGGCACGTCATGAAGACGATGCAAGACCAGCTCTCGGGGGACCCGTTCCACCCCCTTTACGCGACGCCCAAGCTGCTCGCCAAGCTGATCGAACAGGGCGCGCTCGGACAGAAGAGCGGCGGCGGTTTCTACAAGAAGGTGGGCAAGGACATCCACCGCATCGATGCCAACGGCGTTTACGTGGCCTCGGGCGGCAAAGCGGACCCTTCCATCGTCAGCATTCTCAAGAAGAAAAACCCGGTCGAGAAGCTGCAGCTCCTTCGCGAATCGACCCATCCGCAGGGGCAGTTCCTGTGGGCCATCTTCCGCGACACATTCCAGTATGCGGCCCATCACCTCGCCGCGATCGCCAAGACGGCGCGCGACGTCGACCTCGCCCTGCGCTGGGGCTTCGGTTGGAACAGCGGGCCCTTCGAGACTTGGCAAGCGGCAGGCTGGGAAAAGGTCGCCGGTTGGGTGAAGCAGGACATCGACTCCGGCAAAGCGCTGGCCAAAGTGCCGCTGCCGAAGTGGGTCTTCGAGGGCAAAGTCCCCAAGGTGGGGGGCGTGCACACCGCGGAGGGATCGTACGCGCCGGCCACCGACGCGTTCGTGCCGCGCTCGGAGCTGCCCGTCTACAAGCGGCAGATCTTCCGCGCCACGCTCGTCGGCGAGACCTCGCCAGCCACCGCCGGCACCACATTTTTCGAAGACGAGTCGGCGCGCGTGTGGACGGTGGACAAAGAGGTGCTGATCCTTTCCATCAAGACCAAGATGCACGCCATCGGCCCCGGGGTCACCGGCGCCATCGACAAGGCCGTGGAAGAGGCGGAAAAAAACTACGCCGGGCTCGTGATCTGGAGCCCCGACGAACCGTTCTCCGTCGGTGCCGATCTCCAGGCGATGCTTCCTCTCTTCATGTCGGGCGGCGTCGCGGCCCTGGAGCCGGAAGAAAAGAGGCTGCAGGACGGCATGCTCCGCCTGCGTTATGCCGGCATTCCCACGATCGCGGCGGTATCGGGGCTTGCCCTCGGAGGCGGCTGTGAGCTCGCCATTGCCTGCGCGCGCCGCGTCGCCCATTTGGAGAGCTACATCGGGCTCGTCGAGGTCGGCGTGGGTCTCGTCCCCGGGGCAGGAGGGTTGCTCTACGGCGCGCGCCGCGCTGCCGAAGAGCGTGCCGTGGCACCCGAAACACCGCTGCTCAATTTCCTGAAGAAGTACTTCACCAATGCCGCCATGGCCAACGTCTCCAAATCGGCCTTGGAAGCGAAGCAGATGGGCTACCTCTTGCCGAGCGATCCGGTCGTCTTCAATTCGCACGAGCTCCTCGGCGCGGCGATCCGCGAAGCAAAGACGATGTTCGAAGAGGGTTACCGTCCCCCGCTCGCATTGAAGGGGTTCCCCGTCGCCGGTCGCACCGGCACGGCGACGATCATGGCGCAGCTCGTCAACATGAAGGAAGGCGGCTTCATCTCCGAGCACGACATGCATCTCGGCAAGACCATCGCCGAAGTCATGTGCGGTGGTGACGTCGACGCGGGAAGCCTCGTCGACGAAGCCTACATCTTGACCCTCGAGCGCAAGGCTTTCATGAGCCTGCTCATGCATCCGAAGACGCAAGAGCGAATCATGGGAATGATGCAGGACGGCAAACCGGTGCGAAACTAGAGAGACCCACCATGAGCAAACAAGTGCAAGACGCCTACATCGCTGCCGCCATCCGCACCCCCATCGGCAAAGCACCGCGCGGCGTGTTCAAGAACACACGCCCCGACGATCTCCTCGTCCACGTCCTTCGCTCGGTGATGGCCCAAGTGCCGAAGCTCGATCCCAAGCTCGTGGAGGACGTCATCGTCGGCTGCGCCATGCCCGAAGCCGAGCAAGGTTCGAACGTCGCCCGCGTGAGTCTTCTGCTCGCTGGGCTCCCCAACACCGTCGGCGGCGTCACCGTGAACCGCTTCTGCGCCTCTGGCCTTACCGCGCTGGCGATGGCAGCCGATCGCATCCGTGTGGGCGAAGCCGACGTCGTCATCGCCGGCGGCACCGAGTCGATGAGCAGGGTGCCGATGACGGGGAACGTGCCCTCGATGAACCCGCGCGTCTTCGAGACGAACGAGAACGTCGGCATCGCCTTCGGCATGGGAATCACCGCCGAGAAGGTGGCCGAAAGGTGGAAGGTGAACCGCGAGGATCAAGACGCGTTCGCGCTCGCCTCGCATCAGAAAGCCATCCTCGGGCAGCAGAACGGCTGGTTCAAGAGCGAGATCGCGCCCTACGAAGTGGTCGATCGCCAGCCCGATCTCGCGAAGGGCGATGTCAAAACGGCGAAGCGAGCCGTTTCTCTGGACGAAGGGCCGCGCGCCGACACGAGCCTCGAAGCGCTCGGCAAGCTGAGGCCGGTGTTTGCCGCCAAGGGGACGGTGACGGCTGGCAACAGCTCGCAGACGTCGGACGGTGCCGGCGCGCTGATGGTGGTGTCGGAAAAGATCTTGAAGCAGTTCGATCTCACGCCGCTCGCGCGCTTCGTGACGTTCGCCGTGAGAGGGGTTCCGCCGGAAATCATGGGCATCGGACCGAAAGAAGCGATCCCGCTCGCGCTCTCACGCGCCGGCCTCAAGAAGGACGACATGAGCTGGATCGAGCTGAACGAAGCATTCGCCGCGCAGGCGCTGGCCGTCATGCGAGAGGTCGGTCTCAATCCGGAAACGGTCAATCCCATGGGAGGCGCGATTGCCCTCGGGCATCCGCTCGGTGCGACCGGCGCGATCCGCGCGGCCACCGTCGTGCACGGTCTTCGCCGACTCAACAAGAAGTACGGCATGGTGACGATGTGCGTCGGTACGGGCATGGGCGCTGCCGGCATTTTCGAACGCGTGTAGCGCTTCGCCCGAAAGCGACGTAGTGCATTAGGAACAACACTGAACTCTCTGCGCATCCGCCCGGATCCAGCGGGCGTGGCGTTGACGCTACTCGGCTGCGAGATTTCGTGAAGAATCATTCACCTTATTTGGCCCAAGCCAGCCACTAGAGGAGTCGACGAGGAGTACAGCCTTGGAACACGTTCCAATGACGTTGTCGAAAACACTGTCATTATCCTCCCTCACCGCACAGAAACGTCCGTACGGGAGGATTGCGAACGGCGCGGGAAACATCGAAGGGAGACGCTCATGATTCGATTGACCATCCGACGGTTCTTCAACCGGACGACCATCGGGCTCGTGCTGCCGATCGTGTTCAGCGTGGCAGCGTGTGGTTCTGACGACGTTACCGGCTCGCCGACCAGCGGCAGGGGCGGGAGCGGAACCAGCGGGGGAAGCGGTGGCACGGGTGGCGGCACGGGTGGCGGCACGGGCACCGGGACGACCGGCAGCGGAGGTGGGACCACGACCGGCACCGGCGGCGCGACGACGAGCGGCGGGACCACGACCGGCACCGGCGGCGCGACGACGAGCGGCGGGACTACGACCGGCAGCGGCGGTACCACTGGCGGCACCACGACCGGCACCGGCGGCGCCACGACCGGCACCGGCGGCGCGACGACCGGCAGCGGAGGCACCACCGGTGGCACCGGCGGCGCGGCCGGCGCAGGCGGCACGACAGGTGGCACCGCCGGAACCGGCGGCGCGGCTGGCGCGGGCGGCACGACAGGTGGCACCGCCGGAACCGGCGGCGCGGGTGGCAGCGGTGGAGCGGGCTCGCTCCCGCCTCCCGCGGCCGGCACGGGCATTCAGATCCAGACCAAGCCCTTCACGGTCATGCCGGGGCAAGAGCTCTTCAAGTGCTACCACACGCAGATCCCGATGGACACCGAGCTCGACGTGGCGGAGTTCGAGTCGGTCATGTCGGTCGGGAGCCATCACTTCATTCTCTACCGGACCGATGGCGACACGGCACCGCTCGATACGGTCACCGACGGAGGCTGCTCGGGCAATTTCAGTAACGCCTGGGTCTACAGCTCGGGACAGCCACACTACGGCTTCAAAAACCCGCCCGGCGTAGCGATGGTGCTCAACGCGAAGCAGCGCGTGGGGTTCGACATGCACTACCTCAACACCACCTCCGCTCCGATCAATGCGCAGGTCACGCTCAACATGATGTTCGCTACGGGAACGTTCCAAAAAGCGGCGCCGCTCATCAGCTTCAACACGGGCATCCTCATTCCACCCAACGGAACCCAGACCGTCAGCGGCGATTGCACTCCGGGCGCGGGCGCCAATTTCTATCTCGCCAGCACCCACACCCACAAACGCGGCGTGCTCTCGACGATCAACCGCGTGCTCGCCAACGGCACGATGGGCGAAGAGCTGGTTCACAGCACCGACTGGGAGAAGCCCGATTTCAAGGAATGGCAAGCCGCGCCGTTCTTGACCTTCAAAGCCGGCGAGAAGTTCCACTACAGCTGCAGCTACCAGAACGACCGCAACAGCGTGGTCACGGTGGGCAACTCGGCCGAGCTGAACGAGATGTGCATGGCCGTGACGTACTACTTCCCCGCGTCGGCCGGCGGATCCTGCAGGTAACGACACTCCGCTCAAAACGGCGGCATCGGAGCGTGCTCCGGTGCCGCCATTCGCGCACGAGCGGCATCACGTTGGTTATTCGGCCCTGATGTTAAGTGAGCGCCGAAGCCGGCGTTCGGTCGAGCCTCACGGCGGACTCGTCGCGGCGGTGACGACGAAAGAGCGCACGGGCGTCCAGCGCGCTCTTCGCCGAGCCAGGCGCTGCTCGAGTGATTCCGCATCGAGGTTCGTCACCTGCAGCTCGTTGGCCAAAAAGTCGGCGCGGGCGTCGAGCACGTTGATGTTGACCACCGCGAGGGGGGGCTCGGGCACGTAGGCCGCCACGAAAACGCCGCACGACCTGCAGAGCAGAAAATCGGCCGTCTTCGTGCCGAAGCGGTAGCGTTCGACGAGGTTCGCTTGGCGCACGGTGAGGTGCACCTCACCGCGCGGGTCCGACGTGTAGGCGGCGCGATGCTTGTTGCAGAACGAACAGGTGTCCGTCCGCAGGCCGAGCTCGAGCGGCGTTTGGTCGCTCTCCAGTCGGACCTCGATGTTGTGGCAATGACAAGCGCCTGCATAGCTGTAACGACGCGACATGGGGGCTCAGCGTAGCTCGATCGCGCGCCATCGGGCGGACCGGCGCGTCATCTCGACTTCTCGCCATCGACCAGGACCGGAACGGACGAAGCCTGCCGCCTCAGATCCGCAGGGGTGGGTCGGAGGGCGCGATGGAGGCCACGTCATTCTCGCGGCCATCGGCGGGCTCGGTGTGGATCAGCACGTCGGCCACCTCTGGAAAAGCGGCTCGGACCGCGCCGGCCACCTCGTGGGTCACCCGATGTGCGCGTTCGACGGTCATCGCCGGATCGACATGGATGTGCAGATCGACGAGCACGTGATCGGGCGAGCCGCGCGACCGGATCTTGTGCGCGCCCCGCACCTCGGCGATGCTCAGCGCTACCCGGCGCACCGCCAGGGGGTCGAGGCGAACCCGATCCGCGAGCACGCCGAGGTTTTCGCGAAGCACCTTCCACGCCGTGCGCGCGATGAGCAACGAGACGACCACGGCTGCGACCATGTCCGCCGCGCGAAAGCCGAGCCAGTCGGCGCCGAACGACGCCAGTACGACCAGCGCACCCAGCGTATCGCTCAAGGTATGGCCGGCGTCGGCCTGCAGGACGCCGCTGCGCAGCTCCGCTCCTTTGCGCGCCTCGAAGCGGCTGATGCCAAAATTGGCGAAGATGGTAACCGCGAGCACCACCGCCGAGAGCGCCGTCACGTCGGGCAAAGCGCGCCGGCCCGCAAGACCCTCCCAGAGGCCCAAGAGGATGCCGGCCATCCCGCTCAAGATGAGAAGTCCGATGCAAAGAGCGGCGAGGGTCTCGAAACGGCGATGACCGTAAGGGTGCCCGGCGTCGGCGGGACGCGCCGCCACGGCGATCCCGACGATCCCCACGACGTTCGAGGACGCATCGAGAAGCGCGTGAATACCATCTGCCCAAAGCGAGAGCGCTCCCGTCGTGGCTGAGAGCGTCAGCTTGATCGCAGCGATGGCAAGGTTGAGACCGAGCACGATCCAGAGAACACGCCGCACCCCTCGATCGCGTTCACGCCACGGCGGCGAAACGGGAGTATCGCTCACATCGACGATCATGCTTCATCCGCTGCAAAGCGGCTACTCCTTGCGGATCTTCGCAAGTGCGGATCACTCCACTTTGCACGCTGCGAGGGGGTTGACGCAAGAATCGAGGCGAGGCACGGTCACATCCTGCGAGGCAAACTTCCCCGCCACCAAGGCGGGGAAAAAGCCTGGGAGGCGGTGTCATGCAGATCTTGCGTAAAGGTTCGACCGGACCCGAAGTGGCGGAGCTTCAGACCGAGTTGAAAACGAGAGGGTTCAGCCCGGGGGCCATCGATGGCCGTTTCGGTCCCGGAACAGAAGCAGCCATCCTCGCCTTTCAGCGCAGCGAGGGGCTGCTCGCTGACGGAGTCGCGGGCGGAAGAACACTCGCGTCGCTCGGTTTCGAGGAGCTCCCGGCTGCCGTCGATTTGAACGTCGTCACCGTCGACATCGCCTCGCGGCTCTTTCCCACCACCGCGCTAGACACCCTCAAGACGAACCTTCCCGTCCTCCTTTTGGCCCTCACCGAAAGCGGCCTGGGGAGCACGGAAATGGCGCTCATGGCTCTTGCCACGGTGCGCGTCGAAACAGGGAGCATGAAGCCGATCAGCGAATTCGTTTCTCGATTCAACACCTCACCGGGCGGTCATCCCTTCGACCTCTACGACAATCGCAAAGATCTCGGTAACGAGGGGCACCCCGACGGCGAGCGCTACCGCGGTCGCGGTTTCATCCAGCTGACCGGTCGGTCGAATTACAAGCGCTACAGCGAGGTCCTAGGGCTCGGCACGCAGCTCATCGAGGAGCCGGACATGGCCAACGAGCCGAACCTCGCGGCTCGCCTCCTCGCTCACTTCCTCAAGGATCGCGAACGCGCCATCAAGGAGGCCCTCGTGGCACGAAACTTCGGAGGGGCACGTCGCCTCGTCAACGGAGGGACGCACGGCCTCCCGGAATTTATCGCCTCCTACACGCTGGGAGAGCGCCTTCTCGGTATCGAGCTCCCGTCCGATCAGGTGGGCTAGCGCTCCTTCATCCGAAGCTCGCCGAGCAAGAAGGACGGTCAAACGCGCGGCAGGCGCAGCGCGGTAAACGGTGGCGTTGCAGCGGCCTCGTGCGTGCCCGACGTCGTCGAAACGGCCTCGTGCGTGCCCGACGCGGGGGCCGGAGGGACGGTGCTGCGGCGAAACTGCTTTCGTATCGTCTCGAGGGCGACCTGGGCTTCTTCGATGGTGGCGAAGTTGGTGGTCACGTCGTTGGCGGGCTTGTCTTGCCGCGCGAGACGTGCGGCTTGCCACTTCTGGGTTGCATCGTCGCTCAGGTGCGCGCAGCAAATGACGCCGTGGGTGCGGGCGTAACCGACCGCCGCGGCAAACACGTGACCCACTTCGGGCAAAAGGGGCGAGAGCCCGCGCATGTCGGCGAGCACGAGGTGATCGTGCCCCTCGTAGCTATCGGTTGCCTGCCGATACTCGGCGGCGAATCCGCGCATGAGGCCCATGTCGAACCTACCGGTCATGCGGATATAGATGGTGCGCTCGTAAGCGACATTTCGTATCGAGTAGCGACCTTCCATGTATCCGCTCTTACACGAATTACGAAAAATGCCAACCGACATGCGGCCGGGAACCGGCGCCACCCAACCATGCTGGCGTGTGATGCTTTCAAGCAAAAATTCGGCTCACAAAAATGACCGGTCCCCCCGCGAGTGTGCGTTGCTGTGAAGTGCGAGCGTGATCACGCGGCGCGGGTAGAGAGCAACCCTGATGTTGGGTTCGTCGGGGTGGGCGAAGGCCAGCGAAAGTGCCAATGGTCGTGCCGCGTTAGGACGATGCGGAATTCACATCAAGAGCACAGCGGCCCCGTCCACCCGACCTTCGGCGAGCCGCTGCAGCGCGACATTGGCCTCTTCCATCGGGTGGGTCTCGAAGGCCGTTCGCACCGGGATGTCCGCGGCGAGCCGCAAGAAATCGCGCGCGTCCTGACGGGTAAAGTTGGCCACGCTCACCAGGCTGCGCTCCCACCACAGTTCGGCATAGGGCATCTCCGGTAGGAGATCGAGATGGATGGCATTGATCGCCACGGTCCCCCCGCGCCCGAGCGCGCGCAGCGCCGACCGGACCACGTCCCCGGACGGTGCAAACGTGATGGCGGCATCGAGCGCTTCCGGAGGCCTCTCGTCGTAGCCCCCGACCCATTCCGCCCCGAGCTGGCGAGCCCTCTCGCGATCGCGCTCGGCGCGCGTGGCCACGAAGACCCGGCACCCGAAGTGCCGGGCGACCTGGATCGTGATGAGCGCCGACGCTCCGAACCCATAGAGGCCGAGCTTACCCCCCGGTTCGACGCGGCAACGTTGGAACGAGCGATAACCGATGACGCCGCCGCAGAGTAAGGGAGCGGCCGCGAGATCGTCGAATCCGTCCGGCAGACGCAGCGCGAAATCAGCGTGCACCGCCACGTGCGTCGCGTACCCCCCGTTCAGGTCCCAACCGGTGAATCGAGCCTTTTCGCACAGGTTTTCACGGCCCGCCCGACATGCCGCGCAAACGCCGCAAGCTCCACCGAGCCATGCCGCGCCGAGGCGGTCACCCGGATGCCACGCGTCGACCCCCGCACCGACCGATTCGACCGTGCCCACGATCTGGTGACCGGGCACGATGGGCAGCACGTGCGCTTCGAGATCTCCCTCGCAGAGTTGCAGGTCGGTGCGGCATACGCCACAAGCCCGAACCCGCGCTACGAGCATCCCGGGAGCCGCTTCGGGCCGCGCGATGTCCTTGGCGACCAGCGGATGCCCCGATGCTCGGCCGGGGTGTTCGAGCACCATGGCACGCATCGTCGCGGTCATGCCGTCATCCCGGTGCGAGCGGACCGCGGCGCAGCTTGCGCGCGGCGTGATAGAGCGTCTCGTATTCGATGGCCGACCGATCCCACGAGAAGTCTTGGTGCATGGCCTCGCGGCGCATCTTCACGATGTGCTCGGGCCGATCGTACCAAGTGGAGGCCGCCCACCCGATGACATCGTAAAGAGCGCCCGGCGTGAGATCGTGAAAAACGAAGCCCGTGCCTTGACCGGTGCGCTCGTCGTAGGGGACCACCGTGTCGGCGAGGCCGCCCGTCGCGCGCACGATGGGAAGCGTTCCGTACCGCAAGCTGTAGAGCTGGTTCAGTCCGCAGGGTTCGAACCGCGACGGCATCAGGAAGAAATCGGCGCCCGCTTCGATACGATGCGCACGTTGGTTGTCGAAGCCGAAGAACGCTGCCAACCGATCGGGGCGCCGCGCCGCCATGTGCGCAAAATACGCCTCCACATCGCGGTCGCCGCTGCCGAGAAAAACCAGCTGCAGATCGAGATCGAACAGCCCGCCCAAGATCTGCGCCACGATGTCGACCCCTTTTTGGCGCGTCAACCGACCTACGAGGCCGTAGACCGGCACATCGCTGCGCACGGGGAGACCGCTCTCGGCTTGCAGCGCGCGCTTGCACTCGGCCTTGCCGGCGAGAGAACCCGCGCTGAATGGGGCGGCAATGAGGGGGTCCGTTTCCGGGTTCCACTCTTCGCTGTCGATGCCGTTGAGAACACCGAAAAGGCCGCTTTGTTTTGCGGCGAGCACGCCATCGAGGCCAAAGCCGTGCACCGGCGTCTGGATCTCACGCGCGTAGGTGGGGCTCACCGTGCTCAAGAACGTGGCGCGAGCGCAGGCCGCCTTGGTCAGGTTCAAGGTGCCGAAATGCTCGAGCTCGTGGGCGTTGTAGTGCTCGCTCCCGAGGCCGGTGATGGGGAGCGCACCGGCATCGAAGATCCCTTGGTATGCGAGGTTGTGGATCGTGTAGAGGCTCGCCGCGGCGTGAAGCGGTTTCATCCACTCCACCGTGTCGATGTAGACCGGTACGAGCGCCGTCTGCCAATCGTTGGCATGGACGACGTCGGGGAAGAAGCCGATCGCTTTGCACAGCTCGAGCGCGCCGCGCGAAAGGAAGGTAAAGCGTTCGAGATTGTCGGAATAGCCGTCGCCCGGCGGGCCGTAGAGGTGGGGCCGATCGAAATAGCCGTGGTGCTCGAGGAAGTAGACGGTGACTTCGCTCTTCGGCAGCTTCCCCATGCGCACGGCGCCGCGCACCTCCCCGCGGCCGATGGGAACCGCGAGCGCCCCTTCCAGCCGTTCCAGCTCGTTCCAAGGGAACCCGGCATAGAGCGGGATCACGACGCGTACGTCGATACCCCGTCGGGCCAGCGCCTTGGGGAGAGCGCCCACCACGTCGCCCAACCCGCCGGTTTTCGCGAATGGAGTGCACTCCGAAGCTACGAAGAGCACCTTGAGCGATGCCGGCATGGACTCGCCCGCCATTTTACGTGGCGTAGAGGCGATAGTCTACATCCGGGAAGAGATTATCCTTCGTTTCCAGGTCGGCGAGCCATCGCTCGCTCACCTCGCCGCCCAGCAGATCCTGATAAAGCCGCGTGAATTGGAGGATATGGCCATTGGTGCGCCGCTCGGCGTAGGGAACGGTCGTACCGGTACGCATGATGAAGGCCCAATCGCTGCTCTGAGCGAGCATGAGCTCGCGAGCGGCCTGCTTCAAGGCCCGTGTGGCGAGCCCATCGGCTCGCGGAAAGCGCTGCGCAAGCTCGGTCATGCGCTCGGCGGCGACGTGCAGGTGGCGGTAGACCCAGGCGTTGGTCTCGTTGAGCCAATACTCGTTGTACCCGGCGTGCCCCCACGAGCTCGCGCAAGGCACGGCCAGCTGGTTGGTGGGGTGGCGCTCGAGGTACTCACTCGGGGTGATGGTGGCGATCTCGTCCTGGTTGTGGTGGATCTGGCGAAAGAGGTCGTCGAGGAACTGCAGCCCCTCGAACCACCAGTGCCCGTAGAGCTCGGCGTCGTAGGGGCTCACGATGATCGGGGGTCGGTCCATGCCGGGGGCGAGACGTCGGGCCTGCTCTTGCCGCCTGGTGCGAAAGTGCATGGCGTGCTCGCCGGCGCGCCGCCTCGCGATGTCCGGATCGTACACCCACTTGTCGTGCAGCTTGTCGTGGGTAATGGCGTGGTACTTGAAGCCGGTCGCCATGCGATGACCGGCCGGATGCACGTAAGGGCCGATGTAGTCGAGCGGCAGATCGAAACCGATGTCGCGATAAAAATCGCGGTAGTGCGGATCCCCCGGGTACCCTTCCTTCGCGCTCCAGACCTGCTGCGAGGACTCGGTGTCGCGACCAAAAGCGGCGACACCGCTCGGGCAATAGAGAGGGGCATGAACGCCGTAGAGGGGGCGGCGATCGGCGAACAGAATGCTGTGGGTGTCGACGAAGAAGTAACGGATGCCGGCCTCGCGCAGGAGCGCATCGACGCCGGGAATGTAGCCGCATTCGCCGAGCCACATCCCCTGCGTGCGACGGCCGAAGTGGCGCTCGTAAAGGTCGGCCGCGGTGTGGACCTGGACCCGCATCGCGGCCCAGTTTTTGTCCATGTTCGGGAAAAAGGCGTGGGTGGCGGTGGAGGTGATGACCTCCAGCATCCCCGCGTCCTGGAGGTTGCGAAACGCGCGCACCAGGTTGCCGTCGTGGCAGCGCCAGGTGTGACGGAGCGACTGGAATCGATCCATGTACATCTGGGCGTTGCGCCGGTAGTAAGGCTCATTTCTCGTGCGAGAAATCTCCTTGTCGGCAAGCTCGATGAGCTGATCGAGCCTCGCTGCATAGCGCTGCTTCAAAAGATCGTCGGTCAGCATGCCGATGAGCGGCGCGGAAAGAGAAATGGTGCAGCGGGCGCGCGCGCCATCGGCGAGGAGCCCCTCGAATAGCTGCACCAAGGGAAGGTAGGTGCCGGTGATCGCCTCGTAGAGCCATTGCTCTTCCATCACCGTCGCGTCTTCGGGATGCCGGACGTACGGTAAGTGGGCGTGCAGGACGAGCGCGAGATAGCCGATGGCCATCGGTCACTCTCCCCGGCCGAGGTTGGTCATGCCGTCGTCGATGGCGTACGGGGGATAGGCGGCTTCGCTGGCGCCGCCCAATCTCTGCTCGCTGGCGCCGAGCCGGACTTTTTCGCTGCCACCGAGCCACCGCCTTTCGCTGGCCCCGAGCAAGCGTCGTTCGCTGCCGAGCAGAAGCTCGCTGGCGCCGCGCCAACGCACCTCGCTCGCGCCGGCGAAATAAAGCTCGGAGGCACCGCGCAGGCGCATTTCGCTGGCCGATAGCCAGCGGCGTTCGCTGGCACCGAGAAGAGCCGAGCTTCCGACCATGGCCGCCCCCCCGGGCGCGTCGTGTTGAACGCGATCGCGCAGATGGGACGGCGAGAGGGTACGTATCACGCGTTCGACGCCCATCTCGACGACCCACGAGGCGGCGACCTCCCATCGCGCCAGCACACGCTTTTCCGCGTGGCCGCCGAGCCCGCGCACCACGACTTGCCAAGGGCCGTAGACGATGCGCGTCGTGCCATTTTCGGCGGGAATGACCGTCACCGGACCTTCGTAGAACTCCTCGGTGACGCGCGGCGCTTCGACCGGCAGCGGGAAAGGCCCGGCTTCCCAGGTCGAGCGCAAGACCGGCGTCGACCGGTCGAGGGAGGCCTGCCCGTCGCGCCACCGCGTGCGAAAGAGCTCTTGCCAGGTCGTCTGGAAGAGCTCTTTCCAGCCGGTCCACGACCACTCGCTGAGCTCGATGGCTCCGTCGCCTCCCCCCGAACCGCGCTCGGGCTCGAACGGCGCACTCGGCGGCGCGCCTCCCGGAGAACCGGGCCCGCTCGGTGATCCGCCGGGCGCCGCTTGGTCGACCGGACCGGTCGCCGTGCGCACCGTGAGCCATTCCACGGTCCCGTCAGGGGACGGTTCGAAGCGGGGAAAATCGACGCGACCCGATCGCGCGACCTTGACGAAGTACCCTTCCAGCGATTTGAGACCAATCTCCGCCACGTGGGTGGTGGCGGGCTTACCGACGTGCACGAACCACTGCCGATCGCTGCGATCGACCTTGATGTCGAAGTAGCCGTGGGCGTTGGTCCCGTCGAAGATTCGATCGGTGACGTCATAGATGCGGACGTTCACCCACGCATCTTTGGCGCCGGCACCAAGGGCTTGGCGCGCCTTGTCGAGGGTAGGGTCGGTGAGCTCCCAGTAGAGGTAAAGACGGTTGGGATCGACGGCCATGGCCGTGATGCGATCGCGGCCGTACCCCCACGGAATATGCTCGTCGTGCGAACCGCGGGGCTCCTCTTCGTCGTCCGAAGGAGGCAAAATACGCCCCTTGTCGATGCGCAGCACCGGGTTGTCGAGCACGAGCCCTTCGTTCGGCATGACGAGCGCCCTACGTTCGCAGAACCTCCCCCTCCGGGCAAGCTGAGCTTGCGCGACCTTTTACCGAGCCTGTTTGGTGGCTTCGGCGGTTTGTGTCAGGAAGATATCTTGTGGCGCCCCGACTCTTTGGGGGCCAATTCGTCGAAGAAAGCACAGAGCTCGGCGTGACGTGCGCGAGCGTCGTTGCGTCCGAGCTCGAGGAGACGAGCGGCAAATTCGCCGTCGAAGAGAATGTACGAGAGGAGATCCGCCTCCCCCGCGCCCTCCCATTCGCTGATCCGCCGAATCACGGCGCCGATCATGCCCGAAGCTCGACCGGCGAACTCGGGGGAGCGGACGTACTCCGCGGCCAGCGCGCCGATGTCGGCCGAAGCTCGGATGTGCACGACGCGCAGGCGCTTGAGGCCATGAAGCCGCTTGTCCCCCAGCTCCTTGTTGAGCTCCTGCACGAAATGGGATCCGAAGCGGCGGACGCCAGCCTCCAGGATGAGGTTGATGCGATTCAAGCGGTCGATGTCGGCATCGATGCGGTCGAGGAGCAGCGCATTGAGCGCCTTGCCGAAGAGGAAAAGCGGACCCGGGTATTCGCGCAGGCGCTCGCGGGCCATGTCGACGGTCGGCAGCTCGGCGGGAATGAAGCGCGGGTTGACGACGATGAGCCCGTCGGCACCGAGGCGCCGCGCGGGTGAGAGGGGCACATTCTGCCGCAGACCGCCGTCGCAGTAGAACTCGCCGTCGATGCGGACCGCGGGAAAAAGCAGCGGAACGGCAGCCGAGGCCAGCGCATGCTCGGCCGAGATATGCGTGGCGCGCACGCTGATCGTCGGATCCCGGCTCCACTTGGGAGGCGCGTGCTCCTTGCGCTGCAGAAAAATGACGGTTCGACCGCTGGCGACGTTAGTGGTCGATACCGTGAGCGCTTTGACGCGGCCGGCCTCGATGTTGCGACGGATGGCCCCCGGCGAAATGACCTGGCGCACGATGTCTTCGATGCCCCGCGGGTCGATGAGCCCGCCGCGCCGCATTTCATCGGGACCCGGCGCAGAGCGCTTGCGCCCGACCATGCTGGTAAACAGTCCGAAAATCTCGCTGCGGCTCGGACGGGCCACCTGATCGAGGCGCAGCCCTTTCCACTGCTCGACGAGGATGTCGCAGCGGCCGACCGTTTTTTCGGCGTGTGCGGCCAGCGTGCAGGCATTGATGGCGCCGACCGACGTTCCGCACAAGATATCGAATGGCACCGGGCGTCCGATGTCCTTGGCCACTTCGGTGAGGATGTGCATCACCACGCCGACCTCGTAGGCGCCGCGCGCCGCTCCACCGGCCAAGATCAGCGCGACGAGCCCGGCCTTCACGCTGGCGATGTTAGCCCGGCCGGCGCGCGCATTGGCAGTTTTCGCCAAATCAGAAGGCCTGCCCGATCCGCGTTAAGATGCGCGCCATGAGCGACACCACGCGAAATGGACCGTACTTCGTGGACCAAGGGCGGGGCGATCCCATCGTCCTTTTGCACGCATTTCCGCTCGACGGCAGGATGTGGGACGCCGAGCGAGAAGCGCTCTCACAGAGCCGTCGTGTCATCGTCCCCGACCTGCGAGGCTTCGGGCGATCGGACGCGCTTTTGCCACCGCGCTCCCTCGACGACCATGCCGACGATGTGGCCCGCATCTTGGACGACCTCGGCATCAAGCGCGCCTCGGTGGTCGGTCTTTCCATGGGTGGCTACATCGCTTTCGCCTTGGTCCGGCGGCATCCGCAGCGCTTGACGCGCTTGATCCTGGCCGACACCCGCGCCGCCCCCGACAGCCCCGAGGGGCGCCGCGCGCGCGACGAGAACATCGCGCTGGTGGCGCGCGACGGCGTCGCGCCGCTGGTGGAGCGTCTTCTGCCGAAGCTCTTGTCCCCGAAGGCGCCACCCGATCTGGTCGCCCGCGTTCGCGCGTGGGGTGGACGGCAGCGTGCGGCGGGCGTGATGTCGGCGCTCGCGGCCATGCGCGACCGGCCCGATTCGACGCCCCTCTTGAGCAGCATCGCCGTTCCGAGCCTGGTCATCGTCGGTGATGCGGACAGCATCTCGCCACCCGAGGAAGCGCGCGCCATGGCAGCGGCGCTTCCCGCAGGGGAGCTCACCGTCATCGCTTCAGCCGGTCACCTGACGAACTTGGAATCGCCCCCCTCGTTTTTGGCGGCGGTGCGCCAATTTCTCGAGCGATAGCCGCTAGTCGCGCCCGCCGCCACCACCACCACCACCACCACCACCACCGCCCGCCCCCGTACGCGGCGGCGCCGCCGTGATGAGTCCCGCCTCCATCCTGGCGCGCTTGCGACGGCGGCGCGCGGCTTCGGCAGCCTTTTTACGGCGTTTGACCGACGGTTTCATGTACTGCCTGCGTCGCTTGAGCTCTTTCATGATGCCTTCGGTGGCCATCTTGCGTTTGAGCTGTTTGATCGCGCGCTCGATGCCCCGGTCGGCAACCGCGACTTCCAGGGGCTTACATTGAATTGCGTCCGTCGGCATAATCGTCCTTCCAGAAGTTTCGCCCCTCTCGTACAGGATCGCGGGACCGAGTGCAAGCTCGGCGCTTTCTCCAGCCATACTGGGCGGTTAGCTGTACGCCGGTAGGGCCAGTCCACCTACCATGCCTGCAGCTTGTGCAAAAACGCTCGGGTGATGTCGTGCGCCGGGCTTTCGAAGACGGCTGCGGTGGGCCCGTATTCGACGCGTCGTCCTCCGGCGAAGACGTGCACGGTATCGGCGATGGCTCGCACCAGGGCAAGCTGGTGGGTCACCACGATCATCGTTTGGCCGGCGCTCGCCAGCTCGGTGATGACGGACATGACTTCCGCCGCCATGACCGGATCGAGCGCGCTGGTCGGCTCATCCAAGAGAAGCACCTCGGGGCGCATGGCCAAGGCCCGCGCGATCGCGACGCGCTGCTGCTGGCCGCCGGAGAGCTCGTGGGGGAGCGCGCTCTTCTTGTCGGCGAGCCCGACCCGCTCGAGGAGGCGAACCGCCTCGCCCACCGCGGAGGCTCGCTCGTGACCGAGCACGCGCAGGGGCGCCTCCACGATGTTGCCGATCACGTCGAGGTGAGGAAAGAGGTTGAACTGCTGGAATACGAACCCCACCTTGCGGCGGATGGCGCGTAGACGCTCGGCGCGTTGGCGTGCGCTGTCGCTCGAGACGAGGACGTCATCGCCGACGCGCACATGGCCTCGCTCGAACGACTCGAGCCCGTTGATGCAGCGAAGGAACGTCGATTTGCCGCCCCCGGAAGGACCGATGATGGCGGCGACTTTGCCCTTGTCGACCGACAAGGAAAGGTCGGAAAGGACGTCGACGGCGCCGAAACGCTTGCAGAGACCCTGCACCTCGATCATGAGGGGGCCTTGCCCGCGCCGAGCTCGAGGCGCCTCGACACGAGGGAAAGCGGGTAGCTCATGACGAGATAGAGGACGGCCGTCATCGCCATGAGCTCGGTCGTCGCTTGCGTGCTCTGGGACAGCACGGAAAACCGCTTGGTCAGCTCGACCAGGGTCACCACCGAGCAGACGCTCGTGTCCTTGAAGAGGGCAATGAAGTCATTGACCACGGGCGGTACGACGATGCGCACCGCCTGCGGCACGATGATCCGACGGAGCGCGAGCGGACGACTCATACCGAGCGCGAGGGCGGCCTCCATCTGACCTTTGGGAACGGCGGAGAGGCCAGCGCGGTAGATCTCGCTTTCGTACGCCGAGTAGTTCACGGAAAGACCCAGGATCGCCGTCCAGAAGGCGGGCACGTTGATCCCCACCTCGGGCAAGAAGAAGAAGATGAAAAAGAGCTGCAACATGACCGGCGTTCCGCGCAAGAACTCGACGTAGACGGCGAGCGGCGCTCTCAGCCACGCTGGACCGTAGAGCCGTCCCATGGCGATGAACAAGCCGGCCAGCACCGCGAGGGGGAACGAGAGGCAGGAGAGGACGAGAGTGAGACCCGCCGATTGGAGCAGGACCCCGCCATAGGCGCGCACCACCTCGAAGCCGCGCTTGCGCGCCGTAATCTCCACGCGTCGCTCGGGGGGGCCGTCGCGCACACCTCTCTTCGTCACCGCGGGTCGGTCGTGCCATTCCTTGGAATAGCCGTAGAACCGGCCGCTGCGCGCAATGTCGCCGAGCTCACGCTGGGCGTCGTTCCAGATGCCGTACGCGCGGTAGATGGCCTCGATTCTCCCTTCGTCGATCATCGCCAAGAGCGCCTCGTTGAGGCGGCGCACGAGCGCCTTCTGCCCCTCCTGCGCATAGACGACGTAATAGCCGTGCCCCACCGGCGCGCCGACGGCGCGCAGGCGGGGAAATCGGGACCGATAGAACGTCGCCGCCGGCGTGTCCTGCAAGGTCGCGTCGAGCTTTCCCGTTTCGACCTCGCGCATGGCGTCGGTCGAACCGTCGTAGCTGACGATCTCGATGGCCAAGCTCGGACGACTCTGGAGATA
Source organism: Polyangiaceae bacterium (assembly GCA_035318465.1). GTDB lineage: Bacteria > Myxococcota_A > Polyangia > Polyangiales > Polyangiaceae > DASWDH01. Next base: position 20,100 of record DATHES010000005.1, read on the forward strand.
TTTTTCCGCGGCCGACGCGGCGAGCACGCCGATCCGTCGTCTGCCCTGCGCGAAAGGGCGCTCGAGATCGCCCCACGACGTGATTTCCCCTGTGTCGCGCGCAAGGAGCTGCAGCCCGAAGACGTAGTACGGAATCGTGGCTTCCATCACGTCGAGGCGGGCAGGCATCCACTCGTAGCCGTTGAGCACGATGTCGCATTTCCGTGCCCGCAAGAGGTCCGGCATCCTGTCCCATTGCCCCTGGAGAAAGCGCGCGCGAAGCCCGAGCCGTGCGGCCAGCTCGTCGGCGAGCTCGACCTCGAAGCCGACGACTCGGCGTGGATCATCGTCGGCGGGATAGACATAAGGGCCCCCGCCCTCTTGATCGCCGCCCCAGGTCAGCACCCCCGGTGTCAGAAGGGACGGGATCTCGGCGCGAGCTGGGGTTGCCCACAGGAGCGACAGGAAAAAAATCGCGACGACGAGCACATCGACCCGTCTCCGTGCCATCGCGCAACGAGCCTTTTCGCACATGAGCAGCGCCCGCTCATCGTAACAGAACCGTCGCGGCGGACCTCTACGTGTCGCGACCGCCTCGCTGAATGAGCCCGCGACGGGCATTGATGCGCCAATCGGCATCGACGGCATCGAGCTGCGCGGCCAGTCCGTGAGGGAGGCCGACGACAGCATCGCTCTTCATCGTTCGCAGGAGCAAGACAGGCGCCGGGAAATAGCGCGTCGCTTCGCCCAGCGTCGCCTCCGGCGGCCAGAGCGCGTCCCCGATGACGCGGCGGTAATTGGCGTCCCCTTTGAAGATGACCATGGTGGCCCGGTCGAGCTCGGCGGCGATGCGCGGCGGGCGATCCCACAGAAAGCAGGGGCCATTCCAATAGAAGTCGGGCAAAACGCGCAGCTGACCGGCATCGAATGCGCGCACGAGGCGGAGGCCGAGATCGCGCAAGCGCCCGCCGCGCGCGCGCATGGCGTCCACCAGACTCCATACATCGGCGACGATGGCATCGCTCACGAAAACCGGGTGCATCTTCACGTGGAGGCTGACGCGCGCACCCGCGCTGGACATGAGGACGTCGGCGAGCGCGAGATCCATGGAGAGCTCGCTCCCGGTGTTGTCCGCGACCAGATGTACGTCGCCGCCTCGGCGGAGCAGCCCGGAGAGGGCGCGGTCCCGGTCGTCGCACAAGAGATCGTGACTTTCGCCCGCGCGGCCGAAGGCGGTGCCTACCGCGTAGCTGAGATCGATGCGATTTCCCCAGAGCGACAGATCGAGAAGCGCGTGCACCAGCTCATCACCCTGGGCGGCGTGAGCCACGACGGCTTCCAAGCCCTGCCACAACGCTTCACTCGCCAGCTCCCGCCGCTTGACGGGCGCGAAGGGGTCGCGGCCCTGCTCCCAGTAGCGAACCGCCGCCATGAGCGATCGGTAGAGGTAACATTCCGCGAAGAACCACTCGGTCTGGAGCCACGTTCGGGCGCCGAGCTCGGGCTCCCACTCGGCGGCATCGGGCGCCGGAAAGCCGAGTGGTGGGAGGCGCGCATCGCTGCGAATTTCATCGCCAAGGCGAGCAACGGCATCCAGAATCGCTGCGGGGTAGTCGGCATTCTCTTCGCGCACGTCGTCGAGGATCTTGGGTACGCGCACCGTCATGCTGTAGTGCGCGAACGCGTTGCTGGGGTCGGTACGCAGCGGGGGGGGCGGCAAGAGGGTCCTCTACCATTACACCGGCTCGCTCGGCAGCTGCTGCAGCGAGAAACCGGGGGTATCCACGGAGGCGCCACCCGGGTGAGAGGCCACCCTTGTGGCGTCGGCCCTACGTGTGGCAAAAGACGAGGAATGCGCTTTCTGCACACGATGATCCGCGTCGGCAATCTCGAGAAGTCGATCGACTTTTATACGAAGGCGCTCGGCATGAAGCTGCTCCGGCAGCGCGACTACCCCGACGGAAAATTTACGCTCGCATTTCTCGGATATGGCCCGGAAGAGTCGCACCCCGCGATCGAGCTCACTTACAACTATGGTGTCTCGAGCTACGAGCTCGGCACCGGGTTCGGACACATCGCGGTCGGCGTGAACGACATCCGGGCGGCTTGCGACGCCATTCGGCTGGCCGGCGGAAAGATCACGCGCGAGCCGGGCCCTATGAAACATGGGAGCACCGTCATCGCCTTTGCCGCCGATCCCGACGGCTACAAGGTCGAGCTCATCGAGCGAGCCTGACAGGTGCTCGCCAAAGTTTTCGCCCGCCGCACCGACGCGTCTTAAAATCTGACAGCGTCGTCTCAGGCGGAGTCGAGCAGCATGCCCAGCGTGCGGCGCAGCGGCTCGGCGGCGCCCCAGAGAAGCTGATCGCCGACGGTGAAGAGCGACAGGTAGTCGCCTCCCATGCGCATCTTGCGCACGCGACCGACGGGAACGGCGAGCGTGCCCGACACGGCGGCGGGCGACAAGCGGCGGAGCGTGTCCTCGGGGTTATTGGGAACGATCGAGACCCAATCGTGAGCGGTTCCGATGGCGGCTTCGATTTCGCCGAGGGGCACGTCGCGCGTCAGCTTGATGGTGAGCGCCTGGCTGTGGCAACGCATTGCCCCGACGCGCACGCAGACACTGTCCACGGGGATCTCCGGGTTGGCTCCCAGGATCTTGTTGGCCTCGACGTGACCCTTCCACTCTTCGCGTGTCTGGCCATCGGCGACGGCGCTGTCGATCCAGGGGATGAGGCTCCCCGCGAGGGGCACGCGAAACGCGCTCTTGGGAAAATCCGGCGATCCGAGCGCGGCGGTGACAGACCGATCGATCTCGAGAATGGACGAGGCCGGGTCGTCGAGGAGGGTGCCGGCGGCGTTGCCCGCCGCACGCATCTGCGCCACGAGCTCACGCATGTGCTTGGCACCCGCGCCGGAGGCCGACTGGTAGGTCGCGCAGCTCACCCACTCCACCCAGCCCTGCCGGAAAAGACCGATGGTCGCCATCAGCATCAAGCTCACCGTGCAGTTGCCGCCGATGTAGTCACGCGTACCCGAGGCGATGCTCTTGGCGATGAGATCGCGGTTCACCGGGTCGAGCACGATGACCGCGTCCTTCTGCATGCGGAGGGCACTGGCGGCGTCGATCCAGTACCCCGTCCACCCTGCGCGGCGAAGACGCGGATGCATGTCTTTGGTGTAGTCGCCCCCTTGGCAGCTGATGAGCACCTCCATGCCGCGGAGGGCGTCGACGTTGCCTGCGTCCTCGACGAGCGGCGTGTCGCGCCCCACCCGCGGCGCGGGCGTGCCGTGCTGCGAGGTGGAAAAGAAGTGCGCGTCGATGCGCGCGAAGTCCTGCTCGGCGAGCATGCGCTCGACCAACACCGAACCGACCATGCCTCGGAACCCGATGATGCCTACGCGTTTCATTTTTGCTCGGCGCGAATGTAGCACGCTCCTGGCCCAGTGCGCGTCAAGACGGCGCTGTTGGCAGAAGGGCGGCCATCTGGGATAACAGCCGGGGCCCATTTCCTGGAGCGATCATGACAAGCGAACGCCGAACGGCTTCTTCCTCTTCCGAGAACGCGACGCACACCGGCGGCCATGGCCAGGGGGGCCCGCACGGTAGCCACGCACACGCCGCCCCGTCGCAAGGCGGTGGCGAGGGACTCCCCACCATCGACGTCAGCGAACGCGGAGCCGAGCGAGAGGGCCGATCGCAGACCATGGATCGCCGGCTCTTCATGCAGTTTCTCGCGTTCCACAGTTCCGCCGCCACGCCGCGCGTGGGGGTCGAGTCCCTGGCCAGCGCTTTCACCGAGCGCCGCATTGCCGCCGTCGTGTACGACGACGTGAACGATCCGCGCGGTATCGGCATTCTCACCTGGAGCGAGAACCCGGCGCACTTCGTCACCGCCGTGCGTCCCTTGCTGGGCGACTCGGCGCGCGGCCTCACGATCCGCTCCGAGCTCACCATGCTCGGCCGCACTTACAGCACCGGCTACGAGCAGGACCTACCGTTCTGGCTCATCGATCGACCGCAGCAGACCGTGCTGAACGCGGCCCACGATTGGGCCATCTGGTATCCCCTGCGGCGCAGCGGTGCCTTTGCTCGTCTCGAGCCGCGCGAGCAAGGAGCGATCTTGCGCGAACACGCCACCATCGGCCGCGCCTATGGCGAACAAGACCTCGCGCACGACGTCCGGCTCGCGTGTCACGGTCTCGACGCGCATGACAACGAGTTCGTCATCGGTCTCGTCGGCAAGACGCTGCACCCGCTTTCGCACATCGTGCAAGCGATGCGAAAAACGCGGCAGACCTCGGAGTTCATCAGCCAGATGGGACCGTTCTTCGTCGGCCACGTGGCTTGGCGAAGCGCGCCCACGGCGCCGGGTTCTTAGCCCTGCAAAAAAACGCGCGCCGCGCGCCGCCACAGAAACGATGTTCTGTAAGGAGTGCAACTTGCCGCTGTCGCGGCAACTAAACGAGTCGCGGTTGCGGTCGCACGCTATCCGCGTCGTAGCGGCGTCGCGCCGACGCAACGTCGCTCGCGTGGTCCAGGCTCCACCTCGAAAGTGCAATCAGTGGATCGACGAGGGTGCTACCGAGGGTGGTCAGGCGATATTCGACGCGCAACGGTACTTCGGCAAAAATCCGCCGTTGCACGAGCCCGAAACGCTCGAGGCGACGGAGCTGTTTCGTCAGCTCTTTCTGCGTAATGGCGCCGATCACGCGCTGCAATTCGCGGAAACGAAGCACCGTGGCACGGTTCAACTGGAAGACGATGTGGACGGCCCACTTGCTCGCGACCATGTCGAGCGCGTCGCCGGCGGGGCATCCTGTCTCGGGCGGGACGCTGTCCACCCGAGCCTCACTTTTCGCTTTTCGCTCATTCAGCGCCATTGTGGCCTCCTGGTATCCAGTGGGAGGTAAGCGGCGGAAGTGATCACCCTCGAGCACCGAAACTCGATGTCGTGCCCGATGGGGGGTTCATTTCGCGCGCCGTTTTCGGGCCGCGAAAGCTCAGGAAATCAGTCCCGTCTGCTCGAGCAATGGGCGGGTGCTCGGCTCTCGCCCGCGAAACTCGCGAAAGACGTCCATCGGATGCCGACTGCCGCCGAGTGCGAGCACCGTGCGACGAAACCGTCGACCGGTGGCGAGCACGGCGCTCGGATCGTCGAGACCACTTTCGCGGAATGCGGCGAAAGCATCGGCGCTCAGCACCTCCGCCCATTTGTAGCTGTAGTAGCCCGCCGCGTAGCCACCGGCGAAGATGTGCGAAAAGCTACAGAGGAACCGGTCCTCGGCGAGTGGAGCCAGCACGGTGTTGCGCTCGGCCACGCTGCGCTGAAGATCGAGCACGGGCCGCCCCGGCACCTCGCGGTGCAGCGCGAGATCGAGCGTGGCGAAATACACCTGGCGCAGCGTGGCCGAGCCGGCGCGATAGTTGCGCGCCGCAACGATTTTGTCGAAAAGAGCCTTGGGCAGCGGCTCGCCCGTCACGTAGTGACGAGCGAGGGCCTTCATGGTGTCCTCGGTGTAGCACCAATTCTCCATGAATTGGCTGGGCAGCTCGACCGCGTCCCATTCCACGTTGTTGATTCCCGCGGCGCCCGCGTAGTCGACGGTGGTCAGCATGTGCTGTAGCCCATGGCCGAACTCGTGGAACAGCGTCTCCACTTCGCGGAACGTCATGAGTGACGGCTTGTCGCCAACCGGCGTCGTCATGTTGCAAATGAGATAGGCGACCGGCAGCCTTACCGTGCCGTCGTCGCGACGGCGGCGGGAGAGGGCGACATCCATCCATGCGCCGCCACGCTTGTTGGCGGGGCGACTGTAAGGGTCGAGATAAAAGCTTGCCACGTCGCGCCCGCTCGCATCGAGGATATGGAAGTAGCGAACGCTGGAGTCCCACACCGAGACCGTGCCGTCGGCGGGGCGCACTTCCACTTCGAACAGCCGCTTGGCAGTTGCAAACAAGCCCTCCAGCACTTTGGGGAGCGAGAAATAGGGGCGCAATTCTTCGTCACTGTACGCATAGCGCTCTTCGCGCAGGCGCTCGGCCCAGAAGGGCACGTCCCACAGCGCGAGATCGAGCTTGGCGTCCGCCGATTTCTCCTGCGCGTACGTGGTGAGCTCCTCGAGCTCGCCGCGAGCGCGCGGGAGCGCCGCATCGCGCAGCTCGGCGAGGAGTTTGTCGACGGCCGCGACGCCGGGCGCCATCTTGGACGCCAAGCTGACGTCGGCAAAAGACCCGCGCCCGAGGATCCGCGCTTTCTCCTGGCGCAAACGGAGGATGGTCTCCACGAGCGGCAGATTGTCGCGCTCACCCGACGAAGCGCGGGTGACGTTGGCGCGGTAGAGTCGCTCGCGCAGATCGCGCCTTTGGCTGTGCTCCATGAAGGGAAGAAGCACCGGCGCATCGAGGGTGATGTTCCACGGCCCTTCTCCGTCTTTGCCTTGCGCCGTCGCGGCCAAGAGCGTGGGGGGCAGCCCCGCGGTCTCTTGCGGCGTGGTGAGCATCATGGAGAAGGCCTTGGTCTCGTCGAGCACGTTGTTCGTGAAACGCGTCGAAAGCTCGGCCAGCTCGAGCTCGATTTGTTCGAAGCGCTGCTTGGGCGCTCCGGCGAGCCCCACACCGGAGAGCTCCGCATCGCGCAGCGCACCGAAGACGATACGTTGCTGCGCGGCGTCGAGCTCGTTCCAGGCCGGACCCTCTTTGAGGGCGCGCATCGCGCGGTAGATCGGCTCGCTCTGGGCCAAACGCATCGACGTCTGCACCACGTCCTTCTGAACGGCGTCGTGCGCCGCGCGCAACTCGGGGCTGTTTTGCACGCCCATGAGATGCTGCACCACGCCCCACGCCGTGAAGAGCGGCTCGGTGAGCGCCTCCAGCGCGGCGATCGTCCGTTGCCAGGTCGGTGCCGCGTTCGCCTCGAGGTCGGCGATCCCGGCGAGGACCCTCTCCGTGAGTGCGCGAATCCCCGGCTCGATGTGGGATGGCGCGAGCGACTCGAAGGGGGGCAGGCGATCGTGCGCGCCCGGGGCAAGGAAAGGATTGGAGGATGTTTCGGGATCTCGGCTCACGATCCAAGCCTAGCCCGCCCGCGCACGCGAGCTACGGCGTTTTTCCGCGATCGATCCCGAATGACGAAGCCGTGTTGGCACTACGCTGTCAGATTCTCGCTGCCAGATCGATCATCGGAGAAGGCATACGCCCACTCAACCGCTGACCGGTGCCTTCGTTCCCGGAGTCCAGGAAACTGACAGCGTCACGCTAGCGGCCGCGCACTGTCTCCACGACCGACGCAATCCGGCGGCCCAGCCGCGCAGCGGCCTCTTCATGCCCCATCGTGACGAAGGAGAGGGCTTCGCGACGGACCTTCGGCTGCTGCAGAACGAACGTGCCCCCCGCCAGGGCGCCAAGGACGGCAAGCGCCCCGAGGACTCGGGTCGCGCGCCGACGCCGCGTGAACCGCCGGACGAGGCGAATGTCCGACACGTCCTCGTCGTCCACGACGCCGTCGTCGACGAGTTCGCCCCACCCTTCCTCGGGAGGAACGCTCGTGCGTCGATCGGACCAGTCCGTTATTTCCAATGGCGCGCTCGCCACGAATGGCGCGCTCGCCACGGGCGCCCTCGGTGACGACGCTGGCGGCGGAGGAAAGGAGCTCCTTCGCCGTGTGAGCAAGTACACTTGCTCTGTGTCTTTTGCTTCCACCTCGTGGAAGTCTCGTGAACGGGAACCGGCTCTAGCCATGGTACTCATGACACACCTCGCGCAGTCTCTAGTAGAACGCAAGTGACGCGCCTTCACACCTCCGGCAAAAGGAGTGCGTAGCGCAAAGGCCACTGATTTTTCCGCTATTGACGCTATTGAAGGCGCTTAGGCCGCCGCGAGCGCGATTGCAGCGGCCTAAGGTATCGGCGGGATGGACGTGGTGGTGAACGTACCCGGACGAATGATGTACGTGGAGGCGCCGATGATTTTGACCGTGTCCCCGACGGGTACTTTGGCTGTCACCAACGTCGATCCGATGCCGGGCAAGTTGATGTAACCGCCGATGCCGGAAAGCAGATCGGTCTGCGTCGCTCCCGTCCTGGGAACGCCACCCACGAAATAGAAGACGGTCGTCTTGTCGTCCTTGGTGTCGGCGTCGAAGGTGACGTTGCCCGCGTTGGCGAAGTTGCAGTCCTGTGCGGCCGCGGCGAAATGGCCACGGAGGGGGTCGATGGTCGCCTGCGTGAGCACGGCGAGCGTTTGGAGACTTCCGTAGGACACGAACTGAACGCGACCTCTCCAACCCGACGAGACGATGTTCGGCGACGGGTACCAGATGGCGGGAAAAATCGAACCCCTCTCGCCTCCGTCGCCGTTATCGCCCCCCGTCATGTCGACGTAGCCGTCGAACCCCACCGAACCGGCGGGCACGGTGAGGGCCACCGTGCCGTCGGCGTCGGTGATTTGGGTGTCGAGCGGCGTGCCGCAGTTTTGATCGAGCTTGTGGCATGCCTTGAGCGTCGAGCCCACGAAGGGTTTCTCGCTGACGATGTCGACGATGCTGATGCCGAACGTAATGGAGCCTGCCGACTTCGGTCTGAGCCACGGCGCCTTGGCGTCGAGGCACTGCCAGTTGCGACCCGGCTGACACGCTTCGGAGCACAGGTTCTGCACGCAATCGAGCCAAGGGGCGAGGTCTTGCACGCCGCCGGCATACCTTTGCTCGCATTCGGGCGGACACGTGCTCGAGCCGGGGATGCAGTTGGTGCGGCAGAGATCGAGCTTGACGCACTCGCCGTTCTGAGAACAGGTGCTGGCCGTGCTGCAGCACGTCTGCTTCACGCAGGCGCTGCAGGCGGGCGCGTTGTAGCCGAATCCTCCGCAAGAGAGACCGCACTCGGTCTTGCACTGGCTGTCGCGACAGACGCTGACGTCGACGAGCGAATCGGCGCGGGTGAAGAAGGTGGTGCAGCGGGAGCGACAAGCACCGTCGTCGCCGCAGGCTACGTTGCAGTCCCAGGCCGGATCGCACGCCGGATCGCCATGACAGGCAGTCGCCTCGGGGCAGCAGTTTTGGTCCATGCATGCCGCGCACGAGCCCGAGGGATGACGAAGTAATCCACATTGCCCGGCGACCGGCCTGATGACCTGGGTACCCCCGTCCTCCTGGACCCCTTCGGAGCGATCGTGCAGGCCGAGGATCTGCTTGCAGCCCGGCAGCGCGGTCAGAAGAAAAGCGGCGACTGCGATCCCGACGTCCCGTCCCGATAGGGTCATGTCAGAGCGAGATTATTACTTCTGGTCTCCGAGCGGATCATTAGTTCCGGTGCGCTCGCTGTGTGCGGTTCCCGGTGTAGGTGCGGGGCGGGCAGGCGTCGGCCGCGCACCCGGCGGCTCTTTGCGCTTGGCGACGCCTTGCGCCGGAACAGCGACCGCCATCACCCCCGGCTTCGCGCTCGATCCGGCAAGCTCCGTAGGAGCCGCTTCCGTCGACGCCTTGGGAGGGGCCGCCGTTGGCGCGGGTGGCGGCGATGGATGGGTCGCGGCAGGAGCGGCGGGCGCCTGCGTCGCGAGAACGGTCGACACGGGCGCCGGCTCTTTTCTGGAGAACATGACGATGCCGATGATGACCAAGATCACTGCGGGAATCATGGTGATGAAAACGGCTTTGCGTCGTGTAGGATGGGGATTCGTCATTCGTCCCCCGGTCGAGGAAGATGACGAAACGAGCGTATTGCTGCTTTGGGCGATGGTCTCGCTGCCGTGCCCGACACCGGGGCTGACCTGCGTGCCGGGACCGATGAAGCCGTCGGCACTGGCGCCGGGATTGGAGCGGAGCGCGTCCAGACCGGTTTCGATGGTGGGAAGCCCGATGGCTCGGGCGAGCAGTTCCACTTGCTCGACGGCGGAGTTGAAACGAACGCTGGCGTCGCGGTTGCAGGCGCGTAAAAACCACTGATCGAACTCGGGACCGAACGGCGACCCATGCAACGAGGGAGGCGACATGGGCTCGTAGAGGACCTGACCGATGATGCCGGCGACGCTGGTGGCATTCCAATAAGGCGTTCCGATGAGAAGCTTGTAGGCGATGAGTCCAAGCGCATACAAATCGGAAGAAGGGCCGATATGCGCGGGATCACCGCGCGCTTGTTCGGGCGACATGTAGAGCGGCGTGCCCAAAATCTGGCCCGACTGCGTGGTACCCGTCGACTCCGCGGCGATCTTGGCGATACCAAAATCGAGAATCTTGATCAGCGGCCGCCCGTCTTCGCGGTACGTCAAAAACAGATTTTCGGGTTTGAGATCGCGATGGACGATGCCGATGCGATGCGCTTTCTCGAGGGCGCGCGCGATCTGCCGGAGCCACTCAAGCATGACGGCCGGCGCGACCGGTTGGTCGCCGCAGGCCTTCTCGAGGTCGGTGCCCTCGAGCAGATCCATGACGAGGTAAGGAGCGCGATCGAGCTCGGGGGCGACGTCGGCGTCGATGATGCGCACGACGTGCTCGCTTTTGATTTTAGCCGACGCCCTCGCCTCCCGTTTGAAACGCTCGATGGCGTCGCGGGTTGCTCCATGGTGGGAGGTCATGACCTTGAGCGCGAGCTGCTCTCCCGTGAGGATGTGCTCGACGGAATACACGATGCCCATGGCCCCCTCGCCAAGAATACCGAGGGGGCGGTACTTGCCGCCGATTAGCTCGGGCAATTCGACTAGAGTCATCGCGATCTACAATGTTAGAATGGTCAAACCTATCAGGTCAACGGATTGAGGGGACGCCTACTTCAGCATGAACGCACGCAAACAGTCTAGAGTGTGCGGGCCCCCGGCCCGCTTGTTTCTCGGCTTCGGGGTCGCGTACGTCAGCGTTTCGTTCGCCGCCCTCGCGGAGCCTACATCCGCCGACAAATCGCTGGCGACGCAGCTCTTCAAAGAGGGCCGTTCGCTGGTCGATCAAGGCAAGTACACCGAAGGTTGCCGCAAGCTCGAGGAGAGCCAACGGCTCGACCCGGGCGGCGGAACGCTTCTCAACCTCGCTCTTTGCCATGAGAAAGAGGGGCGCTCGGCCACCGCGTGGACCGAATTTGTCGAGGCACTCGGCATCGCCCGCAAGGACGATCGGCCCCAGCGAGCCGAAATCGCACAGCAACATATCGAAGCACTCGAGCCCACCCTATCGCGGCTCACGGTCCACGTCCCTCCGGCCTCGGATCTAGCGGACCTCGAAATCAAACGCGACGGTACGTCCATCCGGCGCGCCGCATGGGGGACGGCGATGCCCATCGATCCGGGCGAGCACGTCGTCGAAGCGTTCGCGTTGGGCAAGCTACCGTGGAAACAGACGGTCACGGTGGGGGGCAAGGCCGAAAGCAAGACCATTACCGTGCCCGTGCTCGAGCACGCGCCGGTCGCGCCGACGCCGCCAGCTTCGACGGCAGCGGGGCAGATGCCGCAAACGTTCGTGGAAGTGCGCAGACCGATCAACCCGGCCGCCTGGGTTGCCTACGGAATGGGCGCGGCCGGTCTTGGCGTAGGCTCGTACTTCGGTATTCGCGCCATGTCCGACCAACGAACGGCGGACGACAACTGCCCGCTCGACAGGTGCCAGAGCCAAGCCGGAAGCTCCGCCAACGCCAACGCCATCAAATCGGCGAATATCGCCACGGTCGGCTTCAGCGTAGGCGTCCTCGGCATCGGCCTCGGCACGTTTCTGCTCCTTTCGCGCGGCACGACGACCGTGCCGAGTACGGCGAGCACGTCGAAATGGATCGCGCCGCGCGCCATGGCGTTCGACGTGACGGCACAGCAGCTCAGCGTCAGCGGCGCTTGGTAAACACCTACTTGGGCACACGCTGTCGCCATCGACGCAGCCGCTAGCGCTGCGCGATCGAGCATCCACGCGGTGACCAATCTCTCGGAGGATGGCGATGCGATGAGCATGCAAGTGATGTCGGGATTGGCAATCGCGGTCGCCCTGATGGGAAGCGCGTGCAGCAAGAGGTACGTGGAGATCGAGGTGCGCGACCCGGGGCGCGTCGGAGTCGGGGTGTGGAGCGAGCGCGGCGGGGTCACGGTGTTGCCGCCGGATGGCTCGCAGCGCGCGGTCCCGCTCCCCGTGCCGGGCGTGGTGGCGATGCGACGGGGTCGTGAGATCGCGCTCGGTTGGAACGATCGACCTCCGGTGACGCTGGTGGACGAGCGCGGTGTTCTGCCGCGCACGCCGCCGGGTTCGGGGATCGAAATTCGAGGGCACACGCTGTGGGCCGCTTACAACGTGACGCCGACGCGTGTGTATCCGCAGAGGGTGCAGCCGAGCGACTCGGCGCCCATCTTGCTCACGACGGAGATGACCAATGTCATCGATGCACGAGAGGTTCGTGAGGTTCGCCATTGGCCGGCGTACGTGTGCTTGCCGCCGGGCATTCTTTTCACCGTCCTTGGAACCGCGCTCCTGTCATCGCGCGAAACGGGGGCCAAGGTGGGAGGTGGCGTGTTCCTAGCGGGGGCGATTCCGCTGGTCGTGTTCAGTATCCTCAACTTGACGTCGACCAACGAAGTCAAGCCCCTCGCCTTTCCCGGCGCCCCCGCCCCCTGACGATCGCGCGGCCGGCATCCCCGTCATCGACCTCGGGACCGGTAGGTATCAGGCGACAGGCGACGTACGGGGAGGGTCATCGCCTGCACCTGCAAGCGTTTCGAACCTGGGGGCAGCGCCGTCGCTATCGCCTATTTTACCGATTCGGCTACAATAACAACTCTTAAGTGTAAAGTGGACATATGGCGCGCGAGCTGTTTTGCGCGCACATCCTAGAGCATGTCAGTGGGTGGGAGGGTGAGCGGGAGCCGTCGAGAAAGTCGAGAAAGAGGTCCATAGGGCGCGATGCAGATCCGATGTAACGTCTGCTCGACGATCGTCGCCATCGGTGACGACGTTGCTCGGGCGCTGGCCAAGAGGGGCGGCAGCGTCCCCTGCCGGAACTGCAAGGCGCTGATCCCTGTCTCAGTGCCGAGTGGGGGTGCTGCTTCGACAGCGAGCGCTCCGCGTGACGTCACTTCCGGAACAGGGGCGGCGCGCGCAGCTGCGCCGCAACACGTCGGGCAAGCGCGCGCAGCTGCGCCGAATGCGACCGCTGTCCCAGCGCGCGGCGCGCCGCCTGGCATGGTGATACGGGCCAGCCGTCAGACGCTTCCCTTTGGTCTAGGGCCCGTGCCACCGCACGGGCCCGCGTTGGCCGGCAGTGGAACGACGGCTCCGGCGGGGGTCGCACGTGCGGCCTCGGCCGCTGCCGCCGCGGCGGCACCGACGCCTGCCGCGCGAAACGCACCGCCCGCGGCGACGAAAGAGCCTGTTATCGCGCGCGCGCCGGCGCCTGTACCCGCGGCTCGCGCTCCCCTGCCCTCGGTCGCAGGCGCGCCGCGACGCGTGGCGCCCACCGCGCCCGCCGCGCCGGAGAGGGTCGTTGCACAACCGGCCGTCAAACCGGAAGCATCGACGAAGATCGGTTCCGCGACGGCGGTCGGAACCGCTGCGCCGCCTCTCAAGCGAGCCGCGCCGCCACCCCCGCGGTTATCGGTGACCGAGACGCCACCCGCGCGAGCCGACGGAAAACGGGGTGAGCGCAACAGCCATCGCCCGATCCCGCCTCTTCCCAACCTGGGCCCCGAGCGGCTGCGGGCATGGGTGCGCTCACAATCGGATGCCGGGGTGCAGCCACGGGCGGAGCAGCGGCCAGCTTTCAGCAGCCGAGCTTCGCTCGAGCGCGACGCGGTGGACGATCGTGACGCGGAGCACGACATTGACGATGACCGGCCGACGCGCAGGCCCCCCTCGGCGGCCGAGCTGGCCAAAGGCGCGCTCGAGCACGCGAGGCACGAGGCCGAAGCGCGGGATGTCGAGCCGTCGGGCGACGAAGCTTGGAGCAGACGTGCCAAGCCGGTGAGCATCGAGCCCGAAGCGCTCATCGAAGAGCCCGATCCCCAGGATGCCGGGCCCGAATCGGCCGACGAGGACGAGCTCGACACGCTGCCGCCGACACCAGCCGAGGAGGACGGAGACGATGAACCCACGATCGTGGAACCGTTTGCGTATTTCGCGAGAGAGTACGGGTCGATCGACCGAACTTCCGACGACCGGCCCACGGACCGCTCCATGCGAGTGGCAGCCCCGGTCGCCGTCGACGCGGTCCCGTCGCCAGCCGCGATACCGGCGCGTGGAGCAAGCGAGCCGCGTCGTGCCGAACCTCCGCCCGCCGCGCGCGTCAACGTGGCGCGCGACATCGGCCCGGCCCCCATCGCGTTTCCAGGTTCGGCGGCGCCCGCGGTTCGCGTGATGTCCACGGAGGCGGCATCGCTGCCCCCCTCCGCTCCGTCGCTTGCCGGTCGGGCATCGACCTCGGCGACGGCGACGCCGCCGCAGGGTTTCGCACCTGCGATGACGGGCCGAGCTGAGCCTTCGGCGGTGCCAGCGGCGCCCGTGTTTGCGAGCCAGATGTTTCGCGCCAGCCAAAAGCCGCCCCCACGATCGAACTTCACCACCTACGCGGCGGCCATCGCTGCGCTGGTGGTCGTCGTGGCAGCGGGCTACCTCGGCGCGGTGAGTGGAAAAGCGACAACGACGACACCCGACCCGATTCCTTTCCAAGAAAGCGCGATCGCCAAGATCGATCCGCCGCCGCCCGTGGCCGCGGTGACGCCATACGAGCCGCCGCCCGCGCCCCCACCGTCGGTCGAAGCGCCGCCCCCCTCGCGAGCTCGCGCGGTCCCCGACGAGCCGCCCCCTCCACCGCGCGACACCGTTCGCGAGCCGCCGCCGCGCCGAACGACGTCCGACGAAGAGCCGTCGCGCGCGCGCACTGCCAGCGAAACGCCGCGACAGGCGCGCAACCGCGCTCCCCGTCCGCCTGCCGACGAGGAAAACAGCGGCGATACCGCGCCGGAGACGCGTCTCCCCGATTCCAACGACGCGCCCGCCGCTCGCCCAAGCATCGATCAAGGCGCGCTTCGCTCGGCGTTCGCCGAAGGCGAGGCCAAAGCGAAGGCCTGCCTCGGGTCGACAAGTCCGACCGGTACGGCGCGCTTTTCCGTGACTTTCGCCCCCACGGGCGAAGCGGTGGGCGCCATCGTCTCGGGCGCGCCGTTCGCCAATACGCTCGAGGGGCAGTGTATGGCTGCCAAGTTCCGCACGCTCCACGTGCCGCCTTTCACGGGCCCCGAGGTGATCGTGCGCAAATCGATCAAATTTCTCTAGAAGTCGAACCCCGCCAAGTGACCGCAGAACATCCCGGCCACCGAATTTCCGTTCTGTACCATCTCGAGGGCGCATCCCGTCCTGGTGTATTCGATGGGGGGGTCGTAGACGATTCCCGCGATCGTCACCGATTCGCTCTGCATCTTGAGCGCCGTTGGTGACGAGGGCTGAACGGCGATCATTCCCTTCTGGGTGATGGTGCCCTCGAGACCGATGAGATAGTTCTCCTCTGGCTCGTCCTCTTTCTTGGGATAGACGGCTTGCGTGAAGACGTAGGTGAGCTCCACCTCAGTGACGCCCTGCTTGCCGTCGGCAGATGCGGTGCCGAAAACGCGCGCCGAGCCGCGGAGAAACTTGTCCGTCGTCAGATCGTACATGCCGACGGGCATGGTCTGGAACGTCATGTTGAAGGCGAACTTCATCATTTCGCGCACGGCACGCAGCGCCACGGCGTCCTGACATTCGCGTCCGCACGGCGGCGGAGGCGGCGGCGTTTTGGCGCCGCATCCCGCCACGAGCACGCCGGCGAGGGCCATCGGCGCGAATAGCGCCCATCCACCGCCCACGCGGCGCGGGAAAAAAGGGCACGACCCGAGCGCCTTTTCGATGCGACCCGAGCGCGGGGACCAAGGGCAGGACGATGGATGCACGGTCAAAAACCTCCTTCGACACCGAGGCTCGGGATAGTCACTGGTCCGATCTCCATCGCCATGCAACCCTGGAGGTTGCACGTGGTCGATATCGCTTCCTTGCTGAGCGTAGCGTTCATCCATTCCGCCACGAACGAGATCCACGTCTTTTCCCCGAGCTGCCAGCGTTTTTCCAGACGAACGTCGACCCGAAAAAACGGGGGCAGGCGCGTGGAGGAGGGGTCGGTGGGGTCGGGGGCCTTGGGAAGGCCGGTATAAAAGGTCACTCGCGTGCCGGCGCGCCAGTTGCGACCGAGGTTGTAAGCGAGGGCGGCATTCATGACGTGCGTGCGATCGAAGGTGGCCACGAACTGCCGGCGCTCGAAGCTACGTATGGAGCGAGAGAGCGTGTACGAGAAAAAGCCGCCCAGCCGGCTGGTGAGGCGCCGCTTGAGAAAGATCTCGAGTCCGTAAGAAGTCCCCATGGTCCGCACCTGGATCGCTTGGGCCGTACGCTCCGCTCCCGGGGAATCGGCGCCGTCGCCGCCGCCGCCGCTGCGGTCGGCTCCAATTTCGCCCGGATTGATGCGGCGGATGCAGCTGCCGCCGCCCATCGGCTGCGCCCCGCGGTCGCCGGCGATGGTGTCGGTGGGGAAGCTCCCCGGTGGACAGCCGCCGATCATGGGGGCGGTCGTGCCGAGCGGATCGCTCATGTTGAAAAAGGCGTTGTGAAAGGCCGTGGCGGTCAGCGTGGTGGCGTCGCCGAGGTCGAACTCGAGCCCGACGCTCTCTTGCAGCGCGCGCTGCAGGCCGCCGCGCAGCCCACCCGGCTGTAGACCGGGGATGGGGACCACGAATGCGGGTGGCTGATGCGCGACACCCATGGCCGAGAGAAGTGCCAGCCGAGGTGAGATCTTGAGGCGCGTGGAGAGACGCGGGTCGAAAGCGGTCTCGACGGCGCCCCTCGAGCCGAAGAAGTCGAAGCGCAGACCGGGCGTGATGTCGAAGTCGGGCGTTAGGGCAAGCACGACGTCGGCGCGCGCGCCGGCGGCAATGTCGGGCCGCGAAGAGAACAAGGCGGCAGCGCCGGCCGTCGATGCAGCGTCCCCGATGGCGTTGAGCTCCACATCGTAGACGTCCATGTGCGCATCGGTGCCGGCACGCAAAAGAACCTTGGGCGAAAGCCGATACTGGAACTCACTGCGTGTACCCAAGTTGCGAGAGCGCACGAAGCGGTCGCCCGGCGCCCGCGAGCGATCGATCCCGCCCGTTACCGCCAGACGCAGCGTACCGTCTTCGTCGAGACGGCGGTCGTAACGCACGTCCACCCGATGGAACTCGGTGCCAAAGAGGGGAAGCTCCTGCGTCGCGGTGTATTGCGCGAGGTAGTCGTAGGAACCGAAGGAAAAAACGCCGATGCGGTCACGGTCGCTGACGTCGTAGGTAGCGCGCGCTTGGTAATCCCAATAGTCGAGCCGCGTATCGGAAGAGAGCAGCGAGAGGAGCGCCGCCGTATACGAATACCGACCTCCGGCCATGAACGTGCCGCGCCCGTCGGCGAAGGGCGCCTCGACGAGGCCCCCCGCGTCGAAAACGCGCGCATTGAACTCGCCGTGAAGCTTGGGAACCGGACCCAGCGTTTCCCCGGCCACGATCCCGCCGCTGAACCGTCCGAAACGCGCCGGGTAGCCGCCGGGATAGAGGTCGACGCGATCGATGAGTCCCGGATGAATGACCGAGGGTCCGACGCCGACGTGGAAAAGAAGCGGAACCCGGATGCCGTCGAGGAAGTACCCGACATTGCCCGGCGGAGCCCCGCGCACGAAGAAAAAGGGGAGCCCGGAGACGATGGGGGTGACGCCGGGCATGATCTCGATGGCGCGAAAAGGGTCCCCGAAGGTGCCGGGGATCTGTCTCACTTCGGCGCGGGACAACGTCGCCGTGCGCGACGGCTCGACGCGCTCGCCGCGAATGATGATCTCGCTCGGTGGAGGTGGAGGCTTCGGGGGCTCCGGCGGGGGGCCGTACGGGTTTTCTTCGGGCGCCGACGGAGCGACCTCGGGCACCGGCGCGTGGAAAGCGACTTCGAAACGGATCTTGGCGGCGACGGGGGCGCCATTCCTGGTCGCGGGTTCGAACTGCCACGCCCGCGCGGCCGCGGCGGCGGCGCTCGAAAACGGCTCCACGACGAGGACGGGAACCGCTTCGCGCACCTTGCCATCGGGACCGATGGTGAGCGTGAACACGACCGTCGCATCGCCCGACGCTCCTTCGGGGTACGCGACGTCAGCGTTGGAAATGAGCTTCGGCGCAACGACGGTCGACCCGGCCGCGGGAGCAGGAACCGCCGCTGGAGGCGGTTCCTCGGCTCGCGCGGGCCACGCTCCGAGGCAGGCGGCGCCGATGACGCTCGCGAGGCACGGGGCGAGTCGTTTTTTGAGAATTGCGCGTCCTGCTAGGGCTTGACGAACTTGAGGGTCATGCGATCGCTCTCGCCGATGGCAATGTACTTCTCTTTGTCCGTTTCACCGAGCTGCAGCGTGGGGGGAAGGCTCCACACGCCTTTCGGGTAGTCCTTCGTATCTTTCGGATTGGCGTTGATTTCGGAGGCGCCCGCCAGCTTGAAGCCGGCCTTTTGCGCGAGCGTGACGACGACCCCTTCCGGCACGTACCCGCTGTCGCCGATCGCTTTGGGATCGCTCGAAGCGTCGGCTTTGGCGCGGTGCTCTTCGACGCCCAGGATACCCCCGGGCTTCAGCACGCGAAACGACGCGGCGAGGACCTTGTCGGCAACGCCGTTGGCGATCCAACCGTGGAGGTTGCGGAACGTCAGCACCATGTCGGCCGAACCGTCGGGGCCGAGGGTAACCTCGTCCCGCTTCCAATTGGTGACGATCGTCGCCACCTTGCCGAAGGAGGCCGGATCTTTGGAAAACCGGTCGAGCAAGGATTTGGAGTTCTTCGTCCCTTCCGATTCGGCCGGCCCGTTGGGGTCGGCGTTGGTCACCGCCAGCTTCCCCTTCTCACTCAAGAGCGGCCCGAGGATGGCCGTGTACCAGCCCTTGGAGGCCGAGAGCTCGATGACCGTCATGTTCTCGCGAACCCCGAAAAATTCGAGCGTCTCGCGCGGATGTCGGTAGTTGTCGCGGGCGCGCTCGTCCGCCGTCCTCTGGTTGCCGGTGAGGACGGTGGCAAGCTTGGCCTCGGTCGTGGGCGAGGGAGCCGACGGCGACTGCGGGGCGGAGTTCGTACCGCCGCAAGCGACCGCGGCGAATGTGAGAGCGACAAAAGGGAGGTGGCTTGTCTTCATGGGGCGGCCAGCCTACCACAGCACCGCGATGATGCAGTGCTCAATGACCGCCATTGGCCGCATCGAAGCTACGCTTTGCCCGCAGCGGAGGTGCCTATCCTTACACTCGAGGTCGCTCGGGTTGGCCGGCCAAGCGGCGCAGAAGGGGGCCATCGAGGTGCTCGCGCGCGGCGGCCGCAAGACGGTCGTAGGCGGCGTCGCGAGATGGAATTTCGCGTGCCGTCGAGGGAGATGGAAGGCCCTTTCGTTGGTACAGGTACGAAAGGAGCGAGCGCCGCACGGTGACATTTTCGAAAATGCCGTGGATCATCGTGCCGACGATGTGACCGCCTGCCGACACCGCGCCGTCGAGGGCATCACAGGGTGCCCCATTGCGCGCAGCGATATGGAAAACGGGGCGCGCGCCGACGTCGAGCGCGAGCATTCCCATGTGAATCTCGTATCCGGTCAATCCTTCGCCGCCGGCGCTTTCGCCGGTCAAGAACGACGGGGCCGCGGGGCGAGCCAAAATTCGTGCGGTCAATTTCTCGGGCTCGAAACGGGTGCGGATCGGCAAGAGGCCGAGACCGGTCGCCCCCGAAGCGCTCGACTCGACGTGGTGCGGATCTTCGACGGAGAGGCCGAGCATTTGGCAACCGCCGCAGACGCCGACGATGGGCTCCCCGCGGGCAGCGCGTTGCTCGATGCGCCGAGCGAAGCCGCTCTCGCGCAGCCACAGGAGATCCCCGAGCGTGCTCTTCGAGCCGGGCAAGATCACCAGATCGGCCGGTTCGAGATCTTCCGGACGTTCGACGAAGCGCACGATCACGCTTTCCTCGGCGGCGAGCGGATCGAAGTCGTCGTAGTTGGCGATGCGAGGGCAGCGGACGACGGCGATGTCGATGGCCGAAGAAAGCGGGCCGCGCGGCGCGCGGGGCTTGTCGTCCAAGGAGAGCGAATCCTCGTCGGCAATGCGCAGCGATCGCAAGTACGGCATCACGCCGAGCACGGGAACTCCCGTGCGCGCCTCGAGCATCTCGAGCCCGGGACGAAGCAGCGCCACGTCGCCGCGGAACTTGTTGATGACGAAAGCCGCGATGCGCGCGCGCTCGTCGGTGTCGAGCAGCTCCATCGTCCCCACGAAGGACGCGAACACGCCGCCGCGATCGATGTCGCCGACGAGCAGTACCGGCGCGTCGGCGTCCCGCGCCACGCTCATGTTGACGATGTCGCGGTCCTTCAAGTTGATCTCGGCCGGGCTCCCCGCACCTTCGATGAGCAAGAGGTCGCAATCCCGTCGCAAACGCGTGAGGCATTCGCGGATGAGCTGGCGCAGCTCCGGTTTGCGCGCATGGTACTCGACCGCCGTCATCGTTCCGATCGACTTACCGAGCACGACCACTTGCGAACGGGCGTCCCCCTCCGGCTTGAGCAGCACCGGGTTCATATCGACGCGGCTGGGAACGCCGGCGGCCTCCGCTTGTACCGCCTGCGCGCGGCCGATCTCCCCGCCGTCGGACGTCACCGCGGAGTTCAAGGCCATGTTCTGTGCTTTGAAAGGGAGCACGCGCCGCCCTTCGGCGGAGAACAGGCGACAGAGGGCCGTCACGAGCAGGCTTTTACCGGCCGAAGAGGCCGTGCCTTGCACCATCAGCGCCGGCGCCAGGTGCCGATCGCTCGTCATCAGGGAAGCTCCTCGCGGAGCGCTTGCAGGAGCCGCTCGCGGTCGGTTTTGGGGCGGGCGCCGACGCGTACGAAGCCCGGCATGCCGAACGAGGAGCAATCGCGGATGAGGATGCCCTTGCCGAGCAACCGGCGTCGCAGGGCAGCCGCGTCGGGCACTGCGAAGGCGAGAAAAAACGCAGCCGATGGAATCGGGGGGAAACCCAGGTCCTTCAACCCCGCCGCGAGCTCGTCACGATCGACGCGGAGCAGCGCGCGGCTCTCCTCCACGAAGAGGTTCGCGCGCACCGCGGCGATCCCCGCTGCCTCGGCGACGGCGTTGGTCATCCACGGAGGGCGACGCGCCTCGAGACGCCCGGCGATCTCTGCGGAAGCCAATACGTAGCCGAGGCGCAGTCCGGCAATGGCGTGATCTTTGGTGAGCGAGCGCACGCGCACGACGTTGTCCGGCACGGCGACCTTCTCGTCGGCGGGGTGATCGCTGAGAGAGACGAAGGCTTGATCGAGGACGACGGTCGTCTGCGGAAGTCGTTCGGCGAGCGCGGCCACCCTTTCCACCGCAACGCGTGTACCCACCGGCGTGTTGGGTGAAGCCAAGTAGACTACGGCGGCGCTGTTGGAAAAAGCGAGCGCTTCGATGGCGTCGACATCGACGGCGAACTCCCGTTGGACGGTGGCGCGCGATTCGATGACGTCCGCGCGCGCCGCCAGGGCGGCGCTGCGGAACTCGGCGAAAGTCGGCTCGGCGACGATCACCTTGGTACCGGGCACGATGAGAAGTTGCGCCAGCGTCCAGAGGAGATCAGCCGCGCCGTTGCCGACGACGATGCGATGAGGCGCGATCCCATGGGCGCCGGCCAGCACGCGGCGCAAGCCGGCCGCAGTGGGGTCGGGGTAGCGGTCGATGTGGCAGGCCCGCACGGCGTGGAGAACGGCTGGACAGGGGCCGTAAGGATTGATGCTGGCGCTGAAATCGATGGTCTCGCGCAGATCGACGCCCATGGCGGCGAGCTCGTCGAGAGAGACGCCGCCGTGGATGCGCGGAACGACGCCATTTTCATGGGTAGACATGCCGAGCCCCTATCGACAAAAAGGTCATGCTAGCGCCCATCAGAGCCGCAATGGCCAGCACACCGCAAGCCTCGTGGATCTTACCCGCCGAAAGAGGCTCCAGCGGGTCCCCCAGGCGGTAGTGACCGGCCTTTTCCAGCCGAACGCCGAGAAGGCCCGCCATGACGGCCATGGGGCGCCCCGCGTTCGGGCTGGCAGTCGTATGAGCGTCGCGCCGCCACACCGACCACCCCGAGCGGGCCCGGCGGCCGCGCAACCAGCCGGCCAAGAGGAGCAACCAGGCGGTGATGCGTGACGGGATGAAGTTCATGACGTCGTCGAGCCGAGCCGGCACCTTGCCGAGGTATTCGTATTTGCCGCGGTAGCCGATCATCGCATCGAGGGTGTTGACCGCCCGGTAGAAGAGGGCACCCGGTATGCCGAAAAGTGCATAGTAGAAAAGGGGCGCCACGAAGCTGTCGGACGCATTCTCGGCGACCGATTCGATGGTGGCCGCGACGAGCTCGGGGGGATCGAGGGCGGAAGGGTCACGGCTGCACAGGCTCCGGAGGCCGTGGCGGGCGTCTTCGATGGCGCCGAGCTCGAGGGCGCGCTGGACGCTTCTCGCGGCTTCGGCGAGGGCGCGCAGGGCGAAGGTCGATTTCAGCAGCATGACCCCCGCCAAGAACTGAAGCGCGGGGTACGGGCGTGAAACGGCGAGGAGTGCCACCCCTGCGCCAGCAAAGGTGGTCGGCACCAGGGCGGCGATGAGCGCTCCTGCCACGAGCTTTCCTCGGTGCCCCCAGGCAGGAACGCGTCGTTCGAGCAGCTCGGTCATTTTCCCCATCCACACCACGGGGTGGACGGCGTTCGGCCATTCGCCGATCACGCGGTCGGCGACGATGGCAAAGCCGAGGGTCGCGACCTCGACGACGTTCAGCTGCACGGCGCCGTGCCTGCGCGGTGACGCGCGCGATACCCTGCACACGCAGTGACGAGACCCACCGCGAGGCGAGGGTTCGATGCAAAATGCGCGTGCACGTAGGAGGCGAGTAGCTGTCCCGAGGACGACGCGTGTCCTTCGCGCGTGGTTTCCCCGCCGCGTCGTTTGCGTATCGTGTAGGCGCAGTCGACGGGCGCGCCGAACGGGCCGAGCTCGGAATAACGGAACTGGTGGCCGCGAAAGCGGAGCCCCGCGGGGCCGAGCACCGTCGGTGTCTGCGTCTCGACTTCCACGTAACCGAGGGCCACGAGCCGCTCTTTCATGATCGTCTCGGCAGGAAGGAGTCCCACCATCGGGTGCGAGGCGCCGTCGCTGGCGACGATGGCGCGCGACAGGTACATGAGTCCGCCGCACTCGGCGTAGATGGGACCATCGGCGCGGGCGAAGGTGGCGACGGCTTCGCGCATGGCGGTGTTTTGCGCCAGCGCGGCAGCGTGGACCTCGGGGTACCCCCCTCCGAAGTAGAGTCCATCGACGTCCGGGAGACGCTCGTCGCGAACGGGCGAAAAGCGAACGAGCGTGGCACCGAGCGCCTCGAGACGCGCCAGGTTGTCTTCGTAGTAAAAATGGAAGGCTTCGTCCCAGGCGAGGCCGATGCGACAGCGCTCTTCGGAGCGGAGATCGCCATCGCCAGGAGCCGGGGAACCCGCGACCGGTTCGACCATCGTCTCGTCGCGAGGCTCGCGGGCGGCGCGCGCTCGTTCCACGATAGCGTCCGTGCCGAGCCATTCCGAAGCCATTCGACCCCAGGCCGCGAGCTTCGCCTCGGGAAGCACGCGCTCGTCGGCGGTGAAGAGTCCGAGGTGCCGCTCGGGAAAGGCGAGCTCCGGTTGCTTCGGAAATCCGCCGAGCACCGGGGGCGCGTCGCACGCCCGGCGAAGCAGATCGAGGTGCCCGCGGCTGCCGACGCGGTTGCAGATGAGTCCCGCGACCTCGAGCGCGGGATCGAAGCGCGCGAAGCCTTGCGCCATGGCGGCCACACTGCGTGCCATCCCCGACGCGTCGACGACGAGCAGGACCGGCGCGCCGAGCCACTTGGCGATTTCCGCGGTCGACCCCTCTTCGCCGGTCGGCGACGCGCCGTCGAAAAGGCCCATCACCCCTTCAATGATGGCGATGTCCGCATCTTCGCTGCCGCGGCGGAACGTGGCGAGCACGGCGGCGCGCCCCATCATCCAGCCGTCGAGATTGTGACAAGGTCGCCCTGCGGCACGCGTGTGGTAGGTCGGATCGAGGTAATCGGGACCGCACTTGAAGACCGCGACCTTGAGCCCCTCGGCGGCGAGGGCGCGTACCAGCGCCACCACCACCGTCGTCTTGCCGATGCCGCTGCTCGTGCCGGCAATGACGATGCGCGGCGTCATCCTTGGGGTACCCATCAGAAGTCGATCCCTGGCGCCGCGGAGATGCCTTTTTCGAAGGGGTGTTTGATCGATTGCATCTCCGTCACGAGATCGGCCATTTCCACCAGCTCCGAGGGCGCATTGCGGCCGGTGATGACGACGTGCACGTGCGCCGGCCGGGCGCGCAGCACGGCGAGAATGTCCTCCAGGGCGACGAAGTCGTAATTGATGACGAACGTCAGCTCGTCGAGCACGACGATGGAATGCTCCCCGGCCGCGATGATCGCGGCGGCTTTTTGCCAAGCCGCGCGCGCCGCCTCTTTGTCGCGCGAGAGGTCATCGCTCTCCCAGGTGAAGCCGCGCCCCATGATGAGGAAGGTGAGCTCGGGGAGCTTTTCCGCGAAGCTCCCCTCCCCTGTCTTCCATTTGCCCTTGATGAACTGGATCATCGCGACCTTGAGACCGCGCCCGAGAGCGCGAAAGACGATCCCGAGCGCGGCCGTCGTTTTGCCCTTGCCCTTGCCGGTATAGACGATCAAAAGCCCGCGCTGCTTGTCGCTCATGCACGCTCCATGGTCGCCTTACGATAGCCATGCGAAAATGTAGGGTCGTAGAGACGCGAGTCTGCGAAATCCGTCGCTGTCAGGACCCGCCCCACCAAAATGATGGCTTGCGAGGTGATCTTCGCTTCGCGCACCTTGGCGAAGACGTCGGCCAGCGTTCCGCGCACGATCACCTGGTCCGGCCAGCTGGCGCGGTGGATGACGAACGCCGGGCAATCTTCCCCGTAGATGGGGGCAAGCTCGCGCGCGACCCTGCCCAGCAAGGTGATGCTGAGGAAAAAAACGAGGGTGGCGCGATGGCGCGCCAAGTCGGCGAGCTTCTCCCCATCCGGCATGGGGGTGCGCCCCTCGGCGCGGGTCAAGATGATCGTCTGCGAAAGCTCGGGCAGCGTGAGCTCGCGGCCGACGGCGGCAGCCGCAGCGCTGAAAGACGACACACCGGGCACGATCTCGTAGGCGATGCCGAGCGCTTCGAACCTTCGCATCTGTTCGGCGGTGGAACCGAAGATGAGCGGATCGCCGGTGTGCACGCGGGCCACGTCGTGGTCCGCGTCACGGGCGGCAACGATGATATCGACGATCTGATCTAGCGTCATCCCCGACGAGTCGAGGACCTTGGCGTCGGGGCGGGCATGGGCGATCACCTCCACCGGCACCAGCGAGCCCGTGTAGAGAACGACCGGGCAACGCGCGATGAGCTCCGCCCCCCGAAGCGTGAGCAGCTTGGGATCGCCGGGACCTGCGCCAATGATATAGACACGCACCTTTACCTCACGAGCACCGAAGAACGGTGTCCTGTACGACGCGCCACACCGCGATGGGCATCTCGCCGAGCCAGCGCGCGTCGATGACGCCGGTGGGCGGTTCGTCGTCCCCTTCGTCAGTCCCGGTCACGAGCCGCCACAGTCGCTCGCTGACCGAGCCGGTGCGACGGATTACGAAACAAGCCGCCAAGCGCTCGGCCAGCGCTTCGCCCTCGAGCTCGATGGCGAGGCTGGTCGCGCCGAGTGGAATCGACGCACCCGCGAGGAGCGGCAAAAACGGGCGTTTTTGCGCATCGATTTCCGCGGGTGGCTCGACGCCGAGCGCGCGGAAATCGCAGGGCTCTTTGGTATTGCCGACCAGGAAATAGCGGCCCTCGGTTTCGGCGAGGAGGGCGCCGGCGAGTCGTCCCACGCGCGCCACTATTCCTCCTCCGCCGTGAGCGCCGGTGGCACGTCGACCTCTTCGCGCGGCAAGACCAGCGAATAGCCGGGGCGCTGACCGTCGCGCACCGTTCCATCCCATTCGTACTTGTTGGTATAGCCGCGCGGCGTGACCATGTACCCCTCGTAGACGAAGGTCTGGCTCGAGCCGACGAGCACGGTGGTGAGCATGCCAATCTCGTATTCCAAGAAGTGATCGACGTCGGTGAGAACGGCGTGCTGGAGCTTGCGATAAGCGCTCTTCACGAGCGCCACCGGCGTCGTCCCTTCCCGATATTTGCGGATGATGGCCTGTGCTTCGACGATCTGGCGCGTGCGCCTTCCGCTGGCGGGGTTGTAGAGTCCGATCACGAAGTCGGCCGCGGCCGCGGCGTCGATACGGCGCGCGATGACGGGCCAGGGCGTGAGCAGATCGGACAGCGAGATCGAGCAGAAGTCGTGCACGAGAGGTGCCCCCACGAGCGACGAACAGGAGTTGAGCGCCGTCATCCCGGGGATGATGCGAAGCTCCGGCGATTCGCCGCGCTTCCAACCCATCTCCTTCAAAACCTGGAAAACGAGACCCGCCATGCCGTAGACGCCGGGATCCCCCGACGAAATGAGGGCAACCTTGCCGCCGCTCTTGGCGCGCTCCACTGCCGCGCGGGCCCGGTCGATCTCCTCCGTCATTCCGGTCTTGATGATTTCCTTGCCGTCCAAGAGGTGGCGAACGAGCTTGATGTACGTGGTGTAGCCCACGACGAGCTCGGCATCGGCGATGGCGCGCAGCGCCGCGGGCGTGGCGTGGGCTTCCGCACCGGGGCCGATGCCGACGACGTAAAGGATGCCGACCGGCTCAACCATGACCGCGCTCCTCGCTGGGGCGCGCGTTTTCCGCGCCGATGGGGGGTGCCATTTGGCAACTTTCGGATTGCCGTTTGGCAAAGGGGATGCGCGCCACCGCGAGGGTCATCGATCGCCCCGCACCCGGTTCGGTGTAGATGCGCTTGGGGACGACGAGCTCGGTGGCCCCCGCGGCGAGAAGCGCCGACGGTTCGGCTACACCGGGCGTCCCCACGTGCTTTTTGACGATGTCGGAGGGGTTTTGCGTGCCCTCCACGCGTTCGAGCTGCTCGGCGGTGTAAACGATGAGAGGCCAGCCGTACTTTTCGGTCAGGTGCCCAAACGCCACCTCGTCCTTCTTTTTATCGATCGAAGCGATGGCTTTGACCGATTTCGGCGAAAGATGGTGCTGGGCGAGAAGCTCGAGGACGCCCCGCTCGACCATGTCCGTCGATGCGCCCCTGTCACACCCCAGGCCGAGCACGAGGCTCTTCGGCCGATAGATGACGGCGTTGTTCCAGCACTCGGGATGGCTCTCCTTGATCTCGCGGTCGGTGGCGATGAGCAGGATCTCGAAGGCGTGCGGATCGACGCCGTTGAGGGATGGCGCGTACGCGACTCCCTCCGGCAGCGGTTTGTCCGCCGGCCAAAAGCCGGGCTCACCGGCCTCCTGCACGAAGAGGACCGGTGTCGCATTGACGACAGCGGCGCATCCACGCGTCACGTTGCGATCCATGTCGTCGAGGGTCCAGCCGAAATCGCGGCCCAGGATGTCGACGGTGAGCGTGCCGATGGCGTCCGACGCCGTTGTGACGACCGAAGTCGCGCCGAGCGCGCGCGCCACGCGATCGGTGAGCAAGTTGCCGCGCCCCACGTGCCCGGACAGGACGCAGATGGCGAATCGCGCGGCATCGTCGACGCAGACCACCGCCGGGTCGACCTTTTTGTTCTTGAGGAACGGCGCCACCATCCGCACCACCGCGCCGACGCTGATGATGAATACGTGACAGTCGTAGGCGGTGAATGCATCGGCCAGCATCGGACCCATGGGGAGGGGCAGCGGGCGCGCGCCGCTCGGCGCTCCGCTGAAGAGCTTCTCGGAAACGTACAGATGGGCACCGGCAAGGTCGGGCAGGAGCCGGCGGGCGATGTCGATTCCATGGCGGGTGATGGCGTAGACGGCAAAAGGCTGGCGCAGGGTCGTCATGTTCCAAGCTCCGGAGCCAGCGCGCGCTCGGCGAAAGGGACGTCCCCGACGAGGACGCCGCTGCGCTCTTTCTTGGCGACGATGATCATGGCGAAGCAGTCGCCGTGCTCGTCTCTTACGTCGCGCACGTCGCGCACGATGCGCTCTTCGGCCATCGTCGCCTTGGAGACGTAGACGGCCTTGTCGGCGAGACCCGCGCGCTCGAGGGCCTCGATGACGCGCGGCATCTCCGAGCCGATTTTCATTAAGATCGTCGTGTCGAACGTGGCGAAGATACGCGACAGATCGGCAGCGCCGTAGTTGGCGGGGACGATGGCGACGCACTCTTGTCCGTCGGCAATGGGAATCCCGGTGACGGCCGGGACAGCCGCGATCGAGGACACGCCGGGAACGATCTCGATCCGCACCCCGGGCCAGCGCTGGGGCGCTTCACGGCGGAGGTAGATGAAGGTGCTGTAGAGCGAGGCGTCTCCCTCGGTGACGAATGCAACCGAAGCGCCGCCGCGGAGCCGCTCGCCGATCGCGGCCAGCGCGAGATCCCACGCTGGACGCAGTCGATCGGGGTCCTTGGACATCGGAAAGGTCAAGAACAAGCGCTCCTGGCCGGCCCGCTCGCCGATGACCGGCTTGATGATCTTCCACGCCATCGACGCGCCGTAATCCGAGCTGCGCGGCAGGGCGAGTACGTCGGCGCGCTTCAGCGTCTCGACCGCGCGCAAGGTGAGCAGGTCGGGGGCCCCCGGACCGACGCCTACGCCGTAGAGCGTTCCGTACGTCACGCGGGATCTCCGGGCGAGGGCCGAGCCTCGCCGGGCAACGGCTTCTCTACGGCGAAGATCTGAATGGGGTTCAGCGCTTCGTACCGCATGTAGCGCGCGAGCGGTTCCGCGCGCGACACCTGCAGAAGCGTGACTTCGGGCACGAGGTCGCGACGGCGGAAGGCCTGGTACGCCTCGGCTGCATTTTCGAGGGTGATCGCGTTGGCGACGAGCCGGCCTCCCGGTTTCAACCGTTCCAACGCGACGGCGATGATCTCTTCCATGCTTCCCTTGCTGCCTCCGATGAAGACGGCATCGGGCGCATCGAGATCGGCGAGCGCTTCCGGCGCGCGCCCGGCAATGACGCGCACGTTGTCGACCGCGTGCGCGCGCATGTTTTCGCGGCAGATCTCGACGCCCTCGGGATCGACCTCGATGGCGTAGACCCGTCCTTCGTAGGCCAAAAGGGCGGCTTCGATGGCCACCGAGCCCGACCCTGCGCCGACGTCCCACACCACGCTGTCCGGACGAATCCCCAGCGCCGCCAGCGACAAGAGCCGCACTTCGCGCTTGGTGATGAGCCCTTTCTTCGGCATCCGCTTGGCGAACGCATCCTCGTGCAAGAACGTGATCGCCGGCGGCCGGCGCCAGGTGGCATCGCGGCGCACGAGCAAGAGGACGTTGAGCGCGCCCACGTCGGTCGTGGCCGCGAGCTCGTCGAGCGTCAGCTTGCGCACGCGTTCACCGGGACCGGCGAGATTTTCGCACACCCAGGCATCGAAACCGGTTTCATCGTGCTCGAGCAGGTACGCGGCGAGCCGAGAGGGCGAATTCTCGGCGTCGGTGAAAACCGCCACCTTGGCGAGGCGCGAAAGGCGCGTGAGAAATCCCTCGCGCGGTCGCGCGTGGAGCGAGATGACCGCGGCGTCCTCGGCTGCGATACCTGCGCGCGCGAACGCCCATTGAGCGGAGCTCGGCTGTGGAATGACTTCGACGTGGTCCGCGCCACACTTGGCCACCACCAGCGAGCCAATGCCGAAGAACATGGGGTCACCGGAAGCGAGCACGCACACGTTCGCTTCCGCGCTGTGTTCGGCGATTCGCTCCAGCGCTTTGCCGATGCCGGTTTTCAACACGATACGCTCGCCCTCGAACTCAGGGAAAAAAGCGAGCTGTCGCTCGCCGCCGGCGAGCACGCGCGCGCTGGCGATGGCGTTCATCGCACGGCTGGAAAGCCCTTTGCAGCCGTCCTCGCCGATGCCGATGACGGTGATGGCGCGGCGGCGGTTCACGACGCCTCCGCGGACAAGAGGAGGAGCGCGTGAAGGATGGCGACGGCGATGGGGCTTCCCCCCTTGCGTCCCTCGGTCACGATGAACGGCACGGGCAGGCCGAGGGCCGCCGCTTTCGACTCCGCCGCCGAAACGAATCCCACCGGCACACCGATGACGAGCGCAGGGCGCGCCTCTTGCTCGCGCACCAGGCGCACCACCTCGAGCAGCGCCGTCGGCGCATTGCCGATAGCGACGATGGATCCGTCGAGCTTGCCGAGACGATGCGCCTTCTGCATGGCCTCGATGGCGCGCGTCGAGTTGTTGGCTTTGGCCGAGGCGATGACGTCGTCGTCGCTGATGTAGTTCACCACCGCGCAGCCGTAGGCGCGCAGCCGATCGGCGTTGAGCCCCGCTTCGATCATGCGCACGTCGACGAGCACCGTGGCCCCCGAGCGGAGGGCCCGGACCCCGGCCGCGATCGCCTGCGGGTGGAGACGCACCAGCGACTTGAACTCGAAGTCGGCGGTGGCGTGGATGATGCGCCGCACCACCTGCCACTCCGGCGGCGCGTAACCGTGAGCCCCCGCTTCATCGTCGATGATGGCGAAGCTCTTGTCCTCGATCCCCCGCCCGAGGCTCGTCATCTGCCGCATGTCGTTCATCGGTCGGCGCTCCTCTCTCGATTCACGGCGCGGCGGCCGTCGCTTCGCTCGGGTACATCCCCAAAAGCGCGCCGTTGAAGTCCACCAGGCGGACGTGGATATCGAGACCCCCGCCCGCGTGCCGCGAAGTGTGCTCCGCTACGCGCCGGCACACGAGCGATGTAATGCCCGTAAGGCCGGCCGCCGCGCAGAGCTCGAGGACATGGCGCGCCGTGTTGGCAGCCAAGATCTGATCGTAGAGCTCGCTCGACGCTCCCAGCTCCGTCGCCAGATCGGCGAGGAGCTTCATGTTCACTTCCGAACCCGCGGCGTGCGTCATCATCTTGCCGTCGGCCATTTTGGAGAGCTTGCCCATCATGCCCACGATGTGCACGAGGCGGATCTTGCGCCGGGCAGCGTGCTTCACTCCCACGCCGATGAAGTCGCCCACCTGAATGAACGCCTCCTCGCTCCGGAGGTGGGGGAGCAGCGCCATGGCGTAAGCTTCCGATTTGCCGCCGGTGGTGAAGACCAGCTCGTCCATCCCGCGCGCACTCGCCACGTCGATGGCTTGGACGACGCTCGCCTTGTACGCCGCCGTCGAATACGGCTTGACGATGCCGGTCGTGCCGAGGATCGAAATGCCACCGAGAAGTCCCAGACGGGCGTTGGTCGTCTGGGTGGCCATCTCCTCGCCGCGCGGCACGCTCACCGTGACCACCGCGCCTCTCCAGGCGCTGCCGCGGATCTCCTCTTCCACCATTTCCGTGATGTTGCGGCGTGGAACCGGATTCACCGCCGGCGCACCCACCTCCAGCCCGAGCCCCGGTTTGGTCACCATCGCCACGCCCTGGCCGCCGCGGATGGTGATGCCCGGCTCGCTGGCCAGCTCCACTTCCGCCGTGAGCTCGGCGCCATGCGTGCAATCGGGGTCGTCGCCCGCGTCTTTGATCACGCTGCACGTGGCGCGCGCGCCGACCAGCTCGCACCGCTTCAAGGGGAAGGTCACCTTCTGGCCGTTGGGGAGCGTCGTTTCGATCTCGCCCAGGGTGGTGCCGGAGACGAGGCAGCGCGCTGCCGCCTTGGCGGCGGCGGCGGCGCAGGCACCGGTCGTGTACCCGGTGCGCAGCCCACGTTTTTTCTGCCCCTTGCTTTCGGCCTCCATCAATCACTTCGCATCTCCTCCGGCGGAGATGTCCACCTTCTTGACCGGAACGTTGAAGAAGCTCTCGATGGCCAGCTGCGACTCGGCGAGACCAGCGAGAGTGAGCGCGTTCGCGAAGGGGTACAGCAACGCGCCGTCGCCGGCTAGGTACACCCGCTCGGGGGTGGCCGATCGTCGTAAGTCCTCGAAATGCGTGAGCCCGGCGAAGATACGCTCGGGATGATGCACGGGCGGAAGGGTCCCGAAACGGATATCGCGAAGATCCCCGCGGGGGCCCGCTTTCTCCGCGCGCTGCCGGACGAACGCGTCAGAAACGAAATCGTCGGCCGACGACGATAGCCAGAGCAACGTGGTTCGCGCGAGACGGTCGGCAAACGCGGCCCCCGCGAGCAGACCGAGGGCAGCCGTAATGCCGGTATCGGTCGCAACGACCCACGTCGATGTTGCGCCGCTCGCCGGCGCTGGCAGGAACTTCCCCCACGGCCCACTGAACTTCATCGTCGATCCGACCTCGAGCTGGTGCAGGTAGTTCGAGCAGACACCTCCGTCGATGCGGCGCGCGATGAGCTCGAAATGCGTCTGGTCGGCATCGGACGAAGCGATCGAATAGGCACGTTTGGCCAGTTTGCCCGACGCGAGCACCATACCGGTATCGATGATGATGTACTGCCCGCCGACGAAGCCGAGCGCGGCGGGATCGGTCATCGCGAATTCGAGCCGCCGTGCCCGCGGGCCCACGGTTTCGGCGGCGATGAGCTGCGCTGATTTGGGAATGGCCATGACGTCACCCCGCCGGATAAATCTCGTGGACGAAGTCGTGCATTTCCTCGAGCTCCCGATAAAAACGGGTCAGGTTGTCGGCCTGGTTTTGCAGGTCGAGCTCGGTCTTCTTGCTCAGAATGACGAGCGAACGAAGATAGGGGAGCTTGGGGTCGTCGTTCGACGTGGTGGCCACCTTGTGCTCGAGCTCGGCCAGCGACGCCGCAAAAAGGCGGTGCATGCTGGCAAAGTCGCGCGCCTCGCAGAGGGACTGGATCGGTCCCGGGCGCGTGGCTGCGTCCCCCAGCTCGGCGATCTCGTGCTGCCTTTCCGCTTCGTCCTCGCGGCCGAGGATGCGCATGAGTCCCAAGCGAAGGGCGGCGATCTCGTGACAAGCCATGGTGGCGTTCCTTTCTTCTCGGTCGTTCTGCTTACTGCATGATGTTGTCGACGAGCCGCGCGACGATGCGGTCGCCGACCAGGTGATCGTCGACGAGTGAGGCGGCATCGGAGTGATCGACGCCGCGGTACCAAACGCCGTCGGGGTAGACGACGAGGGTGGGCCCCTCGCCGCAGCGCCCCATGCAGCCGGTGCGCGTGACGCGCACGTCGGCCGCGATCCCCGCCTGCTTGATGAGACGCCGCAGCTCGTCGATGAGCGACAAGCTGCCGCGCTCCGCGCAGTCGACGTTGCCGCACACGAGGACGTGTTTGCGCAACCGCGGATGGGCGTGCACGTGCGGCGCAGCCTGGGTGTGCGTGAAGCTGTGCCGGAGGCTCCACAAGAGGGCGCGCATGCCTCCCACTTGTTCCGCCAAGCCAGGCAGCTTCGCGCGGTATTGGCAGCTGTCGCAAGGGAGCGGCGCCCCTTCCCCCACCGCTTGGCGCACGCGCTCGTCCATCAACGCGAAGAGGTTCGGGTGCGCGCCGAGATGTGGACCGCGCACGGTCTTGATCCAGGGATAACGCGCCGCAAAACGGCGCAGCTGATCGTCGAGCTTCGTGACCAGCGAACCAGCAAAGAGCAGGACCGGCGCCACGACGATTCGCTCTGGACGCGCGCGGGCCAGCGATTCCAAAGCGTCGTCCACCTTGGGCCCCGTTATCCCCATGAACGCCGGATCGACGCGACCAAACCCGCGTCCCTCTGCGAAGAGCCGGACCAGCTTGCAGAAGTCGCCGTTGGCGTCGGGATCGCTCGAACCTCGCCCCACCGCGAGGACCGCGGTCTTCGCGCGCTCGGCGGCGGAGAGCGCTGATGCCGATTCGGCGCGCTCGGCGAGGACGTCCGTCAAGAGTGGGTGTACGCCGAGAGGGCGGGCCGCCAAGAACGACACCGAGGGGAATTTCTGCCGCGCGGCGGCGAGCGCCAGCGGAAGATCATTTTTCACGTGGCCGGCGCCGAAGAGCATGAGCGGCATCACGAGAACGTTCGACGCCCGCTCGCCGACGCGGCTCAAGGTGGCGGCGAGCGACGGCTCGGCGAGCTCGAGGTAACCGTGGGTGACGTCGCGATCGGGTTCGCGCGCCGCGAACGCGGCCACGAACGTCTCGAACTCCGCGTTGGCCGCCGGATCGCGGCTACCGTGCCCGACGACGACGAGCGCGCCGCGCTCGGCGGAGGCGCCCCTGGAAAGCACGGGCAACGACGGTGACGCGCTCACGCGTCCTCCCGCGGCATGACCTTGGGCGCCAGGCCCACCACGCGAAAAAGCGCGGGGCCCCCTTGGGGGTCGTCCAAACGGCGCACGCGCACGCCGAGCGAAACCTGGAGCGCCTCCGTCGTCAGCACGTCGCCCGGTGCCCCGTCGAACATGGCGCGACCGTCCCCCAGGATCATCACCCGCTCGCAGAGCGCGGCCAGCTCGAGGTCGTGCGTCGCCAGCACCACTGCTTGATCGCGGAGCCGCAGCAGACGCTCGTGCAAAACGGCGCGGCGGGCCGGATCGAGATGGCTCGTTGGCTCATCGAGCAACAAGAGGGCCGGCTCCGCCACCAGCGCGCGGGCGATGACGGCGCGCTGCCATTCGCCGCCCGAAAGCGTGGAGCACGGGCGATCGGCGAGCTCGGTGAGACCCTCATCGGCGAGCACCCGCGCTACGTGCGCCGCTTGCGGCGTGCTCAGCGGCCCGTCCGTACCGAGCCCCAGCGCCACCACCTGCCGCACCGTGAAGTGCACCGGGGCTTCGGCCTGCAAAACGTAGCCCACGACGCGGCAGCGCGCGCCCCCTTTGGGTAGCGACGTCCCGCGCCAGCGAAGCTCTCCCTCGAGCGGCGCGGCGAGCCCCGCCAGCACGCGCAGCAACGTCGTTTTGCCCGATCCGTTGGAGCCGAGAAGAGCGAGCCGCTCCCCCGGTCGCACCGCGAGATTGATGTCGCGCAGCACCGGGCGCCCGTTCCACCCCACGGCGATTCCCGACGCGCGCACGACGTCCTCGACGATGATGCGCTCCGCCGCCACCGCGCTCATGTGCTCACCCTCCGCAAGAGGCTGAGGAAAAACGGCCCGCCGAGCCCGGCGGTCACGAGACCGACCGGCAGCTCACGCGGCGCGAACGCCGTGCGCGCCACCGTGTCGGCACCCATCACCAGCGCCGCCCCGAGCAACACCGTGGCCGGCAACATCGCACGGTGCGGCGCGCCGACGAGCCTTCGCGCAGCATGCGGCGCGATGAGCCCCACGAAACCCACCAGCCCCCCGACGGCCACCGCGCTCGCCGTCAGCGCGACCGCCCACACGAGGACGTAACGCTGGGTGACCGGCACGTCGACGCCGAGGGACGTCGCCACGTCGTCCCCCATCGTCAAGCGATCGAGCCTTTCTGCGCGCGACACGAGCCAAGAAAATGAGAGAACGAGCAACACGGCGGGCACGGCGAGCAGCGACACGCGCGGCGTCCCCATGCCGCCGAAGAGCCAAAACGACATCGATCGGAGGAGCCTGTCCTCGGGTGCGAGGATGAGCAAAAGGCCCGTCAAGCTGGTGAGCAGCGAGCTCAGCGTCACCCCCGCGAGCAAGAGGCGCGTCCGATCGTAGGGCGCACCGGCGAGCCCCCGCACGAGCAGCGCCGTCGCCCCCGCGCCGAACGCGGCGAGCAACCCGGGCGGCACGGCCGGCAGAAGGAGCAGCGAAACGACGGCACCCACCGACGCGCCTCCCGACAGACCGAGCACGTACGGATCGGCGAGATCATTGCGCAGCAACGTCTGCATCACGGCGCCCGCCAGACCGAGCGACGCGCCCACCAACGCGGCCAGCCCCACGCGGGGCGCACGAAGGCTCGCCACGATGACATCGCCGTCGACGAGACGCTGCACCGCATGCCAGGGCGCCATCCAGCCCGCGGGTCCCGCGGAAAGCCCCACGCTCGCCGCGGCGAGACAGAGCAGAGAAAGGGCGAGGGTCGAGCGGCTCACGTCGGTCCCGTCCCGGTGAGCGCCGAGCGCAGCACGGTCGCAGCCTCCCCGGTTTTCAAACCCCCGAGCGAATAGCGGAGCGGCATCACCGTCACCGGCAGCGCGCGCAGCGCTTCGATTCCTCGCAGCGCGGCGATCTTCCCGCTGACATCGGCCGAGCCACCCTCGCCATACGCGTGCACGACGATGAGCTCTGGCTTACGCAGAAGCACCTCCTCCCAGCTGACGTGGGTGTACGCGGCATCCACGTCGCCGAAGACGTTGCGCCCCCCGACCCGGCCGATGAGATCGGAAAGCACCGTCCGTCGACCCGCCGTGAACGGAGGGTCGCAGCAGTCGTAGACGAACACGCGCCTCGGTTCGCGCGCGGGAGCCGGAGCGCCGACGTGGGCCGCGAGATCGGCCAGAAGGCGCTCCCCTTCGCTCTCCTTTTTCAGACGGCGCGCCACCTCGCGGATGAGCGTCTCCACGTCGCTCACCGACGAAAGCGCCGGCAGATAGACGCTCTTTCCGTGCCGTTCGAGGCTCGCCACGATGTCCGGGCTCTTCAGCTTCACGATCTGGAGCCCGAGCACGAAATCGGGCTGGGCGGTCAACAACATCTCGAGCTCACCCGCGCCCTCGCTCGGCGACGGGCCTGCCACCCTCGGAACCCCCGCCGTCGCGGCGCGTAGCTCGTCGCTCGCGTCGACGAGATCGGCCATCCCCACGAGCCGCGACACGGCCCCGAGCGCTACGATCAGCTCCGTTGTCACGTCGTGCAGACTGACGACGCGCAGCTGCGCCGATCCCCTTCCCTGCTCCTTCGGCCCTCGGCACCCCGCGACGACGAGCGTCGCAGAGAGCGCCAGTGCCGCCAGCAACTTGCTTGCCGCGAGCGGCCTGCTTACAGCGAGGAGAAAGCGCTTCATGGGACTATCCGTACGGGAAGTACGGCCGAGGCGGGGCCCCGCGCCGGTGACGGAACGGCGAGGCCCCCGGTCACAAAGTGAACTGCAAGCCAGCCGAGCTGGCTTCTAATGACAATAATTTTGGCCCCGCGGAATCGTCACACTCCAGGGATAACGGCCGATGTTGTCGAACTGGCGGACGATGGTCTTGGTGACGGTGTCGATGACGACGACGCGGTTGGCGCTGCTCACTGCCGCCACGATGAATTTGCCATCGGCGGTCGTCGACGCCGTTTCCGTATTTCCGCCCACGGGGATGTTCTTCACGACCTGCCTCACGTCGGTGTCGACCACGGCGATTTCGCTGCGAACACGATTCATGACGAAGGCGAGCCCCGGCGCGAGTGGGGAATAATTGACACCGTACGACTCGGAGTCGGCGCCGGGCGCGCTGCCGCCCATGGAGGCTTGGCCGGGTCGGATGAGCGAGACGGTTTCGTCACCGAAGTTCGGCACGACGTGATGCGTGACCGAAGCAAACGGGTGCTCGGCGTACACAATCCACGGTTTGGCGCCGACCTTGAGCTCGCCCACCTTGCTGCGGCTGACGGTGTCGTACACGAGCACCCGCCCCGTCGCTGCGTGCGCTCCGTAGAGCACGCCGCTCGCGTCGATCTGCACGTCGGCAAAGCCCCCCTCGTCCTCCGCCTCGGTGGGATGAGGCGAACCCTGGAACCCATCGAGCACGATCTCGCCGTCGATGGTGAGCGAGCTCATCTCGATGCGCGTGATGTGGTGCGCGCCGATGTTGGCAACGTAGGCGTAGATGCCGTCGGGCGCGAAGCGGACGAAGTGCGGCACCGAGAAACCGGTCAGGCGCTTGACCTCGGTGTCGGTCGAGGTGTCGATGAACGACACCGCGTTCGTGGCTTCGTTGACGACAGCGAGGTACTTGCCGTCGCGGCTCAGCGCGAGGTGGGTCGGCTCGTCACCGAGCCTCACGCGCTTTTGGATCTTGAGCGCGCGCGTGTCGAAAATGACGGTCTCGTTGGTGCCGGACGAGTCGACGTAACCCTTGGTGAAGTCGGCATTGAGCTCGGCCATGTGGTTGTTGACTCCCAGCGTGTCGAGCACGCCGAGGACCTCCATCTTGTTGAGGTCGATGACGGTGACGTCACCCGAGTCGCGGCCGACGATGTACGCGCGGTTCTCGAGATCGACCGTTCCCGTTCCGGGCGGTCCGCTCGAGTCAGCCGGCGCTGCTCCGCATCCGAGCGCGCCCAGCGCGAAGAGGCCCGCCGTTCGTCCCACCCAACATCCAACCCGACTGCCCATTGCAATCCGCATGCGATTCTCCTTTGAGGCGCGTCCGAGCGCGCGTCGAAAACTTCGGCCATTCACTACGGAAACCTTCTCTCCGCGCGGAAAGAGGGTTGAAGTGAGGCCGCTACGGACCGCCCGACGAACCCTTCCGTGTCCACGCGGAAGCCCTGTCGCGCCTTCGGGTAGGTCTCCTGGCTCACGGGTTCAGGAGGTTCGCACCTCCAGCGCTGCTTCTACCTTCCCTGGCGCGTGCGCCAAGTGGCAGTCGAAGCAGCTTCCCATCTACAGTGGCGGGACCGCGCCGGACTTGGACCGGCTTCCCTTTTATGCCCTGGCAGGGCACCCGAAGCGTTGATCTCGATTCGTAATTCGAGAGAATCGAATACGTCGAAGCGAAACTTGTCGTCAAGCTATTTCGCGGACGCGGGAGGCGTCGTGCTACGGCGCGGCTGCGGCCTCTTCGAAAACATCGCCGTCGGCGAGCCGCAATACCTCGTGGCCGAGCTCGCGAGCGCGCTCTCGCGGCGCATCGGCAAAGCGAGCACGGAACTTCGCGCTAGGGCGGAGGGTGATCGCTTGCCCCGTCGACTTGCGGCGATACGTCGTCTCGACGTCGTCGACGCTGCTATCGACCAAGCTGAGATTGAGCTTCCCCACGCTGGCACCGGTCGCTGCCGCCGCCCCGTCGGCGATGCACGAATACATCACTTGCCTCGGCGTGTGGTGGGTGATCTCCAGATCGAAGCTTCCCGGCGCCAGACCGAGCTTGGCGAGAGCGTGGCGACCCATGCGATACCCGGCCACCGCCCAAGGTCCCGGCGCTCCGTGAATCGTCGCCACGCGATCGAGCTCCTCGTCCTCCCGAGCCGCAGAAGACGACGGCGTCGCCGATGAAGCCGAGGACGGCGCGCGCGGCACCGGGGCGCAGGCAAGGGCGGCCGCGGCGAGGCCAACTGCCAGAGCCGCCTTCAACGTGCCGTCCGCCGCCGTTTCACGGCGCGCCGCGGCTTAGCGTGGGAAACCGCGGGAGGATGGGGGTGATCGTGCGGATGGGGATGATCGTGGTCGAGGAGAGCCGATCGCCGGCCCGTCGAACCGAGTCCCAGCGTCTCTTCCGCCACGTACTCTGCGCCCCCCTGCAACACGCCGCGCGTGGCCAGCATCCGTCCCGCCGCCGCCTTGAGCTCGTCCGAGCGACCGCGCATGACCACCACTTCCAGACAATGCTCACGATCGAGGTGCACGTGCATCGTCGAGCGCACCTGATCGCCGAGGTCATGCTGCAGCGCGGTGAGCTTCTCCGAAAGCTCACGCACGTGGTGGTTGTAGACCAAGGTCACGGCGGCGAACGCACGCACCCGATCCTGCAAGGAAGTGCGCCCCACTTCGGCCCGCGCCAGATCGCGCAAAAACTCGGACCGGTTGCAACCGCGCGCTTCGGCCAGCTTGTCGATTTGGGCGACGAGGCTCGTCTCCATCGCGACGCCGAAACGCACGAGGTTGTCCTTCGTCATGAGAGGGAGCCTAGCCGAAGCATCGCCCTTTCGCGCGCCGAAAGCCGCCCTACGTTGCCAATCGGGTCTCGATGCGGGGATCGGGAATGAACCACATCAGCGCGACCAAAACGTAGATGGCGTCGGCGATCCACTGGTGGACGAACGCCAAGGGGATCGCGCACGCGTAGAGACCCGCCGAGGCCAAACCCTTCCAATCTTTGCCTACGCGGGCCAGCTTGGAGTCCTTGCCCTCCGAGGCAATGATGGTCCGCTCCAAAATGAGGAACGCCACGCCACTGAGAAGGAGCACGACGCCGTACACGGCGGTGGGCGTCGGGGCAAAGTGATTTTCGCCCATCCAGCCGGTGGTGAACGGCACGAGCGAGAGCCAAAAAAGAAGGTGCAGGTTGGCCCACAAGATCTTGCCGTTGATGCGCGACGTCACGAGGAGCATGTGATGGTGGTTGTTCCAATAGATGCCCAAGTAAACGAAGCTGAGCACGTAGCTCGACAGCACCGGCCACACCGTCAAGAGGGCCGTGACATCGTCGCCGTGCGGAACCTTCAGCTCGAGCACCATGATGGTGATGAGAATGGCGATGACGCCGTCGCTGAAGGCTTCGAGACGGTTCTTGCTCATGGGGCGGGCCCTTCGGCGGATGGCGAAGAGCGTGAAGCTACACCAGCGCCATGGTGCCGTCCCGCTTCAAGCGAGCGACCCGCCATCGTCAACCGAAGGAAGTGGCATCGCGCCTATCCGACTTTGGCCTAACCCCGAGGCCCGCGAAACCCTCCCTATCCAACCTTGGCCGAAGTTCGAACCTCCGAAACCGGCGCCGTCACCTTACGTAGGAGATCCCGTAGGAGGCGCCGCTCCGATTCCCCGAGCGGCTCGAGCGCTTGATCGACGGCGGCCACGATTTCGGGGAGACCTTCCTGGAAGCGGCGTTTGCCGCGCGCCGAGGCTTCCACGTACATCCGGCGCCGATCTTGCGGGTCGCGCCGGCGCAGCACGTATCCCTGCTTCTCGAGATCGTCGAGAAGGCGGGATACACCGGCCGGATGTTGCGCCACCGCGGCGGCGAGGGCGGTCTGGGTGGATCTTCCCTCGCGCACCAGGTGCGAAAGGAGTTGCCAGGCGAGGACGGTCTCGCCCGAGGCGTCCAATCGGCGCGCGACGTTCGTCCACACGATACGTCGCGTGCGACCAATGAGCATTCCCAGCTCCTCGACGAGGCCGGATGAATGGGGCAAAGGTTTGGCGCGCATTGGACTGGCGGAACCTAACAACAAAACTTAACAATCGCAATGGTTGCACTTGCAACGAAATGGTCGTATCCCAACCAACCATGGGTTCAGCGAACTTGCGCAGGGGGGACGCCCGGCGAGCATCGGTGAGCCTCACCATGCTCGCGTTTTCCCTGGGGCTCGCCGCCTGCAACAAGAGCGACGCCGGCGCGGCGGCCAAGGCGCGACTGGCTCCCATGGTGGTCGTGCAGAAGGTCGAACGGCGCGACGTTCCGGTGGAGGTGCGTGCGCCGGTCGATCTTCGCCCACTCGCCCAGGCCGACGTTGGCTCCAAGGTCCTCGGCTACATCGACGCCATCCTCGTCGATCGCGGTGACCGCGTGAAGAAGGGCCAGCTGGTGGCCCTGGTACGCCCGAGCGACCTGCCCG
The DNA here is from genome assembly GCA_035318465.1 of Polyangiaceae bacterium. Lineage (GTDB taxonomy): Bacteria > Myxococcota_A > Polyangia > Polyangiales > Polyangiaceae > DASWDH01. The sequence continues at coordinate 61,500 of DATHES010000005.1, forward strand.
ACCAGCTCGCGGCCGCGCGTAGCTCGCTCACGCAGGTCGCATCCTCGGCCGTCCTGGCGCGCACCAACTTCGAGCGTACGCAGAAACTCGCGCCGACCGGCGTGGTGAGCCAGCAAGAGCTGCAACAGGCGTCGGCTGCGCTCGCCTCCGCGGAAGCCGCGGAGGCCACGGCCAAAGCGCAGATCGGCGCGCTCGCCGTGCGTCTCGGGGAAACGCGTATCGAATCGCCCATCGACGGCGTCATTTCCCAGCGTCGCCTCGATCCCGGCGCGCTCGTCGGCCCGCCGGGCGGCGGGGCCATCGTCACCGTGGTGCGCATCGATCGGCTGCGCGTCTTCGTGACGGTGAACGAGCGCGACGCGAGCGGCATCCACTTGGGACAAGCCGCGCACGTCGAGCTCGATGCCATCCCGAGCAAGAGCTTCACCGGCTCGGTGGTGCGGATCGCTCCGTCGTTCGATCCCATCACCCGCACGCTCGACGCCGAGATTCAGCTCGACAACTCGTCGGGCGAGCTACGTCCCGGAATGTACGGGCGCGGCGCGGTGCGGTTGGAAATGCATCCCCAAGTTCCCGTCGTCTCCGTCAACGCGCTCCAGATCACCGAAAATCAGAAATACGTGTTCATTCTGATGGGCAACAAGGTCACGCGGCGCCCCGTCGAGATCGGCACCGATCTCGACGACAGCCAGTACTTCGAGGTGACGCAGGGTCTCGCCGGAGGCGAAGAAGTCGTCATCGCCGGCGCTGATGGGCTCTCCGAAGGGTTCACCGTCCGCGCCACGCGCGACATCGATCCTTACAGCGGCGCGCGCGCCGCCGCACCTTCGGCCGCGCCGAGCGCAAGCGCGACCGGTCCCGTACGCAACTGAGGAAGGCAACGCAAAGGCATGTGGCTCACACGGCTCGCCCTTCGCAACCCAGTGTTGATCCTCATGGTCTCGCTGATGGTGATTGTGCTGGGGTGGGTCTCGGTGACCCGCCTCTCGGTCGACCTTTTCCCCGACATCACCGTCCCCGTCATCCGAGTCGCCACCTTCTATACGGGAGCGGGACCGGCCGACATCGAGAAGTCGATCACCCAGCCCCTCGAACGCGCGGTGTCGGCCGCGCCCGGCGTCGACCGCGTGGAGAGCACGTCCAAGCAGGGCGTCTCGCTGGTAAGCGTCTGGTTCAACTTCGGCACCAACCTCGACAATGCGCAGTTCGAAGTGTCGCAGCGCATCGCGCAGGTCCTGAACACGCTGCCTCCGGGGATTCAGCAGCCGTTCATCAACAAATTCGACATCACCAACATCCCCGTCGTCTCCATCGCCATCTCCAGCGATAGCCTCGACGAAAAGCAACTCTACGACATCGCCTACAACACCATCGAGCCCCAGATCGAACGCATCGCCGGCGTGGCCAGCGCCACCGTCGGCGGCGGCAAGACACGGGAGATCACGGTCAAGGCCGATCGCGATGCGCTCAGGGCGCGCGGACTCGGCATCATGGACCTGGTGGGCGCGGTGCGATCGTCGAACTTGCTCTTACCGAGCGGCAGCTTGCGCGCCGGTGACCGCGACTACAACGTCTTTTCCAACACCCAGCTGGCGCACGCACGCCCCTTGAGCGAGGTGATCGTACGCCAGGGGACGGCCACGGCGGGAACGGCGACGGTGCCCATTCGTGTCTCCGACGTGGCCCAGGTCGAGGACGGCACCGCCGATCAAAGCGAGATCGTCCGCGTCAACGGACATCGCGGCGTGTACATCCGCGTCCTCAAGCAGCCGGGGGGGAACACCATCGGCGTCGTCGACGCCGTGCGCGCGGCCATGCCAAACTTGCGCGGCGTTCCCTCCAACGTAAAGCTCGCTATCTCCTTCGATCAGTCGAAGTACATCCGGTCCGCCGTCTCCGCGCTCCAGCACGAAGCGGTCCAGGGCGGCCTCCTCGCCATCGGCGTCATCCTGTTCTTCCTGGCCAGCCTGCGCGCGACGGGCATCGTGGCCGTGGCCATCCCTCTTTCCATCGTGGCTACCTTCGTGCTGCTCTATTTCACCGGGCAGACGCTGAACGTCTTCACCTTGGGCGGGCTCGCGCTCGGCGTAGGAAGACTGGTGGACGATTCCATCGTCGAGCTGGAGAACATCCACCGCCATCTGGCGCTCGGACAAGGTCGCAAGCAGGCCGTGCTGGCCGCTGCCCAAGAAGTGGCGATGCCGATTCTCGTTTCCACCATCACCACCATCGTCGTCTTCTTTCCCGTGCTCTTCATGGCCGGCATCGCGCGATTCTTGTTCCTGCCGCTCGCCATGACCATCGCCTTCGCGCTCACCACGAGCTTTTTCGTCTCGCGCACGGTGACGCCGCTCTTGTGCCTCTACTGGCTGAAAGGGCGTGGTCACGAAGAGGAGCAACGCGGCATCCCAGGGACCATCAACCGCTGGCTCGACGCTCTCGATCACGGCTATGCCAAGGTCTTGAAATGGACGCTTTCGCACCGGCTGGTCACGGTGGTCACCATCGTCGCACTTTTCGCGAGCAGCATGTTCCTGAAGAAGAGGATCGGCACCGAGTTTTTCCCCGAGACCGACGAAGGGCAGTTCAGCATCATCTACAAGACGCCCATCGGCACGCGCGTCGAAAAGACGGAGCTCGTCACCGAACGCATCGAAAAGATCACCGACGAGACGTTGCAGGGCCTGCGCGACAAGAACGTCGACACGCCCATCTACACCACCATGCTGGCCGACACCGGGCTTCCCGCGGGCCGCACCGCTCTTTACTCGTCCAACACCGGCTCGCACGCGGCCAACATCCAGATCAACCTGGTCAGCCGCTCGGAGCGGATCGTCAGTGACGTCGAAGCGACTGAAAAAGTGCGCGCTGCCCTGCGCGACGCGCTCCCCGGCACCCAGGTCTTCTTTTTCACGGGTGGCATCGTCAAGCGCATCTTGAATTTCGGATCGGCGGCGCCCATCGACATCGAAGTCCTCGGCTACGAGCTCGACGCAGGCTCGCGATTTGCGCGCGAGCTCTTGGCGAAGCTGAACCTGCTCACCGACGGCGAGGGGCAGCCACTGCTCACCGACGTGCAGATCCAGCGCGAAGAAAATGCCCCCGAGCTCGACGTCGTCGTCGATCGTCAGAAAGCCGGCGTTCTCGGGATCTCCGAGCAAGACGTGGCCCAAACGGTGTTGACCAGTCTCATCGGCAACACCCAATTGCAGCCCATCCCCTTCACCGATCAGAAGACGGGCAACGAGTACTTCATCAACGTGCGGATGGCCGACCGTTACCGCACGCACACCGCGAACCTGGGGGACCTCTTCGTGCGCACGCCGCGCGGGGATGTCGTCTCCATCGACACGGTGGCCAAGGTCGAACGCTCGAGCGGCCCGGTGGTCATCGATCGCAAGTACATGCAACGCGTGGTGCACGTGACCGCCAACATTGCGCCGAACAAGGACCTCGGCGCGGCCAGCGCCGCCGCCCAGGACGCCGTGAACCAGATGCAGCCGCCGGAGGGCTTTACCGTGCAGCTCGGGGGACAGACGGCCGAGCAGCAGAAGGCCTTCCGCGGCCTCGTTTTCGCGGCGGTGATGGCGCTGGCGCTCGTCTACATGGTGCTGGCGTCGCAGTTCAAATCGCTGGTCGACCCGCTGGTCATCATGTTCAGCGTCCCGCTCGGCATTTCGGGCGTCTTTTTGATGCTCTTCTTGACCGGCACCAAGCTGTCGGTGAATAGCTTCATGGGAATCATCATGATGGTCGGCATCGTCGTGTCCAACGGCGTCCTGCTCGTCGATTTTGCCAACGTGCTGCGGCGCCGCGGCAAATCGATCGTCGAAGCGACCATCGAAGCGGGCCGCACGCGTCTGCGCCCCATCTTGATGACGACCATCGCCACCGTGCTCGGCCTGGTGCCGATGGCGCTCGGCATCGGGGAAGGGAGCGAGACGAACCTCCCGCTGGCGCGCGCGGTCATCGGCGGACTCACCGTTTCCACGATCTTTACGCTGTTCCTCGTGCCCGCCCTCTACACGGTCTTCGATCGCTTCGCCAAACGCAAGGCTCCCTACGACGATGAACCCGAACCGGACGCGCTAAGCAGCTCTGCCCATGCATAGATCGACGACCGCGGCCCTGGTCACGGCGCTTGGCCTGGTGACGGCAGCGGGCCGCACGGAGGTCGTGACGCCGCCCGGTCGCACCGAGACCACGGCCCCGCCGTTGGAGGGCACGCCCTCCAACGTCGAACGGCTGAGCCTGGCGGAGGCCATCCAGCGCGCCCAGGCACGCAACGTGAGCATCGTCGTGGCCATCGAAGAAATTCAACGCGCCGAAGCGCTGGTACGCGAGGCCCGCGCCACCTCGCTGCCTATGCTGACCGGCAACGCCATTTACACGCGCCTCGATGCCGATCGCGAGTTCAGCGGGCGCGTGGTCGCGGCCAGGGACCAGTTTTCCGCCAACCTCAGCCTGAGCGTGCCGCTGATCGTTCCGCAGCGCTGGGCCCAGTGGTCGCACGCGTCGACCAACGTCAAGACCGCGCGCGCCGCGGCCGAGGACGTGCGCCGGCAAGTGGCGATCGCGGTGGCGCGCGCCTACCTCGCCGTCATTTCGCAAAAGCGTGTGATCGACGTCGGCGAGCGTGCCCTCGCCACCGCCAAAGCGCACTACGACTATGCGCATACGCGCTTCGCGGGCGGGATCGGAAACCGCGTCGACGCCGTCCGCGCCGAGCAGGAAGTGGCGACCGATCAAGCGCAGGTCGAGACGGGGTACGCCGGTCTCGCGCGCGCCCGCGAGGCGCTCGGCGTCCTCGTCGGCGACCAAGGTCCGGTCGACACCGAGGACGAGATCGCACTCGCCGAGTCACCCGCGTTCGACAGCGCCATCCGCGATGCCACCACGACCCGGCGCGATGTCGTCGCCTCGCGTTCGCGGCTCGACGCGGCCAATCAGGTCAAAAAGGACAATTACACCGACTATCTCCCCTTTCTCATCGGCACCGCCCAACCGTTCTATCAAAACCCTCCCACCTTGGTGCAGCCGCTCACCGGCTGGCAAGCCCAGCTCCTCTTGACGATACCGCTCTACGACGGTGGCCTCCGTTACGGCCTCGCCGCCGAGCGGGAGGCGATTTCCAACGAAGCGCGCTCTCAGTACGAGGCGCTCCTGCGGCAGGCACGTTCCGACGTCCGGCTCGCGTTCGAAATGGTGAAGCGCGCCGAATCGGCCCTCGTCGCCGCCACCCAGGCTGCACGACTCGCCAAGAGCGCACTCGAGCTTGCCACGGCCGCCTACCAAGCGGGGGCCACGACGAACCTGGAAGTCATCGATGCCGAGCGCCGTGCGCGCGACGCCGAAACGGCGGCGGCCGTGGCCGAGGACAGCGCGCGACAGGCGCGCGTCGATCTCCTCGCTGCGAGCGGACGTTTCCCCTGACGTCTTGTCGCGCCAGCGAAACGCGATAAAACCGAGTGATGGCCGACACGCGTTCGCTCATCCGTCGTCTCAATGTTCTCAAGGACGAGGCGGAGCAGCAGCCCGTCCCCACCCACAAGTTCTTTGCCATCGGCAATGCCGGCGTCATCGAAGGCTACGGCGAGACCCTGCCGCTCTTGTCGTGGGTGGACGACAACCTCTCGCGCTTCGTCATTGCCAATGCTCCGAGCACGTCGTGGGGGCGTGTGTCGCCGCCGCCCTTCATCTACGCTTTGCCGAACATCCCGATAAAACCGAAGGACGGCATTTTCTTGGTGACGGGCCCCGGTGAAGACAAGACCGAACCGAACCCGACGGGCGAGGGTAACCTCAAGATCGTCTTTTTGAACCGCAGCGAGACGCTCTGGGCGGGCGGCCTGCGCGAGGTGTACATCTACCGGCTCGACGGACTGCAGAAACGCAGGATCGCCGGGGCCACCTAGCTCTACTGCGTCAGACCGCCTCGCCCCAAAACGCACATCGTTTCCGGCCACCCGGCACGGCGAGGCCGCCGCCAAGGGGGCTCCGTAGAGAAATCCGACAGCGTAGTGCTTAAGGACGTGCTGGACGGGGAGTGGCTTCGAAGTGTCGCGGGCCTGTGGTACTTTAGAGGTGAATGACCCAGGGAGGGGCCGATCGAGATCCGTGGTCCGCGCCGCGATGGTTGCGTCTCGAGGGCTTACTCGCCACGGCGTTGCTCGTTCCTTGGCAAGGGGAACCGTCCCTTTTGCCGGTGCAGCGTGACGACGCCAAGAGCTTCTTGGACCGACTCTGCTCGGCGCTCTCGACATCCAACGCATTTGCGCTGGCTTGGCAGGCCCTCGGCCTCGCGCTGGTCGAACCCGAGCTCCGAACCGAGTTCACCGACACCGAGCGGCTCGACGCGTTCGGCGATCCCGGGACCTGGAAAGATCGCGCCGGTTCCGATCTCCTCGACAAGCTCGACATCGTTCTATCGGTCGCCGCATCCGTCGCGTCCGTTTTCGAGCAGCGCTTGCGCTGGGCGGCGCTCCACGATCTCCGCTCGATGCTCGACAACGCCATCATCTTGCCTCCCGTCAAGGCGGCGTCGCTCCCGCAGTGGTGGAGCAAATCGACCGATGGCCTCACCGCACGGGCCGCCGAGCACCTCTCGCTGCAACTCGATGCACTCGGACTTGCGAATCTTGCAGCGCTCTTGCGCGCGCCAGCTTCGCCGGCCTTCGCGCTCCTGGCCGCCTACATGGCGCAGCACATTCGCCGCCTGTCGGGGCCGTCGGGTGAGTTTCTGCCCACCGAGACGCCGTCGCTCGTGGACCGCTGGGTCGCCGAGCTCTACGTCGCGGCGCGCGTCGTCGGCCGGTTTCGCTCGGACATGGCCGTTCCCGCATTCCCCTCGTCGCGCGCCGACGAAGCCTTGGTGAAAATGGCCACCGCCGAGGTGGAGAGGGGACGACCGCCCGAGGATCTCGCGCGCCTGCAGTTCGACGTCGAGTCGGGAATGGAATCCTCCGATCGAAAAGCGACCCCGAGCCAACCTCTCTCCGTTACCCCGCCGGAAGGTTCCGGCTCGATTGTGTCGAGGTTCTGGTCGAGCGCGCCGCGAGGCGGGTCGACTCCCCCGCTACCTGCGCTCCCACCGACGCTCCCGCCTCCGCGACGCACGGGCCCGCCCAGAAGGGCCAACTATCCGCCTGCCATGGGCGAACTCGGTGCGGGGCTGGCCGACGCCGATCCGGCCACCGTGCGGCGCCCAGTGTCCGGCGGTGAACGCTGGTGGGGCCGCGAGGCCATTCGCCGACGTTTCACCCCGCTCCTCGTCTCGGTCTCGACCACTGCCGCCATCGCGCTGCTTCTGTCCTTTGCTTGGAACCGGCTCCACATGCCGAGCCGATCGGACGACGTGGCGTCACCGTTGCCACCCGGAGCGACCGTGATCGCTCCCGTCGAGGATCTGTCTCGGCCCGCGCCGCCGGTGTCGGAGGATCCAGCGGCGGACGTCGAACCTTGCGGACACGCCGTCGCTCGCGCTGCCAGGGGCGATTTCGTCGAAGCAAATCACGTCTTCGCGCAGTGTGTCGTCGGACGCTTCGAAGCAGGTGCCGGCATCGCTCTTCATGCGCAAAAGGCAGTGGAAGAGCATCTCGGGAAAGGAGATTGCGGCGCAGCCTTGGCCGTCATCGACGCGGTCAGCGACGTCGGCGTGACGCTCGGGCCGGCTGACGAGCGGAAACTCGTCGCTTGCGGGACACGTCCTTAATTCCACCGAAAGTCGTAGCGAAGGAACAGCTCGTCGCCGACGCGATCGACGGATCCCAGGGTGGCGTCGGGGATTTCGTAGGCAGAAAAGCCCGGACCTTCGGCGAGCGTGGGGGCAAGCTCGCCTCCCAAGATCCGCGGAACCAGCGTCACGAAAAGCTCGTCCACGGCGCGGGCGGCGAAGAGTTGCGCGCAGAGGATTCCACCCCCTTCGCAGAGAAGCGTGCGCACGCCCTGCGCTTGGGCCCATGCGAGCAGGCGCGGGATGTCGACGTCGCGCTGCCCCAGCGTGACCAGCGTCGCCACGCGGGCGAGATTGTCGCGGGCCATGGCCGGCATCTGCTCACCATGAAGGACGAACGACGGCCCGCCCAGCGCCGGATCGAACATCTTCTGATTGGGCCGGATCCCATTGCCGCTACCGGTAATGACCATGCGCAAGGGCTCGGGTTGCCCCCCCTCACGGCGGCGCATGCGCTCTTTGGCGTCGATGGCGAGATCGGGATCATCGGCGCGTAGGTTGCCGGCACCGATCACAATGGCGTCCACCATCGCCCGAATGTGCCGCATGCGCCGCGGGTCTTCGTGATGACGCGACATCATGAAGGCCCCTTTACGTAAACCCGGCGCGAGCGTGATCTTGCCGTCGATGCTGGAGGCAAAATTGACGAGAACGCGGGGGCGCGGCGTGCTCATGGTCGTCGCCAAACTCGTAGCATGCGGAAGCCTCGCCGGCGACGGTCCGGACGGTATGTAGGCAAACGCACGCTTCATGCGAAAACGACGAGCCGTCCGACTTTGGCGAAGGTCGTGACCCGAGCGTGCTGTCGACGAGCTTGCTACCGCAACGTACCGATGACCACCGAGATATCGGCAATCGATGCCGCGCATGCGAGCCATGTGCGGCGTCGAGAGCGGGGTTGGGACTTACGACCACCGATAAGCGCAAGCAGGCGCTTGCCAATATGGTTACATGACCTGCTCTATTCAACCAGCCACGCGGACGCGCCCCTTCGAGGACGAGACGCGATGACGTCTCTATCGAGAAAGTGGGGTCGGATGACACAACTTAAGACAACGACGACGAAGTCGAATCTGGTCAAGGCAAGCGGCGCATTCCTTCTCATCGGGCTCGGCGCGGCCTGCGCAAGCTCGGACGGAGCGAGCGCGACCGGCACCGGCGGCGCGACCAGCAGTGGCGGCGCAACCGGCAGCGGCGCGACCGGCGGGGGCGGCACGACCGGTGGTGGCGGAACGACCGGCGGGGGCGGCTCGGCGTCGACGCCCGCGGTGAATCTCAGAACGGCCGAGAGCTTCGCGATCCTCTCCAAGAGCGGCATCTCTACGGTGCCGACTTCGGCCATCACCGGAAACCTCGGAGCCAGCCCGGCTGCCGCCACGTACATCACCGGATTTTCGCTGATCGCCGATGCCACCAACGTGTTTTCCACTTCGCCCCAGGTCACCGGCAAGGTGTACGCGGCCAACTACGAGCCGCCCACACCTTCCAACCTCACCACCGCCATCAGCGACATGGAGCTCGCGTTCAGCGACGCCGCCGGGCGTGCAGCCAGCGTCACCGAGCTGGGCGGCGGCAACATTGGCGGGATGACGCTCACTCCGGGCGTCTACAAATGGGGCACCGGTCTTCTCATCCCGACGAATGTCACGCTCACCGGTACGGCCACCGACGTCTGGATCTTCCAGGTTGCCCAGGATCTCACGGTGAGCAGCGCGACGAAGGTCCTGCTGACCGGCGGCGCATTGCCCAAGAACGTCTTCTGGCAAGTCGCCGGTATGGTCGATCTGGGCACGACCGCGCACGTGGAGGGCGTCATTCTGACGCAAACGTCGGTCGCACTGCGGACGGGCGCGTCGATCACCGGCCGATTGCTGGCGCAGACCGAAGTCAGCATCGACGGCAGCGCAGTCGTCCAACCGTAGGCTGCGCAGCGTGACTGCCGGCCCCCGGGCAAGATAAGAAGCGAGCCGGATCACCCTCGCCCCGCGAACCTGCGCGGGACGAGGATGTCCGGCTGCTGTCTGACAGCGCGTCGTGTTACGGGCAGATCATCAAGCCGGTGGCATGACCACAGTGCATCGCAACGTTCGCGCTGGCATCGCCCGCGTCGCGCGCCAGATTCACGTGCTCGGCCCGGCAACACAGCTGGTCCTGGCTGTAGGCCCCACACTTGGTGAGGCAGTCCGGCTTATCGGTAAAGAACGTGCTGTAGGCTGCGATCGGCTTACACACGGCGATGAACGTCGTGCAGTAGTTTTCGCAACTCAGATCCCGGGCCGCACCATCGCGCTCGCAGGTGTTGACCGCCCCGTCCCCCGCGTTGCCGTCTGCAACGTCGGTGGCTGCGTCGGTGGCGTCGGTGGAGCTTCCATCCGGCGTCGTACCGTCGGGCGTGCTGTCGGACCCACCTTCCGGGGTCGTGCCGGCGCTGCCAGCGCTGCCGGCGCTGCCATCTTTGCCCGCATCCGCGCTGCCGCCGGTGCCGGCCGTGCCAGCCGTACCGCCCGTGCCGGCCGTGCCTGCGGTGCCGCCTTTGCCGCCAGCGCCACTCGCGCCTGCGCTGCCGCTCGCGCCGCCGGAGCCACCGGTCGCTGCGCCATCCTTGCCCGAGCCGGCGCTACCGTCACTCGGCGAGCCGGCCGATCCGCCGTTGCCAGCGCTACCGCCCTTTGCCGAGCCGCCCGCTCCGCCAGTGCCACCCGTCCCCGAGCCCGACGAGCCACCGCTGCCACCGTCACCTTCGTCGCTACACCCGCTCGACAGCGCGGCGGACGCGACGATCGAACTTAAACAAACCAAAGAAACGCCAACGAGCTTACGCATTCGCTACTCCTTCTTGACCCGAGCACGAGGCCCGTAGCCTTTCAACCGTTCGTCGAATCGCGGGCAAATCGGACCGCCAGGCAAAATCGTGGCAATCCAGGGAGCCCCCCGGTCGATGTTTCGGACTGCGAAACGGCATAAGGAATCTAAAAAGCGTCGAGTCGTAAGCCGTCCCGCGAGAACCCATTGATTAGCAAGCGGCACGCCACTTCCCGCGCCGGACGATAAGGCGACTCATTTCGCGGGCGTGGCAGTTTTGGCGACTTGCTCGTGGCCGGGCAACCCATGACAGCTCGATCCGAGAGAGAAGGAACTGCATCGACAGCGGTGTAGGCGGGCGAACAACCAGGCCGACGCCGCGATCGACGACGCAGGGCGCATCGGAAACCTCGACCGGGCAATTGGCCTACGCTGTCAGATTCTCGCTACCCCATCGATCGTCGGAGCAGGCATACCCACTCAACCGCCCGACCGGTGACGCATGGACGGCGTCCAGGAACTGGACGGAGTCCACCTGCTGAAGACACGGGGAAGACGTCCCCCTCCCGATAGCTCGCGATGCTACTTGATTCGTGCAATCACTACAGTTGACGTGATGACACGACGTACGTCGATGGATCGACGCGCTGGCGTGGCCCTATCGCAGAACCGACTTCCTGGAGAGATCTCGTGAGTGGCGGAAGTTCGTCGCACCGAGCCGCTACGGGTGATTCGCGAGGCCTCGGCAGATCGTCAGATTATTGACAATCGCAACGAGATGCGACGTCGGGGGCGCAATCCGATTCGCCGGTTCGCCGCATGTCGTGAATCAGAGGACAGCTCACTAGCGCGATAGTTCGTTTTATTTTGCCGAGCACCAAACGCCATGGTTCAGAGGCGTTGCGTACGCGCGGACGGCCCCGACCTCCCTTTGGCTCCGATAAGCCACACCCGTCTACGTCTTGCGCCGCCAGGGCCGAGGCGCATGTTCGAACACGGTCTTCGAAGCGTATGCATCACCGATGATTCGCATCGGTGCTCCTGCCGCTTCTGGTGATCGCGAACGAGGTGTCTGCAATGCGGACGGTCCATACTTGCCTATTCCTGAGTGCGCTGACCGGCGTCTTTTCGTGCATGGTGTATGACGACGCATTGCTCGCGCCGCGGGACGAACTAAGTCCGACGTCGCAAACGGCAGGCAGTGGCGGTTCGAGCGCTACGGGCACGGGATCAGGAGGCAACGCCGCCGGGGCGGCAAACGGGGCCGGCGCCGGGGTCGGTGGAACCGGAGCTGCGGGCACGAACGGAAGTCCGGGCACGGGTGGACGCGCGGGCACGAGTGGAAATGCGGGCGCGGGTGGAAGGGCGGGCACGGGTGGAAGCGCAGGCACGGGTGGAAATGCGGGCTCGAGCGGAAGCGCAGCGGGCAGTGCGGGCACGAGCGGAGGCGCGGGCGCGAGCGGCAATGCAGGGGCCGGTGGAAGTGCAGGCGCGAGCGGTGGTGCTGGCGCAGGAGGGACCGGAGGCGGCACACCTGGCCGAGACAGCGGAATGGACGGTCGCGTAGGGACCGCTGGAAGCGGCGGAATCGACGGGGGCACGAGAAACGATGGTCCGGCAGCGGGCGGCAGTGCGGGAAAGGACGGCGCGACCGCCAACGACGTGACATTCGACGTGACCGCGGATACCGAGGAGGCAAGTGTCTCCGACGGTCCGATCACGGGCGGTTGGCTCCACACCTACGGGAATCATCTCTACCTCGGTTCGGGCATCTTCCACGGCCGGGGAGCCAACTTTCACGACACGCGAAGTTGCAACGCGTGCGCCTATACTCCGGCCAACGTCGCGGAGGTCAATCGTCGCGCCGACGAGCTCGTCGACAATTGGAAGGCCAACTTCATCCGCCTCGACCTCGAGAACTCTCTCACGGCTGACGACCGCGTGCAGTGGCAGGGCGTGCTCGATGACCCAGCCTACCAGGCCGACATCCAAGCCATGGTCACGCACGTCACCTCCAAAGGGGCGTATGTCCTGCTGGCGCTGTGGGACGAGTCCACGACCACGGCCAACGATCTGCCCACCGAGGCGACCAACGCCGTCTGGAGAAAACTGGCGGACATGTTCAAAAA
>DATHES010000006.1:0-30876 GCA_035318465.1 Polyangiaceae bacterium
CCGTTGATCTCGACGGAGCCCGTCTTGGAGATCCAAATTTTGAGATTGGGCGCGTCGGCTGGAGGCGCCAGCGATGACGTCGTGGACGAGGTGTTCTGTTCGGAGCCACTACGACAGGCGGTCAGATGGGCACCGCAGCAAAGGGCGGTGAGCACGATGGGGAGTTTCATCGGGAGGTCGCTTCCTTCCATTCAGAGTCCGCTTCAGTCCGGTCGTGCACGCAGCGGTCCCGGAGCGTCGCACAGCGGGCACCCGTCGATTCGCTCCGACACCGTACCGCAGGTGCGACAATCGACGCGGTATCCGTGGAAGCCGTCGTCGTGAAGCTCGGTTGCGCACCGCGCTTTGTCGGCTCGTTTGCCCTCGTACGTAACGACCGCAGGCAGGAACGCGATGTATCGAACTTCCTCCCCTTCGCAACCGGGGCAACGGGCCGGAACCGGCCATCCATTCGGCGTCTCGAGCGCGCGCGCCAATCCTCGAGGAGCGTGGCAACGTGGGCAAGCGTCCTCCGCGAAGACCTCGTGATCGCATCCCGCGCACACGATGCGATAGACGCCGTCGACGAACTTCTCGCCATTGTAAACCCATTTGACGCGACCGATTGGCTCTCCTCCCATGAGCGGCACCAGACCGTCGACGTAGGTGCGGAAGAGGAGCTTGATCGAGCCGCATTTCGGACATCCCGCGTCCACCAAACGCCGCAAGCCCGGCTCGTCGAAAAGGCCCATGACGCGCGAGTCTACTCGGGAGCCGGCTCGCTGCCATGGGATCGCTGCGTCGCGTATGCACCGTCGCCGTGCACACCCGGGCCGCGTACTTCAGAGGCGTCGGTCGAGGGGTCTTAGGTGTTCAAGTTTGCGCTGCCTTCTTCTTTTTGGCGCCGCTAGGCCAGCAGATTGGGCAGGGGCCAATACCCCGATACTTGTGTCCACGACTGCAGGTCTTCCAACCGTTGGCAGTGACTTTCTTCGCAGTCTTCCTTCCGGTCGCCATGGCTTTGTCCTTGTTGCGTGCGAGGAGTGTGTGAACTTTCCCAGTCTGTCTTTGAGCCTCGTTGGTTGCAAGCCCCGGTTGGGCGACCTTGCGCCGTCACAGCGCGGTCAGTGGCGTGCCTGCCGGATCACCCGAAGCGGATGCGCTTCGTGCGACAGCACCACCTCCGCGACCGATCGTGTGGACGACATGCCCGGCACGTGGAGGCTCCACCAGTGCTCGGCCCGTTCGCTCGTCCAAGGCGTGGCGAGCGGGATCGCCTGTAGCCGCGAATGCAATGCCGACGCGCTCGCCGGCCGCTTGCTGGGGTCCTTCTCGAGACACGCGAGGATCAGCGCGTCGAGCTCGGGCGGGATCGGCAGCTCGGAGCGCGACGACGGCGGTACCGGCGGCGTGTGGACGTGGTCGGCCATGACCTTCACCATTCCCGGACCTTCGAACACGAGCTTGCCCGTGACCAGCCAGTACGCCACGCAGCCGAGCGAATAGATGTCCACCCGGTGATCGGTCGCCTGGACGCCGAGGACGACCTCCGGCGCGATGAACCCCGGGGTCCCGCTGAAGTTGCCCTCGGCGGTGAGGCGCAGGCTCTCGTCGCTTTGCCGGGCGCTATCCAGCTTGACCAAACCGAAGTCGAGGACCTTCACGAAATCCCAGTCGGCGCCGATGCGGCTGACGACGATGTTCGCCGGCTTGATGTCCCGATGAATCAGGCCGTTCTGATGCGCATCTTCGAGCGAGGCGCAGACCTGTAAAAGGAGATGGATCGCCCGCTCTGCTGGCACCGGTCCGAAGCGGTCGACCAGCGTGTCGAGGTCCATGCCGTCGAGGAGCTCCATGACGTAGTAGAGCGTGCCGTCGTCGGTGATGCCGAAGTCGTAAAGCTGCACGGTGTGGGGCGACTTCAGCCCGGCGGTCGCGCGCGCCTCGCGCTCGAAGCGGCGGAGCCGCAAATGCGGATCGCGGCTGGACGTGGAACCGAGCTCCTGGGCAGTGACCAGCTTCACCGCCGCGGGACGGATGAGCATGCGGTGCCGCGCTCGCCAAACCTCGCCCATGCCGCCGCTGCCGATCTTCGCTTCCAGTGTGTATTGCCCGATGTCGGCGGCCTCCTTGATCTGTTGCCTTAGACCGTAGATCGTGCGGGAAGTCACCGTCGACAGCGCCGTGGCGAGGGCCAGCCAGAGAAACGCGTTCACGGAGATGATCGCCTTGAGAAGCGCGGGCGCGAGTCCGGGCACAGCCGCCGGCTGGTGGAAGATGAACGACACGGCCAAGAGCGGTGCCGAGGCCGTCGCTGACAGCCAGAAGGTGCGAGTAGCCGTCGAGGGGATCAGCACGGCCCGCGCCATCATCGTCACCGCCAGCGCGAACAGCCCGGCCATGAGCTGTCTTTCGTCCGGCTGCGCGGCCATCAGCGCGAGCCCGACGCCAGGTAGGAGCACACTACTGCCGTCGAGAATCCCGAGCGTGCGCAACGACCACGGCCGGGCGCGCGCGATGGCCCACAACACGGCCATCAGCGACGAGGACAGGAGATGCATGACGTTGGCTTGCGTCACGAGGGCCGGCAAAATCCCGACCCCGGCGCCGGCGATGAGCACGCCGTTGATGACCGTGAAGAAGCCGAATGAGAGCAGGAACACCGTCTTGCCGAGAAGCGCCAACCGCTCCTGCACGAACGGCGAACCGGACCAGGTGTCGAGCCCTGCACCGACGAGCGTCCTCACGTGCGATGGCGCTCCGCGGTCGACCATGGGGCTCACTATAAGGTATGCGGCTGCAGTGGGCACTCACTGACATTGCTGGGCGGTCAGATGGGAAACACGCGTAGCTGCTTATGGGGTGCGGCGAGGCGTCGGATGTCGTCCGGATCGCCAGTGGCAATCACGGCAGCCTCGAACTCGAGCGCCGTCGCCACGACGAAGGCGTCCACGGCGTGCCGGGACGATAGATTCGCTTTGCTCAAAAGTGCGCCAGCGGATTGGGCAATCGAATGCGTCAGGTCACACACGGCGATACCGTGACCGGCCAGCAGGTGATCGACTGCGGCATCGAACCGCGGCCCACGACAGACCTCGGCTAGAACAGCCGCCGGGACACGAACGAGAGCCCTTCGCTCGAAGGCAACCCGCAAGATCGCGCGAGCTCGTTCGGCGAGAACGCCACGCTCGGCAGCACGTGCCAACGAATGCACCGCTTCAGCGTCTAAGATCAGCGCTTCGGCCAAGCTCGCCTCGCCTTGGCGACCGCGGACTTGGGGAGAGGCCCCTCTGCTTCGTCAAGGCCGGCGAGAAAGCTGCCAAGTTGTTCACGTTCCAGCTCATGCGCCATGGCTCGGGCGACGAATCCGGAGAGTCCGCGGGCGCCGACGCGGCGTCGCACAGCAGTCGCAAGCTTCAGCGGAATGCTGACCGAAAGCTTCGCAGCGGACGGAGCCATGTCAAATTCCTACCACGGTAGGAATTGTGGCGCAATACGTCCGACCCCAGTTGTCGCGCCTTGTCGGGGACTTCTCAACGGACGTTGCCGCGCGAAAGCACGGTGGAGCCCAGTACCGCTCACGCCGCGTGAGCGACTAGCGCCAATCGCCTATACTTCGCGCGTGGCTGACTTCGGATCGGAGATTTGCAGTCGCGTGGAGCGGCTTCTGCGTGATCGCGTCGTTTCTGTGGCACTGGTGCCCGGTGGGTAAACGCCTGCTGGTGCGTTGGATACTGGGTTTTGGCTCACGAGCCTCCAGGCCGAAGGAGGTCCGCCGCCTGAGGAAATACTGCCGCGTCGACCAGACGTGGCGCGTGAGTGGCTTTTTCGCGGCCAGGGCTGGCCTCCCGCCCCTTCCCGATGCGCCGAGAGTACGATGGCTTCAGCAACGGCAACGCGGGCCGGCGCTGCGCTGGGCGGCCCGCGAACTTGAGCTGCCCTTGCGTGTCCAGCTGAAGCGAAGGGTCAGGCCTCGGCAATGACCGCGATCGAAACCTTGAGTCCGGGAACCTTGGCGGGCAGCTTTGCGCCCTGACGCGCAGGTGGATTGGAAGGAAACCATCGCAGCCACTCCTCGTTCATGCCGGCGAAGTCATCCTCGTTCGCCAGGATGATGGTGACGCTCACAATCTTGTCGATGGAGCTTCCGGCCTCCTCGAGGATGGCGGCGATGTTCGTCAGGCACTGACGCGTCTGCTCCTGAATCGTCGTGCCGTTGATCTGCCCGGTGGCGGGATCGTGGGGGGCCGTGCCGGATAGGAAGACGAGTCCTGCCGCCTTGACCGCCTGACTGTAGGTCGCGGGAGGCTTGGCCGCCTTCGGCGTGTACACGATTTGGCGAGGCATCTTGTCTCCTTGGCTGTCGGCAAAATCGGTTCCGCCGGATCGACAGCCGAGGCGCAACGTATCACGTGCTCGTTCGCCGGAGCGCGGAGTTGGCCGGCCTTCTTCAGGGCGAGAGTTGGGAAGGCGCTGGTATTGGATTGACCAGGTTCAGTTTTGCGCGCTGGGCACGAGAACTGTGTCGCGCTCCACCTGCCGGGCGAACGCGATGAGGCGGCCCGCGAGTCGAGCTGGATCGTCGAAGTGGGGGCAGTGACCGAAGCCCGTCGGTTCTTCGATCAAAGTGCGCGGCGGCAAATGTTGACGGAAGTAAGCGAGGGCGCTCGGCGGCATCACGCGCTCGGAACGACCCCACAGGAGCAACACGGGCATCGAGAGCTCTCCTAGCCGTTCGGGGGCCGGCAAGTTGTCGAGCGTCGCGCTCCCGAGAATGTCGCGCACGGCCTGCCGCTGCATGGTCGCCCGAAGACCTGGGGCGAAAGCGGACATGTACCACGGCATTCGATGATAGAGGCGATGGAGCATGCTTCGCGCTTCGTCCATCGACTCGATTCGAAAGGCGCGAACGAGGGCTTCCCACTCCATCTCACTGACGCGCGCACCTGCCGGTGAGAGAAGAGCCAAGGACGAGACCTTGGCTGGGTTTTCCATGGCATGTTGCAGAGCCAACGCTCCACCGAGCGAATTGCCGATCAGCAGCACCGGCTCGTCCACCAACACGTCCAGCGCGGCGCTCACCGACTGATAAAGCGTGTCCGGTGTAACGCGGCCGGCCGGCGTTCCGCTGAAACCGTGGCCGGGCAGATCCAGCGCGATCAGGCGCCGGACGTGCGGTCGAAGGCACGCCAGCATCCGACCGAACGACGTCGCGCTCGAACCAATGCCGTGCAGCACGACCGTCGTCGGCAGGGTGCCGTCGCCCGCCGCTTCATAGGTATGGATTTCGGCCAGTGGGGTTGGCACGGTGCGACTCTGAAACCCCCTTCGATTCAGGACGAAGCGAGCAGCGCGTTCGACGATGGGGAGGAGATCGGGTCGCGTCATGACACCTTACTTCTTACATGCGAGGAGCTCGCATTTCGTGTAGCCGCAAGTCGGAAAGATTATCCAGCATTCGAAGACGTCGAAGCAAAACACGGGCCCGCAGGTTCCGCCTTCGGCATTACCACCCTCGGCATTTCCCGCTTCGCTCGTCTGATCGGCGTCGCCCGAATCGATGGTGCTTGCGCCGCCGAAGCTCCCGCCGCGACCCCATGTGCCGGAGAAGCCACCCGCCCCCGCGCTTGCATCCCCTCGCGCGCCACCTGTGCCGGCATCGGCGCCGCCGGTTCCAGCGTATCCGCCCGCGCCACTGGTCGCCCCGGAGCCGCCGCTGCCAGCATCGCCGCCGGTACCTCCATCGCCCCCGGTACCTCCGGTGCCGCCACTAGCTCCGGTGCCGCCGGTGCCGCCACTAGCTCCGGTGCCGCCGGTACCTCCGGTGCCACCCCGCGCTGAACCCGTGGACATTCCACCTGCACCTCCAGTCGCGTCGGGCCAGAGCTGCTTGTCATCCAATGCTTCGCTGCCTACGCAAGCTGCAAGCATAGCTCCTAGAACGTAGGGCAGGGCGAATTGGATGCGTGCGAAGCGGGGGATCCTCGATGCCATGCTCGATCGGCGTGCCTCTTCGTCGTTGCGATGGTCGGGGGAGGTTGGAAAGATGGGTTCGTACGCATGGTCTGCGTTTCCCATGCGCGAGCTTGGCGCGGTAATCCATACAATGAAATGTCGACAGGCGCGTTGGCTACGGCGCTCATTTGCCCAGTCCTCGGCGCTCAATCACCGTTGCTGGCCGGAGGCCGCACCTCGGGCAGCGCGGTCAGCCGCCGATCCGCTTCGGCATGTCGTCGGCGCGCTGACTGGCGCGAAACTCGATGATGCGAAAATCGGCGAGGCCGTGCAGGTAGAAGGGGTCCTCGGCGACGATCGCTTCGATTTTGTCGCGACTTTCAACGAGGGCCACGATGATTCCGCCATCACGGGGTATCTTTCGCCCCGAGACGAGGAAATGGCCGGCCGCATAGTATTTTTTGAGGAAAGCGACGTGCGCCTTCATCTGCGCGTCGATTTCGGCGAGCGGAGATTTGTACGTGAGCTCGATGATGAACATGGCGAGCAACCTTCGCATCAAATCCGCCCTTCGGGCGATCCTCTCGGGTGACCCGTCAACGATGTCGCGTCGGATCGGCTGGGCCCTCTGGCCCGGTCACCCGTCTTTGGGCCTAGATCTCGAGCAACTCCTCGGAGCCGCGTTAGCTTCGTCGGTATGGCACGCGCGATTTGGAAGGGCAGCATCAGCTTTGGTTTGGTCCAAGTTCCCGTCGGTCTCTACACCGCCGAGCAACGCGACGAGCTTTCACTCTCGCTCCTCGACCGTCATGACCTTGCTCCAGTCGGCTACGAACGCGTCAATCGCCGCACGGGTTCGAAGGTCGCATGGAAGGACATCGTCAAAGGGTACGCCTACCAAAAAGGGAAGTACGTCGTCGTCACCGACGAAGACATGCGCAATGCCAACGTTCGCGCCACGCAAACGATCGACATCCTGGCGTTCGTCGATAAAGACGAGATAAGTCCACTCTATTACGATACGCCGTATTATCTCGCCCCTGCCAAGCAAGGCACCAAGGCGTATGCCATCTTGCGCGACACGCTGCACGAGGCGGACAAGGTCGGAATTGCCAAGGTCGTGATAAGGACGCGGCAGCACCTGGCCGCTCTGCTGGTGCAAGGGGAGATGCTCGTTCTTCAGCTCCTCCGCTTCTCGCACGAGCTGCGGCGCCCAGACGATCTCGACGTGCCCGCTGAGCAGTCAAAGCCATCCAAGGCGACGGCGCGCGAGCTGGAGATGGCCAAGCAACTGGTCGCGAGCATGGTCGAGCCGTGGGACCCGTCGCAGTACCACGACGAGTACCGCGACGATCTTTTGGCGCGCATCAAACGAAAAGCCAAGCACGGCGAGATCGAAGACGTGCCCGAGTCGGAAAAGGCGCCCCCGGAGCGTGGGGCCAAGGTCATCGATCTGGTCGGTCTCCTCAAAAAGAGCATGGAGCAAAAGCACGGCCCTGGCGGCGGGCGCAAGCATCCCCATGCGAAAGCGCACGCCAAAGAGACGACAGGCAACGGCAGAGCGAAAGGCGCCCCGCATCGCACTCACCCGACCCGCAAGGCGCCGGCGCGAAAGACGGCCTGATCGGTGCCGGTCGCATCGCTCGCGCGGCACCGCTCCCAACGAGACGGCGGTCGCAGGTCCGAGTCGAAAGACGCCGAGAGCAAGCGCCAGGCGCGCGCGAAGACGAAGGCCCCGTTTCCGGCGCACACCGAGATTCAACTGGCCACCCTCGTCGACGCCGTGCCGGTCGGCGACGAGTGGGTGCACGAAATCAAACTCGATGGCTATCGCCTGATCGCAGAGCTTCGTTCCGGCGGAGTGAAACTCAAAACCCGCGGCGATCAAGACTGGACCGCCCGTTTTCCACGTCTCGTCGAAGCGCTGGAAGGCATCGATGTCGAAACGGCGATCTTCGACGGCGAGGTGGTCGTGCTCGACGAGCATGGCGTCAGCGATTTCCAGTTGCTGCAGAACGCGCTCAGCGCCGGCGCCCGTCAATCCCCACATTACTTCGTCTTCGACCTCCTGTACCTCGACGGCCACGATCTCAGGCAGCTCCCCCTGGTCGAACGCAAGAAACGGCTTCGGGTCGTCCTCGGACCGAGCACCAAAAGCAAATCCGCCATTCACTATTGCGATCACGTCATCGGGCGCGGAGAAGTCTTTTATACCCAGGCATGTGAGCTCGGTCTGGAGGGAGTGGTGTCGAAGCGCGGCGATCGACCTCACTTCGCGGGACGAACGCGAGAGTGGGTGAAGACCAAGTGTTCACGGCAACAAGAGTTCGTGATTGGCGGCTATACCGATCCCGCCGGATCGCGACAGAACTTGGGCGCGCTCTTGCTCGGCGTGCACGAAAACGGTCGGCTCGTCTACGCCGGCAAAGTCGGGACCGGCTTCAGCCAAGCGTCACTGGCGCAAATCCACCAACGCCTCGAGCCTCTCGGACGAGACGACTCTCCCTTCGACGACGTGCCTCGCGCCGACCAGCGTGGCGTTCACTGGGTCAAGCCCGCGCTGGTGGCGGAGGTGCGGTTCACGAGCTTTACGCAAGACGGCCGCCTGAGGCACCCCACGTTTCGCGGTCTGCGTGACGACAAGCGTCCCGAAGAGGTCATCCGCGAGCGTGCCGTTCCCTGACCGCGCGACCAGGCCCCCACCTCGGATTTCCTTTGGTGGTTGTCTCGAGCGAAAGCGTCGGTCAATATCTGGCCACGACTGCCGCCAAAAAGGGGCGGCTTCCTACGGCCCCCAAGGGCTGCCGTTCTGAGGTCGGGTCCACCGCCGATGTCCGAGCCAACACGCCGAAACCAGAAGGGCACAAGCGTCAACGAAGTCCAGGCGTTGGCAGATGCGGTGCTCGAAGCGGCTTGCGTCGCCGGTCTCGGCGTCACCGTCAGCTTCGATGACGGCGTCGTGCCGCGTCACATCTACGTGAATGACGCTGCCGCCGAGATCATGGGTTCCACCACGGAGGAGCTGATGGGCGGGGCCGTCGCGGTCACGTTTGCTCCGGAGGAAAGGGAGCGGGTAAAGAATCTCGCCGCTCGGTGGCGACAGGGGGAAATCGCGCCCGGCTTGGTGGAAACGGCCATCATTCGCAAGGATGGAGAGCGCGTACCTGTCGAAGTTGCTTTCTCGGCGGTGAACCTCGCGGGACAGCCGGCGATCGTCACCTTCGTTCGCGACATTCGCCAGCGAAAGGAAACCGAAGAAGCACGCCGACGTTCGGAGCAGCGCTTTCGTCAATTGATCGAAGCAGCTCCCGATGCGATTGGCGTTTATCGGCAAGGTCGCCTCGTCTACGTGAACCCGGCGCTGGTCGCGCTTTTTGGGCGCCCTTCCGAGGAATTGGTCGACCGCGAATCTGCCGACTTCGTACATCCCGAGGATCAGCAGCTCGTGCGGAGCGGGCACGACGAGACCGACGCCGCGGCCCTTCCGCAGACGCCGCGCGAATATCGCATCGTCCACGCCGACGGACGCGTGGTGGCGGTCGAGACGATGAGCATCCCCATCGAGTACGAGGGACGCCCGGCCGTCCTCGGTTTCACGCGCGATACCACCGAGCGCAAGATCCTTCAGGCCCAGCTCGCGCTGAGCGATCGCATGGGGACACTGGGCATGCTCGCGGCGGGCGTGGCACATGAAATCAACAATCCCCTGGCTTATGCGACGCTCAACGTCGAAAAGCTCGTTCGCCATCTGCAGCGCGTCGCTCCGCAGGATTTTTCCGATACTGTCGGCCCCGCCATCGCCGCGGCTCGCGATGGTTTGGCGCGCGTGGCCACCATCGTTCGTGATCTGCAGAGCCTCTCCATGCCGACCAGCGCCGAGCGCTGGCCGGTCGACGTCAAAGAGGTGATCGACTCCGCGCTCAACGTGGCCATGCACGCCATCCGCGGTCGTGCCCGCATCGTCCGCGACTACGCGGACGTTCCGCCACTCAAGACCGACCCCACCCGTCTCGGCCAGATTGTGCTCAATCTCGTTTTCAACGCCGCTCAATCTTTCGAAAAGTCCGACGAAGCCGTCAACGTGCTCCACCTCGGCGTCGCCTGCTCGGGCCCCGCCGTCGTCGTCATTACGGTCGCCGACAACGGTCCCGGCATACCCAGGGAACATCTCGCGCGCATCTTCGAACCGTTTTACACGACGAAGAGTCGAGGGATGGGTCTCGGCCTGGCCATCTGCCAGACGCTGGCGACGTCACTCGGCGGCAAGCTCGAAGTAGAGAGCGAGGTGGGTCGGGGCACGAAATTCGCGCTGCATCTTTCCGGTCCCTATCAGCGCTGAACCGAAACCAGAGAGTCTCATGAGCAGGGAGCAAGGAACGGGCAGCGCGGAGATCGAGAAGTGGGAGTCTCCTCGCGGCAGCCTCGCCATCACGCATCCTGCTCCCGGCGTGATCGTCTTTACCTACCAGGGGCACATGACGGCGGACGTCGTGCCGTTCATCGAGCGCTCGGTGGACCGCGTGCTCGCCGCCGGACACGTTCCCGACCTCTTCATCGATCTCGACCGCCTGACTGGTTACGACTCGGACTATCGTCAAGAGGTGTCCAAGTGGGGGGCGCGAACCTATCGACGACTCGGAGAGGTTCGCTTCCTCGTGCGCTCCAAGATCATCGCCATGGGCATCGCGGTTTCGAATCTGACCGCCGGGGGCCGGCTCAAACCGACCACCCGGCGATCCGAATTTCAAACGGCGCTCGAGACCGCCATCAGCAGACACTCCGCAGCGATGTGACCACCGACGTCGGCGCGAGGCGCCGTCAGTGCCGGCCGCAGCGGCCGTGACGACGGTCGCGGTCAGCTCCGACGTTGTCCTCGATCCAGTCCTGCGCTTTCGCGTACCACGAAGGCGCGTTGAGGTGCAGGTTGATCGAATGCCCCGCGTTGGGAACGATCAGCTGCGTGTAGCAAGCGTCGGCCGGGTAGAAACTCCCCTCGTTGGCGATGCTGCCGCTGCCCGTACACGACGGCAGTTGGCAGGCCAGCGTATCGAAATTGCCGACCACGTTGAGGACCGGCACATGGATGTTCTGCGTCAGCCCGTAGGTGGTGAACTGATCGAAAAGCATCCCGATGGGCAGCGTGTCCTTGGTCTGTTCGTCCACCGCGATGACAGCGGGGGACGCGCCGGGAAGGTGGTAAAAGAGCTCGGCGCGCGTGCCGGGAATCGTCGTCAGGTACCCCGACGGGATTCCGGCGCCGGCGAACTTGGGATCGAACTGCGCCGGCCAAGCGTCGGTCATCGTCAGCGGCGCGCCAGGCGGATTTTGATCGTGCGAGATCGCCGTCAAGACCAGACCATCGACGTCGCCGTAGAGGCCGGCTTCGGTCCAGGAGATGTTCGATCCGAACGAGTGCCCCACCAGCACGATGCGGCGAAACTTGATGCGACGCCCGCGCTCGTCGTTGACCGAGCCGTTGCGGATCGCCGTCACGACCTGATGAATGGTGTTCGCGCTCGCGTGCACGGACACCAGCTCGCCCGGCGGCCTATCGCTCTCGCCCGAGCCGAGGCGATCGACGGCCAGCGTCGCGAAACCGGCCGCGTTGGCATCGCGAACGTACGAGTAGCGCTGCGGCATGAAGGGAAAATCCCAGTAGCCGCGGTTGTAAGAAGCCCCGTGAATGAGGATCTGCAGGGTGTGCTCGTCGTCGTGTTTGGGTCGGCAGAGCGTCCCCGCCATACGGTAAGTACCGGGTACCCCATCCAGGGACACTTGAAAGCTCACGTTCCCGCACTTCGCCTCACCATCGTCAGCCTCCGCCGTCGACGGTATGACGCCGAACGTTGTTGCCAATCCAATCAAAAGCATACCCATTTGCGATAATCGCATGCTGATCTCTCCAAAATGACAGGTTGTCCAGTTCGCAAAGCGAACTCGATCCTCCATTTTGACCAATGCGATAAATGAAATCCATAGCGACTTGCGTGGCGATTGCGTGCGCACTGTGTGGACCCGCGTCGCGTCGGGGCAGCGGCACGTGCGGCAAAATGACACGGTTCTTTTCGCGCACGTAGCACTACGCTGTCAGTTCTTCGCCATACCAGATCACGAGCGGCCCATTCAGCACCAACGCACTGTCCGCTGATTGCCACCCAGCGCGACGAGCCGCCGGGCACGTCGAGGACAATCGTACGGTTAGGCAGCGCGCAGAGGGAGACGCACGATGAAGGTCGAGCCGCGACCGAGCTCACTGTCGACGTCGATCGACCCTCCGTGAGCGACCACGATTTCCCGCGCGATCCAGAGGCCAAGCCCGAAACCCCTGTAGTGCGACATGGGAACGGCGCGCTCGAAGCGATGGAAGATGCGGCGCTGATCCTGCGGCGCGATGCCGATGCCGTAGTCCTTCACCCGCAGGCATGCGCACTCCGTCTCGCGGGTGACGGACATCTCGATAGGCTTGCCGGGGCCGTACTTGAGAGCGTTCGAGACCAGGTTGGCGATCACTTGCTCGACGCGCAGCCAATCCCAGCTGCCCACGGCGGGGGCGGGGGCTTCGACGCTGAGCGCGCACCCCGCGGCGTCGATGGACGGCTGCAGACGGTTCGCCACCTCGCGCACGAGATCGGAGAGATCGAACACGGTCGGTTCCACTCTCAGGCGGCCGCTCGCCAGGCGCGAGACGTCGAGCAGCTCTTCGACCAGCATGATCAGTCGATTGATCTGATTTTCCGCGATCTCGGCGCCTCGCTCGAGTCGACCGCTCTTGAGGATCCCCTGGGAACGCTTGCCGAGCGAGCGTTTGAGGCGCTGGATTTCGAGGCTCAGCGTCGTGAGCGGCGTGCGCAGTTCGTGCGACGCAATGGAAAGAAAGTCGTCGCGGTCGCGCACGGCCTTGCGCAGTTCCCCCTCCATGCGTTTGCGATCGGTGATGTCGATGCAGGAGCCGATGTACCCGGCAAAACTGCCGTCGGGCGTGTAGCGAGGCGTCCCCCGATCGAGGATCCAACGGTATTCGCCGTCGTGCCGGCGCAGGCGATATTCCATCTCGAACACGCGCCGCGCATTGAACGCCATGACGTAGGTGTCCATGCACCTCTGAAAGTCCTCGAAGTGGATGCCCGCCGCCCAGCCCACTCCCCACTCGTCTTCCAAGGTGCGTCCGGTGAAATCGAGCCAGCTCTGGTTGAAAAACGTACACAATCCGTCGGGCTCGGACATCCAAAGGAGAACGGGCGCTGCATCGGCCATGTTCTGGAAGCGGCGTTCGGTCTCGCCCAGCTGCTCTTCGGCCAACTTCTGCGCCGTCAGATCGTGGATGACGCAGACCACTCCCACGACGTTCCCCTTTTCGTCCCTGAAAGGAGTGAAGTAGCCGTCCAAAAATCCGTCGCGCTCGGCGCGGGTAAAGCGCTGTCGCTTGGCGGCGACCGTCTCCCCGGCCAGGGCGCGGACCAAATGCACCTCCTGCCCGCCGAGAAAAGGAAAGACGTCGATGGCGCGCCGCCCCATCACCTGGTCCGCCGAAAGCCCGGCGATGCGCTCCATGCCGCCGTTCCAAAAGGTGAAGCGAAAATCGCCGTCCAGCGCGACGAGCCCCGCCCCTTCACTGCGCAGCAAACTGTCGGCGAACCCGAGCATGGTCGGCAGCCGAGTCGCGTCGAGTTGGCGACGCGGTCGGTGCGCTTCGACTCGCACTTTCGTCTTCACGCGGCCGGCGCCTCCACGCCAACCTCGGCCAGAAGTCGAGCTGCGAAGCTCGATAAGCTCGGTGACGGAACCGGCGTGCGCTGGAAAAGAAAATCGAATGTCGCCGCTGCGCGACGGGCAATCTCGCACCAGCGGGTGACCCACGCATGAATGACGGTTCGGTTGTCGGCGTCGTCTTCCACGGCGATCTTCAAGAGCGCCACCGACCATGCGCGGTGCCACCGGCAGTCTTCGTCGAGGCAGGAGAACAACTGACCGAGCAGATGATCGTCGTGCTCTTCCGCCTCTCTCGGCAAATACGTCATGAAAAGCTCGTCGATGAGCGGCTTGATGCAAAAATTGAGGGCAATCAGGGACTCACCCCAGTCGTAGGTGACGAGGCAGCGCTCGACGGCCTCGCGTAGCGGCTGCCACGCTGGGTCGCGCAGCCAGACGCTCTTGCTCTCTTTTCCGAAATCGGGATGCGTTTGCTGCAGGAGCGTCATTCGGTAGGCAAGGCGCTGAATCCTGCGCATCTCGTCGGCCGCTTGGAAGAGGGCGGCCACGGTGATGCGCCCGCTCGGCGCCATTTGCCCGACGTAAGAGGCAATCATCTGAAAGCCGTGCAGCGGGTAGCGCAGCGGCCCGAGGACGCGGTCGAGGGTGCCGCGCCATTCAGCCGAGAGCGCGCGGTCGTAACCCGACGTCTCGATGGAATCGAGGAGGCCGTCCAGGTACGTTTCCCCTTTCAAGGCGAGCGCAGTGTACTTCGCATAGGTCGTTTCCCGCGGATCGGAAAAGCGTTCCCAGTCATTGGCATGCAGGAGCGAACCGCGCTGATGTTTCTCGTACCAGGCGTCGAGTGGCGTCTTCACTTCGAAACCGCGGCTCGGGTAATACAAGAGATCGGAGGTGACGATCTCGTACTCGTTCGGCAAGCGGCGCCCCCGCTCGAGGTGCGAATACGTCTTCAGCCTCGAGCCCGATGGGCGTCGCCTGGGTGCGTCGGGACCGCTCATCGCCATCCCGCCTCGCGGAAGTTCCAGACAGCCACGTCCTCGGTGAGCGCGAGCCGCCCCTTGAACGACGGCATGATCATCTCGAGATCCGACGGAAAAAGAAACGTCTCACCGGCGTGCTTTTCGATGGCTTGTCGCGTCACCGTGCACGAGAGCGGGACGGACACTCTCAGGTAGGCACCTCGGTCGACGACTTCGGTGTCCTCGTTGAGCTCGCGGATGGCGGCTATCACCGCGTCGGCACGTCGCCCTTTGGTCAGCACCGGACCGACGCTATTGGCCGCGTCACGCGCCTTTGCCATGGCCGTCCACCTCGGCGACTTCGACCAGAATGTCGTCGCCTTCGACGCGCACTGGAAATCGCGGAAGACGGGCGCTCGCGGGGTTGATGCCCGCGCCCGTACGCGCGTCGTAGATCCAGCCGTGTACCGAGCAGGTGAGGACATGACCTTCGAGCTTGCCCAGGCTGAGAGCAATGCCCTTGTGGCGGCAGCGATCCTCGTAAGCGCAAATGGTCCCCTCCACGTTCACGAGCAGAACCGGTCGCCCGGCCACGACGACACCCAGCTTCTCGCCGATCCACAATTCGTCGAGCGTGGCTGCCTTGCCGAAGGTCATGGGAGGTCCGCCTTGATGACGTCGAATCGATCGAGAGCGCTCATCTGCGCCTGTGCCACCGTCGTGTTCGAGGCGATGAGGAGCCCCTGGTAAACGACCCTGACATTGGCTTCCGCCTGTACGCGGATGCGCGCCGCTGCCTGTAATTTCTCGGCGAGCTCGGCAGCGGTGTCGTTCTCGTCGGCGAGCACCAGAAGGCCGATGGAGTCGCCTTGGAGAAACCCGTAGAGCGGGATCATCCCACCCTCCGTCGCTTCAGCCACTCGTAGTCGCCCCCGAAGGCATCCTTGCCCCAGGTCTCGAAACGAAGACCGAAGTACTGCGTCAGCATGGCCACGAGGTTGGCTGGCGCTTCCCCGGCGAGCACGCGCTTGACGATGTCCCGATGCCCGGCGTAGCGCTCCGGCTCGCGCTCGAAGATCCAGCGGCAGGGCTCGGAGCAGAAGATGTACTTCTTGCCGTCGTGGATCATGGTCGTGGCCGTGTTCTTGGCCGGCGTGCCTCCCGAGAGAACGAGCTGGCAGAGGTTGCAGAAGGTCACGATCGCCGTGCCGTGAACGGCGAAGTCGTTGCCGACGTCGCTCTCCTCCCAGCGTTCGGTGACGGTTTGCCAGATGCGATCGAAGCCGTCCCAACTGCGCGGATATTTTTCGCGCAGCCAGGCCCGCTCCCCCGGCCCCGGCACCACCAGGTCGAACCAAACCGAGGCCCGGTACGAGTACGCGCTCGCGTAGACCATGTGGTGGTAGTTGTCGAGCGACGACAAGAAGGTGTCCCAGTACCAAGGCTTTTTCAGGCCGAGCTCTTCGATCGAACGAACGTATTGATCGAGTACCCACTCCTCCATGAACTCCTTGAAGGAGCGCGAGCGGTGCTCGAGCGGCGTCAGATAATCCATGCTGAACCCAGTCACGACCGCGAACAGCAGCCAGGCCCGCCAGAACCACTTGTCGAGCAGGTATTGTGCGTAGACCGGATCGTGCTCGAGGATGGCGGACAGCACGGGCAGGCCGATCTGGGCGTGCCGGGCTTCGTCGCTCTGGATGCTGTTCAACGTTTGCTCGAACATGCGGTCGCCGACGTCGTGGGCGAGCGAGGAGAGCGCCACGAACTGGAGGTTGGTGAACCCGGTCTCGAAGACGAAGTGGGTGCCTACCGCGAATTCGATGGCGTTCGAGGACAGGAGCAGCTCGTCGAAGAAGTGCCGCGCCGCGATGGCCACCCAGTTGTTCGAATGATAGAAACGGTGCGTCCAATCGAATTGCTCGTCGTGACGGACGAGTCCGTGCATCGACGAGAGCGGGATCTGGGTGTGACGCAGCTCGTCGAGAGCGCCGAGCGTGGCCATCGTGCGCCATGCGCTGTCACGTCCGAAACGGGCCCCTCGCAGGTTGCCGATCACGGCCGCGAACTCCGCGAGGGGGAGCGTCGCCGCATGCAGCTTGAGCGCGCTGAGCCACGACCTGGGGAGCCGGCGGAAGTCCTCCGGCTTGCCGATCGCCTCGCGGATGGCGGCGAGGGCGTCCTCCTTCTTGCACTGCATGCGGACGTACTCGGTGAACGACGTCCGGTACGGCTCGTCCCAGTGCTTCCACTGCTCGTGCGCTAGCCAGGGTTTGCCGGAGGCGACCTCGGGAAACACTTCCTCCTCTTGCACGTAAGAGAATTCCCAGTCCAGCTTGCGCGCATTCTCGAGCCACTGGCTTCGCTTCAGCATCGGCGAGAACCCCCCTCGGCGCCGTCCCGGGACTACGGCGCTCATCCGCGCAGCGCGAGCGTAGCCCGTTCGGCCACCTCCGTCACCGGCCAACTGACCTTCATCGGGCTTGCCGCGGAGCAGAGACCCGGGTCGGTCGCGCGTGCGACAAATCGCTACCGACTGGCTCCGTGTTCGAGTAAAGAGGCTGCTCCCCGCCGGGAACCCCTGCCTGGAGCTCCCCGGCCGCGGCCACGGGCGATCGCGACCACAACCAGGAGGCTCAACAGAATCGATTGTTTTTCCGGGCCAATAGCTCAATTGGTAGAGCAGCGGACTCTTAATCCGTTGGCTGAAGGTTCGAGTCCTTCTTGGCCCACTCCCTTCGTCTCCCCCCCGCCTGGGGCGCAGTCGCCGCATCGCCTTCCCGTCGTGTTCGTGACGACGACGTTGCGTTGGGTCGGGGGCCGGCTGGCGTCGCACACCGGTTCGACCCGCCGGGCCCCTGACGCCCCCCCGGCCTCCGCGGTACATCGCTAGGCAGTCACCGGTCGCGACGTCGGCGGACCCGACCGCGGATCGGTGATGACACGCATGCGACTCGGGTCACGACGCGCATGCGACTTGGTGCGATGACGCGCACGCGATGCGACGCGACGCGACGCGATGACGCGCATGCGACGCGATGCGAATAGCAATCCATGTCGTGAATGAGTGGCCGATGTAAGCGAACCGGCGAGCGTTCACGCGTGCGGCGAGCGAGATGATCGGCAGCACGGCTCGTCGCGAAGAAGGAAGAAGAGGGAGGCCATTGACCAAGATGTTGCACCACGCCAAACTGACCGCTCGGCGTGACTCTGCCGTGCAGATGGGGCGGAGGATTTCGCGTGCAGCCCAAGGCGTCACTTCCAAGGGGGCTTTTTCGGGCAGCCTCTCGGAGGTTCGACTCCCAGCACTGCCGCGCCGCAGCCAAGGTCGCGCCGGCGATGGGTCGTCGTTCTGGCTCGAGCCGACTTCGGTTGCAGTCAAAGCGGCCGTATTCAAAGATCGTGCTGATGCCGATGGCATCGTCCGACGATTGGTCAATGGACGGTCGGCGATAATTCCCGAGACGCCCGTGTCGCGAGAGATGTACCCGTGGAAGAGGATGACGTGGTTTTCTCACACACAGTGGGGAAAAGTCGCTTCGCGTCGATCGCTTTGTGTCCAAGCGACAGAAGCGAGGTTTTGCGGTGATCTCCGGGAGCGGAGGGCATATATTTTAAATCGCGAGTAACTCGGGCATCATTGAAGCGCGGACTCATCCCTGCTCCAAAGACTCGAGATTGTCAGGTGGTGCCAACGTGGATGATTCGCGGAAGGAAATGACACCGGGAATGCCAGTGCAGGCGGCGGAAGAGGTAGAGGTTCTATACGAGACGGAGGAAGCTCAGGACGCCCCGCACCAGTCGCTCCTGACGCAGCTCACTCCGGGAACCGTCATTTCCAGCAAATATCGTGTCGACAGCATTCTTGGACGTGGCGCCATGGGCGTCGTCGTTGCCGCCACCCACCTCGAGTTGCGCGAAGCCATCGCCCTCAAATTCCTCTACTCGAAGGCGGACGGTAGCGAAGACTTCAAGTCCCGCTTCCGTCGTGAAGCGCAAGTCAGCGCCAAGCTCCGCAACGAGCACATCACGCGTGTTCTCGACGTCGGCACCTGGCGCGAAGGCGCCATGTACATGGTCATGGAATACCTGGCCGGCAACGATCTTCGAAAGATGATCCGCAGCCAAGGTCCGTTCCCCATCGGCGCGGCGGTCGAGTACATCGTTCAGGTTTGCGAAGGAGTCGCCGAGGCGCATGCCCACGGCATCATCCACCGCGATCTCAAACCGTCGAACCTCTTGGTCACCAAGCGCGCCGATGGATCGGACCTGGTGAAGATTCTCGACTTCGGCATCTCCAAGTGGACGGCGATCGGCGAAGACGAAGGTGATCTCACGCAGACGGGCGTCGTGCTCGGCTCGCCCAAATACATGTCTCCCGAGCAGCTCTTCGGTGCCGGTTCGGTCGATTCGCGCACCGATATCTGGTCGATAGGAGCGATTCTCTACGAGCTCATCGCCGGCCGCCCGCCTTACGATCAGCCTTCCCTCGCCCGCATCTGCGCCGATCTCGCCGGCAACAAACCGCCCCCGCGACTGCGGGATCTGCGGACGGAGGTCACGCCCGAGCTCGAGACCGTCGTGCTCCATTGCCTCGAGCGAAGCATCGAGCTGCGCATTCAGAACGTGGCCGATCTGGCGGGCGACTTGCTGGCAGCGGTGGGTTCACCGTATTCGGAGCAGGTTCGGACGCGAATTCGCCAGACCCTCGACCCGGCTGGCACCTCCGCAGCCAACTCCTCTTTGCGGCAGCCAGGCGGCTCGACGGGCACCTATACATCGCTCGCGTTCGCGGACGCGTCCTCCTCGTATCCGAAGGTGGGAGGCCATGCCGAAACGGCGCGCGCGACGTTGCTCTCCTCGCACGGCGATCCGGCGCGCAAGCGACGGCAGGGGATGATTGCGGTCGCCTTGCTGGCAGTTGCCGGCGTCGGCGGATGGCTATTTCTCAACCGCGAGCGGACTGCATCTTCCGAGGATGCCTCGATGGCGGTACCGACGGCCGCGCCTCCTCCCATGCCGGTCACGGCGCCGCCCGTCCCCGCGGTGGCCGCGGCTGCCGGCGCCGCGACCGCGCCTTCCCCGATCGAAACGGCACCTCCCAACGCCGGAACGAAACCTTCCGCGACGTCGGAGCCCGTTCGTCACGTCTCGCCGCCGGCGCGGCCGGTGGTGACGCGTCCGGCCACACCGCGCAGCACGCCGACCGCGGCGCCGGACAATCCGCCCACGGCCACACCGTCGCCCCCGATGACTGTCGACCCACCCAGGAAGAAGCCGAACCCGCTGGAGGACCGTCAGTGAAACGCCGCTCCCTCATAGTCGTCGCCGCTGCTTTGAGTTTGGGACTTCTCGCCGTAAGGGCCGATGCAGCCGAACCAGGCGCGCCTTCGCCGCCGCCTGCCTCCGGACCTTCGACATCGACCGCTGACAAGGCGGTGGCGGAGATGCTCTTCTTCACGGCGCGCGGACTGATGGAAGCCGGACGCTACGCGGAAGCGTGCTCCAAGCTCGCCGAGAGCTACCGCCTCGATCCAGCTTCGGGGACGCTCCTCAACCTGGCTGTCTGCCACGAATCGGAAGGTCGCGTGGCGAGCGCGTGGGGCGAGTTCCGTCAAGCGCTCTCCGACGCGCGCAAAGCCAACCGCGCCGACCGCGAGGAGCTCGCCAAAAACAGCATTGCCAAGCTGGAGCCCGAGCTCCCCTTTCTCACCATCGTGGTGCCCGATTTAGTGAGGGTGAGAGACTTGGAGATCCTTCGCAACGGCGTCGCGCTCGGATCGGGCGGATGGGGCACCGAGCTTCCCACCGATCCGGGCAAGGTCGAGATCGTCGCGCGCGCGCCCGGATTTTTACCGAGAACCAAGATCATCACCATCCAGAAGAAGCAGCGTCTCAGCACCACCATCGAAAAGCTCGATCCCGCGCCCGTCGCAGAGACGATGACCGTCGGAGAGCCAGGTTGGTCGGGGAAGCGCAAGACGGGCGCGGTTCTGTTCGTCGCTGGCTTGGCAGGCGTTGGCGTGGGTACGTACTTCGGCTTCAGTGCTCTTTCCAATCGCAACAAGAGTGACGACAACTGCCCGCTTCTGGATCAGGAGCGTCGCTGTTCGGGGACTGGCGCCGACGCCTCGTCGAAGGCCAACCTCGCGGCATGGGGTTCGAACATCGGCCTCGGACTGGGGGGGGCGGCGCTGTTGGTCGGTTCGTACCTGTTCATCACCGGCAAGAACGAGAAAACGGAACAAGGATCGCTTCCGAATTCGCAACCCCCCGCGAACACGCTCCGACCTCGCGTCAGCCTTGGCGTCGCACCGACCATCGGCGGCGCACAAGGAGCGGTGTTCGGCACCTTCTAAAGAAGTCGCCGCTGTCGTTCGACGTGTGTCGTGTCCGCACTCGAGGGTGCGAAAACCACAGCATTTGACTGGAGGAGTGACGTGTATCAATTGGTTCGTTTGGCGGCACTGGGGTTGGGCCTGGCAACGGCGAGCTGTCAGCTTCTTGCCGGCATCGAGACTCGCGAGGCGGATCCGCTGGCAGCGAAGTGTGCGTTGCCGCAACCGGTCACCGGGAGCGGAAGGGTACGCCTCGCTCACCTGCTGCCGACGAACGACAAGGTCGACGTGTGCCTGCGTCCAACCGGTGCCGCGGCCTACGGGCGCCCCGTTCTTCGCAGCTCCGGGATCGATCTCAACAACATCTGTGGTGGCGGTCTGTCCTATTCGAAGGTCACCACGCCCTTCCGAGCCGCGCCTGGAAAAACCGATGTGAAGATCATCGCCGCGGGAAAGACCTGCACCGCGCCGGCGATTGCCGAGAAGACGGGCATCGATGTGGGTCCGGACTTGGTCATTACCTTGGCACTGATGGGCGGGGGAGAAGTGGCCCCCACGATCTTCGCGCTACCCGAAGCGCCTCGCCCGACCGATTTGCAGCAAAACCGCAAGAACCGATTCGTGAACGCCATCGCGGGAACGGCCCTTCAATTCGGCGTTGGGGTGGGAGACAAGCTGCCCACGACGATCACCGCCGCCAGATTCAACTCCAAGGCGTTGGAGTTCGGCCAGGTGCCATCCAAGGACGAGCGCGGCACCCTCAATTTCAGCTTCGATGACTACGGATACCTGACGATCGTGGGAACGGAGCTGTCCTGCGTGGCCGCTCAGCGTGGCAGCGACAAGGCGATGTTCTTGGCCAAGGTCGGCGTCGTCGGCAACGTCACGCTCTTTGCGATTGGCGACCTCGGTGGGAGATTCCCCATTCGCGGCCTCCTTTGTCGAGACAACGAGAGTGACCCGACCGATGCGACCGGCGCAACCGCGGACTGTACGGCTTCGGAGCTCGAAAGCTTTTCGATCGACGTCTTCAACGCCGGCTTGTACGGCGCGTTTGCAGCGGTGGAATCCGCCCGTGCCAGCGACGTCATCCAGGCGCTGGCGCAGCGGGGCGCCACCTCCGATCTCCTGTGTGTCAGCGAGATCGCGCGGCACGAAGGGATGGATCTGCCCGACGAGCAGAAAGAGTGGACGCAAGAGAAGCTCATCGCGCTTGCCCAGGAAGTCCCGGATGGTTTTCGCTACTTCGCCCAAGCCAAGACGAACCTCGACAGCGCCATCACCGATCCCAACGATCAACTAGGGAACACCCCGCCCGCCCCGGGCCGGACGCCGTGCGATGCCAGCGTCGACGCGAACCTCGTGAATGACGCGTACACGTGCCTGGAGACGAACTGCAGTACCACCGGGAACACCACCGGCATCACGCAGGGCGGTACGACCTGCTACGGGAGCAAATGCGCCGGGGCTCTCGCCCAGCTTCTCTACGGCGACACCATGGAAAAGAGGCAATGTTACGATTGCCTCCTTCTCAACGGTCTCTCCTATAAAACATGGGAGAAAAACAGGCAGCTGTGCGCGACCGACCCGCGCCGTCCCTATGGTTTCGACGGGCAAACCACGTCGATGCTTTTGTCGAAGCTGCCGCTCATGGACGTCGACCAGTACGTCCTTTCGAGCACGGTTTTCCGGCGCACCGCCGTCTACGCCAAGATGCAATACGAAGGCGAGAAGACCCTCGATGTGTACTGCGTCCACGCGCCGCCTCTGCTCGGGGCGCAAGTTGCCTATACCGGAGCTTACGCGAACATGGCTTCGCTCGACGATGGCTCGGCGTGGTACGAAGAGCAGGCCTGGGGAATTCAGAATTTCGCCAACTGGGTCAAGAAGAAGAGTGAGGGCCGTCCCGCCATCATCATGGGTGACTTTTCTTCGAGCAAGCAACCCCTCGACGCGAACGGCATGGTGATTCTCGGCGCGGATGGGCTGCCCATCGTCGGCAACGTCAATCCGCAGACCATCAACATCATGCAGGCCGACTTCTTGGAGGCATTTCCAGTGTCGACTCCGGCGCAGCCGTATACGCCCCAGTGCACGCGGTGCCCGAGCGTTCGCTCGATGGGGTTGACGAATCCTTACAACACCGGGTTCATCGACCCGCAGTGGACCTTGCACGTCTTCCTGAAGGACAGTTGGGTCGACAATCCTGCCGTCTCGGCAGGGCTCTTCTACAACGAGCTCGACCGCGTGACGATCAACCACCCGACGTTCGGCCTGGTCGGTCCCTTGTCCGATACCTTTGGTTACAACGTGCGCATTCGCCGGCCATAGGTTCGTCGCGCTGGTCGATGCTTCGGTCGGTCTTCGGCGCGCTGCGTCGTCTTCTCCACCGCTTACCGCGTTGCTCGCCGACCAGAAGCATGGAATTCTAAAGGTGTCGATGTCTACGCGTGAATTCGAGGTCTGCGTCGTTTGTGGAATCCAGTCCCCCAAAACAGACACGAACTACACGCTGATCAGCCCGAAGTTCGGCTGGCGCCTTTCGCGCCGGCCGGCTGACGACGGGACTTTCATCGTCGAGTGGCGCTGCCACGAGTGCTGGACCAAGTACAAAGAGAAGCAAGCCGAAAGCTCGCACGCGGCGCGCCGATCGCGCCGCCCCCCTACCTCGTAGCGACCCGCTCAGGGTGTCGGCGTGGCGATGGCGCGCGCCTTCGTGATCGCTACGATCCGCATTTCCCGCTCTTGCAGCGCGGCGCGTTGCTCGGACAATTTGAATCGTCGCGGCAAGCGAGGCAGCGTCCGTTGGCGCAGTAGGGTGCCGTGGTCGGGCACGACGCGCCATCGAGGCATTGCATGCAGTGACCGCGATGACAGAGGGGAAGTTCGGCGTCGCGGCAGTCGCTGGCACCCCGGCACTCCACGCATTCGCCGGTGGCCGCGTTGCAAAAGGGCTCGCCACCGCTGCAGCTCGTGTCGGAAAGGCAGCCCCCTTGGCATTTGAGATCGGAGGTGCAGGTCGGTGCGGACGACGGGCAATCGCCGTTGGTGACGCACTGCACGCACTCCCCCTGACCGCGAGCGCAGATGGGAGCACTGGACGCGCAATGGCTGTTGCTCACGCAGGCCACGCAGGTCCGGCGTTCGGGGTCGCAGAGCGGATGGTCGGTGCCGGCGCAATCCGCGCTGGTGATGCAGATCACGCATGCGCCGCTGGCGGAGTCGCATTGTGTTTCGTGATCGCAGGTGACGGAGCTGCCCGGCCCGCAAGCACCGTGGCACGCGTGGTCGCTGGGAGAGCAGGCGTGAATCGACGCCGGACAATCGTCGTTGCTGGCGCAAACGGAGCAAGTGCCGCGCACGCACCTCGGCTTGGCGGTCGGGCAGGCGCTGTCGCTCGTGCACTCCACGCAGCCGATCGTTGCGTCGCATTGCATCGGCGAGCGGCATCCGGCCGCGCAAAGGCCGCCGGTCAGCGAGGCGCCGTTCGACGCCGGCGCAGGGTCGTCTCCACCGCAAGCCAACGGAACCAAGATCAGCGCCAGAATCAGTGCGGCGAGCGAAAGAGGGAAGCGTCGAATCATGGCCGAATCTCCAGGGGAAAGGACGTGCGGTCATCGTTTCAGAGGAAGGGCGAAAGGGCCCACTTTTCGGCAGCATGGAAGGCCGTCCGGCTCTTGCAGGTGCCGACTTTTCGAACAGGGGCGCATTGTTACGCGGGAGCCCGGTCGGCGTTGCGGCGGGGGATTCGGTTGTCCAGGGCTCAGGAATCGCTTCACAGGCGGGTCGCCCGCTTTGACGGAGCGGGATCCGTCGTGTAGGGATCACCGTGGTTTCGGATCGGAGTGCGCGCCCCTCGCCGCCGGCAGGGCGACCTCCGCGAGGAGAGCGATGAAGTCGAGCCGGCGTGCCGCTGCCATTCGCTTGCTTGCGACGACCGTGGTCGCCGCCATCCCCGTCGCCTGCGGCAGCCGCACGCCGCTCAATTACGTTCCCTCCTTCGACGACGACGAGACGGACGACACCCACCCCGACGCGTCGCGTGACCCCGATGCCTCGACCCGTTCGGACACCAACGCCGATCGCTCGGTCGACGGACGTGACGACGCCGACGCGCCTCGCGACGGCGCCGATGTCCCGGATGCGCTCGACGCGCGCGACGTTGCCGATCGCGCCGACATTCCCGATATTCCCGATATCCCCGATCTGCCACCTTGCCATGCCGAGTCGCGCGAAGGAAAAGGGATCCCCATCGACTTCTACTTCGTGGTCGACAAATCGAACTCGATGGGGACCGATGCCGGCATGCAGAGCCGCTGGTCGGCGATGGCCAATGCGCTGAGCACCTTCGTGCGCTCACCGTCGAGCGCCGGGCTCGGCGCAGGCGTGGGGTTCTTTCCCAGGTCTTCGAACGGGACCAACACGCTCTGTGCCGTGAACGACTATCGCGTGCCGGACGTTCCCATTGCGCTCTTGCCCGGCGTCGCGCCCCAGATCGTCACGGCCCTCGCTGCCCAGCGCCTCGGACCGGGCACGCCGACCACGCCGGCCCTCGAAGCCTCGCTCAGTTACGCCAGAGCCGAGAAGATTGCTCGCGCGACCCGCGACGTTGCCGTCGTCCTCGTGACCGACGGCCAACCCACTCAGTGCAACAGCACCGTTGCCAACACGGCCACCGTCGCTCGCACCTACGCGACGGGCTCGCCCCCCGTCCGGACTTACGTGCTCGGCATCGGCCCCAGCACGGCCAATTTGAACTCGCTCGCCCAAGCTGGCGGCACGGCACCCGCGCGCCTCATCGAATCGGGCGGTGAAGCGGAGCTCGTGGCCGCATTCAACGCCATTCGCGACAACTCCATCACCTGCGACTACCAGATCCCGATGCGCCCCGGCGAGGTCCTCGATTACACGCTCGTCAATATCCAGATCCGCGTCGGCATCGGCGGTACGCTCGCGCCGCTCATGAAGGTCGACAACGCGGCGGCGTGTGGCGCCGCGGGGGGGTGGTTTTACGATCGGCCCGTCCTACCCGGCAACCCGCCACCTACCAAAATCACGCTTTGCTCCGCCACCTGCGATCCGCTCGTGCAGACGGCGGGTAGCCATCTCGACATGCTGGTGGGGTGCAAGACGACGTCGCAGAGCCCGTAGATCGGACGCGATGCTCGACGTGGCTCATGCCGCTTTGCGGTCCCGCTGTGACGAAGCGGGGCTCGATATCGTCCACCCTTTTCGCGTCGATTGGTTCAACGGCGAGGTCGAGCCGTCGCTCCGCCTCCCCGATTGGGGCCGGAGCCGTGCCCTCGGGTTCGTCATCGGCAACACGCACCGCCTGTGGTCCGTGTTCGCACGGAGCCTGAGAGATGACCCGTCGCTGCTCGACGTGGAGCATCCGCTCGACGCTTACGTCGAAAGGGTGCTCGGCGAAGCCGCCAAGCAGTCGATCGCCGATCGCTACCTCGTTCTGTTTGCGCACCGGATGACGCCCGCACCGATTGCCATCCAACGGGTCGCGCAGGCGAGTGGGCTCGCGCACCTGTCGCCGAGTCGGTTGAGCGTCCACGCCGCCTACGGCCCTTGGTTCGCGTTGCGCGCCGTCATCGTGGTGGACG
Source organism: Polyangiaceae bacterium (assembly GCA_035318465.1). Classification (GTDB taxonomy): domain Bacteria; phylum Myxococcota_A; class Polyangia; order Polyangiales; family Polyangiaceae; genus DASWDH01. The sequence goes on from DATHES010000006.1 coordinate 26,557, forward strand.
CGGAGGGACCTACCGGCGAACCTCCGCGCGCGCCCGACCCCTGCACGCCATGTTCGAAGCCGTGTCTCGCCGCGTTCGACCGCGCCATGGCCGCCACCGATTTGGCTCGACCCGCTGACGTCGAGCGCCAGTGGGAATCGTGGGCCCAAGTCCGCGAAGTTTGCCCGGAGGGCAAAGACTTTCGCTACAGCGACGATCAGCTCCGTTATCACTACGCCAAGGATCGGTCGATTTTACGACTTCTCGTCCGCTAATCGTCGCTGTCCACCGCGCAGAGTCTGGCCCCGCGCGAAAACGGGGTGTCTCTCGGCGGCGAGCGTGCGAAGATGCCGGCTCCGACGAGCCGAGACCCCATGACCTACCTGCGAGCTGCCATCGTCACTGCCATGCTTTCCACGGCGTGCGTCTCCACCGCCAAGTACGACGCCGTGCTCGAGGACGCCCGCAAAACGAAGGCCGAAATGGAACGCCTGCGCGCCGAGGGCGAGCAGCAAAAGCAAGCCGGCGCCGTGCAACTCGACAAGATCAACGCCGATCTGCAAGCGGCCCGTACGGCCTTGCAAGAGAACGAGAACCAGCTCTCGCAGTCCAACGTACAGAGCCACAACCTGCAGGCCAAGCTCGACGAATCGACGGCCATCGGCCAGCGCTTGCGCGAAGAGCTGCAGCGTCTCGGAAAAAATGTGGACGGCCTGCTCTCCGAAAAAGGGACGATGTCGCACGCCCTCGAGGATGCGAAGCAACGACTGGAGGAGCTGCGCAAGGCACAAGCCGCCACCGAGGCGCGCACCGCCCTCTACAAGCAGCTGATCCAGAAGTTCAAAAAGCTGACCGACGCGGGACAGCTCCGTATCGAGCTACGCGACGGCCGCATGATCTTGCAGCTGCCCAACGACGTCCTCTTCGATTCCGGCCAAGCGGCCGTGAAGCCGGACGGCCAGCGCGCGATCGGCCAAGTGGCCGGCGTGCTCAAAACGTTGGGAGGGCGAAAATTCCAGGTCGCGGGACACACCGACAACGTGCCCATCGACCGCGCCAAGTTCGCGTCGAACTGGGAGCTCTCCACGGCGCGCGCCGTGGCGGTGGTGCGTTACCTCGTTTCGCAAGGCGTCGCCTCCGAAGCGCTGTCCGCCGCCGGTTACGGCGAATTTGCGCCCCTCGTCGCCAACGACACTGCCGAGCACAAGGCGAAGAATCGACGCATCGAGATCTCGCTCGTCCCCGCCATGGACGAGCTCGTGAACCTGCCCGACGTCAAATAGCGCTACGATCGCTTGGGCCCCGTCGTCCAGGGCACCGCTTGCTGAACGAGCCCGGCCGTCGCCGATTGCCGCTCCCGGACGAAGTCACGGATCCTTCGCAGCGCGTCGTCCGCGATGAGGCGAAATTGGATGCCCATCCCGAGGGGCGTATCATCCCTTCCCGAGGTGTCGCGAATCCAGCAGACGACTCCCACGGCCCAGATGGGCAACAGGTTGCCCGGAAGTTTGAGGGTCACCTCGACTTCCGTACCGATAGGTTTGAGCTCTTTGCTCGCGACGAAGACCCCGCCGTCGGAGACGTTCTCCAACTGACCTATCCAGATGGTCGATTCACTCTGTAGCGTTAGCTCCAGGTCGACTTGAAAGCGCTGATTGTTGCGGCGCTGTGCTGTCGTCTCCATTCAGCGTCCCCCTGCCGATTCTATCACGCTCGGGTTCGTGTTTGAATCGCCAGCTCGGAGTCCATGTCTCACATTGCCGCTAGAGCTGCGCACCGGCCCGGAAGAGCGCGTAGATGGCGCCCCAGCCCATTGCCAGCATGAGCAAAAAAATCGCCCACGCGAAAAGCTCCCACTTGCGCAATGACGCTTTGGTCACTGCCGCCCCCCAAGTCATCATCGCTGTGTGAAGGCCGTTGGCGAGGTGGTACGCCATCCCCAACACACCGAGCAAATAGACGACCAGCGTCGGCCGATGAAAGTGCATTTCGTGCGCAATGTCCGCGAACGGCTCGACGTGCCCCTCGACCAGGCGCGGATGGAAAAAAGCGAGCCACAAATGCGCGCCGAGGAAACCGAGGAGACCAATCCCAGCGATGCGCTGGACGATGAATTTGAAGTTGGAGAAGTACCCGTAGCGCGGATAGTTCGGCCGAGTCTGAAAGATCCGCCGCAGGCCCCACAGTGTGTGCCAGACGAGTGGAAGCAAAACGACGGCGAGCGTCACACCTTCGGCCAGGGGGTGCGGATACTCCGTGACCGCCGTTTGCCAGGCCGGCCCGCCTTCGAACGCGGCCAGGTTGTTCCAGAGGTGATTGAGCGTCCAGACGCCGAGCGGCACGATCGCCAGCGCCGATCCGAGCCGCTCGCTGATGAAGTTCGAGCGGGAAGCAGCGGGGGCGTTGGTCGCTAGGGTGCTCACGAGGTCGAACTTCTACCACCATTTGGCCCGCGGATGACCTCCTTTAGAAGGTCGAGCACCTCGCGGCGCACATTCAGGAGCCGCCCCCTGACGCGGAAGGCCCCGTCGTCCTGCCGCCGCGAACCGTGAACCTTCAGCCAGATGGGAGGCCCGCCGTCAACGACCCCTCCCGGACGCGATCCTGGCGCGAATGCGCGGGTCGAGACGAACTCGACGCGATCGTCGTCGATGGTCTCGAGGACGGCCGTGCCCCCATCGTCCCAGGTGACGACGCAGCGGTCGGTCATCCGACAATCCCGCCACCGTCGCGCGTTGCCGTGCGACGACCGCGCGCCCCCGGTCGGCTCATTCCTTGCGCCCGCGACGCATGGCGGACTCGGCTTCGCGCGTCGCCTCCCGCGTCCGAATGGCGTCGCGCTTGTCTCCCTTCTTCTTGCCCGTGGCGAGCGCGATCTCGGTCTTGATGAGCCCGTTCTTCAGATAGATGCGCAGCGGGATCAGAGTCTTCTTGTCGTGATCGACGGCTTTCTTGATCACCTCGATTTCGCGTGCGTGTAAGAGGAGCTTGCGTGGCCTGCGCGGCTCGTGCGGATAAGCCGCGTGGGGAAGCGGCTGGACGGTCAGATTCTTCAGATAGAGGCCATCGCGCTCGATCGACGCCCAGGCGTCGGTGATGTCCACCGTCCCCGCCCGCATCGATTTCACCTCGCTCCCCACGAGCACCATCCCCGCCTCGAACCGCGCCTCCAGATGGTAGTCGAAGGGCGCCCGCCGGTTTTTCACCAGCACTTTCTCGCCGTTGTCCGTTTCTGCAGGCTTCTTTGCCATTGATGTCCCGCGGCGGTGCGATGAGCTTCGAACCCAGCCGTTCCGGTGTCGATCGCGACAATTCCGAAATTCCGAGCGGGCGTCGCGCCCGCACACGGGCCGTCCCTAGCACACCCCGGACCCAGCCCCAATCAGGGCCGTGTTTCCCTTGACACGCGCATGGGGATGACTAGGGTGCACCTCCCTGCCGCGCGGTGGAGCAGCCTGGTAGCTCGTCGGGCTCATAACCCGAAGGTCGGAGGTTCAAATCCTCCCCGCGCAACCAAAGTGAACTTGCGGGGTTGGCTGTTGTAGGCCAACCCCGCTTTTTTTGCTCTGTGGCCACCTTGTGGCCATCGAGGTTCACGGAGGGCAGCGAGAGCTGCCTGTAAGGTTTCGGAAAAGGGTGCAGGTGAGGCGCGGACTTGCTCGTCGCAAGGATGACCGCGATGGCCAAGCCGACCCGATTCCGAGACAAATGGCGCATCCGTTGGATCGACGCCGCCGGCAAACGTCAGAGTGACGTGCTGCACGACTACAAGGCGGCGGCGCATGCCCTCCGCTGCCGCGAGGTCGAAGCGGAGGAAGTCCGCCGTGGGCTCCGAAGCCCGGAGCCGGAGGACCGAACCTTCGGCGAGCTCTGCGACTACTGGATCGAGAAGCGGGCCTCCCGCAAGCGCAGCGGCAAGGACGACAAGAGCATCATCGAGCGCCATCTGCGCCCCGCCTTCGGGCCGATGAAGTTGCGCGCCATCGGGGTCGAAGAGGTGGACGACTTCGTCCTGTCCAAAGATCACCTCGAAGAGAAGACGATCGCGAACCACGTCACCTTGCTCATCTCGATGATGCGGCTGGCCACGACTTTCAAAATGCCGTGGCTTCTCGTCGTCCCCAAATACAACAAGCCGAAGACGACCCTTTTCAGCACGGACTACAGCTACCTGCGGACTGAAGAAGAGATCCGCAGGTTCCTCATGGCGGCGCGCGAGGAGGGGGAGCACGTTCTGGTGCTGTACGCGACGGCCATCTTCACCGGCCTCAGGGCCGGCGAGCTCGCGGCGCTCGAGTGGGATGACGTCGACTTCGCGCAGCGCCGCATCACGGTGCAACG
>DATHES010000007.1:0-9264 GCA_035318465.1 Polyangiaceae bacterium
AAGAGCGCTTCCATGGCTCCGAAATTCAGCAAAGCATCGAAAAGCGAGGCAACTATGTTCAACGGCGCTCGTTTGTCCATCGCGGCGGCAATATTCTGCCTTCTCTCTGTGTCCATCGCTGGGGGCTGCACGAACACAACGGACGGGGCCCGGCGCAGCGATAACCCAGGCGCCGGCGGAACCGGCGGAAGTGGTGGGAGTTCCGGCGGCGATTCGGGCGGCGTCATCATCCCGCCCAGTGTGATCACCGCCAGCTGCGGAAACGGAAAGCTCGATCCGGGCGAAGAATGCGACGACCACAACACCATGGGGAAGGACGGATGCAACGGCGTCTGTCGCATCGAGGCGGACTTCAAATGTCCCACCGTCGGCGCCCCTTGCGTTTCCTCCGCCGCTTGCGGAGACGGCAAACTTTCGAGCAACGAAGCGTGCGATGACGGTAATCAAGTCGCGGGAGATGGCTGTGCCGCCGATTGCAAGGCGGTCGAGCCCGGGTGGCAGTGCCGAGTCGCGGGCAAGCATTGCGTCCCGTTCTGCGGCGACAGCAAGGTCACCGGGAGCGAGACCTGCGACGACAGCAACCAAGTGAGCGGCGATGGTTGTTCGAGCACGTGCCTCGTCGAACCCGGTTTTTCCTGCGAAAAGACGACCGGAAAGTGCGTTCAGGCGGTGTGCGGCAATGGAGTGCCGGAAGCGGGTGAGTCGTGCGACAAGGGTCCGCTCAACGGTCTCTTTTATGGCGACGGGACAGGCTGTTCGAAGACTTGCACGATCGAGCCGAGTTGCCGTGACGCAAGCGGCGTAACGACGGCCTGCAAGACTCCGTGCGGAGACGGCAATGTCGATCCAGGCGAGGCATGTGACGACGGCAATCAGGTGAGCGGCGACGGGTGCTCCTCGACATGCGCGGTCGAGGGCGGCTTTTCCTGCATGGGCCGAGTCAACATGGACTCCCAGCCTTGCAAGGCAGGAGCCGGTCAGTGCCTGACCTTGCCCATCACGTACCGTGACTTCGATGGTGCGAACCTCGCCACCGGACACCCGGACTTTTTTTATTACGGCGCCACGGTGGGCGGCGTCAAGACTACCTGCGTGCCGAATACGAGCGGGGCCAATCTGCTCACGCTCCCTCCGAACGGCACCTGCCCCCCCTCCGATGCCACGAGCCCTTGCACGGGACTCGCCAACGCCACGCTCGGAGCCGGGGGCAAGCCCGTGCTCAATACGGGCCGCACCGGCGGTTCGGCCTGCGCCTGCACGTTCACTGACTGGGACGGCACCGGCATCCTCGATGGCGTTGCCGGCACTCAGACTTGCAATTCCGGGGCAGCAAGCCCGAAGTACGTCAAAGACGTCATGGTGAAGGTGATTCAGAGCCCCGAGAGCTTCAAGCAGTGGTTCTCCGATTCGACCTTCAGCACGAAAGTGGTGGACACGCTCGAGCTTGCTCAACTGGCGGGAACCAATCAATACCAATTTAGCGTCGGCCGTACCGTCTACGACGACCTCCACGACATCTGGCTAGGCTCGAAAATGATGGCGCCCCCCAACGCCGCCACGACCCTGTCGAGCGGATTCTTTCCGCTCGAAGCGAGCACACGCCCCAAGATGTGCAACCTCTGGCCGTACTGGAAGCCCATCACGACTTGTGTGGCGAACGACGGAAATGCAATTACGCAGCAGTGGGACGCGCGTGGCTGGAACAGCGGCGGGCCCGCACCACAGATGGGTGAAGTGCTGGGAGTTCCGATCAAGCCGGTGACGGGCGTGATGCGAAACTTCTATTTCACGACGGAAGTTCGTTATCTGTTTCACTTCGTGGGTGGCGAAACGCTTTCGTTTTTCGGCGATGACGACATGTGGGTCTTCATCAACGGTCACCTCGTGCTCGATCTCGGCGCGCCTCACGAGCGCATGAAAGGCCAAGTCACACTGGCAACGACCGGAGCTTCTGCGGCGTGGACCGTCTCGATCCAGACCGCCCAGGCGAGCGTGGATCAAGCCCTGCCGGGAGCATTCGGCTCGGGCACCGTGACCGGGCTCGGTCTCGAGGTGGGTAAGACCTATGAGATTGCCCTCTTTCACGCGGACCACCACCCGCGCGAATCGAACTATCAGCTCACCCTATCCGGTTACAACACGACGCGCTCCGCCTGCGAACCCCGTTGCGGCGACGGCATCGTGACCGCGGCCGAGGAATGTGACGATGGTCCCGCCAACATGGACGGCCTCTACGGGGGCTGTACCACGCGTTGCAAGTTCGGTCCTTTCTGTGGCGATGGCGTTGCGGACGCCTCCGGGATGGAAAAGTGCGACCGCGGACGCGACAATGGACCCGGCTATGGGGACAAGAACGGCTGTACGAGCGGCTGTCAGATTCCGCACTACTGCGGCGACGGCATCATCGACAGCCTGCAAGGCGAAGAGTGCGACGATGGCGCCAACAACGGCCTCGGCTGTTCGATCTTGTGCAAGTTGCCAATTCATTAGCCGTCACCGACCTGAGAAACCGCCAGATCGCGTTCTATACGGTCCGCTGTCGCTCCTCGAGAATCACTATCAAGTCGGCCACGACGAGCTTGTCCTTGGTCCGACCTACTTTGGATTTGATGTCGATCAACGTTGGCAGGTTGACGACGCGAATTTCGATTCCTTCGTCGCGCATCACCTCACTGTGAGGGAGAAGCTCGTCGTAGCCCTGGCCGGGCTCTAGCTCGCAAAGAGGGTCGAGAGGACCGAGCGACGTCGAGAGGTTGATTTGGCCGCTGCCGAGAAGCTGAGCAGCAGTGGGCCGCAGGCGGCGTTGCATCAGGTCGTGGCGGTGGAATGCGTCCACTTGATTGAGAACGTCGAGCAGCTTGTCAACGTTGGCAGGGTCGCGCCGGTGAACGATGTCGAGATCAAGCGTAGCTAACGTAGACCCGTGGAGCTGCGCGGCCGCACCGCCTACGACGATGAATTGCACGCCGGCGCGGTGCAGCGCTGCAATCAGCGCGGCGGTGTCAGCCTCCTTCGGATGCGACACGTCGGAACCTTCGAAGCCCGCGAAGACTCTTGCTCGCGCCCCGGAGCCGCTCTAGCGGAGTGCGCTCCAGCGACCAGCGGATAAGGGAGCGGTCAACCTCACGGACAATCTGCAGCAACTCTGGATGGCGGGCAAACGCAGCCTGCACGCGGGGATCCAGAGTGTCCATCGCTCCGGAACATAGCATGCCCGCGGTTGCGCCAACGTGCTCCGGAATCCCATTGATCGTGCTCCTCCGCCCTTCGGTGCGACTCGCGGGTGTACCGTGCTGCCGTTTGCGGATTGCTCGTCGACCGCCCCCGGCGGGCAACCCAATATATCGTCCACCGGGCTCTCCGGTCCGCGCGCAGTGGGCAACCGGACTTGCCCGCCAGTTGCCCACCGAACCGCAGCGCCGTGTCGAACCCTGTCGCACCTGTAACATTCGCTTTCGAACATTCCCCTCGCTTTCCAAAATTGCGCGTGAAACACCGCCTGTTTTCGAGGGGTCAATCCAGTGCTCTCGCCCCGACTCAAAAGAGTCGGATCGCGGGCCGGGGATCTCGAGTCCGTGGCCAGCGTGGGGTGAATGGGCTTCTTCGGGCGACAGAGCTCTACCCAATCGGCGACCCGCCTTCGCCATCCTCTTTCTGTGAACGACGCCGGGTCGTCCAGAGAATCCCGGCACCCGCGATCCCCACGGCCAGGCTTGCCAACATGAAGTTCTCGGCTGCGCTGCATTCCGGGCGCAACTACGAAGAGCAGGTCTGACACGGGCCGGCCATCATGAGCCAGCAGACCATCATCGAGTACGCGAAAAGAAAAGCAGCCCCGAGTAGAACCACCCCCCCCCCGCTACTTTGCCGACCGTGCGATTCATCGTCTACCTGCGCGCGCGCGCCCCAGTAGTGGGGATTGAACTCGACCGGGGGCGGAGGAGTGGTCGAGCATTTCTAGCGGCTCAGGGTCCGGGGGCGGCGTTGCAAACTCGTAGCTCGACGATCGAGAACGGATGGGCGCGGTCATCTCGAACCTCCGCGGAACTCATCGTCCATGCCGTGCGCGAGTTGCCATCAATTTGCTTGAGCGCGACAGGCATATCCACGAAGTCGGGTGCGTTCGCGCACTTGCTCGGCGAGGGCGACGAGGCTCGGCCAATGGTGCTCGGTCTCTGCCTACGCCCGGAGGAGCTCATGCGTAGATCGCACCACTGACGCCTCGAATTTGAGACTTGTGCGAATCTTTCAACGGTTGCAATCTGGCACGCATGAAGATCCGCCCCTTGATTGATGCCTCGACTCTCGCTCTCGCCGTCACTCTCACGCTCGCTGCCTGCGACAACAGTCCCGCGAAAGGCAAACCGCAGGCGGCAACGGCCGAGCCTGTCCCCGCGGCAGTGGCGCATGCGTCGGCGGCCAAATACACGTTCTCCAATTCTGGCTCGAAGATCGACTTCGTCGGCGCCAAGGTAACGGGAAAGCACGACGGCTCGTTCCAGAGCTTTACCGGCAACGTGAGCCTCGTCGACAACAATCCCGAAAAGAGCTCTGTCTCGACCGAAATCGACGTTGCGTCGCTCAAGACCGATGAGGAGAAGCTCACGGCCCACTTGAAGACACCCGACCTACTGGACGTCGCGAAGTTCCCGAAGGCCACTTTCGCATCGACGTCGATCAAGTCCGGCGGTGAGAAGGGCGCCTCGCACACCGTGACCGGCAACTTTCAGCTCCATGGCGTGACCAAGTCGATCTCTTTTCCCGCCACGATCAAGATCAACGGCGACGCGGTCGATGTCGACGCCGAGTTCGCGATCAACCGCAAGGACTTCGGCATCGTCTACCCCGGCATGCCGAACGATCTGATCAAGGATGACGTGCTTCTGAAGCTGCACCTTCGCGCCATGAAGGGCGCCTAACGGATCGCGTAGCGATCGATTTCGATCGCCGGTCGCGGGGATTGACGCTCTCGTTCTACAGCTGCGTACTCCGTGACATCTCTCTTGGAGTTGCCCCCGGCAAACGCCGCTCAGGCGAGCCATCGACGAGCGGGCGATTGCACGGACAAGACACGGACACTCGAACGCGCGGGCCGGCGTGAAGCCCTCGAAGTGGTCGGGGCCCGAGAAGCCGCCGCCGATGCTGCGCATGCGCTGGACGGAGTGAAGCCAGGCGTCGATGGCGCCCGTAGCCTTCCGTAGATCGATCACGAACCGCGGGATGCCGGCGAGTGAGAGATCGTGATCGAGGGTGCCGGCGGGCGCACCACGCACGACGCTCCCGCATAGGCAACGCGCGTAATCTCGAATCGACTGCCCGCGGTATGCGTCGGGGGGCGACGTCCGAACAGGCAGCGGGTGCGTGCGCCGACACGGAGGATCGCCTCTCGGATCTTACGAGGACACGCGGTCGCGCAGGTTGCGGAGCAGGACCTGCCACCACTCGGCGAAGCGGAGCTGGAAGGTTGCCAGCGGGAAGCCGTGGCGCGCGGCATGGCGCTCGGGGATCGTGTCCCAACCGAAGTGCTCGACCGTGACCCGCGTCTGCTCGCCGGCTTCCTCGAAGCGGACGTGCAGCTCGGTGCTCTGATCGGGGGCGAAGCTCTCTTGACGCCAGGTCACGACCAAGCGACGCGGCGGGTCCCAGACGCGCACCTCGCCAATGATGAACACCCCGCCGTCCTCGTAGGTCTCGATCAAACGGCCCTTCGAGCCCGGCTCGAACGAGAGCACGCCGCTCCGTCCGCGCGTGAACTGGAACAGGCCGTTGGGCCGCCACCACTGGCCGATCTCCTCTGTGAACGCGGCGAAGGCCCGCGCCGGCGTTGTATTCACCCGGATCGCAGAAAGGACACGCGACCCCTGGGTCATGGCTTTCGCTCCAAGTGTTCGGCGAAGGCGGCGAGTTGTGCGGCCCAGCCGCGCTCGGCCGCGTCGAGCCACGCCCGCAGGTCCGCCATCGGCGCCGATCGCAGCGAGTAGATGCGCACGCGCGTATCGTGCGCCGGATGGGTCTCGGTGACCAGCCCGCGATCGCGCAAGACGCGCAGGTGCTTGCTCATCGCCGAGGGGGAAACCCGGAGCGCGCTGGCCAGCTCGCCGGCGCGTCGGGGTTGGCGCGCGAGCAACTCGACGGCCCGACGCCGGGCCGGATCGGCGAGCGCGGCGAACGCGTCGTCGATCCGTTTGACCCCTGCGCTCACGGCCAGTTTTTGGCCACGATCGGCTGACCGATCGCCGCCTCCGCTTCCTTGCGCGACACGTCGCGCACGTGGACCGAGAAGGTCCACCGATGCCCCTCGAGGTCGGCGACGCGGTACATTCGATCGCCGTAGAACTGCTCCGCGGGTTCGGCGATGATCTGCGCGCCCGCTGCCCGCGCCCGCGCGCAGTGCGCGTCGAGGCCCCCCTCCAGCATGACGTGGACCGCCTGCGTGTTGGCGCCGCCCAGGCTCTTGGGGCTCTTCGTCCAATCCGCCCACTGCCCGCCGATCATGATCCGCCCGTGTCCGCCAACGCTCATCTCGTAGTGGCACATCGCGGGGGCGTCCGGGGGGCCCTCGATGGCCATCGTAATCTCGAAGCCGAAGGCTCGCTCGAGCCACGCCAGCGCGGCCTTGGGGTCCTGGTAAAGCACGCTCGATGTGAAGGTCGGAGTTTCCATGCCGTTTTCCTTTTCCGTTCGAAGGTATAGTTTCTCAAAATGGAAACTAAATCAAGCCCCTTTTGTCCGGTGCGCATCGGGTGCGCGCCTGGACGCCCCCGCTCCTCCAGGACGCGGACCAGAGCTTTCATCGTTCAAGAGACGAGCATGGCCGCTTTTGAGCGTTGCACCCAGGTAGAGCCATTGGCCGTCGCTCGCGCATTGCAGGAGGAAGTTCACATTGAAGATGCCCGGCTCGCTTCCTCCTTTGTCGCCGGCGCGCCGACGGCCAACCGATCGCGGGGGAGGTGGGCTCAGACTCCGATGAATTCCCGCAAGCGCGTCGACTCGTAGGCCGTCAAGACTTCGCCTAGCCAGTTCACGAGAGGCATCGGGGCAAAGAACAACTTGCGATCGGGCAACCCGGCTTCTCGAATCACGCGCAAGAATTGGAGCACGGCGATCGACGAGTTCGAAAGGGCGAGCGCCGCGCTTCGTTCGGTGCGGGCGTTCATGGTTGTCATCCGCTCGGCCATCCGCGCTGCTGCGACCGGCGCCATGATGGGGCACTTGCGCCAGTCGACGGCGGCAACCACCTTCGCAACTGCGGCCCGGCGAACCTCTGCGCCAACGGCGTCAAAGAGCTCGTCGACCTCCTCGGCCGTTCGGTAACCCGCTTCCACTCGGATTTCCAGCAACCGACCGACGTTGATCTTTGCCGTGTTGGACGCCATTCGTCCAGGCCAAGGGTACGAGCTTCTCGACCGCGGTTCAATGCTTTGGCGTTCAGCTGAAAGGTCGCGGAATCTATCCAGCGACGGGGCAAGAACCAGACGCCGAAAGGCGCATGGCGAAGGCCGCCGCCGCGCCCCATACGACGATCCAATGGCAACGAAAGCGGAGAAATTCAAGGCAGCCCAAGAGCGCACACGACCGAGACCGCCGAAGGTGCGCGTTCGTACGCCGCCTCCCAGACTGGTCGTCGACACATCGCAGCCGGGAGCGAAAGCCACGTTGCGCCGCAAAGGCGGCCCGTCGACGGCAGCGCGCAACCGCGCTGCCCACGCGGGACGAAAAGCAACTTTCGCGCTCGAGGATGTGCTCGCGCCCGGAAGAGCGACCCGAAAGTCGACGCGAAAGAGCGCCAATCACATGAAGCCGGAGAGCAATCTCGAGAGAAGGCAGCAGCGTCGAGATCACTCGCCCCAGAGACGAGCGGAAAAGGCGGCGGTCCGCTCTCGGATGAAACGGAGGTAGCACGCTGGATGAGCTTCTCGGCCCATGAGCGACCGCCGGCGGCGTGGACCGACGGAGCTCTTGGTTACCGACCCAACTGCTGCACTTGCCGCTGCATCTCGGCCGCGAACCTATCCTCGTCGTTTCCGCAACCGAGGGCGATCTCCACCAGCGTGGCGAGGTCGTCGATGAGTCCGCTCCACTCATACGCCGTAACGTTGCGCATGTCCGGTGGCTCGGGTGCTTCGGTATAGGCGAACGACACATCCCCTATCGTTGCGGATGGCCAATCGACGTTCCCGAACCCGACAAAAGCGGGCGGGACGTTGATCATCCCCCTCGTCTTGATGCCGACTTGCCCGAACGTGAGATCGGCGAATGCCCGTGTTCCGTTACCGTGCGCCCGGAGGATGGTGTGTAGCCCTTCCGCATCTCCCGCGAAAAGCATGCTGCTACGCCACTGCTCGTAGGGGGGCGGCATTTTCCCCAAGCCGCCTCGTCTTGCGATAAGATCGTATCCCGCGCGGCTGTCTCCGACGCACAGGGTCATCTCGCCATTTCCGATCACCAAGACGCACGAGGCCATATCCGCCGCGTATTGATAGCGTCGGAGAACTTCCCTTCCGGCGAAGGACATCTCCAGGGAGTGCGCGCGCTCGGTCGTCCAGCGGGTGCGGATGCACCACGGGGCGGCCAGACAGAGCGAGTTCACGAGGTCCCGCAAGGCCGGTTTGGGCGCTTTGAACTTCGCCGCCCTTCGCTCTTTTCGATTCACTCGGACCTCCAAAGCCGCAACGAATGGAGGACTTTCATATCACCGCTATGACCACCTGGTCACCAGGCCTACGATTTTCGTCAGCGGGGCCGGTCGGCGGATGCACGTGAGGGAGGATGCTAAGCGTAAGCGGCGACGAGGCTCTTCGAACCGAGCGTCTTTTCGAGCTCGCCGCGTTCCACCGTCTCCTGTACGAGGAGCAACTCGACCAGGGCGTCGAATCGACGCCGTTGCGTGCCGAGGACGACCTTTGCATCTTCCGCGGCAGCGGCGAGCAATTTTCTGGTCTCCGCTTCGATCGCGTGCACCGTGAGATCGCTGATGCCCGAGTCGGTGGCGAGACGCTGCCCGAGAAAGGGATGCTCGGCACGGTGTTCGTAGAACACGGGCCCGATCTTGTCGCTCATGCCGAACTGCGCCACCATGCGGTACGCGATCTCGGTGGCTTGACGAAGATCGTTCTCGGCGCCCGAGGACGGTTGCCCGTAGACGAGGATTTCGGCCGCATAACCGCCCATCAGGACGCGCAATTTTGCCTCGAGCTCGGCCTGACTCGTGATGTGCTTGTCCTCGCCGGGTGTCTGCTGCGTCATTCCGAGCGCCATGCCACG
>DATHES010000008.1:0-120785 GCA_035318465.1 Polyangiaceae bacterium
ATGGATGTCGATTCGGTACTCGCTGGTAAATACCGCCTCGTCTCGCTGATCGGGCGGGGAGGGATGGGTTCGGTCTGGAAGGCGGAGCATCTCGGCCTTCGCGCTCCGGTCGCCGTCAAGCTCATCGACAAGAGCATCGACATGCTACCCGAGGCGCTGACGCGCTTTCATCGGGAAGCGCAGGCCGCGGCGTCGCTCCGCAGCCCGCACGTGGTGCAAATCCTCGACCACGGCGTCGACGAAGCTTCGCAGGTCCCGTTCATCGTCATGGAGCTGATGGAGGGCGAGAGCCTGGCCACGCGCCTCGAACGGGTGAAGCGCCTTTCGGCGCCGGAAACGGCGCGCATCGTCTCCCAGGTGGCGCGCGCGCTCGTGCGTGCCCACGAGACCGGCGTCATTCATCGCGATCTGAAGCCCGACAACATTTTCCTGGTGAAGAACGAAGACGACGAGATCGCCAAGGTCCTCGACTTCGGTATTGCCAAGTCCAAAGCTCACGCGCTCGGTACCGATACGGCGACCCGCACCGGTTCGGTCTTGGGGACGCCGTACTACATGAGCCCGGAGCAGATCAGCGGCTCCAAGGAGATCGACTACCGCACCGATCTCTGGGCGCTGGCCGTCATCGCCTACGAAGCGCTCACCGGGCAGCGTCCTTACACGGCCGACACGGTCGGAGGCCTCGCTATCCAGATCTGCACGCAGCGGCCCGCGCCGCCTTCGACCTGCGCACCGGTTCCCGCGGGATTCGACGCCTGGTTCGACCGGGCCACGGCCCTTCCCTTGTCGCAGCGCTACGCATCCGCGCGCGAGCTCGCCGAAGAACTGAGGCATGTGTGCGGGACGTCGAGCGGACGGCTGACCGGGCTGGGTGACTCGGGGACGCAAAGCGTCAGTCGTGAGGGCGTCAGGGGAAGCCTCGATGCGCTGTCGAACACCAACCTTTCGGGCGCGTTCAATGTGCGCCCCGGAAGGAAGGTATGGAAGCTCGCCGTCGCGGCCGCGGCCGTCATCGTGTTCGGCTTGGTCGCGGCGAGCTGGTTGACGAGTCCGACCGAAACCCGAGCCACCACGTCGCCGGCCTCGGCCAGTGAAACCAAGACCGCGGAATCGCCGGTCCCGGGCGCAATGCCCGCCGCGAGACCGAGCCCGATGACCGCCGAGATCCCGGCCCCCCCCGCTGCGGCCGAAGTGCCGCGCTACGAGCCCCCGCGGGTCGACCTGACGAAGCCCGTCGTCCGTCCGCATGCCGAGGACGGTCCCCGGATCGCACGACCCGGGTCAAAAGGGGCGAAAAAGGGCGCCGCGCCGTCCCCCAGCACGGGCGGCCCTGCGCCGGCCGCGACGGCGAACAGCGATTCGCTCCCCGAAAACGGCAGTCTGCTCGACGACCGCAAGTAACGCGCTGCGCACGTCGCGGTACTGCGAGGTGCTAATCGCGGGCGCAGCGGAAGCCGACGTTGGGCCCCGCTTCGTTCGGGCTTCCCCAGCTGCGCGCGGTGACCCGCGTTTCGCGAGGGCGGCTCATCCAGCCGCCACCGCGCAGCACGTGAGCGACGCCGAACGCAGGGCCGGACGGGGAGAGCGTCGGTCTTGGTTGCGGGCGCACCTCGTAGCGATCGGCGTACCAATCGGCGACCCACTCCTCGACGTTGCCCGACATGTCCTCGACGCCGAAGTAACTCGCCCCCTTGGGACGCGCCCCCACCGCGGCCGGGCCGCGCGTGGAGCAGCTCACGCCGGCGCGGTTGTTGAGCAAGGTGACGGCGAGCGTGCAGGTGGGCTGCGTGGTTCCCCACGGAAAAAACCGCGAGCGACCGCCGCTCGCCGCGAGTTCCCACTCGGCCTCGGACGGCAGCCGCTTGCCGACCGCGCGGCAGTACGCGTCCGCCGATTGCCAAGGTACGCAGTTGACCGGAAGGCGCGGCTCGGCCCGGCCGAAGGTGCAGAGGGGACCGGTGCCGAGGCGCACGTTGCAAGCACCGCGGTTGATGCACCCGCGCATGTCCTCGACCGTGACTTCGGTGCGGTCGATCCAGAACGGCGCCACCTTGACGATGTGCGCCGGCTTTTCGTTGGGCTCCCCGGGGGCTCCCCCTTCGAACCCCATCACGAACTCCCCTCCGGGAATCCGCAACATCCCGTTTTGCATGGGGAGTTTCGTGCGTTCGACCGGCTCTTCCGTCGGCAGGGGCGCCGGCGGCTCGTTTTCGGGCTGCTGCTCGCCGGGCTCGGGACTCACGTCCTGGTCAGCTGGTGGGTGCGCGCCGGGCGCTTGCCCCGAAGCGACGCTCGTCAGCGCCGCCCAGGAAAGAATGAAACAGAGCCGGAGCCGTTGCCTTGGCCCGCGCGCGACGAGCCGCCGAAAAATCCGAACCATGGTCTCGCTGAAATCTGGTCGATGGCCGCGGTCGCTTGACACTGAAGAAGCTAAAAGGTACCTGACCCCTCGCCGGCTTTCGGTCTCGTTTCCAAGCCTCAGGCGCGTAGCTCAGTGGTAGAGCACTACCTTGACACGGTAGGGGTCGTTGGTTCAATCCCAATCGCGCCTACAATTTAGCCCGATCGACGAACGTCCGTCTCGCCGCCTACCTCGGAAAAAATTTGAAGTACGGCTCGGCCTCCTTGACGACGCGCGCGAACGACGGCCTTCGCATGAGCCGCTCGAAGTATGCCGCGACGTTGCGATGGGTCTCCGTGAAAGGCTGCACGAGGCTCGCGTAAAAGAGCGACGGCGCCGCCGCACAGTCGGCCATGCTGAACGTGGAACCCGTGGCCCACGTTCGGGTGGCCATCTCTTCCTCGATGATGCCGTAGGCCGTGAGCAGCGCGCTTCTCGCCAGTTCCACGCCGTGGGGATCGTTCTTTTTTGGTGGACGCAGCCTGTCGGTCACGATCTTCTGCATGGGGACGTCGACATGGAGATCGTAAAAGCGATCGCGCAGCCGCGTCTGCAGCGCGAGATCGCGATCGGCGGGGACGAGGTCGGCTTGGCCCGGGTACTTGTCGGCCAGGTACTCGATGATGATCGTCGATTCGGGAATGGTGAGGCCCTTTTCTTCGTCGCGCAGCACCGGGAATTGCCCCACCGGCCAGACTTTCAGGAACGCGGCCCGCGACGTCTCGTCGGCCAGATCGACCACGTGCGGCTCGAACGGCGTGCCGTTCTCATAGAGAGCCACCAGCACTTTTTGGCAAAAGGACGCGAAAGGATGCATGTAGAGATGGAGCGGCACCGGGTGACTCCTTTCGATTGAGGGAGATGAAGGCGATAGCGGAGGCCGCGGATCTATTTCTTCCGATACGTCCCTTCCATGAACGTGGCGAACGTCTTTCCGCCGTCGAACGAGTTCTCGATGCGAAAGTGGTACGTGCGTTCCCCCTCGAAGCGGTACACGTAGCGACCTTGTCCCTGCGGGCTCTTCGAATGGAAGGTGAGGGTGTCGCCTTCCCACTGCCCGCGTGAAGCGGCGGGAGGAACGACGCCCATCGAGTCGATCCAATACCAGCAATACTCTTTCGATTGCGTGTCGTAGCCGAAGATGCCGTGGCCGGAGAACGCGACCTTGCCGTCCTTCTCCTCGACGTAGTCTTGGATCACGTAAAACCCGTCGAGATCGAGGCGGCACTTCGAACGGCCCAGCGCGACGCCGCCGGGACCCCATGGGGACGGCGAGAGTTTCTCTTCTCCGGTCCATTCACCCACCAGGGCGTGCAGGCGGCGGTGCTCCTCGGTCGGTTTCGGCATCTCCATGGTCAGACCTCCTCGCGGGGCGGGCATCGTAGCGCGCGGTGCCGATGACGACGATCGTTTGCGCACATTGTGCGCAAACGGCGCAATCTGCCGCTCCGAGCGGCCCGGGCGAATGTGCTTGGATCTCGCGGCGACGCTTTTTTCGCTTTTCGAAATGATTCACGCCGTGAGCGAACACCATTTTGAAGGCGCTCCCCGCACTCGCGCCCACCCTCCCCATGACCTTCCCTCACAGAACCCTCGCCGACCGGGTCGGCGCCAAGAACGGGGTGTGCGGCCTCGCCGCGCTCGGTTTGCTGGTGGGAGCGTGCTCCGACACCGCTGGGGCCCGTCGTGACGGAGGATCCCGACCCCACGAGGACGTCACGTCGATCGACGTGAATGACGACAGCGTCGCGATCGACGTGGGATCGACGCCCTCCGACGGTGGCGGACCCGTGGACGCCAGCTCGACCCCCGACGTCGGCGCAACGTCCGACGCCAGCTCGATCCCCGACGGCGGCGCAACGTCCGATGCCAGCTCGATCCCCGATAGCCGCGGCAGCACCGACGTCGGCGCGCCGGGAACGGACACTGGCGCGCCGGGAACGGACGCCGGCGCGCTCGACGTCACGCGCGCCGACGCGCCCCTCTTCGACGTGACGAGCGGCGACGCCAACGTTCCACCGCCCGGATTTTGGGATCCGAGCGGCATCCCCGCCGCCCAGAACGTCATGATCTTCAAGTTCCTCAATCGCACCAACGGCAAGTATGCCGATAGCGAGGTGTACTGGAGCTTCAAGAGCGGCACGATCTCGGAAACGCATTCCATTGCACAGCAACCGATGTACGACATGCCGGCCAATTCGTCGGGGCGGATGTACTTCTACCTCTGCGCAACCGGCGACACGACGTGCGCGGCCGATCCGACCAAGAGCAAGTACTTCGACTTCATCGAGCACACCATCGGCGCCAATCAATACAACGGCAACACCACGCGGGTCGACGCGTTCGGGCTCAAGATCGCGATGCGCATGCACTGCGCGGACAATTTCGAGGCGACCGTCGGCGAGGACTACGAGACCTTTCTCGAGGACCGCGCGGTCACGTTCCAGAAGTTCATCGACGCCGTTCCTGCCGAGTTCAAGGCGCTCGCACAGGCGCCCCATGCCCCCTATCGGATCGTCGAACCAGGCGCCGTTGGATTCAACCAGGGAGGCGCCTATCAGCATTACTACGACGCCTTCGTCGACCAGATCTGGGCCGCCAACGGCATCACCATCGCCAAGCCCGGGCCCAACGGAAGCGGACTCGGTTCCTACCCCGACCTTTCCGCGGCCATCTACCGTCACGTCGGCGACGCACCGGGAAGCTTCGATGCAGCCGGCAAACTGCTAGATAAGAAGCTATGGACCAACAGCGCCACGTTCTACTCGGCGGCGCCGGCCAACTACTACGCGCGGTTCTGGCACCTGCACGCGCTCGACGGAAAAGCGTACGGCTTTCCCTACGACGACGTCGGCAGTTACTCGAGCTACATTTCGCATACCGGTCCGCAATACATGCTCGTGGCGATCGGATGGTGAGGTTCGCCGCCGCCCTGACCGTCGTTCTCGTGGCCTGCGGAGCTGACGAGGGGCCAAGGGCCTCGCGCCCTGACGCGAGTGGGCCCGCGTCGGATGCGAGCGGATCGCCCGTCGACGCGAGCGTCGGGGTTCCCGAAGCGTCGACACCGATGGAGGAAGCTTCGGCGATCGATCGCGCGGTCACCGAACGTGCTGCGGTCGACATCGAGGAGGCTGGCCCCGCGGACACGAGCGTGCGCGATGTGACGAGTCGCGCCGACGCCGAGGCGGGCACCATCACGCCGCCCGCGCTCGACGCGGGTTTCGATGCGCCGGACTTCGGGGGCGGCGACGCCGCTTCCAATGGCGCGACGATCACCTTCGAATCGATCGGCGCCGCCGGTTGGTTCCCCAGCCGGCGCGACCCCGCCGCGGGAGCTTGCGACGCTTTCCAATCGTCGTCCTGCTGCATGGCCAAGGCGAACATCACGTCCGATGCGCTGACGCCGTGGGACGAAGATCTGATCATGAGCCTGCGCGGACCGATGGACGTGAAGCAGATGGCCGTCTATCAGCCGGATGCGAGCAACACGGCCACGTGGGGCCTTGTTTCGGCATGGGACGCCACTTCCCCGTCGCTGCCGCGCGGGCTCGCTTTCGACGGCAACAATACCGAAAAGAACGGTTTCGCCGGCACGGTGGGGACCGAGTGCCTGGTCAACGTGTCGACGAGCGACGTCTTCGCGTGCGGGCCGGGCAGTAACCCCTATTGCCCGGCTCCGGCCGGCAAACAGATGCATCGCGGCTGGTCGGGATCGAAGCTCTTCGTCATGCTCGCGGGGATGCCGCACGCCGGCAAGGTGCCCGGACCCTGCTCCACGGGAACGGGCGGCGGCTGGTACGACGCGCCGTGGATCGGGCTCAGCGTGGGTGAGCTCGTGCGGGCCGGTCAATTCCAAGCCTGCCAGTGCTACGCGAAGGACCAAGCCAAGGCCTCCCTCGCCGATGGCTGCGGACAGTTCAACGTGTTCGAGGTGGTGAACGACAACAACCAGTACACGAACCTCGAGGTCTTCAGCACCAACATGATCGGCTACGCCGGTTACGTCGGTGAAGGGCCGTGCGGTCCGAAATGCGACGTCACCAAGCTCGGTCCCGAAGTCGATCTCATCGACAAGACGAACGTGCGCGAAGCGGCGCAGGGCGCGGTGTCGAACCCGGGCAAGGGACCGGGGGCCGCGTTTCGCCGCCCGTCGGATGGGCTGCGTTACTTCGTCATTTTACTCGACGTTCCGACGCGCACCGTACAGCTCGCCATGATCCATCCGCGGAAGATACCGGCCGCTGTCGCGACGCTGCTTCCCAGCTTGCCGGCGGGCATCAGCGCATCGACGATCGAAGCGGTGCGCGCGCTCCGGCTGCCGCGGTAACGACCGTGGGCGATGCCGGTCCCTCGGGTGAACGCGGCCATTCCGGCCGCGCTGCTCGGCCTCAAGGCGGCAGGGTCACGTACTTCTGTCCGAGCGGCGTGAGTTGCCCCGACGTTGGCGCGAGCAAGTTGACGGGGGGATTGCTCGTGAATCGTCCCGTGAACCACGCGTAGCGGAAGACCATGGGGTCGGCTTCGAGCGCGGCAACGGCTTCTTGCATGTAGGCGAGCTCGGCGGCGTCGTTGACTTTGCTCGGCTCGTCGAGGCACGAAAACTCGGTCACCCAGAGGGGTTTTCCGAATTGCTGCTCGTACTTGGCGAGGGTGGTCGTGAGCGCCGCCTTGGTGCAGGCGTACCAGTGCATGGCCACGTAATCGACTTGGCAACCCGTGCACGCCGCGAAAAACTTCTGCAGCCACACGAAAGGATCGGTCTCGTTGCACGGCGAGCCGCAGTAGTTGACGGCCGGTGAAACGATTTTCATCCCGCGCGCCTTGGCGAACGTTTCGATCTTCGGCCAGAGCGCCGCGGCTTGGGCCGGCGTGAGGTTCGCCTGCGCGCCGAAGTTCGGCTCGTTGAACGTGAGAAGGTACTTGGCGCCCGCGGGAACCTGCTTTTCGAGCGTCGCCGGGTCGAAGGTGCCGCCCCACACCATGGGCACGTATTCGACGCCGAGGCCGGGGTAGCCGGTCATCAGCGTGCCGTCCGGCCGGGTGGCCCAGTTGTACCACCAGCTAATTCCGGCCGAGAGCGCGGTGAGATCGGCGTCGCTGTGGTAACCGTAGGCGATGCCGCGCTTGCGGCCCGTGTTGGTGCCACTGTCGCCGACGCCCGTGCCGGCGTCGGTCCCGCCTTTGCCGCCGCTGCCCGCGGTGCCCGACATCCCGCCCTTGCCAGCGCTGCCCGCCGCGCCGCCGGTCCCGCCCGCGCCGGCGGTGGTGGTGCCGCCCGCTGCTCCAGCGGCGCCGCCCGTCGCGCCCCCGCTACCGCCGGTCGCGCCGGTGCCGGCCGCGCCACCGGTTCCCGCTTGGCCACCCGTGGCGCCGGTCCCGCCGGAACCCGCGGCACCGCCGCTGGGTCCGCTGCCTCCCGCTCCACCGCCTCCGACGCCAGCCGCTCCTCCGGTGGCCCCCGTGCCCCCCGCTCCACCCGTTCCCGTTCCCGTTCCACCCGTTCCCGCCATGCCGGCGTCTTTCGACGGGGGCATTTCGGCCCCATCGGCGGCTCCCGCATCGTTGCCGCGGGTAGGACCGCCGGGTGCATCACCGCCGCCACCGGAATCCGCCGCGCTGCAAGCAGCGACAGCAAGGAGACCGAAGCGAACGAACAGGGACAAACGCGCAGGGCCAGCAGTCACGGATCACCCGAGGGGAGGAGCCTCGATTCAGTGTTCGGCGAACCCGCTTCCCGTCAAGGTATCGTCCTTGACGCGCCGCTCGGGGTGCGGCACACGACGGAAACGGACTTGACCTCTCACAGAGAGACCTCTTTTTTTCCTGCTCGGAGCGCGGCGTCGGGTGGGGTTGGGGCACCGGTCGGAGAGGCCGACACGTTTTCGGATCTCCATAAGTGATTGAAAAAGCACACTTGAGATTGACTGCAGGGCGCCTTTCACAACGAGCTTTCGCCCGCCTTTTTTCGGATCGGCGCCGCGGGTGAGCGACGTGACCGCTCAGGGGGAGGGGGGCTTGGTCGTACCCCGCGAGAAGCTCGCCCGCGAGGGCAAGCTGACCAAAGACGTCATCGCCGTGCGCGTGGACGGTAAGGTCTACGATTTGATGACACCCGTGCCGGCCAGCGCGCCGCTCGAAGTCATTCGCGAAACGGAGGACGAGGGGCTCGACGTCATCCGTCATTCGACCGCGCACGTCATGGCCGACGCCGTGCAGCGCCTCTTCCCGGGCACCAAGGTGACGATCGGGCCGGCCATCGAAGACGGCTTTTATTACGACTTCGATCGCTCCGACGGTCATTTCACCGACGAAGACCTGGCGAAGATCGAAAAAGAGATGCTCGCCATCATCAAGAAGGACTCGCCCTTTCGCCGCGAGGTCGTCAGCCGCGATGACGTCATCGACCTCTTTCGCAAGATGGGCGAAACCTACAAAGTCGAGATCATCGAGCGAACGCCGAAGGACGAAGCCCTCACCGTCTACAAGCACGGCGAGCCCGGCCACGAATGGCTCGATTTCTGCGAGGGGCCTCACGTTCCCAGCACGGGCAAGCTTGCGGCCATCAAGCTGACCAGCGTGGCCGGCGCCTATTGGCGCGGCGACGAGCGCAACCCGATGCTGCAGCGCATCTACGGAACCGCGTTCGCGTCGAAGGAAGCGCTCGAAGAGCATCTGCGCCTGCTCGAAGAAGCCAAAACGCGCGACCATCGCCGGCTCGGCAAAGAGCTCGACCTCTTCATGTTCCACGAATACGCGCCGGCGATGCCGTTCTTTTTGCCGCGCGGTGCTTTCGTCTACGAAAAGCTCATCGCGTACTTGCGCGAGGTCTACCTCGAGTTCGGCTACGAAGAGGTGCTGACACCCCAGATCTTCGACAAGCGGCTGCTCGAAACGAGCGGGCATCTCGCCAACTACGCGGACAACCTGTACCGCATCGCCACCGCCGACATGGCCGAGCGGGGGCTCGAGGACGCGCAGTGCCTCAAGCCCATGAACTGCCCGAGCCACTGCCTGATCTTCGGCTCGCGACGTCGTAGCTACCGCGAGCTTCCGTGGCGCGTCGCCGATTTCGGGCGCCTGCACCGTTTTGAACGGGGAGGCGTGGTGCACGGCTTGAACCGCGTGCGCAGCTTCTGCCAGGACGACGGTCACATCTTCTGCACTCCGGAAATGGTGCAGCCGGAAATTCAGGGCTTTTTCGATTTGCTCTACCGCGTCTACGGCGCGCTCGGTCTTTCCGACGTCCGCATCAAGCTCGCCACGCGACCGGAGAAGCGCGCCGGAACCGACGAGCAGTGGGACCGGGCCGAAAAGGCGCTCGCAGACGCACTGCGTCAGAGAGCCCTGGCGTTCGACGTCTCGCCCGGCGAAGGCGCTTTTTACGGCCCCAAGCTCGAGTTCCACGTCCGCGACGCCATCAAGCGGACCTGGCAGCTCGGAACGATTCAAGTCGACTACATCTTGCCCGATCGTTTCGAGCTCGGGTACGTGGCCGAGGACGGCCACAGCAAGCGCCCGGTCATGCTCCACCGGGCCATTCTGGGGTCGCTGGAGCGGTTTCTCGGTGTTTACATCGAGCACGTGGCCGGCGCCTTCCCCGTTTGGCTGGCGCCGGAGCAGGTGGCCCTGGTCACGGTCAGTGAGAAACAGACCGAATATGCCAACGATGCCGCGTCTTACCTACGAAACAAGAGACTGCGTGTCGTTACGGACTTGGGAGCCGACAAACTTGGCGCTAAGATTCGAAATGCGAGGTTGATGCGTTATCCCTACATCGCGGTCGTCGGCGACAAGGAAGCAACCACGCGCACGCTCTCCATTCGCTCTCGCCAAGAGGGCGAGCTCGGACCCGTTCCGCTCCCGGCATTTGCGGATCGATTGCTCGCGGAGGCCATGCCTCCGCGTCTCAAAGAGGCTTCCTCGTAGGCGGCCTGGTTTTCGAACACCAACCCGTAAAGGAGGCAAAGGCAGATAAACATGATGGGGCGACCCCGATTCGATCCACGATCACAGCAGCGCGGACCACAGATCCGCATCAACCACCGCATTCGCGTTCCCGAAGTCCGCGTCATTGGCGCCGACGGGGGAATGATGGGCGTCATGACGACGTCGGATGCCCTGAGAGCCGCACAGGAGCTCGGGCTCGACCTCGTCGAAGTCAATCCCAAGGCTGAGCCTCCGGTCTGCAAGATTCTCGACTTCGGAAAGTACAAGTACGAAGAAAAGAAGAAAGCGCGCGAGGCCAAGCGCAAGCAGACCAGCGTCGACATCAAGGAGATCAAGCTGCGGCCGAAGACCGACCAGCACGATCTCGCCTTCAAAACGCGGGCCGCCCGACGCTTTCTGGAAGCCGGCAACAAGGTCAAATTCACCGTCCGTTTTCGCGGCCGTGAAATCACGCACCCCGAGAAAGCGCAGGATCAGCTCGACCACGTCGTGCGTGAATGCGAAGACCTCTCCAACGTCGAGGTTCGGCCGATGATGGAGGGGCGCACCATGACGCTGCTCATCTCGCCCAAGCCCGCCGTCATGCAGAAGGTTTCGCAGATGAAGGCCGCCGCCGAGAAAGCTCGGCAGCAAGCCATCAAAGAGGGTCGCGTGCCGCTGCCCGAGCCGGAAGAAGAGCCGGACTTGGTCGACGACGACGATGATGACGACGACGACGACGAGGACGAGGTGGAGCACGACCTGCCGGCCACCTGAGAGCCCGCCCCCAACGGCGGATGGATGGTGGATCCCGATCGGGAGGTGGGACCTTGCGTTCAGTGCGGCGGCGCGACGCCGGGCAATAGCCCCGTGTAGTACGCACCCGCGGTGACGACGAGCAGCACCAGCACGACGACGAACGCAACGGCGCTGCTCGACCCTTTGGCGGGCGCGGGGGGGGGGCCCTCGGAGTCCAAACCGGCGGGGATGGGCAGAGGGTGCGGCGTCGGAATGCCCCCACTGAACGGCATGTCGTCGGGCCGAGAGGAGAACGGCTCCTCGTCGGCGTCTTCGAGCGCGGCGAGGTTGCCGGCCTGGGGCATCTCGGCGGGGAGCGAGCTCACGGGCGTGCCCGGTTTGCTGCTCAGGCTGGACGGGTTGAGCCGAATCTCCTGCGACCAGTCGCGAACTTCTTGGAACTTGTCGAGCGAGAGCGGGACCGCGCCCACCGACGGCGCGGGGGGGCCGCCCTGGGCAACGAGGTCGGCTTCCTGCAGCGACGTGAACTCGAACAGCGCCTCCTCGATCATCGTGCCGATGATCGAGTGCTGCATGGGACGCGACTTCTGCTTGTCGCGCATCGTCGATTGGACGAGCGTCGCAATCTTGAAGCTGCCCACCGACTGACCGAAGCGATAGAGAAAGTCGTTGAGCGAGATGGCAAGCTCGCGCGCCGATTGGAAGCGCTGGGCCGGGTCGCGGGCGAGGGCCTTGCCGATGATGCGCTCGAGGTCGGGCGTGACTTTGGCGTTGATCCTGGTGAGGGGCGGAATCGCCGCCTGCTGCACCAATTTGACGGTGGCAAAATCGGTGTCGCCGAGAAAGAGCCGCCGGCCGGCCAGCATCTCCCAGAGGATGATGCCCACCGCAAAGATGTCGGTGCGATGATCGACGTCCTTGCCGAGCGCCGCCTCGGGAGAGAGGTAGCTGAATTTCCCCTTGATGATGCCGGGCTCGCTCTTCTCGAGCTGGCTCGACGCTTTGGCGAGGCCAAAGTCCACGATCTTGATTTCGCCGTGCCGGGTCATGAGCACGTTGGGGGGCGAAACGTCGCGGTGAACCACCGCGAAGGGACGTCCCTCGGAGTCCTTGAGCTCGTGGGCGTAGGCGAGACCTTCGCAGATCTTGGTGCAGATGAAGACCGCTTCTTCGACGGCGAGCTCGCGGCCCTGCTTTTTCAGCGTTTCGAGGACGGCCTTGAGGTCGGCGCCGTCCACGTACTCCATGACGATGAAGTAGGCGTTGTCACCGACGCCGATGTCGAAGACCTGCACGCAGTTCGAGTGCGAGAGGTGCGCGGAGAGGCGCGCCTCGTCGAGGAACATGGAGATGAACTTTTTCTTCTCCGACAGATGGGGAAGAACGCGCTTGATGGCGACTTGCTTCTTGAAACCTTCGAGGCCTGCGCTCTCGGCGCGGAAGACCTCGGCCATGCCGCCCGAGGCAAGCTTCTCGATGACGCGGTAGCGCTGTTGTTGATGGTGGTGCTGCGACTCGGGCATCTAGACCGATCCTCGGTTTTCTTTCGAAAACACGCCGCTCAACGTTGCCACCTAACGCGACACGGGGTCAAGGAGACCCGTCCTAGAACGACCCTGTCCGTTCTTCGCCCCACCCGATCACGATCGGCCAGTTCAGCGAGGCGGCCAAGTAAGATGCGGCGAGGCCGGCGCCAGCGATCGTTCGTCAGGCCGACTTTTTCACGAGATGCCGCTCTTCGCCGAGGCCGAGTTCGAGCATTTCCAGCGCCATGGAAAGAAACTCGGCGAAGTTCGGGGCGCGCTCGCCGAGCCCGTTCACCCAGAGGATGACCTCCATCTCGCCGTCCGCAGAGACGACCGTGGGATTGAAGGCGAAGATCGTGGTGGCGGTGGGGTCGATGCCGAAGGGGATCATCGAATCGGCCTGCCCCTCCGGTCGCGACGGCGGCCCGATCTCGGGAATGGGGGTCTCGTAGGCCGCGAAGGCGGCTCGGGTCAGGTGGAAAGGACCCGGCTTGCTGAGCTCGCGCGTGCCAAGCAGGCTCGCCTCGTGAAAGAACAGCGGCCAGCCGTCGTGCAGGTGCAAGAAAGCGCGGTAGCTCGGAGGCAGGGCATGGCGGATACGCCGCTCGACCACCGCGATGGTGCGAAGACCGGCACCCGGGGGCGGCGCGATGGCGGGGCCCATCGTCGGGTCCCATGCCGCCAGCTCCGCCTTGACGTCGCGTATTTTGGCGATCGTGTCTTTCCAGTTGTTCATGTCTGCCGATTCCTCCGCAGCTCGGCCGAGAGCGGCCTTTCCGCCAACCTACGCAAGGGGCTCGGATTGGAAAAGAAATTGACCACGAGAAAGCCAGCTCTACGAGCTGGCTTCATCTCGTCTATCGCTCAGCGGGGGCTCTGCCCCCTCGCCATTCATCACATCGTGTAGCGATGCTGAGAAGAACCGCCAAAACGCCAAGGTCGCCAAGAAATTGGGGATCAAGAGATCGGGGATCGAGGCCAGTGAGTCTCGACCAAGGACCCTGGCGGCCGTAGCGCGTTGGCGGTTTTTCTATGATCGACCCACCACTGGGACAAATGATGAGAGGCGCCAAGATCGCCAAGAGATCGGAGATCAGTGGGTTTTTTAAGAATGATTCCGTGGGTTCTTAACCAAAGATCTTGGCGGCCGTGGCGCCTTGGCGGTTCTTTCCCATGATCGTCCCACAGTTGTGACGAATGGTGAGTCTGCCCCCGCCCCGCCGGAGCAAGTCCGACTCGGAGTGGACGGAGTCCAGGAACTGGACGGAGTCCACGTAGAGCCACGGAGCGAAGCGTAGTGCAACAGGGCCCCACCCCCGCCGTGCCTCCGGCGCGCGGAGAGAACACGTTTCCCGCCGTGCCTCCGGCACGGGGAGAGAAACACGCTCTAGCGTAAGGAAGGTTGGTCTTCGGGCGAGGGGTGGCGAGCGGTGCTTAGCGCGTAATTTCGGTGCCGATGCCTTCGTCGGTGAAGATCTCGAGGAGGACGGCGTGGCGCAGGCGGCCGTCGATCATGTGGACCTTCTTCACGCCTCCGGCGAGCGCTTCGAGACCGCATTGGACCTTCGGGATCATGCCGCCGCTGATGGCGCCTGACTCGATGAGTTGGGTGACGCCGGAGGCGGTGAGGGAGCGGACCAAACTGCCGTCCGAGGCGCGCACGCCGTCGACGTCGGTGAGCAAAATGAGCTTTTCGGCTTTGACCGCCTCGGCGACTTTGCCGGCGACCGTGTCGGCGTTGATGTTGAGCGACCGATTGTCTTCGTCGACCCCGACCGGCGCCACCACCGGAATGAAGCCGGAGCGAACGAGATGGTCGACGATTTCGGGGTTGATGTGCTGCACTTCGCCGACGCGCCCGGGATCGACGTCACGCTCGCCTGCCTTGTCTTTGGCGCGGACCGATTCGAGCTTGCGCGCGCGGATGAAGGAGTCGTCTTTGCCGGAAAGCCCGACCGCCCTGCCGCCGTGGTGGCAGATGAGGCCCACGATTTCCTGATTGACCTGCCCGCCGAGGACCATCTCCACGACGTCCATCGTGGCTTCGTCGGTGATGCGCAGGCCCGCGACGAAGGTGGAGCCCACGCCCATCTTTTCGAGGGCGGTGTCGATCTGGGGGCCGCCGCCATGAACGACGACCACCTGGATTCCGACGTAGCGCAGAAGGCAGATGTCCTTGGCGAAGCTCGTTTTCAGCTCGGCGTCGATCATGGCGTGTCCGCCGTATTTGACGACGAACGTGCGCCCGTGAAACCGGCGAATGTACGGCAGCGCCTCGTGCAAAACGGAGGCTTTCTCGATGAGACCTTGCATCTTTGCGACGCTTCTTAGCACCCCGAGCGGCGGAGAAGCCAGGGATCTACGAAGGAATGACGATCACGCTCCAGTGGGGTGATGGCCTGGCTCTGGCTCCTCGATGCGATCCGAGGATGCGTTCTCGCGGCGGGCGAGCGCCAAAAAGGGCAATGCCGCGAGCGAGATCGCGGCACTCAAAAGATACGAGACAGGGTAGCCAAAGACGTCCGCTGCGCGGCCGAGCGCGGGCTGCGCAATGACACCCCCCGCCGACCCCATCAGGTTGTCGAAGGAGAGAACGGTGGCCCTTTGTGCCGAAGGAATGAGGCCGTTCAGATAAGCCTGGCGCACCGGGGTGACGGCGGAAAATGCGAGACCCCACACGAGAAGCGCGGCTATCGCGACCCAAAAGCTCGTGGTTCGCCCGATGATAGAGAGGCAGCCGATACTCGTGACCGCGCCGACCATTAGCACCTGGGTGCGCCGCTTGAAGACGCGACGCAAAAGCGGCACCGTGAGACCGCCGAGAATCTGCGTTCCCGCGATGATGGCGGCCGCGAGACCCGCCACGCCGAACGCGGCCTTGTCGCCGTAGAGCTCGAGAAGGTACGGCTGAAGGGCGTAAAATGCGTAGATGCCGACCCCAGTGGTGAAAGGGGCAGAGAGCATCAGCCAACGGATGGGAGGTTTACGCCAGCCTTCGTCGACCGAGGCCCGCACCACGCGGCGTATTTCGACGAGGGGACCTTTTCCACGCGCGGGCGTAAATCCGAGGTCGTGCATCAAGAAGAAGGCGACCACCAGCGTGAGGGCGAGCAAAATCGAGCGTAGGACATAGGGGACCCCCAGGTTGGTGAGCTGGGCAACGAACCCGCCGGCGACCGACCCTACCAGCATCGCTATGCCGGAGACCGTCTGGGCGCGGGCGAAGACCGCGTCGAGCTTGCCTTCGAACTGGGTGAAGGCGAGCGCATCGACGAGCCAGGCGTCGGTCGCCCCGGAGAAAAAGGTAAAGCCGAGACCGAGCAGCATCGATGCGATCGCCCAACCAAAGAACGGCGCGTGGATGCGCCACATCATCAAGTAGAGGAGCGTGGAAAGAAGCAGCGTTGCGGCGCCGAGCAGGTACGAGACGCGCCGCCCCCGGACGTCGGCCAGGACTCCGGTGGGAACCTCGAAAATGACTTCGCCCCCTGTGAAAAATGCATTCGCGGCAAAGGCCTCGGCGTTGGTGAGACCGGCATCGAGAAGGAACAGCGTGTTGACGCCCCAAATGAGAGACGCGGCCAGCGTCGACAGCAATGTCAGCACCAGGTAGGTACGCTGGACGCGCGCGGCGTCGGCGAGCGAGGCTCGAGCCAAAGCCTATTTCTCTGCGTAGCGCTTGGCTGCCGCGAGATCCCGACGCAGCTCTGCGGCCGTGCGCCGCGGCCCGTAACCGGGCGTGTCGCGCTGGATGCGCCAGCCTTCGGCGAGTGGGCCCGCGTCGACGACATCGAAGCCGAACTGATCGATCAACCGCGCCACCGCGGCCTTCGCGCCCTCGTCGTTTCCGGCGATGACGAGCGCGCGACGGTCACGGCTTTGGGCGGGCTGCCCGTGAGCCGTCAAGTCGGCGGCGTAGATGTGGTTGAACGCCTTGACGACTTTCGATTTGGGCAAATGTGCCTGCAAAAGCTCGGCCGTCGTCGTCGACTCGTCGTCGAGCTCACCAATGTGACCATCGCGCTGTGGGTAGTAGTTGTTCGTATCCATCACGACTTTTCCGGCGAGAGGCAGGACAGGAACGGCGCGATAGTTCTTGAGGGGCACGGTGACCACCACCATGTCGCCGGCTTGGGCTGCCTCGACGGCGGTTGCGGCTCGGGCTTTCGGGCCGAGCTCCTTCACCAGGGCGGCCAGTGTCTCCGGCCCGCGCGAATTGCTCATCACGACGTCGTAACCGTTCGCGACCGCCAGGCGCGCGAGCTGGCTGCCGATGTGCCCCGAACCAATGAAGCCGATGGTTGCCATAGGGGTGGCAGCCTAAGGACCAAGACGGCGACGGCGCAAGGGTCGAGGTGCCGTGCCCGCGGGGTGCCGAGTGGTCCCCGCCCATGGTCCGATGGACGTGGTGGCCCCGAGGACCTCCGTTGGTGCGCAAGGGACGGCGCGCGGAGGGCGGTTGAGGTAAGATGGTGCGAATGGCGCGTGACCTCGCTCGGGCTCCGAGAATGGCTCTGCCTTCCGGCGATGGCGCGAGCGCGGAGATCGAGGTGGCAGACACCGCGGTGCTCCTCGCTCTCTCTGGCCCGAACAACGAGCTCTTGAAGGTGCTCGGTGAAGAGGCGGGCATCGGTGTCGGGCTCCGGGGCAACTCCATTCTGCTCGCGGGTGACCCGGCACGGGTCGCGCTGGCCGAGCGGTTCCTCGGCGAGGCCGCGGGCCTCATTCGCGGCGGCACCGATCTCGATCACAACGACTACATCCGCGGCCTGCGCACGATCCGGTCCGACCCGACGGTGCGCTTGCGCGATCTCTTCGACGAGGTGGTCCTCGTTACGCCGCGGCATCGCCCGATTACACCGAAGGGGCTCGCGCAAAAAAAGTACATCGAAGCGATCCGGACGCATGACCTCACGTTTTGCATCGGGCCCGCGGGGACGGGCAAGACGTACCTGGCCATGGCCATGGCCGTGAACGGCCTCGTGACGCGCGCCTACAAGCGCATCATCCTGGCGCGGCCGGCCGTGGAGGCGGGTGAGAAGCTCGGATTTTTGCCCGGAGATCTGGCCGAGAAGGTCAACCCGTACCTGCGCCCCCTCTACGATGCGCTGCACGACATGATGGATATCGATCGCGCCGAGGGTTTGATTACCCGCGGTCAGATCGAGGTGGCGCCCCTCGCCTTCATGCGGGGACGCACGCTCAATGATTGTTTCGTCATCCTCGACGAGGCGCAAAATGCCACCAGCGAGCAGATGCGGATGTTTTTGACGCGACTCGGTTACTCGTCCAAGGCGGTCGTCACCGGCGACGTGACGCAGGTCGATTTGCCGAGCGCCACCAAGAGCGGTCTCGCCGAGGCAAAATCGCTTCTCTCCGACATCCAAGGCATTGCCTTCTGCACGCTCACCGAGGTCGATGTGGTGCGGCACCCCCTGGTGCAAAAAATCATCGTCGCCTACGAGACACGCGACAGGAACAAGAACCAGCCGACCGCGCCGTCCGGGTCGTGACCGGTTCCACGCGCACCCTCGACCTCGTTGCGCAGTGTGCCGCGGTCCTCGCCGCGGACCCTCGACAAAAGGCGGCGATCGTCACCCGGCCGCATCCGCTGCTCGCCATGGTGCGGCGCGACGCGCTCCTCGTGCTCGTGACCGTGGCTGCCACCTGGGACCGCGGACGCGAGGTGCTGGCTCCTTTTGCCCCGCATTTTGCCGAAGGCCGCGCGATGTTGATCCTGCTCGGTCGGCCGTGCGACCCCGATCTCGCGCAGGCGCTCAACAAGGGGCTTGCCTCGCTCTTGGCGGAAGAACCGACCGCGGACGACCTCCTGGTGGCTCTTCACAACGCCTTCGAGTTGATGGAGACGAAGGCCCGCGCCGAGCAGCGGGGCAAGTGGATGAACCGCTACCAGTACGAGCTCGGCGAAGTCATCGAGTGCGCGCGGGCCATCGAAACCGAGCGCGACATCGATAAACTACTGGGCGTCATCCTGCGCAAGAGCCGCTTCATCACCGGCGCCGACGCAGGGAGCATCTACGTCGTCGACAACGACGCCGCCGGCCAGCGCCAGCTGCGTTTCAAGCTGTCCCAGAACGAGTCGGTGAAATTCGATTCACGCGAGTTCGCCATCCCGTTGAGCCCGCGCTCCATGGCGGGCGCCTCGGCGCTCCACGGTACGCCCATCAGCATCGTCGACGTCTACGACATGCCGGCCGGATCTCCCTTCGGCTTCGATCGCTCGTTCGACGAGAAGACCGGGTACCGCACCAAGAGCGTCCTCTGCATGCCGCTCGTCTCGCGTAACAACGAGGTCATCGGCGTCATTCAGCTCATCAACAAGAAGCGGGACAAGGACAAGCGCCTCTATTCCCAGGAAGACATGGACGCGCAGGTGATCGCTTTCGACGAGCGGTCACAGGAGCTGGTGGGCACGCTCGCCGCGCAAGCCGGGGTTTCCCTGGAAAATGCGCTCTTGCTCGAGGAGATCCGGCGCATCTTCGAAGGGTTCGTCAATGCCAGCGTGGAGGCCATCGAGTCGCGCGACCCGACCACCAGCGGACATTCACGCCGCGTCGCCGATCTCACCGTCGGCTTGGCCAAGGCGGTCGAACGAGCCGAAACGGGGCCGTACCGGGAGGTGATTTTCAGCGCCGAGGATCTCCGCGAAATCGAATACGCCTCGCTCTTGCATGACTTCGGGAAAATCGGCGTCAGCGAGCAGGTGCTGGTCAAGGCGAAGAAGCTCTACCAAACCGAGTTCCAGCTCATCCAGCAGCGATTCGAGCTCGCCCTGCGTTCGCTCGAGGTCGAGATCCTGACGCGCAAGGTGCGCTTGGTGCAGCAAGGTGCGCCCGCCGGCGAAATCGAGAAACTCGACGCTGACCTGGAAAAACGCCGCGCCGAGCTTTTGGACGCGTTTCGCGCCATCGAAAATGCCAACGAACCGACGGTGCTCAAGGGGGGGGAGTTCGGCAAGATCGCGGCGCTCGCCAAGCAGACATTCGTCGCGCCGAACGGCGACGAACGGCCGCTCCTCTCCGCGCTCGAAGTGACGAGCCTCTCGGTCACCAGGGGAACGCTGACGCCCGATGAGATGCGGGAGATTCAAAGCCACGTCACCCATAGCTTCAATTTTCTCGCCACCATTCCCTGGGGAAAGAGCTTCCAACGCGTGCCTCTCATCGCCGGCGCGCATCATGAGCGCCTGGACGGCACCGGCTATCCCCATCGGCTGCGCGCCGAGGAGATCCCGCTGCAATCCAAGCTCATGAGCATCAGCGACATCTTCGACGCGCTGACGGCCAGTGACCGGCCGTACAAACGCGCGGTCCCCATCGACAAGGCGCTCGACATCCTCGCCCTCGAGGTGAAAGACAAGCACATCGACGGGGATCTGGTGCGGATTTTCTGTGAAGCGCGGATATGGGAGCCGGTCCTTCTGAGAGCCTCGAACCGACCGAAGCCGCCCATCCAGAGGTGACGAGGCGGGCAACCCTGGGCGCCCGCCGGCGCTGGTCACGGCTCGCGGCTCGCACGCAACCGCGAGCTTCTCTGCTTGTTCTTCAACGCCGCGAACAGTCGCCGCAAGGGCAGCGCGACGGCGACGAGCCAAGCCAAGGGCCCGAAGCGCGATGCACCTCGGGCTGAACGCGCGCTGGTGCATCCGCCCGAATCATCGGCGGCCGGGGGCGGCATTCCGCCTGTCGCGGGGGGGCCGGCTTCCACCGTCGGACCTGCGTCGCGGCTCGTATCCCCGGTCGATGCATCGGTCGATGCATCGCTGGCGCCGGCATCGGCGCACGTGGCGCCGACGGCGGGGGCGATCAACTCCCATTCTTCCGAACATCGTGCGGTCGTGCTGCCGCCGCAGGCGGCAGCACGACCGCACAACTCGTCGTAGCGGAACAACCCTTCGAAGGTCGCACCCGAATCGCTCGATCGTCCAATCGAGAAGCCGGCCGTCTTGTAGTCAGCGCAGGCATAGAGAGCATCCTTGGTCCAGGTGAGGCACGTGGCTCCGACATCCGAGCGCCGCGCGAGGTTCGTCCCATCCGCCGAGCCGACCCAGAGACCATCGTTCGGACCCCCGACGGCCATCTGCGTACCATCGGGTGAAATCGCGAATCCGAGAAGCTGCTCGGTCCCGGTGAAGATCTTTTGGAACGTTCGCCCACCGTCGCTGCTCATTTGAATGACGGTGCCGGGCATATCGAAGACGCGGAGATAGATCCGATCGGGATCGGTCGGGTGAACCGCCGCAATGTAAGTGAGCCGATGCTCCTCGGTTTCGGGAATGTCGGCGGATGTGAAGGTCGCTCCGCCGTCGTCCGACCGCATGAGCATCGAGCCGAAGTTCTTGTTGCGATCGCCCCTCGCCGACAGGTACACGCGAGAAGGCAGGCTCGGGGCGACATCGATGGTGAGCGGATAGAGCTCGGGCGCCAAGGCGTCCGCGATCGGACTCCAGCTCTGCCCGTTGTCGCTCGATTGCACGATCTGCGACCCGAAGGTTCCTCCGGCTTTGAACTCCAGCCAGAAGGCGACGAGCTGATGCGGCGTGCTTCGGCTCCAAGCGAGGTCGCCCATCGTTTTGTTGGCGAGCTCGGGGGCGGAGCGGTACGTGCAGCCATCGGAGGTCGTGGTGATCCCGTTGAACATCGCAACGACCGTCGCGCCGCTGCCCGCGATGGCCAGCATCAAATCTTGCTGTCCGGACGTCCCAATCGCCGCTTCGCACATCCAACCGAACGTCTTGCCGCCATCGCGCGACTCGAGCAGTCCGAACGTCGCGCTGACCGCCAGATGCTGCGGGTTGGTCGGATCGATGACCAGCTGACTTCCCGCCGGATATCTGCCGTTGGCGAGCGCGACGGCCGGCGCCGCGAGCACGAGCGCGGCAGCGAAAATACCCGCTCGCTTCATGGGGCGCGGCCGATCGGAACGGCCGCGGTCGCCACGACGGCCGCGGTGATCTGGAGGTTCTTGGTCAGGTACGTGAAGTTCAACGTGTCGGAGGTGTCACCGGGCATGTGGTAGTAGGGCGATTGCGTGGTCTGGAAGTTGTAGATCGTGGTGTAGCCCTGATCCGAAAAGGAACAGTCGTCCGAGCGATGGCAGGACCCGGTCCCCATCGTCAGCGTGAGGCCGAGGCCGTAGGTCAGGTTGACCTGGGTATTGAGATTCTTCAGCTCCGTCGAGTCGCTCCAGATGCGGAGGTTCATCCGATTGCTGGGGTCGTACGCGATTTCATCGAGGTTGATGTAGACCTTGAGGCAGGTGGACGCCTCGCACCCCGAAGCCTTGAGCGCCTGGGCGTAGTGAGCGGAACCGATGAGGCCCCCTTCCTCGGCGTCGAAGATGACGCAGCGGATGTCGGCTTGGTAACGATAGAAGGAAAGCGCGCGCGCAATGAGCGCCACACCGAGTGCGCCCGAGCCATCGTCGTCCATGGCGACCGTGTTCTTGACGCTATCGAGATGGCCACCGATGATGTAGAGGCCAGCGGTCGGATCCGTCCCCTTGATGGTGAATTCGACGTTGCGGTATCCATCCCATTCATCGAAGCGCGCGGTCGCGTTGGGGGCCTCGATCGCCATGAAGTCGCGAACCCACTCCGTGGCGGCCGTATAGGTGGCCGATTTCGTGAAGCGGTCCGGGAGGGATTTCGATTCGAGCTCGCGGGTCTTCGCTTCGATCTCCGCCACCTTGAGACGACCGAGCATCTCGCGGATGAGATCCTCGGGGGTGGACGCGTCACCGGGGGGCGGTGTCGTGGTGTCCTGCGGCGGCGTCATGCCGTCGGGCATCGGCGTTGTCGTGTCCGGCATCGTCGTGGCGTCGGGCCGCGGTGTCGTGGCGTCGGGCTGCGGCGTCATGCCGTCGGGGACCGAAGCGTCCATCGTCCCTCGCGTGTCGCCCGCTCCATCAGCTGCGCCATCGCGCGTTCCGGGGATCACGCGATCCGGCGCTGCGTCGCCCGAAGTCGCGTCCAGGTCGCCCGGCGGCGTTTCGTCAGCCGCGTCCGACATTCCCGAGCCCCCCGTGCCCCCGGTGCCCCCCGAACCGCTATCGATATCTGGACTGCTCGATCCGCAGGCGAGGAACAGCGCACCGGTAAGAAACACCGCGTTCAATTCGAAACGAATCGAAAAGTCCATGAGGCACCTCGCGTCGTGCGCGTTCGAACGTACGATGACCGCGTCGTTCGGTCTGCAACGTAGGCGCGCAGACTAGCATCGCTGGCGCATGACCCTCGCAGCGCATCGCCATCGAAAATCGCTGATTGCTCGGCAATTTCCGTTTATGGCAGAGATTTGCTTCGAGCACAGAACACCGGGGAATGGGCACTCGGTGCAACTTCGTTCCACCGACGGAACGGTCGCGCAACGTCACTCGCTTGCACCGTGGTCATTGACGGCATTGCCGCTAACTGCGTTGCCCGCCGACGCCGATGTCGCCGCCGGCCTCGAGCGTGAAGTCGACGATGAGGCCGTCGTCAAGCAGGGCCGGGCTCTCGACGAGGCCGAAAGAGCGGACAAGCGAGCACCGGTTGGGGCGGATACTTGCGCGGAAGGAGCGGGCACAGAATGAACGTCGAGCTCGCGCTGCGTACGTAGCGCGGTGGCGCGGCGCACTTGTGGCAAAGGCTCTCCGGAAAGGGCAAATCGGCGGACGGCTCGGATTTCAACTTCGTTCGAGCTTAGCCTGCCGCTGCCCCGATATCGAAGGGCCAGTGACTTTCGCCGGCCCGATACATCACCGTACGGCGAACGAGCCCTGCTTTTTCACGACGTCGATCACGATCTCGCCTTCCTCGACCGTGACCCGAGCCACATCGCCGGCACTGAGCTGGCCGCGCAAGATCATGTCGGCAATGGGCGCTTCGACGAGCCTCGCCACGGTGCGCTTCATGGGGCGCGCACCGAGCTCGGGGTCGTATCCGCCGGACGAGAGCAGCCGTTCCACGGCGTCGTCGTCGACGTCGAGCAGCACGCCGCGCGCCGCTTCGAGCGTCTTGCTGAGCGCGCCCAGCATGCGCCGCGCGATTTCGGCGACCTCGCTTCGCTTGAGCGGCGCGAAAGCGATGACCTCGTCGAAGCGGTTGTAGAGCTCGGGGGGAAGAGTCGCGCGCGCGGCTCCCAAGAGCGCCGCCTCGATGCTCTCCGCCGCGCTCTCGGCCTTGCCAAAACCGATCGATCGGGTCCCCGCGGCGCTCACCTCTTCGGCGCCGAGGTTGGAGGTGAGGATGATGACGGTATTGGTGAAGTCTATCGTCCGGCCGCGGCCGTCGGTGAGCCGCCCCTCGTCGAAGACAGCGAGGAACGACTCCAGCACGTCGCGGTGTGCCTTCTCGATCTCGTCGAGCAGGATCACTTGATAGGGGCGCCGCCGGACGGCCTCGGTCAGCTGCCCACCGGCGTCGTGTCCGATGTAACCGGGAGGCGCGCCGATGAGTCGCGCCACGGCGTGGGGCTCGGCGTACTCCGCCATGTCGAGTCGCGTCATCGCCGTTTCCGCGTGAAAGAGCGCGTGGGCAATGGCTTTGGCCGACTCGGTCTTACCGACACCGGTCGGGCCGAGAAGAAGAAACGTGCCGATCGGACGCTTCGACCGGAAACCGGCTGCGTTGCGACGCAGGATGGTGGCCATTCGCCTGAGCGCCTGGGCGTGGCCGACGACGCGCTCGCCGAGCAGCGATTCGAGCGCCAGCATGCGTTCGCCGTCGCTCTCCATCAGGCGCTCCACCGGCATGTCGGTGAGCTCGGCGATGACCTCGGCGATCCCCGCCGGGTTCACGGTACGCATGCTTCGACGCCGCGCCCGCGCGCCAGCGAGATCGAGCACGGAGAGGGCCTTGTCCGGCAGCGCCCGGCCGGGCAGGTAGCGGACGCACCATCCGACCGCGGAGGAGAGCGCCTCGTCGTCGTAGGCGACCCCGTGATGCTTGGCGAACGCGGGCACGCAGCCGGCCAGGATTTCGCGCGCCACCTCTTGGTCGGGCTCCTCGACCTCGACCACCGAGAAACGGCGGGCCAGGGCGGGATCCGATTCGATGGCGCGGCGGTACTCTTCCTGGGTCGTGGTCCCGATGCAGGGCAACTCGCCCCGCGCGAGCGCGATCTTGAGCTCGCCGTGCACCTCCTCGGCAGCTTCCCGCGTGAAGAGAGCATGAATCTCGTCGAAGAAAAGGACGACGCGGCCCTTCCCTTCGCGGACCTCGTTGCGAATCGCCGCCACCCGCTCGGCGAGCGAGCCGCGGGCATGGGTCCCCGCCAGTAGCTCGGAGATCGGCACCTCGATGATGATTCGGTCGTCCAGAGACGACACTTCGTCGCGCTTGGCAATGCGCTGCGCGATTCCTTGGACGACCGATGTCTTGCCG
Organism: Polyangiaceae bacterium; assembly: GCA_035318465.1. Lineage (GTDB taxonomy): Bacteria > Myxococcota_A > Polyangia > Polyangiales > Polyangiaceae > DASWDH01. The sequence goes on from DATHES010000008.1 coordinate 24,998, forward strand.
ACACCAGCGTGACCCACGAGCAGCGGATTGTTGCCGTGCCGCTTGGCGAGGACATCGAGCGCCTGATCGATCTCCACCGCGCGGCCTATGACCGGATCGAGCACGCCCTCGGCGGCAGCGAGCGTCAAATTGCGGCCCATCGCCGAGAGCGTCGGAAAGAGTTTGGCGTCGAGCGCAAACCGCGATTCGGACGCTGTCGCGCGGGCGCGCTTGCGGTTTGCGCTGGAACGACCGGGAAGCTCCGAAATGACTTCGCCCGGCGAAGCAAAGGACGGCGCGGTGTGGATCCGGGTCAGGGGAATGACGACCGCGGGTCTCGGCGCCGGCGGCACGGGCGTCGGCGTCGTCGCGGCTCCCATCGAGGGCGCGACGTTCGGCGGCGGCAAGATGGGGATTCGAACGGCGGATGACTGTCCGATCGTGTTCGCCACCGCCCGCGACGTGGCGGCGCGCTTCTGCGACTCCCGATCATCGAGTGAACGACGCGGTCCAATCCGGCCCAGGGCAAGTTGAATGGCGGCCGCCCGCAGCCGAGCGACGTCGACACCGCACTGGGCAAGCGCGCGATGCGCCCCGCTCTTGCGATCGTGGATGAGCGCCAGCAAGAGGTGGATCGCGCCCGGACCAGTGGTCCCCATGCGCGCCGCCAGCTCCCGCGCGCGCTGCACGGCTCGCACGAGGGGATCGGGTTCTTCGTCCGTCGTCGCGCGCGCCGCCTTGAGGAGAATATCGGCTCCGAGCTTTCGCTCGAGCAGCAGCTCCGCCGCTTGACTGGGGTGCGAAACGATTGCGGCCAAGAGGTGCCCGCTCGTCGTGCGCTCCTTGCGATTGTGGGCCAGCTCTTCGGCCAACCTTCGGAGAACCAACAGATCCGGCTCGGCTTGCGTCGCTCGCATTCGGGTAGTCACGAGAAGGGTTCTCATGTGGCTCGGCCCTGGGCCAAGTTCGTAGCGACCCTCATCGCCCCTCTCGCGCCAACGCGATGAAACAGCGTGAAACGGCGCGGAAAGAGAGCGAGCAGAGCTGCGAAGAAACGGGGCTCGAGGGGTTGACACGAATCGTGCCGAACTTAACTAAAGCCCTCGTAGGAGCGAGAAAACAAGGCGTTCCACGGCCAGCGGGGCAAGGTGCCCCGGTCGTCATGGCCGGAACGCCGACGAGCTCCGCCTGAAAGGAAGGTACAGCCATGCTGAGTGTGTGGGATCCGGTGCGTTTGTTCGATCGAATGGTGGATGACGTGATGCACGCCTCTCTTGGAACGGCGACCAATGCGCGCAGCTATGCGCCCGAGGTCGACGTTCGATCCAACGGTGATCGCGTTCTTTTCTCCTTCGATGTTCCCGGCGTAAAGAAAGATGATCTCGATATCACCCTCGAGAACGGTGTTTTGACGGTCAAGGGCTCTCGCAAATTCGAGCCGACCGGCGCCAAGGAGCAGCTGCTCCTCGGGCGATCGTACGGCACATTTTCGCGGTCGTTTTCCTTGTCCGAGCATCTCGACGAGGAGAAGCTTTCGGCGAGTCTCGTCGACGGCGTATTGACGATCGAAATCCCGAAGCAACAGAAGGCGCAGCCCCGTCGCATTACGATCGGCGGTGAGCGTTCCAACGGTGAAGGCCATCTGCCTGGCACTAAAGGAGCCTGAGGAAGCAGAGGAGCGCGCTCTGGGAGGGGACGTCGAGGGTCGCCTCGACGTCCCCTGGCGCGTCCGCTGCGCTGGCGTCGGTTCTGGCGAGGTCGTGCTGGAAGCCGCTCGGGAGAAAACGTGCTCGAACGAGGACGTCTTCGAGCGTCACGGCCGAGCCGCTGGTGAAATAGGGATGCTTTTTGTAAAGCCGTCGCAGCGACGGCACGCGAGCCCCCTTCTCGTGCACATACGGTAAGACGCCGGATTGAACATAAGCGTCTTTGGCCCAAACGACGGCGCCTTCACGCGCCATCACCAGACTCTCCCAGCGCTCCCAAGGGACACGCGATGCGGGCTGGTCGCTGGCCAAGCGCGCCTCGTGACATCCTTCGCAGCGATCGCGGAAGACCGCGGCTCCCCGGCGCTCGCCATCGGAAAAACTCGAGCGCCCCAGCACGGCGGGGTTGGGGCGGTGCTGGAAGGCCATGAGGAAGCTCATGAGTCCTTTGCGCATCGCCTCCGGCGTGAGGGAGGCGTCGGTCGCTCCGAGAAAGCGAACCCACGGCGCTCCGCTCGACGGGAAAAAGAACCAAGGATCGTGGCCACTCTTGGCGCTGGCCACGCGAAACTCGTTGAAGACGACGGCGGTCAGATCGGGGTCGAGCGCGCGCGAGAAGTGCGGGCGATTGTTGAACAGTCCGAGAAGCGGCTTGGTGACGGCGTGCACGTCGTCGCGACCGGTGTGGTGCGTCCGTCCGTCGACGTACCCTTCGTAGTGACAGGTCTCGCAGGTGAATCGACTGAGCGGTCCTTCGGCGCGGTTGAAGGGGGCCATCAACGTCGTAAAAAAGAGCGCTTCACCGAGCCGCACCTCCGGATCGAAAGGGCGCCGATCGGTCGCACTCGCGGCGACCGGCAGCACCGCAGGGGAATTGTCCCGGTTCTGGACGATCCAGGCATCGAGCAAGGGGTTGGCAAAAACGAGGCGACCGTCGTCGAGCTCGGCCACCGCGGACGTGCCCGGGACGAAGCCTTCCGTGCGAACGGCGGGCGGACGCGCCGCCCCCTCGGGAAAAGAGAGCTCGACGAGCTTGTCCGAGCCGTAGCCTGTGACGGTGACCCTCGTTGGACGCTCGCGTAAGACAATCGCCTTGGGCGTCACAATACCGAGCTCCGACAGGTTGACGGCGCCTTCGCGAACGACGGCTCCGTTCGCCAGATCGACGCGATAGACGAAAAGAAAAGAATCGATGTAACCAAAGGCGCCGATGGTCCGGTCGAGCGGATGATCCTCGACGCCACCGGCCGCGATGAGAAGGCCTTCTCGCGTCGCGAGAGCGTCGAAGGACCAGATGGGACCGTCGTGATCGATGGTGATAGGGGGGGCCGCGCTGGGCGCCCCCGACGGCTCGAGCCGATGAATGACCAAGCGATGGTCGAGCACGCAATCGGCAATCAAACGGTCGGCGATGCGCACGGCGCGGACAGGCCCGCGACAGGAGCCAATCTCTTGTCTTGCCGCGATGCGATCGACCGCGCCGCGATGGTCGAGTCGAAAGGCGATGAGACGCCCCTCTCGTTCCTCGGCGACGTAGACCCATCCCGAAGGGCCGACGGCGATGCCGCGGACGGCTCGTATCTCGTCGAGCTGCCAGCGGCCTGCCGGCACGAGTCGGCCATCTTGCCAAATGAAGCGCGCCACGGTCGAGGCGAGCTCCCCCGCGACGAAAACGGCTCCTTCGTCCGTCACTGCGAGCGCCACTGGGCCAGCGGGCGCAGGCAGACGCGCGATCTCGTGCATCGAGCCGTCGAGAACCACGAGCGCGTCGTCGCCGCGCAACGTGCCAACGAGGCGCGACGACCGCGGTAGACGCGCGACGAGGTAGGGGTCGGGGCCACTGATCTTGTCCCAGGTGGCAAGATGTGCGAAATCGGCATCCATCCGGCGCAGCGCGTCGAAAGCTCGTAGCCGCTCGCCCACCCGTGCCATCTCTTCGCGCTGAGGGTCAGCGGGCGCCGACGGGCGCGTTCGCCAGGCCGAGAGCCCCGCCCCCACGCCGGCCATCGCAAGCGCAAAGACCGCTCCGCGCAGTATCGCTTGCTTGCTCACCACAGGAGGACCTTCTCACTTCGCACAGCGCAATGCCAGCGGGGGTGCTTTGGGTCGGGTCACGCAGATTCGGCGCGGCGGTATCGCAGGACGCGTCTTTCCACGCCTGTGAGCGGCCAGGTGTACCGATCTTCCGTCTCGATTTTCCATTCCGTCGTTTCGGGGGCAGGTTCGCGCGCCAAAAGGATCCACACCGCTCCCCCCGGGCGCACCATCCGTCCGCCCAAATCGAGCCAGGCCGCGGGGGGCAATGTGGCCCGCGCCACCGCGGTGTCGAAGACTTCCCCCCGCGCCGCCAGATCCTCTCCCTTGGCGCGAACGACGCGCAGGGTCTTCGCTGCGTTCGGCACGGCGCTGAAATGTCCGAGCACGGTCCGCAGAAAAGAGACGCGCTTGGCCAGCGGTTCGACGAGCGTCATCCCGATATCCGGACGAAGAAGAGCGAGCGCGAGGCCGGGGCCTCCCGCGCCCGAGCCCACGTCGACCACCGACGCGCCCGGCGATTCGTGTCGCGCCAGCACCACCGCGTCGGCCAGCATCAGATCCACGAGCTCTTCGGCGCTGCGAGCCGCGGTCAGATCGACCTTGGCGTTCCAGGTGACGAGGAGATCGAGCCAGAGGATGATGGACGTCTCGACGCGCTCGTCTCGGGTTGCATCGAGACCTCGCAAGACAGCTTCGATCAGCGGGCGAAACCCCGCTCCGAGCGGCGCGAGCCCACCGGGCATCGCATCCTTCTAGCACTACTCTGTCGGATTTTCGCGGCCAGATCGATCGTGGGAGGAGCGATGCCCCACTCGACCGCCTGGACAGTACGGGATCGTGCCCCGTTTCGCTTGCTTGATCTTTGGAGCAACGTGCCTAGACTCACGGCCCGAACAGGCAATCAAGAACGAAGGCTCGATGCGATTTTTGGTCACGGGGGCAGCAGGTTTCATTGGTTCGAACCTCACTGACCGACTTATCGGCCTCGGTCATGCGGTGGTCGGGTACGACAACTTCTCGACCGGCCGCGAAGAGTTTTTGAGCGAAGCCAGGCGACATGCCGGATTCACTTTCGTGCACGGCGACGTCCTCGATCAGGACAAGCTCAACGAGGCCATCCGTGGGTGCGACTTCGTCTTCCACTTGGCGGCGAACGCCGACGTTCGATTCGGCACCGAGCACCCGACCAAGGATCTGCACCAGAACACGATCGCCACGGTCAACGTGCTCGAGGCCATGCGCACCAACGGCGTCAAGCGCATTGCGTTCACGTCGACGGGCTCGGTCTACGGAGAACCGGACGTCTTTCCGACGCCCGAGAATGCTCCCTTCCCCGTTCAGACCTCGTTCTATGCCGCGTCGAAGCTGGCGGGAGAGGCCTCCATCCAGGCCTATTGCGAGGGGTTCGGTTTCCAAGGCTTCATTCTTCGCAACGTGTCCATTCTCGGCGAGCGATACACCCACGGCCATATTTACGATTTCTACCGGCAGCTTCGCGCCCATCCCGACCGGTTGGATGTGCTCGGCAATGGGGAGCAGCGCAAGTCGTACCTCTACGTGCAGGATTGCATCGATGCGTTCCTGCGAATCGTCGAAGCGCCGACGCAAAAGTCGGTCGTGTACAACCTCGGTACGGACGAGCATTGCACCGTGAACGACTCCATCGCGTGGATCTGCGAGTACCTGCAAATAAGGCCCACGCTCGTCTATGGAGGAGGAGAACGCGGCTGGGTGGGAGACAGTCCCTTCATCTTTCTCGAGTGCTCGAAGCTGAAAGCCCTCGGTTGGAAGCCCAAGTTCGCCATTCGCGAATCGGTGATCCGTACGGTCAAGTTCTTGGCTGAGAATCAGTGGGTGTACGAAGGACGCTGATGCGAATCGCGGTCCTGGGTATGTGGCACCTCGGCACGGTGACCGCCGCGTCCCTTGCGTCGGTCGGTCACGAGGTGCTGGGCTACGACGAGGAGGAGAGCGTCGTGGCGGGTCTCCGGGAGGGGCGCCTGCCGATCATCGAGCCTGGTCTCGCCGAGCTCGTCGTGCAGCAGACGCGCGGCGGCAGCCTGCGGTTTTCCAGCGATCCCACGCTCCTCGGTGACGCCGACGTCGTGTGGGTTGCCTACGACACGCCCGTCGACGATCAGGATCAGGCAGACGTCGACGACGTGCTCGACCGGGTTCGAAACGTCTTTGCTCACGTCAAAGCGGATGTTCTCTTTCTCGTATCGAGCCAGCTCCCGGCCGGCTCCACCCGCGTTTTGGAAGAGAACTTCGCCGCTGCTCGGCCTTCCGTCGGCGTAAGCTTCGCCTATTCTCCCGAAAATTTGCGTCTGGGCAGCGCGCTCGACGTCTTCCTGCGGCCCGACCGCGTGGTGGTGGGCGTTCGCGATTCGGCCAGCCGAGAGCGCATTCAAGCGATGCTCGCTCCCATCACCAGTCGCGTCGAATGGATGTCGGTGGAATCTGCCGAGATGACGAAGCACGCGCTCAACTCGTTTTTGGCGACATCGATTGCCTTCATCAACGAGATTGCCGGAATCTGCGAGCGCGTCGGAGCCGACGCGGGCGACGTGGCGCGCGCTCTCAAGAGTGACGTCAGAATTGGCCCGCGAGCGTACCTGCGTCCCGGTCCGGCATTCGCAGGAGCGACCCTGGCCCGTGACGTGGGCTTCCTCGGTGCGCTGGGGGCGAAGGTGGGCCGACCGACCCAGCTTCTCACGTCGGTCGCGCTGAGCAACGATCTGCACCGCGCGTGGCCGCTCCGGCGGCTGCGCGAGCTGATGAATCATCTCGCCGCGGCGCGCGTCGCCGTTCTCGGACTGACGTACAAGCCGGGGACGAACACGCTGAGGCGTTCCACCACGGTGGAGATCTGCCGCGAGCTTGCCAAAAGTGGCGCGCTGGTGACGGCCTATGATCCATCCTTGCAGCAGCTGCCGACCGAGATCGCGGCTTTCATCGATTTACGACCCTCGGCGAGCGCGGCGGCGGCGGGAGCAGCGGCCCTGCTGATTGGCAATGAATCGCCGGAATTTCTCGGTCTGGATCTGGAGACGCTGGTGCGTGGGATGGCCGATCCCCTGGTCATCGACCCAGGAGGTTTCCTGGAGAGCGTCCTCGGCAAGCACCATGGGATCCGCTATTTCAAAGTGGGACGGCAAAATGAAACTTGAAGGAAAGCGCACGTTGGTCACCGGAGCCAGTCAAGGCTTCGGTCTCGCCGTAGCCCGGGCGTTCGTGGAGGCGGGGGCGTCGGTCATGATGTGCGCGCGCGGCAGCGAGGAGCTCGGCCGAGCATGCGAAGAGGTCAAGAGCCTCGCCAAGGGCAAAGCGCGCGTCGCTTCCATGACCGCCGACGTCGCCCGCCCCGAGGACGTTCACCACTTGACCATGACGACGGTCGAGGAACTGGGAGGCCTCGACGTCGTGGTGTGCAACGCCGGTGTCTACGGACCCAAGGGATCCATCGACGACGTCAGCTGGACCGAGTGGGAGCACGCCTTTGCCATCAACGTCTACGGCACCGTCCTCGTTTGTCGCGAGGCCCTCGCCCACATGAAAGCGCAGCGGCACGGCAAGATCATCCTCCTGTCGGGCGGCGGCGCGACCAAACCGTTGCCCAATCTGAGCGCCTATGCGGCGTCGAAGGCGGCCGTCGTACGATTCGGCGAAACGCTGGCAGAAGAAACGAGGGGCCTCGGTATCGACGTCAACGCGGTCGCGCCCGGCGCATTGAACACGCGTCTTTTGGACGAAGTCCTCGCGGCAGGCCCAGCGAAGGTGGGGCAGCAGTTCTTCGCCCAGTCGGAAAAGCAGAAGGCCGAGGGGGGTACCCCTCTCGCCAAGGGGGCGGCGCTCTGCGTGTTCCTGGCGTCCCGAGAGAGCGACGGAATCACCGGGAAGCTCATCAGCGCGGTGTGGGATCCCTGGGAGCATTTCGGCAGTCACCTCGAGAAACTCCAGAAGACGGACGTCTACACGCTGCGTCGGATCGTTCCCGAGGATCGCGATCTCGAGCTCGGCTGACCCATGGGCGTAGCCATCGTCGGATGCGGATTCATCGGTCAAAAGCGATCCCGCGCGCTGGGCGGCGCCAAGCTCGTCGCTTGCTTCGACGTGGTCGCGGAGCGCGCCAGTGCCCTGGCGCAAGAGAGCGGCGCGCAAGTCACAGCGACATGGCGCGAGGCGATTGAACGGCCCGACGTCGATGCCGTCGTCGTGTCGACGACGCACGACGCGCTCCCCCAAGTGGGTCTCGCGGCGCTCGAAGCGGGCAAGCACGTTCTCATCGAGAAACCCGGGGCCCGCGTCGCCGCGGAGCTCGATCCCCTGATCGCCGCCGCCGCTCGCAAGGGCCTCGTGGCACGCGTAGGATTCAACCATCGCTACCATCCCGCATTTCGCAAAGCACGGGAGCTGGTCGATGAGGGGGCGCTAGGCCCGCTGATGTACATCCGCGGCCGCTATGGGCACGGGGGACGAATCGGGTACGACAAAGAGTGGCGGTCCGTTCCAGCGCTCTCGGGAGGCGGAGAGCTCATCGATCAGGGCATGCACCTCATCGATCTCTCGCGCTGGTTCTTGGGCGACTTCAGCGACGTTCAAGGGTTTGCCCATACGTATTTCTGGGACATGCCGGTGGAGGACAATGGTTTCATGCTGCTTCGCACGAAAGAGCAGCAAGTCGCATTTCTGCACGCGAGCTGGAGCGAGTGGAAGAATCTTTTCTCCTTCGAGATCTTCGGCAAAGTGGGCAAGCTGGAGATCTCCGGGCTCGGCGGAAGCTACGGGCTCGAGAAGCTCACGTTCTATCGCATGCTGCCGGCCATGGGCCCGCCCGAGACCACGGTGTGGGAGTACCCGGAGAAGGACGGCTCGTGGGAGGCGGAGTTCCGAGAATTTCTGGACGATATCCGGCTCGGTCGAGCGCCGGCCGCATCGCTCGCCGATGCGAGAGGGGCGCTCGAAATCGTTGGGCGTCTCTATGCGGGTGGCTCGACTGGCCGCTGACGCCGTCGCAACCGTCAGCCGTGCGCGCCGCGCCGATCCGCGAAACTCTGCTATAAGCCGCCCTGCCAACCACGATGGCCTCCGCCGATCCACGTAAGGCGAGCTTGGTCGCCCTCTTCCGGCTTCGGGTCACACGGGCCTTGCACAGACTGGCGCGACGCTGGCCTTCCGCGATCCTGCTGGCAGGCATCTTGGGCACGGCGTTCTACGTGATCGCCTACCCCTTCACCCTGGCGACGCATCCGCCGATCACGGATCTGCCGTTTCATGCCGCTGGCAGCTCCATCCTGCGGCACTACCTCGATCCGGCGTTCCATTTTCGCGAGCAATACGAGCTGCATTTTCTGGAAGTGCCTTACGCGACGATGTACTTCCTGGGCGCTTTTTTTGCCGTTTTCGTGCCGATTGTCTGGGCGACGAAGCTCACCGCCATCGTCATGTTGTCGCTTCTGCCGGGCGGCCTCGCGGTCATGTTTCTCGGGATGAAGAAGAGCCCGCTGTGGGGCGTTCTGGGACTGGGACCCGTCTGGTGTTCGCTGACCCATTGGGGGTTTCTCAACTTCATGGGCGCGATCGGACTCTTCACGATGGCCTCGGGCGCGACCTTGCTGCTCCTCGATCGGCCCACGCGCGGTCGACAGGCTTTTCTCATCGTCACCCTCGTCGCCATTTTCTACACGCACGTCTACCGCTTTCCATTCGCCGTGGCTGCCATCTTGGGGACGGCAGTGCTCATGTATCCGGCCACGCGCAGATGGAAGCCGGTGCTCCTTCCGCTGACGGCAGCGATGGCCCTGTACGGATTTTGGTCGCTCATCAAACGCGCCGGATTGTCGGGCGGCGTCGGCCCGATCTCGGTGCACAAGGAGCGCATGGCCGAGATCCCCGAACATCTTTTCACCGGGTACGTGGGACCGGAGGAATCGGCGGCGGCGACACAGATGTTGTGGGTGACGGCGGGTCTCTTTCTTTTGACCACGCTGCTTTTCTTTCTGCAAGGCCGGCACCGACGGCGAAGCTCGCGCGAGCTCTTCTGGGGCGCGGGCGTCACGGCGCTGCCGCTGATCATGGGCGCGGTGTTCCTGCTCGCCTATCTCGTCCTTCCGATGAGCATCGGATTGTGGTGGTTCGTCTACCCGCGTGAAATCACGACCGCGGGCTACGTGGCGCTCGCCGCCATGCCCGACCTTCCGCGAAAGTGGTGGCTCCGCTTGCCCCTGCTGGCATCATTTGCATACGTCAGTGGACGCCTCGGCTTCATCACCGCTGCCCATTGGCACGACTTCGAGCAATCCAACGAGGACTTTCGCGCGATCGCCGCGCAGGTTCCCAAGGCCCCCAAGCTCCTCTACCTGATCTTCGACCACGGGGGTTCTGCCCGCCGCACGAGCCCGTACATTCACATGCCGGCTTGGATTCAAGCCGAGACCGGCGGATGGTTGTCCTTCCACGCCGCGGGCTGGGGCGATTTGCATCCCATTCGTTACCGTCCGCCTGGCCCGAGTATTCCGCCCCCCGTCCCCGAGCGATGGGAATGGACGCCAGAGCGGTTCGACCTCCAAAGGAATGGTTCGTTTTTCGATACCTTCCTGGTGCGCCACTATCGCCCCGCTGACTATCTATTCGCCGAGGACCCATCGATCCACCCCGCCGGTCACGTGGGGCACTGGTGGCTCTACCGACGTGACCCGCCTGGTCTCAACGCCAGCACTGCGCCGTAGCCAGACGGCTGCCGTTCTTCGGTCGTATCGTCAGGGACGCCGCGCGGTCAGCAAGAGCTCGTCTTTGAAGGCGTGAAAGAGCGTGAGCTCGACGGCGGTCCGTACCCCCGGGACATTGACGAGCTGAACCAACCGCTTGCCGGCGCCGGAAAACGTGGTCGAGTAAGGCATGGCGGCCATCGATCGGCGGCGGCCCCAGCGCTGCACCTTGACGTCCTCGAAGCCCGCGCTTTGCGCAGCGAGGCCGAGCGATCGGTGCGTGAAGTAGATGAGGTGCTCGTCGGGCTTGATCTGAAGTAAGCGGGCCATGACGCTGTCGAGATCGGGCGTGACGACCATCAGCACGCCCCCTGGTCTCAGGGCAGAGGCAGCGGTCCGCAGCATCTCGACGGGATCGAAAACGTGCTCGATGACGTCGCCCATGTGCACCGCGTCGAACGGGCCGATGCGAGCGGCCAGGGCCGGCTCGAAGAAACCGGTATGCACCTCGGAGCCCTTGTCTCGCGCTTTCTTGGCAGCCTGCGGGTTTGGCTCGACGCCGACCGGTGTCCACCCCGCGCGGCCCGCGGCGCTCAAGAACGTGCCCACGTTGCACCCCGCGTCCAGAACTCTGCCAGGCCGTCCGCCGAGCAGCGCGGTCATCATTCGGATGCGAATGCGGAAGGTTGCATCGTCGTGCTCCGCGATACGATCGTAATATTCGGCGGGCGATGTGGCATCGGCGAGGTACTGCTGACGGACCGCGCCGTCCTCGTATTGCGATTTCGCAAACCAGGCGAATCCGCAGCGCCCGCATCTCGTGAGCGAACGACTCTGCACCGTGCGCCAGTGAAATGCCGCTTGCGTCCCAGCGCAGATCGCACAGTCACGTTCCATGGCAGCGCCCGTCACACCCTCGATTCCGGCCGGAGTGTGTATCCCCACGGCCCTCTTCGCGCAAGTGCGCGAAGAGGACGATACCTCGCCGCCAGAGGTTTCGCGGACGGCGAAAATCCCTCTCGATTCGCCGATTTCCGGCTTGACGCGCGGCCGCTTGGCCGACATGGTTTGTGGGCTTTTCCTCGAGCCAGCGCGGTGCTCGGATCGTCGGGAAAACCAAGCGAAGCAACATGACTGGCGGCATCGACCTGAGCATCGTCGTCCCCGCTTACAACGAGGCCAACCGAATCGAAGAGACGCTGAAGGCCATCGTCGCCTACCTGCGGACGCATCATTCCTCGTTCGAGGTCATCGTCGTTGCCGATGGCAACGACGGGACTCGAGAGAAGGCCGAGAAGTTCGCCGCGCAATCGGGTGCTCCCGTACAGGTGACCGGCTCGGTATCTCGCCGCGGAAAGGGTCGCGGGATCCGGGAAGGAATCGCGCTATCGCATGGGCAGATCGTCGGCTTCGTCGATGCCGACTACAAAACGCCCATCGAGGAAGTCGAGAAACTGCTGCCCTGGCTGAACAGCGGCTACGACGTCGTCATTGGTTCCAGAGCACAGAGCGACTCGCGCGTGGAAATCGCGCAGCCTCTCTACCGCCGCGTGGGTTCGAGGGTCTTTGGCATCGCCATGCACCTCACCACCGGTCTTTGGCAGATACGTGACACGCAATGCGGATTCAAGTTTTTCCAGGGTCCCGTCGCCCGGGACCTCTTCGGACGGCAGAAAGTCGATGGCTACATGTTCGACGTCGAGGTGTTGTGCCTCGCCCATCGAAGCGGCTACCGAATCCGAGAAGTGGGCGTGCGCTGGCGTGATGATGGCGACAGCCGGCTCGATCTCGTGGCGGGAAATTGGCAAAACATGATAGACATTCTCCGCATCAGTCTATCGACGCCGCCCCGTCTGCTCACCGCTTCCAAACGCGCGGGGGAGCTCGTGGGGAAGCCCAACGAAGGTCGCTGAGCGAGAAGCTTGGGGAAGCGATCGTGCGCGAACCCTCCTGGACTTACCTTTTGGAGCTCGTACGCCGGCTTGATCCGGACACGCCCGAGCTCGACCCGACGCCGATGAAGGGGGGCGCTTCGACGCGCCGCTTCTATCGCATTGGCCTGGGGAAAAGCGGGGACAGCGCGGTGGCCATGTTCACGCCGGGGGCCCCTTCGCACGAGATCCACAAAGATGGCGGGCACGCCCGCTCGCCTTTCCTCGAAGTGCGCGAGCTCCTGGCCGAACGGGGCATTCGCGTGCCGAAGCTGTTCGCCGACGGCAGCGAGCAAGGGTGGGTGGTGGTGGAGGACCTGGGAGACGACACCGTCGCCAACTATCTGATCAAGCATCCTTCGCAAAAGCGCGCCATTTACCGGAGCGCCGTCGGGGATCTCGCGCACGCGCAGCAGCACCTGCGCGAATTGCCCGAAGCCTGCATCGTCAAAAGCCGCGCCTTCGACCACGATCTCTTGCGCTGGGAGCTGGACCATTTCCTGGAGTGGGGTGTCTTGGCGCGCGGTATCACCATCTCGGCGGCTGATCGCGCGACGTTCGAAACGGTCGCCGGGCGGATCGCCACACGCATCGCCGGCTGGCCGCGCGGCTTCGTGCATCGCGACTACCAGAGCCGCAACCTGATGGTCGTCCCCAAAGAGAACGAACCGTTCGAGCTCGCCTGGATCGACTTCCAGGACGCGCTGCTCGGGCCGAGGGTGTACGACCTCGTCGCGCTCCTCTCGGACAGCTACCAGGAATTCGACCCGGGGTTCATCGACGAAAGGCTCGACGAGTATGCCGAGACCACCGGGCTCGGCGCGGAGGAACGCGCACTGCTGGGGCGGGAGTTCGATTGGGTGACGGTGCAGCGCAAGCTAAAAGACGCCGGGCGCTTCATCTACATCGATCGAACACATCACAATGCATCGTTCCTCCCTTTCGTCGAACCTACCATCGCCAAGGCGCGCGCCGCGCTGGCGCGCCTTGCGGACGACGCCGACATGCGCACCCTTGCCGAGCTATTGAATCGTGTCCTCGGCGCTTAGTGCACGAGGGCGGTCGTGAGGCTCGGGCTCGGTCGCGGGGGCGTCGTGGTCGACGGGCGCGTGGTGCCGCTCTACTCCGGCAGCGTCCACTACTGGCGACTCGAGCGTGACGTCTGGAAAGAGGCGCTGCTCGCTACGAAAAGACTCGGCGTCGGACTCATCGACACCTACGTCCCCTGGAGCGTGCACGAGAGCGCGCCCGATGAAACGGACTTCGGCGAGAAGGATCCGCGGTTCGACACCATCGCCTTTCTGCGCCTCGTCCACGAGCTTGGCCTTCTCGCCATCGTGCGTCCCGGACCGCACGTCAACGCCGAGCTTACCCACTTCGGGATCCCGGAGCGCATCATCTGGGACCCCGCCTGTCAGGCGCAGTCGCCACAAGGCAATCCGGTCATGCTCCCCATGGTGCCGGTGGGATTTCCCGTGCCGAGCTACGCCAGCGCCGCCTTCCTGAGCCAGGCCGACAAGTGGCTCGCCAAGGTGGGCGCCCTGCTTTCGCCGCTGCGTTATCCCGATGGGCCCATCGTGCTTTGCCAGATCGACAACGAAGGAACCCTCTATTTCCGCGACGGACTCTACGATCAGGATTACCGGCCGGAAGCCATTTCGCTTTATCGCGCGTTCCTGCGCAAAAAATACGGCAGCGAAGCGGAGCTCGCCCGCGCTTACGGCAGACGAGCCGACCCTTTCGACAGGGTCGTGCCTCCCACCATCTTCGACGCCGAAACCGCCGACGAGCTCACCTTCCACCTCGACTGGGCGGAGTTCCAGGAACGGCTCGTCGCCGGATCGATCGCTCGCATGAAAGCGACGCTCGTGGCCGCCGGAATGAGCGAGATCCCGACCTTTCACAACATGACGATGGGGCACGAAGCGACGGCGCTCTCGGCCGCGCACCTCGCTACGGCGGTCGATCTGGTCGGGCTCGACTACTACCACCGCGCGACGCCGGCCGAGCGGCTCGCGATCGAGCGGCGCACGACCGAGCTTGCGACGCGCTGCGAAGGACTCGACCAGCCGTCGTTCGCGTGCGAAATGGGCGCTGGATTTCCGCCTTACTTTTTCCCCATTCCGGAAGAGATCGATAGTCGGTTCAACGTGATGACCGCGCTCGCCTACGGCCTGCGCGGCTTCAACATCTACATGGCCGTCGACCGCGACCGCTGGATCGGCGCGCCCATCGACCGTCATGGGCAGCCGGGGCCGAGCGCTCCCTTCTGGGGCAAGCTGTGCCGGGCGCTTCGCGAGGTCGGCTTTCACGAGCTTTTCCGGCGGACCCCGGTACGCATCGTGAACACGTCGCTGAAGCGACGGCTCAACCGCGCCCTCCACGCGTTCAGCCCCGCCACGCCCGCTCTCTTTGCCGTCCTGGGGAGCGGCTCGCGCGAGACGTGCTTCGAGGATGACTTCGGCTTGGGGGGGAGGGTGGCCAGCGAGGTCGACGCATTCATCGAAGCTTTCGAACGCGCGCTGGCTGCGCGCGGCGTGCCGTTTGCGCACATCGATGGCGAAACGGCCGGTCCAGCGCTGGCGGGCGCCCGTTGGATCATCTGCCCCACGGCGGGGGGCGTCGATCTCGGGCTTTGGGCGGAGCTACGCCGTCTCTCGGCAGGAGGCGCGCGCGTGACGATTGGACCGCGCCTCCCTGTCCGCGATGGATCGCTCCGCCCGCTGGCGGAGTCGCTCGATGCCTCCGGTTTCGAGCTCGTCACCATGAGCGGACCGCATCCCCACGTCGACCCGGACAGCATCGCTGCCCAGGCCGACGCCGCTGTCGAAGCGCTGGAGTTGCCGATCTGGACGGTCACGCCGACCTCGATGTCGGTGACGGTCCATGAAGACGCCGAGAACCTGCCGCGCGTGCTCTTCGTCGTCAATCCGACGTCCTCGAGCGAGGAGGCGACCATCTCCCTGCATCGCCGGGCCACGCTCATCGACCTCTTCGACGACAGCCGGCACGAATGTCGCGAGGAAGGCGCGAAGCTCTTCGTCCCGGCGCGCTCGGTACGCATGCTGCGCATCGATCTCACTTGAGGGACGGCTGAAAATCCGCTAAGGGGCGCCGGGCCCCTCCTATGCTTCTCGCCGTCAATCCGTTCTTCCCGGAGCCTCGCAAGATCCGCCGCGCCGTCGAGGCGCTCGAGAAGGGCGGGATCGTCGGCTACCCCACGGACACCGTGTACGGCATGGGCTGCGATCTCTTCAGCAAGAAAGCGATCGATCGCCTCTACCAGATCAAGGTGATGGATCACGCGCAGAAGCTCGCTCTCATCTGTCCCGATCTCAGCAGCGTCGCGCGCTACGCCATCGTCGAGAATGCCGCGTTCCGCGTTCTTCGCAAGTACCTGCCCGGTCCCTACACTTTCATCCTCGAAGCGACGAGTGAGGTCCCGAAAATGGTGCAGACCAAACGACGCACCATCGGCGTCCGCATTCCGAACCACCCCGTGATCCAAGCGCTCGTGCACGGGTTAGGCAAGCCGCTCATGTCGACCACCGCGGCCCCGCACGGGCACCCGCCTTACATCGACCCGCACGAGATCGACGACCGATTCCCGGGCCTTTCCATGGTGCTCGACGCCGGCGTGGGAGGCACCGTGCCCACCACGGTCATCGATCTCACGACGGCCTACCCAGAGATCATCCGCGAGGGCGCGGGCTCGACCGAGGACTTCGTGGGCGGGCCTTGACCCAAAAGCGCCGCGCGCTCACACGAAGACGCTGCACATGTAGCCGATGAGGAGCCGCTGCAGCTTTTCTTGCGACGGCAAAGGGGTGATGGTGTGATCGGCCCCGTCGATAATCTCGAAGCGGAAGTTCTTGCGCCGACGCATAGGGCCGCCTCCCGTACCGAGGTGCGACTCGATGACGTCGATACCGCCGTCGTTACCGCTGTAAATGAGGAGCGAGTGCGTGCCGCGGTCGGAGATGGTCACGAAGGAACGCGCGATCTTGCCGACCCCGTCCGGCGATCGGGTAAGAGCGCGCGCAACGCGCGCCGCGAGCTGCTGGCGGGATCGGACGTAGAGCTCGTCGGCGATGCCGCGGAGGTTGATCTCTTGCCGATAGAGACGCACCCAGGTTTCCTTCCTGAGAATGGCCTGCCGATAGAAGCGGGTGGCCTTGTAACTCTCTTTTTTGATCTTGATCTCCAGTGAATCCCCTTCCCGCCACGCGAAGGTCTGCGGATTGACGAGGATCTGGCCGGAGACGCGGTCATCGGCGACGGTGGTGTGAAAAGCGAGGTAAGCCCCCGAGCAAATGCCGAAGAGGATGAACCGCTCGGCCCCGATGGTGCGAGCGAGAAAGGTCATCGCCTGCTGCACGTCGAGAATGGATCCCCGCGAATAGAGGGCGTTCTCCTTGCCGCCGGGCGGCGCACGGCTGTCGCCGAGACCGGCCACGTCGAAGCGAAACGCGCTGAAGCCGACGGCGGCCAGCTCGCGGCTCAGGCTCACGTACATGCGGTGCGGTCCGACGTGGTGGTTCGAACCGACGTTGAGAAACAAAAGAGCGGTTCGCGCGCGACGCCCGATGGGGTCGGCTCCCTGCGCGAGGATTCCGAACAACCGTCCCGCGTCGTCGTAGGCGAGCACGCGCTCCTGCACGGGTTGACCGCTCCGGCTCTTGGTGAAAAGCACCTCCGCGTCGGGGGCGCCTGTCACGGGCACGGACGGGTTCGGCGCCGGGTCATGCGCGGTCGCCATCCAGTCGACGATGCAACCGAGGGCGGCGTCGGGAAGGATGCTGAATTCGGCGTCGCGCATCATTCCGGCGTACCCGGCGACGCACGGATGCTCCGCTTGCACCCCTTTGGCTGTCAGATGAGCCAGGAGGCGAGGCTCGGTGCCCCGCACATCGTCGCGACCGAGGAGGAGCGCACGCTTCACCGCGCCGAAATCGGCCGCCAGGAGGTCGATCTGCGAAAGCGCTTCCAGGGTCTCGGCGGAAAAGAAATACCCGGCGACGACTTCGTCATACTTCGCCGGCGCGCCGTTGCTCGACGCGGACCCTTCCTTCACGGTGTTGAAGGCACGAAACTCGCGCACGTAGGCGCGACCGTTGTGGCCGGGCGCCCAAAGGACGGCCGTGGAGACGTCGTGGCGCCGGGCGGCGACGGCCGCGGCGAGAAGCCCCCCTGTGCGCACGCCGATGAGGCACGTCTGTCGAATCCCGGTGCGCGCGCGCAGTCGATCGATGGCCGCGTCGATGCTGGCCATCCATGCCGCGACGCGCCCCGGCTCCTCCTGGCGCCCCGACGAATCGCCGGTGCCGTGGTAATCGAAGCGCAGCACATGGAAGCCGAGCGCGCTCAAACGCTCGGCCAGGTGGCGGTAGGTGCGATGGGTGAGCATCGCGTCGTACCCGATGGGCGAGCACAGGACGACGGTGCTGACGCGCGCGACCGGTGGACGCGCGATGTGGTGGAAACCGGCGAGCGGCCCGTGGGGACTGTCGAAGACGATCGGCGTCGGCGCCTGACACTCGCCCGGTGCCGCGCTGAGCGGAGGCTGCTCTTCCTCAATCACCACGGGAGGGGGCGGCGCGCTCACCGGTCACGCTCCGCGGTCTTGCTCTCGCCGAGAGCGAGGCGCACCGGGCTCCGCCCATTGAGCGCATGCAGCCACCCGCCTGGCCGACCCGAGCCGCTCTGGCGAACGAGGGTCACCGTCTTCTCGGCACCGGGGGGCAAATGGAAGTAGTTGTCGTCGGCCAAGCACCCATCCACCGCGACGGCGACGGCCAGGGCGAAGCGTCGCGTGCGCAGCGTCACCGCGTAATGATCTTCGTCGACTTCGCGCAGCGCGCCTTCCAGTCCGAGCTCGCAAGCGGGAAGCGAACCGAGGCCACGGGGGAAATGGAACGCCTGGTCGAGGACCACTTGCGTCTCTGCATCGACGAGGGTGACCACCGTCACGTCGTGTGCCGGCGGCCCGAACCGATAGGCATAGGTCACGTCGAAAAAGCCGGGGAGGAGGGCGTCGGCTCGGAGGGTCAAGCCGGCACGAGGTAGAACACGTTCTACTTTCGTGCCGACGGCCACCACCGCTTCGCCATCGCGGTAAAGAGCGAGGCGCACTTCACAGGAGAGTGCCCGGGAAGACTCGTTGACGACGTGCAGATCGAGACCGTTGAGCCCCTCGTCGGTCACGAAGACGGCAACGCTCTTCGAGGCGCGTTTCACGTAGTAATAGGCAGCCTTGGGGAGGCCGTTGGCGTCGACCACGCCCCACCCCGCGCCGGGCCAGAGATCGCGAAAGAACCAGATCAGCGCGCCGCGGCATCTCGAGCCGGGACGGCGCCACTCGGCCAACATGGCCGCCATGATCTCGCCCGTGGTCACGCGACCGAGCGCCAGATAGCGCGCCATGTCGGCATAGCGGACTTTGGCCGGGTCGATACCAAACAAGAGCGCCACGTAGTGATCGCGCACGTCCTCGAAGTCCCACCCCGGTCCCGAATCGCGGGGGACGCGCGCTTTCCAGCGCGGGTGATGAAAGGGGGATTGCCCCGCTCCGAGCACGAGCTCGACGGTGGCGTCCTCGGGCACGTTGGAAAAACCGAGGCACTCCGACGTGAAGCGCACGCCGGCGCGCCGCGCGTCCTCGAGAGGGCGCAAATAGGCCCCGACGCCGTAGTAGTGCGAGAGTCCCGTATCGACGTCGAAGGGGAGCGCGCCCCCGGTGGGGGTGGAGGGGACGTAGGGGACGTCCGGACCCAGCGCGCGCGCCACCTCGGGGAGCGTCTCGTAAAAAAGCTGGGGCTTCCAGAGGTCGCGCGCGAGCCCCAGCATCGCCACTTGCTGCTCGACCTCGCTGTTGCCGCACACGATGGCGAGCGAAGGGCGCGTCTCGAGCTGACGCATCACCTGACCCGCTTCGGCGGTGACGTTGGCGCGAAAGGCCTCGTCGTCGGCGGGATAATCCATGTTGGCGAACATGAAGTCCTGCCAAACCATGATGCCGCGCTCATCGCACACGTCGTAAAAAGCATCGGACTCGTACACCATCGTGCCGCCGACACGCAGCATGTTCATACCCGCGCGGCGCGCGGTGTCGAGCGCGGCGGCAGCGCCGGCACCCTTTCCGTCGAGGGTGACGACATCGGTCGTCGTCCAGCAGGCGCCGCGGCAGAAGACGGGCACATCGTTGACGCGTACCTCGAATGCCCCCCCCTCGGACACGAGCTCGATCGAACGAAACCCGACCTTTCCGCAGTCACAAGCGATGTCATTGCCGTTCACCCGGATCACGAGGCTCACCGGATAGAGCGGCTGAGCGCCGTGGGTGTGCGGCCACCAGAGCTCGACACGGGAGATGCGAAGCTCACCGCCGACCGTCCACATGCCATCTGCGCCGCGCGTGCAGGTGAGCGCTTGTCTTTGGTCGCCGACGCAGAGGTGCGCGGCCTCCAGCGTGCCCTTGCCGAGCGCACGTACGGAAAAAGCGACGACGACCCGTCCCCCGTCCCCCTGGCGGGTCGCGCGCACGCTCGCCCGCTCGATGCTGACGAACTTTCGCTCCTCGAGCACGACGGGGCGCCAGGGGCCGACCGCGGCCACGGGGGGCGTCCAACCAGGGATGCGACCGAGCAGCGTCGTGCGAAACCAGCGCAGTTGTTGGCTATCGACGAGCTTGGTGCGCCAGCGCGGTCGACCGCGCCGCGCCTTGACGAGCGCTGCGAGGGAGCGAAATCGAATGGCGAGCTCGTTGGTATCACGGAGCGAAGCGCCCACGTCGAGCTCGTGCGCGCGAAACATGTTGTCCGCCTCGAGGATTTTGAGGCCGTTGAGCCAGACGTCGGCGACCGTGGCGAGCCCCTCGAGCCGCAGCAGCGTCAGCGCCGTGTCGCCCGCGCCGGCGGCGTGCGCGGCAAAGCGGGTGCGATACCACCAGTCGCGCGCGTCGAAATCTTGCGGCCGCTCGAAATCCCAGGCGCCCGCCGCGCGAAGCGCGCCCGCCGCCGTTCCCGGGACGGTCGCCGGCCAGAAGGTCCACGCGCGACCGAGCTCCGCCGGCGTGACGATGCTGTCCGGATCGGTCGACGCGACTTCCCAGCCTTCTTCGAGGGGCTGGGTTCGATAGGAGGTCGCTGAGCGTATTTGGGCCATGACCGCGCCGCCACCCGCGTCAACTCGCGTAGCGCGATGCGAGAATACCCATGGCGCGCTCCCAAGCCGACTCCATCCCCTCGAACATTGGGCCAAAGTCGACGGCCTTCTTGGCGCTCACCGCGCGCGCCGCCTTGAGAATGAGGGCCTTGGCGCCTCCAGAAATGCTCTCGAAGGCCTCGGCCGCTTCCCCGAGGTCGGCGCGGGTGTGCTGCTCGAGCCATTTCATGTAGAGCGCGGCAAGCTCGAAGTTGGCGCCGAACTGGCGGACGGTGGCAAAGGCGTACACGTGGTAGGTCGCGAGCCCCTCGCCTTGCAGCCATTGCAAGTCTTTCTCGAAGCGCTCGCGAAAGCGGCGAAAGGGGTTGGTCTTGGGGCGCCGCGTCATGTGCCGTCGCAAAAGGAGCGCCGATTGCCTCGCGAGATCGCCAAGGTTGCGCTGTTCGACGCGATCGAGCCGAACGAACTCTGCGAAAAAGGGGAGCCGATGAGGGTCGGGCGGTAGGCTCAGCCCGAAAACGCCTTGGAAGTCGTCCCCCTCCAGTCGGTGGTAGCTGGCGTTGTGGAAGTAGCCGAGCTTGCGATTTTCGACGTCGATGGTCTCGATGACGATGGTCGTCTTGGTGTGCTGATGGCCGTAGTCGGTGCCTTGCGTGTCGGGCAGAAAAAAGGCATCGGCCTCGGTGAAAACGAGCCGCCCATCGGAGAGGTGCTGCACGGCGTGGTGAATGAGCGGCCGCCACACGTTGAGCTCCTGCACGTCGACGCCGTAGAGGTCGTCGAGATCGGCGTGCGACGGTTTGAAGAACGTCCACTGATCGCCGTCGAAATCGAGGGCAACGACGAAAGAGAGCATCGCCGCCGGGTCGAGCGATTGCGCGTGCAGGACCTCGATCCACACGTCGATGTAGCAGTTTTTCTCGATCCAGAGACGGTCTTCGCGGTGAAACGAATGCGGCTGGTACTTCGCTTGATCGAGGCCGAGGACGGAGACCGCGCTCATGGCCAAAGCAGCGCACGCACCGCGTTCGGCCACTCTTTGGGAACGAACCCGTGCGTCTTGAAAAGGGCCATGACGAGTCTTTCCATGCCGAAGCCGAGGCAGGCGGTATGGGCGAGCTCGCCGGATTTCGTCTTGATGTCGAAGATCTTGCCGAAATGGTCCTGATGGCAATTGAAGGAACACACGGCGGTCGGGTTTTCTTCGGAGATGACGGGGACGAGAATCTCGAATTTCAACTTGAGCTCTTTCTGATTCATCGCGAGCATGCGCCCACCGCGACCGAAGAACGGATCGGACGCCGTATCCGACCGCGCCGGAAGGCCCAACGACGTGAGCAGCTGGAGCCCGCGCGCCAGCCACATGTCACGCCAGGCCACCACCATGTCCGGGTCCCCCACGCGGACGAACTCGCGCACGCGAAAGGCTTGCATGCGTGTCGGCTCGGGCGAGGGTTCGTGCCGGAAGACCCAGTTCTGCATGTCGACGAGCCGCCCGCTCTCCGGCACCACGCCGGTGAAGCTCGGGTAGACGGGGTAACAGGCGGCGGGCGTCAGCACCACGCCGGTCATGCCCTGGAGATCGCTCCACGGTTTGCCTTCGTGGATGCGCTGCGAGAGCTCCTGGTGCTGCTTCTCGTTGCCGAAGAAGCTGAACACCGTGCCAGCCAGCTGCGGGAACGAATCGAGGAACTCACTTTTTTCAAAGACGGCGCGATCGAGAATCGGTGGAAAGGCCATCACCTCGGCGCCGTCGTCCTTGGCCGTGCGGGTGACGAGGTCATCGAACCGACGAAGAACGTCTTCGAAGACCGCGCCGCGCCCGAACGCCCCGGGCACGCCCACGGGGATGATGAGCCTGTGCTGGACGAGATCGCGGTAAAATTCGTCGATTGAGAATTGTCCAGGCATGGGAGGCTCCGACTTTCGCTCGATCCCGGAGGCGGGATCAATCGTCCTTCAGCACCAACAAGAGCGACGCATTGGTCGCGAGGATGCGGTCATTTCCGACCATGAGCGCCGCCGAATGGGCGTCGCGCAGGTGCCGACCGAGCGCGAACGGCGAGTCGTTCTTGTATCCCATGATTCCGCAGATGAGCAGCGTCTGATTCACCACTTGCACGACGAGCTGCGACGCGGCGACCTTCAAGTTGTTCATCTTGAGCGCGAAGGAGATGGACGACAGGGCGTCGCTGCCGCCATGGGTCATGAGATCCTCGGCCTCGCTCACCACGTCGTGCACGTTGGTGCGCATCGTTTGCAAGAGGCTCGAAACCTCGGCGAGCCGCACCGCGGTGGGGGGCACGGTTCCTGGCTTGGCGCGCGCTTGCTGGCGCACGAAGGCGCGCGCCGTGGACACGGCCGAGCTGGCGATGCCGAGCCACACGCTCGCCCAGAGAACGTGCGAAACGGGAACCATGGTGTGGCTGGCGATATCGGCGAAAGGGGCAGGCAGCACGTGGTCCTCGGGCCCTTGCGCAAAGACCTTGAACGACGGGCTGCACGTTCCGCGCATGCCCAGCGTGTCCCAGTTTCCGGTTTTCTCGACGCGGTAGTCACCCTTCTTCAGCAGGACGAGCACCTGGTCGTTGGGCGGCGCTTCCGGCGCGCGCCGCGCCGTGAGCAGGAGATCGTCGGCGTGCTCGCAATAGGAAATGGTGGTCGCGTCTTTGTTGACGGCGTAGCGCCCCCCTTCGCGCGACACCGCCGCGACGCTGTTCCGCATCTCGCCCCCCACGCCCACCTCGGAGGTGACCGACGCGACGACGTACTGCTTCTCCACCACCTCACGCAGGTATTGGCAGAGACCCGGCGCCGAGCGGCCGTGGCGGGCGATGCAGGCGATCTGGATCTGGTGCATGGCGAACACCATGGCCGCCGATGCACAGCCGGTGGCGAGGACCTCGCAAATCGTCGCCACCTCTCCGAAGCCGAGGGCAGCGCCGCCGAGATCCGACGGCACCAAGGCGCTCATGAGCTTTTGTTCTTTGAGCGCCTGGATGGTCTCCACGGGAAAGCGCGCCTTGTGATCGACATCGGCCGCGTTCGGGCGGGCGATTTCCTTGGCGATGCGCCGTACCGCGTCCACACGCGTGGGGGCGGCGGTTGCGCTCTTGCTGGCGACTTGGGTCGAGGGGGTGGCAATGGTCATGGGGCTCACCGACCTTGGGTGAGAGTTTCGAGAGCTTCGCGAATCGTGGCGATGCTCGAAAAGACGCCGCGCTTGAGCATCGAGTCGGGAAATTCGACGTCGAAGTGACCCTCCAGCGCGAGCATGACGTTGACGCTGGCGTGGGACGTCATTCCCGCCTGGTAGAGATCGGCGTCGTCGGCAAGCGTCGTCGCGTCCGATGCGAGGCGCCCGTGCTCCTTGAGGATCTGTCGAATCTCGCTGATCATCTCCATTCCTTTGGCCGCGTGCGCCGCATGACCGCATCGGGATCGGATAAGCGAAGAGCTGACATCGTCCGGTTAAGAAGACAGCGCGGGCTTGAGGGACGCTTCGACGTGCGTCTTGCGGCGCTGCCCCACCACCACGGCCTGCGCGTAAGCGCCTTCATGGGTCATGCTCAGCGAAAACGCTACGAAGCCGGCCTGGTTGGCGAGAAAGCGCATCGGGCCATGAAGCACGAGGTAACACCATCCAGCGGGGTTTCGGGCCACTTCGATGGAGCGCCAGGAGAAAGATTGGTCGGTGAGGCGCAGCACCTTGAGCGCCGCTTCTTTGGCCGCGAAGCGCGCCGCCAGGCGGCTCGGCGCGACATCGGCATTTTCCAGACAGTACGAAAGCTCGGCGTCGGTGAACAACCGGCGGAGATAGCGCTCGCCGAACCGCTCCATGGCCTTGCTGATCTCGCTCACTTGCACGAGATCGGTACCCACGACGATTGCGGTCGATTCCGCTATGTCATCACGCGGCGGAGCGAATTCGCCCGGAGGCAAGGGCATCGAGTCAGTATACATGTCTTCCTCCTTTCGCATACATCGGTTGACATCGCGCCGCGCGTATCGAAAAAGTCATCGAATGATTGCGTACCGGTTGGGCAATGACATCGACCTCGACGCGTTCATCGAGGTCGTCCGTGATTCCACTCTGGGTGAACGACGACCGGTCGACGACCGGGAGCGAATGCGGCAGATGCTCGAGCGTGCCAACCTCGTCGTCACCGCGTGGGACGGCGAGCGGCTCGTCGGCCTCGCGCGCAGCCTCAGCGACTTTTGCTATGCAACCTATTTGTCCGACCTCGCGGTGAGGCTCGCCTACCAGCGGCGCGGCGTGGGACGCGAGCTCATCCGCCGCACCCAGGTGGAGGGTGGGCGCGCGACGGTCTTCCTTTTTGCCGCGCCGAAGGCCAAAGGTTACTACCCGCGCATCGGCTTCGGTGCCGGCAGCGGCTGGATCCTGCATGAAAAGGAGCCCCTGCGCTGACCGCTCGCGGTCAGAACGGCGGCGGATCGACCCCCTGTCGTCGCCCCCCGTCGGTCCGCGCGCCGTCGCTCGCCGGCACTTCGGCGCCCTCGGCGAGGCCGGCCCCCGGTGTAACGGCGGTGCCCCCGTCGGCGGCCACGGGACTCGGCGTCGAAACGGTCTGGGGCTCCGTACCCTGGAGAAACAGCTCTTCGATCGCATCGTCTTCCCCGTCGTAAGCGAGAAGCCCGGTCCTTGGATCGATGCGCAAGGCGACGAGGCCAGCCGGTCGCGGAAATTCAGTAGCCGGGCGTTTCTCATGAGCGTCGCGCATGAAGGCAATCCACGCCGGCAGCGCCGTCGTGGCTCCCTGCTCGCGACCACCGAGAGGACGCCCATCGTCGTATCCCGTCCACGTCGCGCAGACGATATCGGCGGAGTAGCCGACGAACCAGGTGTCTTTCGCCTGATTGCTCGTGCCCGTCTTGCCCGCTACTGGGCGCCGGAGACTGCGCGCCGAGGCCGCGGTACCGTGATCGACGACGGACATGAGCACGCTCGTCGTCAAATAGGCTTCGGCCTCGCCGATGACCCTGCGGGAGGGAGGACGCGGGGGCAGCGGCAGCTCCTTGCCGTCGGGACCGGCGATCCGCGTCACCAGCACCGGCGCTTCGTAAATACCACCCGAGGCGAGCGTCGCGAACGCCGTGGCCATCTCGTAGGGCGTCACCTCGTAGGAACCGAGGGCAAGCGACAAGTCGGCACCGAGCTTGGACTGGATGCCGAGGGCGGCGGCCCATGTCACGACGTTGGCCGGTCCCACGTCTTCGAGCACGTGCACGGCCGATACGTTGACGCTGTGGGCGAGCGCTTCGCGCAGACGGGTCGGCGCGATCCCCTCGCTGTCTTCGAAGTTGCTGGGGCGGTATCCGATGAGGGAACCCGGGCTCGTCTCGAGCAACGAAGCCGGCGTGAATCGTCGCGAAGAAAGCGCGTATCCATAGACGAAGGGCTTGAACGAGGAACCCGGCTGGCGGTGCGCCTGCGTGGCCCGATCGAGCGCGCCGGAGGCGCCTTCGTAGCTACCGATGAGAGCGAGCACTTCGTGCGTTCGCACGTCGAGCGCCACCATCGCCGCCTCGGGACCCATCTCCAGCCGGAGCGGCACCTTGTTCTCGGGCGAGCCATCGGCGGGCGCGAGGAGACTGACGCGCAGGAGTGTCCCTTCGGGGGCAAATTGGCTCGGCGGAAGGTGCTGCGGGTTGTAGCGTTCGTAGTCAGCGAGCTTGACGCTCCCGGAAACCGCCCCCACGCGCACGTCGAGCATACCGAGGGTATCCTCCGCGCCGACCACGGCCCCGATGAGGACCTTGTGGTCGCTGAAGCGAGGCATCCCTTCGTACGCCTTCTCGACGGGCTTGGACTTTTTCTTGCTGGTGGTGGCGGTCGCCTTGCTCGTCGCTGCGGCAGGAGGCGCGAAGGGCGCGAGCAGCTTGTAACGCTTGTCGTAGGCGCCGAGGTTGTCGCGCACGGCCTTGCGCGCCGCTGCTTGGAGCCGCGGATCGATGGTGGTGGTCACGGTGTAACCGCCGCTCCGCTTGGAATCGATGGCCACCTCTTTCAGCGTGCGTTTGACGAGCTCGACGACCTCCGGCGCGAGCTGCCCTTGTGGCTCGACGGGGGGCGCGAGCCGGACCGGTTCCGCCATGGCCGCGTCGTGCTGGCGCTGATCGATGAACCCCTTGTCCAGCATCTGGGCCAAGACGAACGCGCGCCGCGTCCGCGCCTTGGCCGCGTCGTGCCGCGGCGAATAGAGCTCGGGCCCCGCCGGGAGCCCGGCCAGCATCGCCCCTTCCGCGAGCGTGATCTCACGCGCTGACTTGCCGAAGTAGTATCGCGCCGCCTCTTCGATGCCGTAACGACCGTGACCGAAATAGATGTGGTTGAGATAAAGCTCGAGGATCTCGTCCTTGGAGATCTGCTGCTCGAGACGCCGCGCCAAGATGAGCTCTCGCATCTTGCGGCGGAAACTCCGCTCCGGGTCGAGCAAGATATTTTTCACGACCTGCTGCGTGATGGTGCTCCCCCCTTGGCGCGTGCGGCCCGATCGCACGTTCACGATGAGGGCCCGCGTCATGCCGTAGTAGTCGAGCCCCTCGTGTTCGTAAAAACCGGCGTCTTCCGCGGCGAGCACCGCCAGCTTCACGTGCGCCGGCAAAGAGCCGATGGAGACGACGGTGCGGCGCTCGGTGAAAATCTCGGCCAGGAGCGTCGTGCCGTCGCGCGCCAAGACGCGCGTCATCTGTGGGGGATTGTAGTTGCCTTTGAGGTCGCCGATCGACGGCAGGTTCTCGCTGTAATGGCGGAGGACGAGCCACACGCCGACGAACGCCGCCACGACGACGCCGAGGGCTCCGAAGCCAAGCACCTTGAGCGCGAGCATGAGCCGGCGCCGTCGTCGCGACGCGCGCGGCTTGCCGCTGGAAGAGGGCGAATCAGCACCACCTCCAGGGAGCGACGCTTCCCTGCCGTTGGTCGGCGATGGGCCGGGCCCGTCGATAGGACGGCTGTCGAAAGGCGGCGTGGACGTCGGCATGAGACGGGGTCGAGCTTAGCGCGAGTCGGGGCAGAACCTGCCCGCTCTCGCTAGACAACGCCGAGGACAGCCGATTTCATCCGATGGGATATTGCAGTGCCCGGCGCGTCATCGACGATCCGGTGAAGACTATCTCTACCCAAGGCCTTTTTTGCCGAAATCCGAGTATCACCCCACCTCGCCAAGGCACTGGCGGCGCGATGATCCCCGGCCTGTCCGCCGAACCGTCAGCCCGATATCGATTGAGCTCGGGCCGACGGTGGGACAGGCGGGAACCTCAGACGGCCCCACGCCTACCGCTGATGAGGTTGAAGAGGACCATCACCACGGCGGCGACGAGCAGAATGTGGATGAGTCCACCCATGGTGTAAGAGCCCACCAACCCGAGAACCCACAGCACCGCTAACACGACAGCGATTGTCCACAACATGTTTGCCTCCACTAGCAAAGGTCTGGAAGGCATAGACGCACGCACCGTGCCACCGCTTCCACCACGCGCAGGCCGAAAACGATGCCCGACAGATGGCCTTATTTGCACGCTATGTGCACGGACGAAGCGATGCGAATGCCGCGATGCGCAGCCCTAGCTCCGCGAAATGGCCGTTGGTTCGCGGGACGGGCGCCGAACCGCCGGTCACTCAATGGTACGTCGCTGCCAGAGCCAGCTCGGGAACGATCCAGAGTACGTGCTGTTCGCCTTCGCTCGGCGTACGGACCACCCGACCGAGCGACACGCGGCCGAGCAAACCAAGACTGAGCTGGCTGGTGACGAACCATTCGTAGCCGGGGCCGATGGTCAGCGCCGCGCCGAGGGCCGCCGGCTTGATGGCATTGCCCTTCGCATCCGTTTCGATCTGGGCCGTCAACGCTGCCGAAGCCCAGAGGTGAAAGCCGCGCGTAGGGTCCGGGTAAAAGTCGAGGAACGGACCCAGGCGAAGGAGCGTGACTTTGACGCTGTCGTCATCGGGCGTGACCGTCTGACCGTTTTCGACGAAGACCGGATCCATGCGCGCCGTCCAAACCGTGCCCCCCACCACGAGGCCGCGCTCGGGTGTCCCACCGACGGAGATGCCCGCGCCCTGCCCCACACCCAAGATGCCGCTACGGCGCGGGGGAGTGTCAGCGCCGGAGACAATCGCCCGGAAGAAGGCGAGGCTCGTGTCCGAGCGGGCAAAGAAGCCATCGTGGAGGCGCTCTCCCGGATCGCGGTCTGGACACGCGATTTCCGAGTGTTTCATGTCGACTTCGCGCGATGTGGGATCCGCGGCGCTCGCTACGCCCGAGCTTGCCAAACCAGCCGCGAAGACCGCCGCACCCTTCGCATACCGCACGAGCATGACCCTGTCAGTTCTTCGCTTTACCATCCCGCCAGCGCCTCGCGGCCATGGTCATCAGAACGGCTTTCGCAGCGGCCTCGCCGCATCTTGAGTGGCCGCCTCGCTGCATTGGCCGATCGTGATCTGGTAGGGCGAAGAACTGCCAGTGTATTGCTAGATGAGAATGATGATGAGCACGATGAGGAGGATGATGGCGAGCGTGGTCGCGCTGATGACGATGACGTCGCCGCCCCTGTATTTCTTCGCCTCCGGAGATGCCGCCTCTCGCGCTGCGTAGCGCTGCGCTTCCGTCATCGATGCCAGCGTCGTGCGAGGCGGGAGGTTGGCGATGGTAGGCGCGCTCGCGGCCGCGACGGGAGCCTGGCCGGCCGCTGCCGGAAAGGTCACCATCATCACCGCCTTGCTGATCGCCCATTCCTTGGCGAAACCATCGAGGCTATCGACTTGCCAGCCACGCGCCGGGTCGAGCAAGAGCAACTGCTTCGTGTTGGGCTCGTAGCCGACCACGACCTCGTAGTGCGAAAGAGCCTTCTTATCATCATCGAACATCTTGCCGAGCCCGACGATGACGGGGCGTCCCTGCTCCAGCTCGTGCACGATGTCTTTCATCGTGCCGAAGAAGACGTACGAGCGCATGCCCAAGCTGCGCGCGTAGGTTTCCATGTCGCCCGCTTGCAGCCGGTTGTCGGCGCGGCCGAGCGTTGCCTCGATGGACTCCGGCGACGCCGAATGGCCCCAAAAGCGTACGACGGCCGCGAGCGCCGCGGCTCCGCAATCGTTGTCGTCGACCTGAGCGACGAGGGGAAAGTTCGGCACCATCGTCCAGTGCCCCTGTTGGGCGACGATGGACGGTTGCGCGCTGCTGGCGGTTCCGCGATAGGACGCGCATCCCAAGCTGAAAGCCGCCAGCGCGGCGAGCAGGAGGACGCCAGCGCGCAGCGTGCGCACCCACTCGGCTCGCGTCGATCCGATACTTTTGGATTCGAGATTCTTGAGGTTCATCGTCGATTCCTTCCAGCGGATCATGCCGTCGCGCATGTTGTTCTCACGTGCCGGGCGAACGCGACCCATCACGCAGGATGCGTGCCGGGCGAGGGCGAGCACAAAACTAGGGACGACGGCCTGGCCATCCTGAAAGGTCGCACATGGGAACCGGCACTTCCTGAACGGTTGCTCGGAGCGCGCGCTGCGGAGTAAGAGCGCGAAAGGCTTGCCAAGAATTCACGGCTCCCCGCAGCGCTGCGCGGCGGCTCGACTTTTGCGTTTGATTGACGCAATGGGCGTACGAGTCCTTTCGATGAGCGTAGCGTGCACAGCCTCCTAGGCCGTCGCGTTCCGCGCCGCATCACGACGCGACATGGTGCGTCCGACGGCGGTGGATGAAACAGCCCGCGATCGAACAAGGCCGATGATAAGCGCAGGACCGACACCCACCACGCTCGAGGCGCGACATTCCTACGTGTCGGTCGAGGGAACGCGCTTGCACTGGGCGGAGTTGGGTGAGCCGAGCCAGCGGGTCCCGGTGGTGCTCCTTCATGGCCTGAACGATTCGCATTTGACCTGGAAACGCGCGGCTCTCGCCCTCGCCCAGGATCGACGCGTGCTCATGCCGGATCTACCGGGGTACGGTCTGTCGGAACGCCCCAACGCGAGCTACGAGCTCAGGTGGCACGCGCACGTGATGGCAAAGTGGCTGGAGACACTCGGTCTCGATCGCGTCGACATCGTCGGCCACTCCTTCGGCGGAGGTGTTGCACAGGTGATGCTTCTCGAGTGTCCCACGAAAATTCGGCGACTGGTTCTCGTCGCGTCCGGCGGTCTCGGTCGCCAAGTGGCGGCGCTTCTGCGGCTGGCCTCCGTGCCGCGCGTGGTCGAATTGTTCGGCCAGCGCTTCATGGCCTTCGGAACCAGGGTTGCGCTGCGCGGCGCTGATTTGGGGCTTTCCGAACAGGAGGTCGCGGAGCTCAGCGCCATGAACGCCATGCCGGGATCAGCACGCGCTTTCGCGCGAACGGTGAGGGACGTGATCGACTGGCGTGGCCAGCGTCGGACATTCTTCCAAGGGGCTCACCAGCTCGCCGAGCTCCCCCCCATCGCCGTTTGCTGGGGAGATCGTGACCCGATCATTCCAGCTGCGCATGCTCGGGCATTCGCCGAGTTCGTCGAAGGCGTCGAGCTCCGGCAGTTCGATGGTTGTGGACACTACCCCCATCATGAACATCCCGCCGCATTCGCCCAGACGGTGCGTGAGTTTCTCGATGACGCTACCATTCCGAGGGCGCGCCTCCGGCGGACGGCCGCGCTTCCCATCGCCGCACGGACGCGCGCGAGCTGGATGGAATCATGGCTGGGCGCATCCGCACGGGTCCGGGCAAGCGGAGCCGCCGCGCTCGCGTCGTGCCTGGGGTCCTTTCGGCGAGGAGATCTTCCAGCCACGGGTGCAACCTCGCCCGCGGTGCTCCAGTAAGGATGTCAGCGAGAAGACGGCGTCGCCGACGCGTACATCTCCGGTGACAGGGGTTTTGCGTTATCGGACTCAATATGCGGTCGATGGCCGCGCGGCGATCCTGTCGCGCCACGCCCGAACGATGGTGAGCGCCTCGGGGATTTCGCCGCTCTCACCGATCAGACGCACCATCGCCGCGGTCGGCGTGAAGAGCGCGATGTCCGCCAGCGTGAACATGTCGCCGAGGAGGAAAGCCTGGTGATCGAGGCGCGCTTGCCACGGGACCAGCGCCTGGCGAAACTGCGTGATTCCCGCCTGCACTTTGCCTTCGTCACGCGGTCCCGCTGCTTTGTGAACCACTTCCTCCACGATGGGGCCCATGGCTGGCAGCAACTTCGCATCGACCTCTCGCATCAGAAGGCGCGCGCGCGCACGAGCTGCAGCGTCTCTCGGCATCAAGGCCACGTCGGGATAGCGCTCCTCGAGGTACTCGATGACCACGAGCGAGTCCCACACCCGCGTCTTCCCGTCGTCGTCCAAGAGCGTGGGGGACCGGGCGTCGGGACTTATCGCGGCGAGTTCGGCCGGCCGACTGCGCGGTTCGTAGTACGCGACCTCGTAGGGGAGCTTTTTCTCTTCGAGCACGATGCGCGCTCGGTGAGCAAACGGGCACCCCGCAACCTGGTAAAGCTTCATGCCGCGAGCATAGACCCAATCCTGGCGCGTTTGGGCGCCGACCTCACCTTCGAACGACGGGAGAAGCGTCGCGTTACATGCCCGAAGCGAGCGGCGTAAACGTGTCCCCCGGTCCCGTCCCGCCGTCGGCGCTCGTCCCCGCCCACTCGTACAAATACCAGGTGCTCGTGTACGTCGCGATCGACGTGAGGATCGTGTTGGCAAAGTAGTACGCGCCCGCTTTGGTGCCCGGACTGTCCACGCCGTAGATCACCAGGGAGAGCGTGCCGCTGATCGAATCGGAGACGACTTCGATGAGGAAGTAGTCGTGCGTCGACGTCAATGTCGACTTGGTGACGGTGGCGACAATGGTATGCGCCGCGTCCCGGCGCTTGAACCACAGCGTGTTGAGGCCGTCGTATTCGTTGTAGACATGGCTCGTCCCGGAGGCTTCCAGGTATTTGACGAGCCGCTGCGCGGAGTCGCCGCCCACGGCGACGAGAAGCTCACCTCCGCCGGCCACCGGCTGACCCGTGGTGGTGTTGATGGCGGTGGAGACACTCTGGCTCACGGCCGTCGCCATGGGCGACGGGGTGCAGCGCGCGGCGATGGCCGCTTGAACGACCGCGTTCGCCTCTTGGTCGGCTTGCAGCCCGTCGAGCAGGAAGGTCGCCTTCTTGGAGTTGCAGACGTTGACCAAGATGTTGTCTTTGCAGAGGGGAGGAACCGACGCGTTCGCGCAGAACTGCGTCGCAGGGCACGTCGTGCCGCAGGCTCCGCAATGCTTGCGATCGAGCGTCGTGTCCACGCACTGCTCGTTGCAGCACACGAACGATCCTTGGCACGCCACACCGCCGTCACCGCAGCGCAGCGCGCAAACGCCGCTCCCGCAGACGCGGCCCGAAGTGCACTCTTCGTCCTTCACGCAGGGTTTGCAATCGCCCTTCATGTCGCAGACGCCGCTGGCGCACCGCGACTCGCACGTGCCCGCCCCATCGCCGCCCTCGACCCGAATCATGACGTCAGGGTCGGCCGAAATGTCCAGTACCCCGTCTTGGCGGCCTGCATCCACCCGGACATCGATCGATCCGTCCAGAGCTGCGCCACCCGCACCCGCGGCGCCGGCCGCGCCCGAATCGTCCGCCGGAAAGACCACGGCTTCGGAACACCCAGCGAGGGACACCACAACCAGAAGGATGACCGCTCCCTGGGATCCCCCAGGTGCTTTCATGAAGCCTCCGTGCCGAAGCGGCAATCGTTTTTCCAAATCGAGCAGCTTCGTCAACCTCAGCAGGAGGATGAAAGACGGTCAATCCTCCCAAGGTCGTGCGCCAGGTCGATTCAGTGCAAAAACCTCATCACCGCCACGGCCAGGACGACCCCCATCACGAGGCAAGCGGCGGCGACACCGACGATGAGTCCTACGCCACCGCGCCGTGCACGGGCAGCGGGTCCGGAGGAGAGGGAAGCCACCGCGGGCGCGGCTGGTGTCGTCGATGGCATCACCGATGCCGCCGCCGTAAACGCCTGGAAGCCGGGCGCGAACGGGCGCAGCGCAGCTGAAAGCTCGCCGCCCGATTGGTAGCGCTCTTCGGGTCTCTTGAGCAACGCATGAGCGATGACGTCGGCAAGCGCCGGGTCGAACGTTCGCCCGGGCACCCGCTCGTTCAGCGGGATCGGAGGCGCGGTCACGTGCAGTTGGAGAAACTCGATCGGCGTGCGCGCATCGAAGGGCAGCTTGCCCGTCAAGAGCTCGTAGAGGATGACGGCAAGCGAATAGATGTCGCTCGACGGCGTGAGCGTTCGCCCTTGCGCCTGCTCGGGCGACATGAACTCCGGCGTACCGAACACCATCCCCTCTTGCGTCAACATGATCGACCCGGGCCGCATCTCCCGTTCGGTGACTTTGGCCAGACCGAAGTCGAGCACCTTGGGAAAGTCCGTGAGTCCCCCTTGGGTGCAGAGAAAGACGTTCTCCGGCTTCATATCGCGATGCACGATGCCCGCGCGATGCGCCTCCTCCAGCGCCTCGCAGACCTGGATGAGGATGGGGAGCGCGCGCTCCGCGGGCATCGCTCCCTCGGTGCGCACCGTTTGATTGAGGTTCTTCCCTTCCAGGTACTCCATCACGATGTAGAGGGAGCTGTCCTCGAGCTCACCATAGAGCAGCACGCGCACCGTGTTGGGGTGGCTCAAGTGGCTCATGGCCTTCGCCTCGCGCCGGAAGCGCGAGACCAGGTCTTTGCGATTGGTGAGCTTGGGGTGGAGGATCTTGACGGCGACGGGGCGATTCATCGCCGTCTGGTTGGCCTTGTAGACCGAGCCCATTCCCCCCGTCCCGATTTTCTCCAGGATGCGAAACTCGCCGTTCAAAATGTCGCGGCCGATGAACGGATCCGGAGCAGCCATGGGGCCTTCGTGGTCTAACACGACCGCCCTCCATTCGCCCAGCGACGGCAGCGGTTAACGGCAGAGTGTGCGAAAATGGGCTATCGGCCACTCGGAGAGATGATCACGTTGACTGCGGAGTTTCTAAAGTCGCCCCTGCTCACCCGCGAGGGATTTCGCCACGCGTTCTTCACGCGGCAGGGCGGACACTCGCCGGCGCCGTTCGATTCGCTTCATTTCGGCAGCGCGGGTCAACGCCCGGACGATCTCGCGGCCAACGTACGATTGGCCGCCGAAACGCTGCACGTCGACCCCGCGCGTCTCTACACCGCCACCCAGGTCCACGGGAAGGACGCAATTGTCGTGCACGGAACCGAGGATCGGAACGAGGTGCTCCAGCGACGAGCGGACGCCGTCGCCAGCGCAGCGCCGGCGGTCGCCTGCGGCATCAAAGTCGCCGACTGCGTGCCGGTTCTCGTCGCCGATCGCGCGAGCGGCGCGGTAGCCGCGATCCACAGTGGCTGGCAAGGAACGGAAGCCAACGTCACTGCCGCGACCCTCGCGGCCTTGAGGAGCATCCTCGGGGCGCCAGGTGACCTCGTCGCGGCGATCGGCCCCCACATCGAAGTCTGCTGTTTCGAAGTGGGGGACGACGTCGCCGAGCGCCTGCGATCTTGCGCACCCGAGGCGGACGCCATCGACCGACGTCGCGCACCGCGCCCTCACGTCGATCTGCGCAAGATCGTGCGCGAACAGCTGACGGCGCTCGGACTGCGCGCGGACGCCATCGACGATGTGGGCGGATGTACGAAATGCGACAGCGTCCGCTTTTTTTCTCACCGCCGCGATCGGGAGAACAGCGGCCGCCTGCTGGCGGCCATTGCGGTGCGCAGCGCGTAGCCGCAGGGCTTCACCAGTCGGAGCCTCCGCCGCCCGAATCGCCGCCGCCCCAGTCGCCACCGCCGCCGCTGTCGCCGCCGTCGTCCCATCCGCCGGTGCTTCCGCCGGCGTCGAAGTCGTCGCGGTCGTTGCCGCCGGCGACGCCGGCTGCGTTCTTGTCATCGCTGTCGTGGACGACGTGGTGGTCGCCGGCCATCTTGCCGAGCTGGTACCCCACGAGACCGCCGAGACCCGCCCCAGCAATGGTAGACCCGATTCCACTGCCGCCGCCGTAGCCGGGACCGTAAGGGCCAGGACCGTAGCCGGGGGGATAAGGACCTCCCGGCGGGTAGGGGCCAGGCGGCGCTCCGGGAGGATACCCCGGCGGCCCGAGCTGACCCGCTCGCGAGCGGCGCGCGAGGACGGCGCCGACGAGCGCGATGAGACCGCCGACCACGAGGACCACGACGAGCCCCAAGAAAACGGTGCTCCCCGCGGTCGATCGCGGTGCGCTCGCAGCAGCCGGCTGCGCCGCTCCCGCGGTGGGGTGCGCCGCTCGTTGCGCGTCCGTCAAGATGGCAAGGACACCCGCTTTCCAATTGCCCTCGCGAAAATGCGGACTGCCCGCCTGCTCGATAGCCTTGAATTGCGCAGGGGGCACACCGAGCCCGGTGCCGAAATGCACGGAGGTGAATCGGTGCACGCGGTCGATCCCGATGACCAGCACGTTCGGCTCGTTCACCTGCGCGCGCACCTGCCGATCGAAGTCGGCCTTTTGCTCGTACTCGGAGGTGGCGAGAACACGGACGTCGAAGGGGTACGCGCTCCCCTCTTCACGCACGGCCGAGGTCTCGGCTGGACTGAAGAGCCCGCCCGAATCGCGTATCTGAACGCGACCGGCAAACGCCGGTAAAGACATCAGCATCAAGGAGAAGGAGACGACCGCGGCGAGAAACCAGCGACGCGGCGCGATGCTTTTTTGGAGGGTCATCGGGTGCCAGTCTAATCACGCCTCCCTGGCCGTCGAGCCCCCGGGGCAAGTGACTACCGCGCCGCCAGCCATTTGGTGGTCGGCGAGGTCTCCTTGTCGGCAAGGGCGGCGCAGCGCAGACCGTCCTCCACTGATTGGCGGAGCCCCTTTTGGGCGCCATCTATCTTGGCCATGCGCGGCGCGAAGAATGCCTCCGCGGCGCGCACCTGGCCGGCGTCGCACATCGAGGCCGTCACGTGGGCGAGCCGCCCCACGACGAAAGGGGGGACGATCTTGAGGACCTCGTCGAAGTGCTTTTCGAGCCAGGCATAGGTGACGGCGCGCGTCGCACGCCGGGAGCTCAAGGGACCGAGGATGTACCGCAGATCTCCGGTTTTGACCGTGCGATTGATCATGAAATCGAGCACACGCTCGACGTATTTCGGCTCGTCGAAAGCAGCGAGCCCGGACAGCGCCACGACGCGTACCTCGGGTGTCCGCGGCGCCTTCAGCACCGTCGCCAATCGTTCGAAGAGAGCGTCGCTCGGTTGCTTGACGGCGACGGGGAGCGCCGCTTTGGCGATGTCCGCATCGACCTGGAAGGGGTCGGTGAGCCACGCTTCGACGACGCGCTTGGCCTGGGCGAGCGCCCACTCGTCTCCCCCCAGCGAGCCGAGCGCGGTCAGCACCGAAACCCGCAAGAGCTTTTGCTCGTCGGACTCGTCTTTTTTGGTCGTCCAGCCGAGGCGGCGCGCGGTGGGCCCCAGGATATCGCGCACGTATTTGGCGAACGCAGGCCGCGCGGCGTCGGTGACGACGGCTTTGTCGGCGGCGTAGAGCGAGTCGATGATCTCGCGCCAGACGAGCCGGCTCGACTCCTTCTTGAAGTTGCCGAGCACTTCGAAATACGCCGAGGCGGGAAGATCGCCGCTCCACACGCCGGCCCACGCGTTACTGACCAGGCCGAACCGTTCGACGTCGGACAGCTTGCCGAGGCCGCTCTTGGTGAGCTTGTCGAGATGGTCGGGGCTGAACTTGATGCGGTCGTAGCCCGATTCGCCGGCATTGGGATAGAAATACGTCGGGCAGGCGTCGCCCCCTTTGGCGCGGCGTTTGCCGAGATCGAGCTTGGCCTCGGCGGAGTCGAGCAGCATGCATTCGCGTTCGATCTTCTCGCCGCCGTCGTAGACCACGCAAACGGGGATGTGCCAGAGTTTCGAGCTCGGGCCCTTGCGATCGAGCGTGAGGTACTCCTCTTGACGGAGCTGCAGCGACGCGGGGGCGCCTTCGCCTTCCCCGGCGCGACAGGCCGCGCTGACCACCGGGACGCCGGTCTGATCGGTGAAGCTGTTCATCACCTTGCCGACATCGCGTCCGCTGGCTTCGCTGAGCGCGGCGTAGAGATCAGCCGCGGTGGCGTTGCCCCATTCGTGCTTCTTCACGTAGCGGCGCATCCCCTCTCGAAACGGCTCCTCGCCGAGCCACGCCTCGATCATCGTGAGCACGGCCTGCCCTTTGCCGTAGGTGATGCCGTCGAACGCCTCGAGCGCTTCGCTGGTGCTGTTCACCGGGTTTCTGATCTTGCGCGCCGTGGAGAGCGAGTCGTTCGCCATCACGTGCGAACGATCACCCACCGACTCCTGGCGCGATTGCGAAGCGGGCCTCCACTGATCGACGACCTTGCGGCTCATCCAGCTGGCGAACGCCTCGTTGAGCCAGAGATCGTCCCACCATTGCATGGTCACGAGGTCACCAAACCACTGGTGGGCGAGCTCGTGGGCGATGACGCCGGCCATGGCGCGACGCGACTGGGTCGACGCGTGCTCGGGGTCGATGAGGAGCAGCTCTTCGCGGAACGTCACAAAACCCGGGTTTTCCATGGCACCGGATGCGAAATTCGGCACCGCCACGATATCGAGCTTGGTGTAGGGGTAAGGTCGATCGAAGTATTTGCCGAGCAGATCGAGATGAGCCGCGGCGGTGTCGACGGCGAGCTTGCCGAGCCCGGTCTTGCCCTTGGCGGAAATGAGACGGATGGGGACCGGCTCCTTCGGACCTTCGAGCACGTCGAAAGGTCCGACGCCGAAGGCGACGAGGTACGTGGGGAGCGGCGGCGACTTCTCGAACTGGAAGGTCACCGTATTGGCCGCTGCATTTTCACGCTGGCGAGCGACCTTGGTGTTCGACACCGCCATCGAACCCTTCGGCACGCTGATGCTGAGCTCGAAGGGAACTTTGAAGCCGGGCTCGTCGAAGCAAGGGTAGGCGCGCCGAGCGTCGTTCGGCTCGAACTGCGTGAATGCATACGACGCTCCGGCGTCCTCGACTTGATAGAGGCCGTGCAAACCGTGACCGAACGGCGCCTCGTAGCGCAGCTCGAGCTCCGCTTCGCCGGCGGGAGCTTCGCTCGAAAAAACGAGCACGAGCTCTTCCGGTTCTTCGCGCGATCCTGCCGCCATGCGAAGGTCGGCTTTTCCGTTCAACTTGCCGCGCGAGGTGTGAAGGAATGCCTCCTTTACCGTGAGGCCGCGACCGTGCATGACGATGGCGCGCAGCGGGCGTTCCAAGGTCACCCCGATGCGTACCTCCCCGCCGAACGTCTTTTTCGAGGGGTCGATGGACAGGTCCATCGTGTAGCGGGTGGGGCGGACGCCAGGAGGGAGACGTCCGTCCTGCCGCGGCGGGGGTACGGCGTCGACTTGAGCCGCGACGGTGCCAGCCGGAAAGGCGGACGACGTCGACGAACCAGCGGGAGCCGGAGGGGACGCTGCGCATCCGGCCAATGCGAGGACGAAGAGGACGTTGCTCGTGCGAACCATGAGCGACGCTTTCCGCCTTTTGCCGAGCGAGGTCAAGAGCCAGGTGGGACCATGGCCAGGCGGGTGACCGCCGCCATCATCGCTGCCGTCACCTCGACCTCTTCACCGATTGCCCCCGCGACGTCGAAGGTGATCGCTGGATAGCGTGTTCGTTCCGCGGCGACGAGCGCGGGGATATCGTTGGCAACGTGGCCGCCCCCCGAGAGAAAAACAGGCACCAAAAGGACGCGCGCGACCCCTGCGCGATGCAGTTCCAATGCCGCGTCGGCCAGTGTCGGAGGCGCGAACTCCATGAACGAGAGCACGACCTTGCAAGCACCGAGCTTCGTGGCGAGCTCGGCGCGCATGCGCACGAACGGTTCGATCCAGCGCCGGTCGCGTGCCCCGTGTGCGATCAAAATGACGCCGTCATACTTCACCTCGGTCACGCCGTCCTCTACCGCGCGCGTCATCGCGACGCCAGCGCGCGTCAAAGATTCTTTTCTTGGCGCCGTAGGCGCATTGTCTGGCCACGGCCGCGAGGCGCTCGCCTTGCTGGCTTTGTTGAAGGGGCGTTTCATCTGTTCGGTCAGGCTCCGTGGGCGTATGCCCCTCCGATGATCGATCTGGCAGCGAGAATCTGACAGAGTAGTGCTAGCGGGGCGCCCGAGAATCGCCCGGTGAGCCAACCACGTCCGGTCGTTTAGAGTTAGGTCGAAGGAGAGATCCCATGATGAAAGGCGCACTCGAGAACATCACGCAAGCGGTCGGGAACACCCCCATCGTCAAGCTCAATCGAGTCACGCACGGCATCGTCGGCGAAATCTACGTCAAGTGCGAGTACCTGAACCCGGGCGGGAGCCACAAAGATCGCGTGGCGCTCAACATGATCCGCCGCGCCGAGGAATCGGGCCTCAAGCCCGGCGGCACCATCGTGGAAGCCACCAGCGGCAACACCGGCGCCTCGCTCGCGCTCATTGCCGCCATCAAGGGCTACAAATGCGTGTTCGTGATGCCCGACAAGATGTCGCAGGAGAAGCTCTCCAGCTTGCGCGCCTTCGGGGCACGCGTCGTCGTCTGCCCGACCGCGGTGGAACCGGAAGACCCGCGTAGCTACTACCAGGTGAGCAAGCGCATCGCCGACGAGACACCCAACTCGTACTATGCGAACCAGTACCACAACCCCGCCAACCCCGAAGGTCACTACCTCAGCACCGGTCCGGAAATCTGGCAGCAGACGCAGGGAGAATGCGATGTGTTCGTGGCCGGCATGGGGACCGGGGGAACCATCAGCGGCACCGGCAAGTACTTGAAGGAAAAGCGCCCGGACACCAAGCTCGTCGGCGTCGATCCGGTGGGCTCGCTCTACTACGACTTCGTGAAGAGCGGCCGCATCACCAAGCCGTTTACGTACAAGGTCGAAGGGATCGGCGAGGACTTCTTTCCTTCGACGATGAACCTCAAGATCATCGACGAGATCATCCGCGTGGACGACAAAGAATGCTTCTTGATGACGCGCGATCTGGTGCGCTTGGAAGGCCTCTACGTCGGCGGTTCGGGTGGCGCGGCGGTGGCCGGAGCCATCAAATACGCGCAGCTCACCAAAAAACAGCAGAACATCTTGGTGCTCTTGCCCGACAGCGCGCAGAAATACCTCTCCAAGATCTTCAATGACGATTGGATGCGTGAAAACGGCTTCCTCGACGATCAGCCCGGTCTCGGAACCGTCCACGACCTGCTGCAGGGCAAGCCAGGCAATATCGTCAGCGCCAAACCATCCGATAAGGTGCGCGATGTCGTTTCCACCCTGAAATCGATGGGGATCAGCCAGCTGCCGGTCTTGGACAACGGCAAGCTGCGCGGAATCGTGGCGGAGGTCGATCTCCTTCGGCACCTCGTTTCCGGCGAGGGGACGCTCGACTCCCCCATCGCGGGGCTGGTCGAAAGCGACTATGCGACCGTGAGCCCGGACACGAAGATCGAGCTTTTGCAGCAGGTCCTCAGCGACGCCAAGCTCGCCATCGTGACCGAAGGCGAAGGCGTCGTCGGAATCGTCACCAAAATCGACCTCATCGACTTCCTGGCCAAGAAGTCCGGCAAAGCCTCCTAACCAGGCGTCGGGCCTCCCTCCCACCGCGCCTTCGCCACGTTGCCAGCACTTTGCGCCCACCGCCGAACGCCTCCCGCCCATGTTTTGGCCGAAGGGCAGGTGGGCGCGCGAGGCGGTTAGCGCCGATTTGCCCACATGCGGTTGAAAGTCGCCCTTTTACCTCTTCGCGTGTTCCACCGATAACCGCCTTGAAAAGCATGCAGCGGCCCATCAGAAATCATGTTGGCGCCGTTGCTCCCCAGGCGAGCACGCACGCCACGACGGAGGGTTCGGTGGTCGGGAAGAAGGTCGAAACGCCCAACAAGGCAGTCCCACCGCGGGCAACGCCGGCGACGCAAGCGCCTCGTGTTCCCGCCACGAGCGCCGCGCGGTCGGATCCTCCGATGGACGTCGATCCGACCGAGCTCATTCCGACGCTCCCTCCTGCCGGACAAGCTGCGGCGGCTAACGCAGCGGCGGCCAACGCAGCGCCGGCCAACCCCACGCCGATCGCGCTCGACGACATGGACTTGGAGGACGACAGCGCGACGCTGATGTTCAAACGGCCGGAACCTCCCGGACCGCCGCGGCGACCGCCGCCCCCCAAAGCCAAAACCACCGCGCCGCCGACCAAGGCCCTGGCGAAGCCGCCGTTGCCGGCGCCGACGCGCGTCGACAAACCGCTCGTCGCCAAACCCAAGGCCGTGGAACGACCCCTCGCTCCGCCGCCCAAGCCGGCAGCGAAACCGCCGCCGCCGATGTTTCCTGCATCGGTCAACGAATCTTTTTCGCCGGAGCCGAAGCTGAGTGAGCGTCCGCTCTTCGAAGTGACCATCGGAAGCGAGAAGCCGCTTTTGGCGACGCCCGAAGCCGGCGAGATTTCCCTCTTCGCGCCGAAGGCGCCGAACATGCCCGGCTCGAGCGCGTCACAAGCGAGCGCTCTCGCTTCGCTCCATCTCAAGCCAGGTGCACAAGGTGAAGTTTCTGCGATGCCGGCCCTGCCGATGCTCGACTTCAGCCGCGATGTTTCCGGGCTGAGCCGCAGCGCACATCCGAGCGGCATGGGCACGCGCGTCATCGGATTCGCACGGTCTCACGCCAAGTCGTTGGTGATAACGGGCGCCACTGGCCTCATTGCCGCTACGTGCTGGATGGTGTTCCAGGCGGCCGCCGCTGGCTCCGAGACGGCTGCCGCGAGTTCGGCCCATGGTGCAATGCCCGGCACGCCCACGCTCGCGGTGAGTCCCGCGACGCGAACAGCGGCGACGGTGGAGCTCGCTGCCACGGCGCTGCCGGCCGTCACCGCCAATACAGCGCCCGTGGCTCCGCCGGATGAACCAGCCCCGAGTGAGAAGAACGAGATCGCCGAGGCTCCCGCGGCCCCTGCGCCGGCTCCGTCAGCGGACAACGCCGGCAACGGCGCGGCAGTGGCGGTCCGACCAGGAGCAGCAGAGCCCGAAGTCGAAGCACCCGCCGCGACAGAACGGCCCGAACGTGCGGCACCCGTCGGGACGGTCGAAGCGGTCGCGAGGCCGTCGGGATCGCGCAGCAGCGCCGGTTCGTCGCATCCGGCCGAAACCAACACCGAAATCCCGGCAGCGAAACCGGCGCCCGAGCCGGTAGCGGCGCCGGCCCCCGTGGCGCCTTCCGTTGGCGGATTCGACGGGACGGCCGATTTCGATCAAAGCGCGGCGCTGGCCGTGCTGCGACAAGCTGCGGAGAGTGCCAAGCGCTGCCAAACCCCCGACGCTCCTACGGGCGGCGTTCGCGTTGCCGTGACGTTCGCGCGTTCCGGCGCCGTGTCCGCAACGCAGATCGAAGGATCCGTGGCGGGCACGCCTC
Source organism: Polyangiaceae bacterium (assembly GCA_035318465.1). Taxonomy (GTDB): domain Bacteria; phylum Myxococcota_A; class Polyangia; order Polyangiales; family Polyangiaceae; genus DASWDH01. The sequence goes on from DATHES010000008.1 coordinate 67,949, forward strand.
TTGGTGATTGTGTCGTTGCAAAGTTCCAGACCTTGCACGTTCCTCCCTTCCGCGGAAGCGTCATGACCGTTCGCAAGACCGTCATGTTCTGAAGCGCGGCGGGCGCGATCGCCGGCGGCGGGTGGTAACCTGCCGCCGATGGAAACGCACTTTTCGCTCGTTCTTCGCAGAAAAGACACGCGCTTCATCTTCATCTTTCTGCTCGGCGCGCTGAATGCGTGCGGCAGCGACGACAGCGGCGGACCGATCGATGCCGGTGTCAACGGTCCTCTCGACGCGCGTGCCGAGACATCGACCGAGCACCCCGACGGCGCCGGATCGGATGTTGGCGGCGGAGGTTCCGACGCACCGACCCGCGACACGATCGTCACCGAGCGCGATGCCATCACCACCGATACGCCGGTCACCCCGCCGACGACCGACGCGAGGAGCGATGCCGTCGACGCAGGCCCCGACGCAAGTGGCGGCGATGCCAGCAGCGACCCGGACCGCGCCGACACCGGCGTTGCCGATACGGGGACCGTCGACGCGACGAGCGACCCGCCCGGGCCGACCAACGACGCCGCCACCGGGTGCGCCCTGTGCGCCAGCTACGGGCCCGCCGAGCAAGCGGGGAGGATCACGAGCGCGACCCTGAATGCGCTCTCCGGAATCGCCGCGAGCAAGCGCAACGCCGGCGTCATCTACGTACACAACGATCGCAACGTCGCGCAGTTCTTCGCCGTGAGCGAACCGGGAGCGCTCCTCGGAACATTCAGTCTCACCGGCGCCAGCGTGGAGGACATCGAGGACATGGCCGTGGCGCATTGCCCGTCGGGCAGCTGCGTCTACATTGCCGACGTCGGTGGGAACATCTCTCCGCGCACGCAGTTCGCGATCGTGCGCGCCCCCGAGCCGGAGGTCAGAGTCGATATGCCGGGCGGCACGACTTCGATCGCCGCCGAGCGGCTCGTTTTCTCCTATCCCGACAACGCCAACCACAATGCCGAATCGATGTTCGTCGATCCCAATTCCGACACCATCTACACCATCACCAAAGTCGCGGCGGGTATGCCGAGCACGGTCTACAAATTTCCCGCTACGTTCGGGGGCAGCGCGCTCACCGCGGAGAAGGTGGCTGACCTCACCGTTCCGAAATCGACGGACCGGGAAGCCGTGAGCGCCAGCGCCCACCCCTGCGCCCCCGCGTTCCTGCTTCGCACCTACAACACGCTCTATGAATTCCGCGCCGCCCCCGGCGCGACCCTGGAAGCCGCATTCGCCGCGACGCCGACGGCAGTGCCCGTCGCCACCGAAACCCAGGGAGAAGGTGTCTCCTACCGCGCCGACGGCCGCGGTTACTTCACGACGACCGAAGGCTCCCAACCCCCCCTCAACCGCGTCTCCTGCCCATAGCCCCAACCCCGCCAAGATCGCGGCCTCGATCCGCCGTCATGAGTGCAGCGTTCGAACCATCGGTCTAGTGCGCAGATCGTCCGAGCGCGCACCAAGACGCGTCGTTAGCGCGCGCAAGACGCGTCGTTAGCGTTCCCAAGACACGTCGTTGGCAAAGCCCGAGCGGGGTGCCTCGGCGCGAGCGGCCGGAGCAGAGAGGCCGCCTCTTTCTCACCAGCGCCATCCTCCCCCCGTTCCGTCGCGCGCTCGTCGCGGGTCTGCTTACGCCGCTCTCCGTAGATACACGGGCGCGCGTAACGAACGTCGCGACACGATGGGCGGCCGAACGCGCGACGGCCGCCCGCGCCGAGGCACCCCGAGCGGGCGATCGTCAAGTGCGGCCCCATTTCGTGTTACACAAGCCGAGATATGTACTTTCAGGATGTCATCCTAACGCTGCAGCGCTTCTGGGCCGAACATGGCTGCGTCATCGTGCAGCCGTACAATTCCGAGGTCGGCGCCGGCACCTACAATCCCGCCACCTTCTTGCGCGCGCTCGGCCCCGAACCGTGGAACGCGGCCTTCGTCGAACCTTCGCGTCGGCCGGCCGACGGTCGTTACGGTGAGAACCCCAACCGCACGCAGCAGTTTCACCAGTTTCAAGTGATTTTGAAGCCGTCCCCGATCGACATCCAGGATCTCTATCTGGAATCGCTTCGCGCACTCGGCACCGATCCGCTCGCGCACGACCTTCGCTTCCTCGAGGACGACTGGGAATCGCCGACGCTCGGCGCCTGGGGGCTCGGGTGGCAGGTGTGGCTCGATGGACAAGAGATCAGCCAGTTCACTTACTTTCAACAGATCGGCGGCATCGACTGCCGGCCCGTTTCCGGCGAGCTCACCTACGGCGTCGAGCGCATCGCCATGTACCTGCAAGACGTCGAGAGCATGTTCGACCTCGTCTATGGCAAAGGAATCACCTACGGCGAGATCTACAAGCGGGCGGAATGGGAGTGGTCGACCTACAACTTCGAAAAGGCCGACACCGCCGCGCACTTCGAAGCCTTCACCCGCAACGAGGGGGAAGTGAAGCGACTGCTTTCGCCGCCGGCGCCCCAGGACAAGCTCGTGCTTCCAGCGTACGACTTCGTGGTGAAAGCCGCGCATCAGTTCAACGTGCTCGACGCGCGCGGCGCCATCGGCGTCACCGAACGCCAGCGTTACATCGGTCGCGTGCGCGCGCTGGCGCGCGCCGTCGCCGAAAGTTACATCGCCCAGCGCGAGGCGCTCGGCTTTCCTCTCCTCAAGGGGCAAGCCCATGCGCTCCCCGCGACCGGAGCCAAGATCGCCAGCGAGGTGCGACCATGAACAAAGCGACCATGCTCGTTGTCATCACCGTGCTCGCATCGTGCGGAGGAGGTCCGAAGACCGATCCGCGCTACCCGCCCCGCGCCGAGGGGTGCGACGTGAAAGTATTTCGCGGCAAGGTCGCCGGCATCACCTACGACGACATCGGCCACGTCGACTCCATCTGCGGGACCGACATCGGCCAGGAGGCGTGCCTCGCCGAGCTCAAGAACCAAACCTGCAAGCTCGGGGGCGATATCGTGTACGACGTCCCCGACGAGCCCGACAAACCGTCGCCCGACAAGATTCGTTACACGGGTCGCGTCGCCCACACGCGCATCGCGGGAGGCGCGGACGGCGGAACATCGAGAGCGCGCTGAATCAGGGTCTCCGCCGGCCGGCGATCGTCGGCCGCGCGGTGTTTCGAAAAGCGCTCATCGCGCCTCCTATTCCAAGCATTTCTCGAATTCGTCCACGCTGGCTGCGCTCATGGCGCACCGTGCCCCCTTGGCCGACACCTCGTTCGGGCAGCTCGCGAAAGCGATGTCTTTTTCGGCTTTCTCGCGGGTCAGACTTTTCTGCCGAGCGATCTCGGTGTCGGGCGCACGAGGGTCCTGCTCGTGCACCAGCAGCTCCACGTAGCGATCGAGCAAGTCGGTGCACTCGGAAACGGTCGCGTGACGCGAACAGGCGACCAGCGTTGCGCCGAGCATGCCGCCGACGGCGGAGCCGATCACGCGTCCAAAGACGCGCCCCCCCCGATCGAGGCTCATTGCAAACAGTGTTCGGTGATATCCGACGCTGTCTCTGCACTCTTCACGCAGGCAAGCGCGCGATCGGTGATGTGCCTCCCCACACAACCGTCGAGCAGGTCGGACCGCCCGCCGTCGGACGACAGACCGAGGCTCTCGCTGCGCCGCTTGGCGATCTCGGCCGGGTCGTTCACCTTTTGCGACTTGAGCTCGAGCTCCACGATCCGCTCGAGGATGATGCGACACTCGGCTTCGCTGGCCGGGTGCCCGCATGCTGCCAAAAGCATCACCAGTGCGAGCGCCGCTACGAACCTTCCGCGACGGTCACCGCCGCCGCCTGGCCCACGCTCCTGCGACGAGAAGAATCGAAGGTTACCCATGCCGTTCGCCAACATGACGGAGGCCGACGCGGCGCGCAATGTCTGCTTCGCGCGCGCCGAGGTAGGCACATTCGAGAGCGCGGCGGACCGCGCCCCGCTCGGGGGTCGGAACCTGCCCTCTTTTTCGCAATAAACCATCGGAAATTGGCCGAATTCTGGACCCGTAGGACGCCCCTGCTAGCTTCATGAAGTGCCTCGTGTCCGCGAAGGTGCCGGCGCGGTCAAGAGCCCCGAGCACCACCTGCAAAAAGCCATCGCCGCCCGTTCGGCGAATGTGCGCGCCAAGTACGCGAGGCTCGGACTTTCGGCGCGCGCCCGGCTCGATCGGACCACGCAGGCCATGCTGTTGCGCCAGCTGTACCTGGCCCACTTCGAGGCCCGTCGATTCCAAGACGCGCGCGAGATTGCGATGCAGCTCATTCAGCTTCAAGTTTTGGCCGACGTGGCCCACCAGGATGCAGCTCGCGCCTGCCAGGCGCTCGGCGATGTCGAGCAAGCCATGGGGCATCTGCGGCTCGCAGCTCGGTCGTGCCCTGCCAGCCGGCGCGCCTTCCACTTGTGGACGCTCGGCGGTCTCCTTTACCTCGAGCGTCGCTACGGGCAAGCCATCTCGGCGTTGCTACGTGCGGCGCGCTGGGGAACGACGGATAAGCCGCTCTATATCGGCCATCTCGCGCTCGCTCGGTGCGCGCATGGGGAGTCCCTCGTCAACCTCGACGGGATCATCGATCAACTGGAAGCCGCGCCTTGTGGCCAAGGGTACGGTCGATTCGTGCTCGGTCGTCTGTGCACCTACGCGGGCCGGCACGACGAGGCCGTCCGCTACTTGCAGGCGTTCGTTCGCCGCACGCACCGCGGCCGCCCGGCGCTCAACATCGCGCTCCAAGGCGAGCTCGCCGAAGCCCGGCGTGCGCTCGGTGAAATGAGAGGCAACTGACATGGGCGCTTGGAAAAAGGCGCTGCTCGTCGCGCTCCTCATCCTCCTCGACGGGGGATCGGTCCACGCTGCCGATCCCGACGTGTTTGCCCGCGGCCTCGCGGGTGGGCCCGTCTCGGCTGGTCTCACGGCGTTCGTGGGCGGGCTCCTCGTCTGCCTCACGCCCTGCGTCTATCCGATGATCGCCATCACGGTGAGCGTCTTCGGGGCACGCCAGAGCCAATCACGCTGGCACGCCATGGGGCTTTCCACCGCGTTCGTGCTGGGCATCTCGGCCATGTTTACGCCGCTCGGCGTCGTCGCGGGTTACACGGGGAGCCTTTTCGGCGCCGCGCTCGCCAACCCCTGGGTACTCGCCCTCGTAGCCATCGTCTTTCTCGCGCTCGCCGCTTCGATGTTCGGCGCCTTCGACTTCGTTCTCCCTTCCAGCCTGAGCAACAAGCTCGCCGAGATGGGCGGCGTCGGATATGGCGGCGCATTCCTGGTCGGCGCGGTGAGCGGTCTCATCGCGGCGCCCTGCACGGGTCCGGTGCTGACCGGCATCCTCCTCTGGATCGGCAAGACCAAGAGCGCGTCGCTCGGAGCCGCCGCGCTCTTCGCCTTCTCACTCGGTCTCGGTTTGCCATTCTGGCTGGTGGGTACATTCGCGGTGAGCCTGCCCAAAGGGGGCTCCTGGATGGTCGGGGTCAAGTCGGTTTTCGGGATCGTCCTCTCGGTGGCGGCCATCTATTTCCTGAAGGGCGCGGTTCCGCAGCTGTCGCATCTCTCCTTCGCCGACCGGGGTTTCGTCGTCGCGGCCGCCGCGCTCATTGCGGCTGGGCTCGCGCTCGGGGCCGTGCATCTCACCTTCGAGAAGGGACAGACGGTCGTCGCCATCCGCAAAGCGACCGGCATCGTGGCCAGCGTGGCGGGCCTCTTTCTTTTGGTCGCATGGCTGGAAGCGCCGCGAGGAAAGCTGTCGTGGGAACCGTCGGAAGAGGTGGCGCGCACGCGCGCCGAAACCGAGCGCCGGCCGATGCTCGTCGATTTCACGGCGGAATGGTGCGGTGCCTGCAAGGAGCTGTCGCGCATCACCTTCTCGGATCCCACGGTGATGGTGGAAGCGCGGCGGTTCATCGCAGTCAAGGTCGACGCCACCAACGAGGACGATGCCGCGATCGACAAGGTGAAAGATCGCTACCGCGTCGTCGGGCTTCCCACCGTCGTGCTCCTCGGCAGCGACGGACGCGAGCGCGCCCGCTTCACCGAATTCGTCCCGCCCGATCGGTTTCTCACTGCAATCCGCGCCATCGACTGAGCACGACCGCGCCGTCGGTTCTTCGGAATGAGCAGGCCTCCGGCGGGAGATCGTGAGACCCGTATCCGAACCTAGGGATTGAAATCCTCTGCCGGCTTTGGCTTGGGTGCGGCAGGCTTCGCAGGGGGCGGCGTTTCGCTCCGCGTCGGCGGCGCGGTTTCTGCGCCGGTCGGCTTCGTGGGTTTGACGCTGCCTCCGCTGCCTCGGCGGGATCGGGTCGTCGGTTTCGCGGCTGGTTTGTCCGCTGGCGTCGGAGGAGGAGGCGGCGGCGCGGGGGCGGCTTCCGTCGGCGGCTTCAGCGCCTCGGAAAGCCCCTTCAAAAACGCGCGCGCCCGCGTCGAGATTTCCCGCGCTCGGTCCTGCGTAGCACCGAGAATGAGCCGGGCGGCGCCGAGCTCCTGATTCACGTCCTTGCGCAGCTTGCGCGCCGAAAATTCCTTGTCGACCCCCTCGGACAGCTCCTCAGAATGCGCCGTGAGCTGCGCCGCCTTGGCTGCGACCTGACCGAACCTATCCAGGATCTCCGCTTCGCCTCGCGCCGTTTCCGTGAAGGCCTTGATGAAGGGCTTTTGATCGGCGGCCACCGTATCGAGCGGGGCCACCGTGACGACGACTTTCTTCGGCGGTTCCTTGGCGTCGTGCGCGGCTTCCTTGGTGCCTTCCTTGGGTGCGTCACCGTTCTCGCTCGGCTCCTTGCTCTCCTTGTTCGGCTCGAGCCCCGAGACCATCACGTAGACGAGTGGCGGACCGTCCTCGCTCCCCTTTTTGGCGCGCGCGACGGCCAGCTCGTAGAGCTTCTCGAGCGACGCGCCCCTTGCGTCGAGAGCTTTCTCGAGGGGCCCGCGCGCGGCGGCCTCGTCCTCATCGGCGCGCATGACATCGAGCTGCACGGCGTGCGTGTCTTGAAAAAAGCGATCGTAGGTGACGCTCCCGCTTTGGTAGAGCTTGCCCTGACCGATCTGGGTTTGGCCGAGCGTGACCGGCCGCGAAGCGCAGCTCGCACCCGCGATGGCGATGCCGATCGCAAGGAACCGACGGAAGCGAGAAGCGCGAATCACTGCGTGGTTGGTTGTCATCGACAGTCGACGCCGGTTCCCCAAACCTCGTAACCCTCCTCCGTCAAAGCAAGGTATGCGACGAGGCCGCGGCCAGCGCGCAAGGCGACGGCTCCTTGACCGGCATTACTGCCCTCGCGCGAAACGGTCAATGCTGAGCCTACGGGAGCGAGATCGGCCCCGAGTGTCACCCCGCGCACGTCGTGTGCACCGCCGCTCCCTTCGGTCCACACGAGCAACCAGCGGCCGTCCGGAAGACCCGAAAGCGCGGGGGCCAGCGTGGCGCCGCCGGGTCCCCCAGGGGGGACCGGAAAGGGGGCCGTCGTTGTCGGAAACGATCCGAGCGGGGCCGAGCCGATGCGAATGGTCCAGGGCTCGTCGCTCGATGCGCGGTCGGCGAACGCGACGGCGACGGATTGCCCGTTCACCGCAATGGTGGGCGTTCCGATGGGCGACCCTGGCGGCGCGCCGGCCCCGGCGATCCGGGTGAGCTCCCCCACGGCTGCCCGATCGTGACCGATCATGCCGCCGTGAATGGCGCCGTGTCGTCGAAAGACGACCGCGTGCCCTCGGTCGCCCGCGTGCGCCGCGCGAATGGCCTCGATCGGATCGGTGCCGTCGAGAGCCCAGAGGGCCGTCGGAGCATGGTTCGCCTTGTCGGCCACGGCCAGGGCAGTCCCCGACCATCCGATGACGGTGGGGGGATCGACGGAGATGGTGCGCCAGGCTTTCAGTTTGTCGGCGTGGCCATCGAGCTGCGCTACGAACTCGGGGCCATCTTCACCGAACGGGATGACGGCGCGGAGCCGGTCTCGCGGCGGTTTGGCAAACTCCGGAGTGACCTGGAGCGACGTCAGATCGACGGAGACGCCCTGCGCGGCGTTGGCCGACGTTGCAAACCCGAGACGCACCCGTTCTCCCGACGCCACCACCGCGAGCTCGAGCGGCACGTCCTTCGACGCCTTCTCGGCCAGGCGCGCCGGCGCACCCGTCGCATGACAGGCCGTCACCGCGGCGGCCTTGGCCACGGCCTGGGCCCCCGCGGGTGCCGAAGCGGCAGCAGCCGCCGACGACGACGCATGGACCGACGACGCCGGATCGGCGGCGCCTTGCGGCGTTTCGTCGTTTCCTTTGGACGTTGCTCCGCTCATGGCTGCGAATCCCCAGAGAAGCGCCACCACCAGGACAGCACCGCCGCTGAGGGCAACCACCAACCGAGGATCTTTGGGATTGGCTCGGATGAATGCGAGCACGCCGCGTAGCGACCCACCCGATGTTGGAGACTGCGCATCCAGCGGGTGACCCGAAGGTGATGTCGCGGGTCCGGCCCCCTGCGAGGGTCGAAACGGGCGTTCGTCGTCGGGATCGATTTCGTCGAGCGGGAAGGCAGGAAGATCCCCTTCCACAACGCCGTTGGGCGACGTGGCCATCGGCGTGTGCGAGGGCTGAAGGGGAGGAACCGAGGGGGGCATCAGTCCATCGCGCGAGGAAAAAGGCGGCATCTGGGCGGCGCTCGATTGGGAGAACGCCTGCGGTGCCGTGCTCGGCGTGGGGGAACCGGGCGCTGGATGCGAACGGCGAGGCGGGGGAGGCAGCGGCGACGTCATTCGGATCGGCGGCAACCCCGACCGCGGGAAGCTCGACGCAGGCGCGCCTGAAGCGTGGGCTCCCTGGCCCATGAGCGCCCCTCCCTGGGGCGCGGGGAAACCCGCAGCAGCACCGGACATCTGCGGTGCGCCCGCACCCCCACCCTGCATTGCCGCCGCAAACTCCTGCGCCGTGGGCGCGGGCTTGGCGACCAAGGTCTCCATCTCTCCATCATCGCCAGCAACCGCGGCCGGAGTGGCCACTTGGTTGGCCTGCACACTCGGTGGACCCGGCGTCCGCGCCGATGGCTTTGTCGCCGGAGCCCCCCACGCGTTCGGCGGCACTTCAGGGGCCTTACTCGGCTCAGCCTTGGCGCTCGGCTCAGCCTTGGCGCTCGGCTCGGCCCTCGGGCTCGACTCGGCCGTGACACTCGGCTCGCCGCTGGCGCTTGGCGCGACCGCAACAGTCGCCGGTCTCACGACCGGTGCGGGAGGGGCCGGGGGCGGGACGCTTTTCTTTTTGATGCCGCCTGCCGAACTGGCGGAAGGCGCGCCCTGTTTCTTCCCGCCAGCGGAAGCTGCGGCACCGGAAGGAGCACTTTTCTTCTTGGGTTCCTCTGTCGCTGGGCTGCCCGGTGGCGGAGCACTCTTCTTCTTAGGCTCGGCCGTTGCGGTGCCCGTTCCAGGGGCGGCCTTCTTCGCGTCGCTCGACGCAGCGGACGCGCTCTTCTTCGTTTCGTCCGCCGCGGCTGTTCCGGAAGCCCGTCCTTGGGTCGCATTCGCAGCCGAGCCGCCTGCCGCCGCCGCGTTTCCCTTCGACCCTCCAGAAGAGGATTTGGGAAAGCCGGTCTCTTCGTAGGCGGCCTGCACGGCCACCACGGACGCAGGGGGCGGCGGGATTCCGACGATGGTCGCACGCAGCGATGGCGCGGGCGCTGCCCCGAGTTCGGGCGTTTCGCTCGCTCGTTGCCATTTGGCCATGCCCGCTCGCCAGACGAGCGTCGTTGGGGGCAGTACCCCGTTGGCGAGCGCCGCGCGAAGCTCGTCTATCTGCACGACCCGCTGCACGCCTTCCGAATCTGCCCAGCGCCACTTCTCGCCGCTGCCGGCCAACGGTCACCTCAGTTGCGAAGGTTAGCGCGCATCGGCATGTTAGCGCACCTTGAACTCGCGCGAGTCCGGTGAACCCCTATGTCGAGCACGGGGTTGCTGTCAAGCCCGAGCGGAATCCCGGGGGAGGTACGTGCCACAACCACCCCGATGACGCGCTCGGCACCGCTGCCGAGAAGAGCGGCGCGGCATGCCCCAAGCGTCGCACCCGTGGTCGACACGTCATCGACCAGCACCACCACCCGCCTTTCGACCGATACGGGCGCAGTCACGGCAAAGGCGGCGGCAACGTTGGTACGACGGCCGTCCCCGGAAAGCTCCACCTGGGGTGCGGTGTCCATCCGGCGGACGACCGCCGAGGTTACCAGCGGCGCCCGCAGCTCACGGGCCACGTGAGCGGCCAAGAGAGCCGCCTGGTTGTACCCGCGCTCCACCAACCGACGGGGATGGAGCGGAACCGGAAGAACAGCGTCGGCGCCGATGGCGGCGGCGCGGCACGCGCGACGCAGAAGTTCGCCGAGTGGCCGAGCGAGGTACGGCCGATCTTCGTATTTCAGGCGGCGAATGGCCGTGGCCAGCGCGCCGCCGTAGTACCCGAACGCCACATCGACGGATGCGCGATCGCCGTCGAGCGCGCCGGTGTCGAGATGCGCGGCGGTACCGGGCCCGCCGCACGTTTCGACCGACGTCGCGCAGCTGGCACAAAAGACGTGATGACGCGGCGCGGCGAGGTCGCACGCCGCGCACCGCGGTGGGCTCAGCACATCACCGAGCAGTCGCATCAACACGAGCGATGCATCGTCCAGATCGCGCTGTCGGTTGCGCCCGCACCGCCGGCGTCGGCCAAAGCAGCCGGTCGCGGCTCCGCTTTCGCCTCGGCGAGGGCACCGCCGTGATCGCTCGCTTCGTGGGTCGCTCGCCACGATGGGCGCCACTCTTCCAGCGTCAACCCGTAAAGCACGTGGTCTTCCCACTTGCCCGCAATGCGCAAGTATCGCTCGGCGTAGCCTTCCTCGCGAAAGCCTCGCTTCTGCAAGATCGAGCGGCTGGCATGGTTGGTTGGCATCACCGCGGCCTGAAGACGGTGCAGACCGAGCCGGTCGAACGCAAAACCGAGCGTGGCGTCGACGGCTTCCGACATGAGGCCGCGCCGCACGTGACCGGCGTCCATCCAATAGCCGAGCTGCGCGCTCTGGAAGGGACCGCGGGTGACCGACGTCAGTGCAATTCTCCCCACCAGCGGCTCGCGCTGCACACGCAGCTGCATGACGAAGACGTAGCCCGAGCCCGCTTTCCAGTCGCGTCGATGGCGCGCGATCGATCGGCCGAGCTCGGTGAACCCTGCCGGATTCGCCCCCGGAGGTGGGGAAGGACTCCACGGGCGAAGATGCTCGGCGTTGCGGATGAGAAGCCCGCGCAGCTCGGCGATGTCGGTGGCTCGCGGGGCGCGCAGGACGACCCTCTTCGCGTCGAGCCGCACATCGAGCGACACGGGAACGAGCTCTTCCGACATGCGGTCTACCCTTCTTAGTCACGACGAGACGGGGGGAGAGGTTTCAGTCTATCAGACGGAAGGCGCCTTTCGCCAAGCCGGCTGCCCCTCGAATCAACCGAGTCCAAGCAGCTTGTTCATCGATGCTTCGTCGGCGGGCGTGAAGGGGAGCCGATCGAATTGGTCGCTCGTAACCCAGCGAAAGGCGTTCACGTTGACGGCGCGCAGCTGCCCGGCGACGACGTGGCAGTCGTAAAGATGAAGATCGACGACGTAGTGCTCGTACGGATGGCTCACGAAGGAGATGAGCTGCCCCACCTCGATGGCTACCGACAGGCGGTGATGTACCTCGCGCTTGAGCGCGTCGGCGTCGCTCTCACCCGCTTCCACGCGACCGCCCGGGAACTCCCAGAGAAGCGGCAAGACGGCGGTGGGGCGTCGCTGCGTGATGAGATAGCGGCCCCCTTCGGCGATGACCGCCGCGACGACTCGGATCGGTGGACGAGGGGCCGTCATGGTGAAACGACGATCAAGCGGCCGGTCAGAAATTGACTCGGAACAGCTGCTGCCCCATCAGCAGCACGTCGTTGTTGCGAACTTCACGGTCGGCATAGAGGCGCGCGAAAGTGCCGTTGGAGCTGCCGAGATCGGTGAGGTAGGCGCGGTTCTGATCCCAGCCGATGAGGCAGTGCAGACCGGAGACGTACCCGTCTTCCGGAAAGAGGATATCGCCGCGCTCACGACCGATGTGCAGGCCGTGCTCCGGCACGGGATAGGCATTGCCCGTCGTGTCGCGACCGGTCAAAAGCGAAATGCGGCCGACGTAGCCCTTGGACGGGCTGCCGAGGCGTTCGACGCCGTCGGGGGATGCTTGTGGCGGCACGAGCAGCTCGAAGCGAATGATCTCTTGCCCGATGCGGAACACGTCGCCCGATTGCAGCTCGACGGGCTGCTCGGGCGTGAGCTTGACGTAGACGCCATTGAGCGAAAGCTCGTCCTTCACGAAGACCTTGGAGCCGCGCGTGGTGAAGGTCGCGTGCCGCGGCGAGAGGTAACTGTCACCGGCAAAGATGCCCCCCGCGTCACGACCGATGGAAACGACTTGTCCGGGGAGCGCGAAAGTCCCGGCCTCGGTGCCGTCGGCGCGGAGCGCGGTCAACACGACTTGACCGAGGCCCCCCGCGGGAGCAGCAGCCGCCGCCGCCGCCGGCGCCACTGCAGGGGGCGCTCCGGAGAGCAGGCTCATGTTGTAGCCGCATGACGCGCAGAACTTGTTGCTCGTCGCATTGACATGCCCGCATTGCGGACACGGAGCACCCGCTGCGGCGGGCGCTGCAGCGGGCGGGCGCGGAGGTGCTGCCGGCGCGGCCGCGGCTGTTGGAAGGGGCGCGGCACCGGACGCTCCGCCCTGGAACGGACGAATTCCATGCGGCGGTGTCTGCGGTGAAAAAGCTTTCGGCGCGACGTCGCGCGGGAGCTCGGCCCCACATCCCAGACAAAACTTGTAATGGTCCTGGTTCTCTTTCGAGCACTTGGGACAGGTGATCACCGGGGGGCCTCCTCGACCAACGGACTCGTCTCCACAAAATCCACGGGGGTACAGCGAAGCTTGCGACTCGGCGGAACCTACCCAGTGGATCCGCGGGCGCGCGATGCCCTGTAAGTCTTCGTGATTATCTATGTACCAGAGTGCGGGTCAAGGAAGGAGAAAACCCTCGGCCGAGCCGCACTACCGCGCCAGGAGCGCCAGCGCCTCGCGAACGAGGATTTGAACGGGCTCGCTATCGAGGCGGCCGCCGAGGTGCAAGATGGCCCGATCGGCTTCGGCGGGACGATAGCCCATGCGGGTGAGGGCGCTCGCAAGGAGCTCGGCATTCGATGGGCCCGGGCCATGCGGCACCTGTCCGCGCTTGTCCCCCACGAGCGCGCGGGGGACCGGCGCGAGCTTGTCTTTTAGCTCGAGCAAAAGTCTCTCTGCCGTTTTTTTTCCGATTCCGGGGATGGCCACCAGCTTGCTCAGCTCTTTGCCCCCGACGATGCGCGCCAGGTCTTGCGCGGTCATCGCCGAAAGCAGCGACAGCGCCATCTTGGGTCCGACGTTGGAGATCGAAATCAAGATGCGGAATGCCGCCTTGTCCTCGGGCGTCGCGAAGCCAAAAAGCGACAGCGCATCCTCGCGCACGTGCGTGTGTACGTAAAATGTCAGCTCGCCGCTCGCGGTGGCATGCCCCTTCGCTCGGCCGAGCGTGCCGAGCGGCGCCAGCACCTCGTACCCCACACCACCGACGTCGAGCACGAACGTGCCGTCGGCTTCTTCTTCCGCAACGGTCCCCGTCAACCGGCCAATCAAGACACGCGCCTCACCGTGGCAATCGCTCGCGCACGCGTTTGCGCCGACGACCGGCGCGACACCGGTTCGACCCTACATCGGCGTGCCCTTCTTGATCCAGGCGCGAAGCAATTCGACCTGGGCCTTCTCGAGGGGCGTGCTCGGATCGGGCATCTGAATCCCGCACTTGTCCGGTCCCATGCAAACGAAACCCGAACAGTTGTTGTTGCCTTCGACCTTGTTCATCATGTAGCTGTCCTCGGGCTTACCGGGCACGACGATGCTGCGCGCTGCCACCTCGACCGAGGGCTTTTTCACCTCGGCGAGGATCGCCATCAGCATGGCGTCGCTCGGGCCGGCGTCGAGCAAGAACGGCGAGAGGCCGAGGTTCGGATGATGCATGCTGCCGTCCGCGTGGCACGAGGAGCTCAGCGCACACGAGATCCCGAAGAGCGGCGCGATATCCTTCTTCAGCGTCGGTGTGGTGGTGGGGTTGTAGTTCGTGTAATCGAACGTCGGGCAGCCGGAGTCGCCTGCCGTGCCTGCGCCGCTGCCCCCGGAGCCGCCTGTGCTGCCTCCGGTGCCTCCGGTGGCCCCCCCACTACCGCCACGGCCGCTCGTGCCGTTGTCTGGGTCCGGGGTACTGCTGCAGCCGATGGCGCCAAGACCGATGATGAATGCGAATACCGGAAAGCGTAGTTTGCGCATGGTTGAATCGACCTGAAGAATGGGGTTGATGTCGGCCGAAGGGGTCGCCCTCGGCGGCGCGCACGCTACCACGAGAGGTCGGGCGGCAGTGGCGCAACCCGCGGCGCGTTTCGATTCGGCCGCGTTGACGTCGCTTGGGACGAAAACACGCGACACGAAGACGAAACTTTGCAATCCCCGCGGCTGTCGTGCCGCGCCGCTGCGAATCGCGGGCTCGCGTCGCGTCCGCGCTCAAAAATTCGATTGGAGAGCGCGCGCGGTTCGACGCGCGACAAGCCGCCAATGGATCCAACGTAAGATGCCCAGCAAAACTGAGTAAATTCAGCTGATTACGAGGCATCCATCGCCAACGGATCGGCGCGCAGGAGGGCGGCATCGCGCGCGCGCGACGATGCGCATCGCGACGGGCGCAGCTGCTTTTACTTGAAGTTTTTGTCCGTTCCCATTACCAGCCGGGCGCGGAGGTTACGAGTCATGTCTACCTGGAAATCCGTTGTGCTCTTCGCGCCGCTAGCAGTCGCCACTGCGATCGCGGCCTGCGGTGGTGGGTCGAGCGAGACGCCCCCCCCGGCTGACCCGAGCGCTGCTGCTTCGGCCGCTCCTGCTAGTGAAGCCCCCGCGACTCCGGCTGCTGCTCCCGAGCCGCCGCCGCCGCCGGCCCCCGCGGCAACCCCGGAACCGGCACCGCCCCCGCCGCCTGCTGCGGCACCGGCACCGCCGCCGCCGCCCGAGCCCACCAAGGCCGAGAAGAAGAAGGCCGCTCCGGCGAAGAAGAAGAAGTAAGTTTCACCGGCGCGCCGCGTACGTGGCTCGTCGTGCCTCGCGACGAAGCTAGAACACCGGACGGTTCCCGTTCGGTGTTCTAGGTCGCCTTTTGTGTTTTCTTGCCGTCGCGCCCCGCGACGGCGCCTAACTTCGGTTGGCGCTGACTTCGGTCGAGAAATCGTGCATTCCGGCACGCCGGTCGCTATCGGTGCGTGCTCGTCGCGCTCGGGGGGTCGATGGACGCGCTGAGCGGCCCGGCGATGGGCCCCGGTCGCAGTCGTGATAGAGGGTGGAAGAGCCGGATCCCTCCCCCACCATGATGCTCCCGGAAAAGAAGCAAATCCTCGTCGTCGACGACGAGGCCAACTTGCGTCGCGTGCTCGCCGCTCAGCTGTCGCGGGACGGCTACGAGGTGCACACAGCGCCTGACGGAGAGGCCGGACTCGCCGTGCTGCGCGAGCATCACATCGATCTCGTGATCACCGATCTGCGGATGCCCAAGATGGATGGGCTGGAGCTGCTTCGCCAAGCGCTGCGCGGTGACCCGCAGCTGCCGGTCGTCATCTTGACGGCGCACGGCACGGTCGACAACGCCGTCGAAGCGCTGAAGACCGGCGCCTTCGACTACATCACCAAGCCTTTCGATCAGGCGGAGGTGCGCACCATCGTCAAGAAAGCGCTGCGGACGCGCGATCTGGCGGAGACCGAGGCCACCCGCGAGGAGCCGCGCGAAGGGGCCGGCGCCCGCTTCGGTATCATCGGCGAGAGCGAAGCCATCATTGGCATCTACACCATCCTCGAGCGGGTCGCGAACACGCCGACCACGGTCCTCATCACGGGGGAAAGCGGAACGGGCAAAGAGCTCGTGGCGCGTGCGCTGCACGAAAATTCATCGCGCAAAGAGAGGCCGTTCATCAAGGTCAACTGCGCTGCCATCCCCAAGGATTTGATGGAGTCGGAGCTCTTCGGCTACGAGCGCGGTGCCTTCACCGGGGCCGTTACTTCCAAGCCGGGGCGCTTCGAGCTCGCCTCGGGGGGAACCCTCTTTCTCGACGAGATCGCGGAGATCCCCGTGGAGATGCAGGTGAAGCTCCTGCGCGTTCTGCAGGAAAGCGAGTTCGAGCGCGTGGGCGGCATCAAGACCATCCGCGTCGATGTGCGCCTGGTCGCGGCGACCAACCGCGACTTGAAGCGCGAGATCGCGGCCGGGACGTTTCGCGAGGACCTCTACTACCGGCTCAACGTCGTTCCCATCGCGCTGCCCGCGCTGCACGAGCGCGTCAGCGACATTCCTCTCCTCGGCGCGCATTTCGTAGACAAATTCAACGCCCGGTTGAAAAAGCACGTGTCCGGAATTGAACCAGATGCGATGGATCGTCTGATTTCGTACGCCTGGCCGGGCAACATCCGCGAGCTGGAGAACGTGCTCGAGCGGGCCATTCTCTTCTGCGACACGCAGCACGTACGCGTCATCGATCTTCCGGTCGAGGTGCGGGAAGGCGTGCCCGAGAGTCCGCGTCAGGCCATCCCCGTCCAGACCGGCGACGCCAAAGACGGGATTTTGGTGGATGGGCTGAAAGAGCAAGTCAAAGCTGCCATGAGCCGGCTCGAACGCGAGCTCATCGTGCGCGCACTCGACCAGACCGGCGGCAACGTGACCCACGCCGCGCGCCTTTTGAAGATCTCGCGCAAGGGACTTCAGCTCAAGATGAAGGAGCTCGGTCTGCGTGAACGCGAGGAGCGGGGAGAGCCGAGCTAGCGGTGTGCGCTCTTCGGGCTGCGTACCGAAGCGCGATCGCAACGGCGTGCGCTCTTTCGCTGCTCGGATGCGCCCGTGGCAAAGACGCTGGTCTCCGCGACGGAGGAGGGGCACCGATGGCCAGCGCATCGGCGAGTGGGAGCACGTTCGTGTGGCCCCTCACCCTGGTGGCGGACGGCGGTGAACGCGTTCCTTTGCGCAAAGGCATGATCTGGATCCCGCCGGGAACGCTGGTGGCGGGGACGGTCAAGGACCGCACGCCTCGCATCGCGGATGAAGAGCTGCCCGGCGAATCCATCGAGCTCGCCGGGTTCTACATCGACGAATTCGCCTACCCCAACGAAGGGGGCGCCATTCCCAAGACGGGCATGAACCGGGACGAAGCCGGCGGACTTTGCGCGGGGCACGACAAGCGGCTTTGCACCGAGCTCGAATGGGAGCGCGCCTGCAAAGGGCCGAGCAACACCACCTACGAGTACGGCGAGACGTACCGCGCAGCCGAATGCGTGATGGGGCAATCCGGACGACTCGCCCCGAGCGGCCTGCGCGTCGCTTGCCGCAGCGGCTTCGGCGTCCACGACATGCACGGCGGCCCTTGGGAATGGACGGCCAGCACCTGGCGGCGCGGACCAGGTCCTCACCCCGGCGTCGCTCGCGGCGGCAACTCGGATGCCGGCGAGCTCGTAGGTCGATGCGCCAACGCCTTGGCCATCGCGCCGATCTCGCGCCGCCCCGATCTCGGCGCCCGCTGTTGCGCGGGCGAAGCGAACCGCGCCGAGATCAAGCTCAGCGTGACGCGCGGGAAACCGCTCGAATCGCGCCGCTACGACCACGCGTTTGCCGCGAAAATCGCGCAGACGATCAAAGCCAACGCTCCCCCCGAGCTCGCGGGCGATCAAGCATTTCGCGTCGACCGCATTTGGAATTGGCACCCCGTCGGAAACGAGGAGCTCATGGTCGTGGCGGGTTGCGTCAAACGGAGTCCTCATTCCGAATGCGGCGCGGCCGTCGTGCGGGAGCGCCCGGCCGGCGATTCGGGCGCCGAGGGGCCGATTTTCGTCGGATTCGCGTCGTCCGGTTGGTGGATGTCGGTGGTCAAGACCGACCACGTCGGTCGCGATCTCCTCGTCTTCGGCGGCGACGGGAACACGACCTTCAAACGGCGCATCGCCTACGTCTGGGGCAGGGTGGCCGTGGGCGAACCCGAGCGCAGCCGGCCGAGCGATTTGGAAGAGTGAGGCGTTAGCAGACCCTCGAGCGCCGTTGCGTCGAGCGATCGGAGCGTTCCTGCCGCCTCCGTGCCTGGCCTTGTAAGAGTTTGGAGAACCGATGCAGTGGCTCTATGCTGGCCCGAACGTGGACATCTATAAGGGTCGGAGGGTCGACATGGGAAGGTCCCTCAGAGGCTTGCTCGCGGCGGGGACGATTTTATCAAGCTCGGCTGGAGCCCTTAGCGCGGATTCCAAGACGTCTTTCCCTCCTTGTACGACCGTTGCCACGGAGGCCGACCGCAAGGCCGCCCAGGGCGCCTTCGCGGCGGGCCAAGGCTCCTTCAATGAGGCCGACTACTCCACCGCCATCACCTATTGGCGGGACGCGTACCGGCGGGACTGCTCGGCGCACGCGCTTCTCCTCAATCTCGCACGCGCCTATGAGCTCAAGGGAGACCGCCCCGAAGCGGTGAACGCGCTCGAAACCTACCTGCAACGCAAGCCCGACGCGCCCGACGCCGACCAGATCCGACGACGCATCGAGAACCTGAAATCGCAGATGGTGCCGGCGACGGCGCCCCCGGCCGCGCCCGCTGCTCCGGCGAGTGCGGCGCCCCCGTCGAGCGCGCAACCGCCGACGCCACCTCCTCCCGCTCCCGCGGCGAGTCCAGCGGCTGTCCCTCAGCCGTCGAGCGACGCCACCCCTTCACGCAGCGTGGCCCCTCTCATTTTGGCCGGTGGCGGGGGTGTGCTGGCCGTGGTGGGCGCGGTCGTGCTGGCGGGCGGCATCAAGAAAGTGAACGACGTGGAAAAGGAGTGCCCAACGCACAGCTGTACCAACGGCACTCTTGCCGAGGAGGGTAACGCAGGCCGAAGCCAGCAGGTGCTCGGAGGCGCGCTGCTGGGCGTCGGTGTTGCGGCCGCCGGTGGAGGTCTGCTCTGGTACCTGTTGTCGAGCCCTTCCGGGGACACCAACAGTGCGTCCTCCCAGCACGCGACGGCCCGACCCATGATCGGGCCGGGCTTCGCCGGAATCTCGCTGGCCGGAAGCTTCTGAAACATCCGCCTGTCCGCACGCCTCGAGATCACGGCACGCCCACGGGTGAGGCCGAGGGCCATGTCATGCTCGACGGTTAGCGGTTGCCGCGCGCCACGTCGCGTCCCAGCGCGTGCTCGAGGCGCACCTGGGCGACGCGCACGTCGACGCGAGCGTTGATCGACTCCAGACGGGAGCGCGTCAGCTCGGTCTCGGCGTCGGTGAGCTCCACGCCGGTGGCGCGGCCGTTGCGAAAGAGCGAACGTCGCACGCGGTACGACTCCTCGGCGGCGACCAGCCCCTGCGTCGTGCTTTCCACCGCGGCGAGCGCTTCGCGCAGCGCATTGCGGGTCTGGGTGACCTCGACCCGAATGCCGTCCTCGAGGGCCTGCTTCTGCGCGGCGAAGCTGGCCGCGCGCGCGTTCAGGTTGCGGCTGGACGCACCGGCCAGGGCAATGTCATTGGGCGAATAGGTGAGTTGCACGCCGACGTCCCATGTCGCTTTGAAGGCGTCTTGTAGCGGGAAGATGCGCTGATTCGGATTGGCGTAGATGATGTCGCCAAAGGCGTCGATGCGCGGGAGGTTGCCGGCGCGGGCCACCTTGGCCTGCTCGCGGAGAGCATTGGACGTTTGCTCGAGCGTCTTGATCTCGAGGCGCGTGGCGCCGGCCTCGGTCCACAACGCAGCGAGGTTGTCGGCACCCGGCACGCGCGGGGCCTCGCCATCGATCGCTTCGCCGACTTCGTACGACAGCGGCGCGGTGTCGTGCATGGCCACGCGGATCTGCGTTTCGGTGATCTCCGCCATGCTCTTGGCGCGCTCGACGAGGAGGCGGCTCGCTGCCACCTGCGATTCGATGCGCAGCACGTCGGCTTTCGAAATGGTGCCGGCATCGAAGGCGTGTTGCGCATCGACGAGGTGCGCCCTGGCCTGCAAGAGCGCCTGATCGGCCACCACTTCCTGCAGCTTGGCGCGCACCCAGGTGTAGTAGACGACCTTGCCATCGGTTGCGACTTTGAGGCGAGTGGCGTTTTCCGACAGGGCCGCGACCTTTTCGTTTTGCGTCGCTGCGGCGTACGCTTGCGGGATGCGCAAGAGGTAGTCGGAGAGGGGGACGTTCAGCGTTGCCTGGAGCAACGTCTGGTTGAGCAGCACCGGGAACACGAACGGCACGTTGACGAGCGGGGTGCCGGGAGGGATCGGCCCGGGTCCCACGTCGCGAGGCGTCACCACCGAATTGCCGAGGGAGGGCGGGTCGATGGGTGACAGCCGCGTGTAGCGTCCGGTGACCGAGAGCCTCGGAAAGTACGCGACCAGCGCCTGATCGACCAGCGCAGCGGCCGCGTCGAGGTCCTCTCGCTTCGATTGGACGTCGAAGCTCGTTGCCTCGGCGCGAGTGGCCACCACGGCCGAGGTGAGCCCCCCCGGCCTTCCCAGCACGCTCGCGAGCTTGCTTTGGAGCGTCGCCGCTT
Source organism: Polyangiaceae bacterium (assembly GCA_035318465.1). Classification (GTDB taxonomy): domain Bacteria; phylum Myxococcota_A; class Polyangia; order Polyangiales; family Polyangiaceae; genus DASWDH01. The sequence goes on from DATHES010000008.1 coordinate 88,560, forward strand.
CACTGTCGCTTCCGGTCGGGGGAGCGGCGGGGGGAGCGGTGGGGGGGACCATGGCCGGAGCCGCATGCGCGGCCGCGGCGGTGAGAAGGGTCGCTCCGAAGGCGAGGGAGCCAAGGATGCGCGATGTCGTCATGCGGAACGTTCGGTTCATGAGTGGACTCCGGAGGGAGAGGGTAACGGGGGAATGGCTCACTCACGCCACTGGCTCGAGGACGGCGTCAATCGTATCGATCTCGTCCGACCCATCGTCGGTGTCGGCACTCCGCCCGAAGCGGCGCGCCAGCCAGAGCCGCGCGTCGTCGAACAGCGAATACGCCACGGGTGTCACGAGGAGCGTGAGCACGAGGGACAGCGACTGACCACCGACCACCACGCCAGCGGTGGCGCGGTTGAACCCAGCTCCGATGCCCGTCGACATCAGCAACGGCGCCATGCCGGCCACGAAGGCGAGGGTGGTCATGAGGATGGGGCGAAGGCGATCGCGGTTGGCGGCGAGAATCGCGGGAAGCCGCTCCATGCCCGCGGCGCGCAGCTGGTTGGTGTGGTCGATCTGGAGAATCGAGTTTTTCTTGACCACACCGAAGAGCACCAGGATGCCGAGCATCGAGTAGATGTCGAGCGCCTGCTTGAAGAGGAGCAGCGATACCAGCGCGAAAGGCAGCGTCAGCGGGAGGCAGAGGAGGATGGTGATGGGGTGGAGCCACGATTCGAGCTGCGCCGCGAGGATGAGGTACATGAAGACGAAGGAGAGCCCGAAGGCCACGAGGAAGCCTTGGGCCGCGCGCCCCATCTCCTTGGAGCGGCCGATGGGCTGCGCCGTGTACCCGGCGGGAAGCTCGAGATCGGTGAGGACCTTCTTCAGTCCATCGGTGACCGCGCTCTCCGAAGCTTCGGGAGCGACGTTGGCGAGCAGCGTCACCTGCCGGCGGCGGTTCAAGCGGTTGATCTCCGAAGGCCCGGTGGAGCGGCTCAGCTCGACGACGTCGAGCAGAGGCACGGAGCCGAGACGCGCCGAAGGAACGGTGAGTAGCGAAAGCCCCTCGACGTTGGCGCGGTAGGCCTGGTCGGCGCGGATGTGCACCTCGTATTGCTCGCCCTTCTCTTCGTAGGTGGACACCTTGACGCCCCCCACGAGAAGTCGGAGCGCGCTCGCGACGTCGGCCACTTGGACGCCGAGGTCGGCGGCCTTGTCGCGGTTGATGTGCACGGCGATCTCGGGCTTGCCACTGACGAGCGTGCTGTCCACGTCGACCGCGCCGGGAACCTTGGCGAGCCCAGTTTGCGCCTTCTCGGCGTACTCGGAGAGTCGGTCGAGATCGGGGCCGCTCATGACGTAGGTGATCGTCGCTTGCGCGGGGCCGCCCGAGAAGAGCGCGACCTCCGAGGCCTTGACACGCAGCTCCTTGGGCTGCTTGCTGAGGATCTCACGGCGGATGACGTCCATCATCTGGTCCTGGTTCAGCTGGCGCTCGGCGGGCTCGGTGAGCTTCACGTAGACGCGAGCGAAGTTCGGCGTGCGCTGCTCAGTGTCGCCGATGGTCACCAGGGTCGACGCGACGCCATCCAGACCGCGCACTTCGCGCGCGACACGCTCGCCGAGAATCTTGGTGGACTCGAGGCTCGTCCCTTCTGGAGCGCGCAGCTGGACCTCGAGCTGCGCTTCGTCGCTCTTCGGCAAGAAGCCCTTGGGAACGATCTTCATGAGGGGTACCACCGAGGCGAGGGTGGCCACCGACGCCACGACCGCCACCCAGCGCCGTCGCATCACCCAGGCGAGGGCCGCCATGTAAGCGCGCTCGATGGGAAGGTAGACCACATCGACGAGGCGCTCGAGGAGCGGCTTCTCTTCGGCACCTTTGCCCTCGCCGTCGTGGCGCACCGGGCGGCGGACCTTCATCCAGCGCGCGGAGAGCATGGGCGTCAGGGTGAAGCTGACCAAGAGCGACACGCCGATGGCAAACGCCATGGTGAGGCCGAAGCTCTTCAGAAAGCGCCCCACGATGCCTCCCATGAAGGCGACGGGAAGAAACACCGCGATGAGCGAGAGCGTCGTCGCCAGAACGGCGAGCCCGATTTCCTTGGTGGCGAGGATGGCGGCGGGGAACGGCTTGTACCCTTTTTCGTGGATGAAACGGTGGATGTTCTCCAAGACGACGATGGCGTCGTCGATGACGATCCCCACCGCGAGGGCGAGCGCCAGCAAGGTGATGGTGTCGAGGGTGAAGCCCTCCACCCACATGAGGGCGAAGGTTCCGACGATCGAGACCGGGATGGCGATGGCGGCGATGATGGTGCTGCGGAGGTTGCCCAAGAAGATCAGCACCACGGCGGCGGCGAAGAGACCGCCGAGCACGAGGTGCTCCTTCACCGCGTCGATGCTGGTGCGGATGGTGCCGGAATTGTCGCGGACGACGCTGAGCGAGTAACCGGCGGGAAGCGACCCTTTGATCTCCGTCATGCGCTCGCGCACCTGGTCGACGACGGCGACGGTGTTGGAGCCCGACTGTTTGCGGATCGAAAGGAGCACCGCCGGGACGCCGTCACGAAGCGCGGCGGTCTCGGCCTCTTCCTTGCCGTCCTCGACGTGGCCGAGGTCCTCGATGCGCAGGGGGTGACCGTCCTTCTGGGCTACGATGAGGGCGGCCATCTCGGCAGCGCTCTCGACACGGCCATGAATGCGGAGCGTCAGCTGCTCGGGACCGGTGTCGACGTGACCGCCCGGCGAAGTGAGGTTTCCAAGGCCGATGGCGCGCTGCACGTCGGCCGCGCTGAGCCCCGCGGCGCGCAGCTTGATGGGGTCGAGCCAGACGTTGATCTGGCGCTTGGTGCCGCCGAGGAGCAGCACCTGTCCCACGCCCGGCACGTTCTCGATCTGGCGGCGGATCTGACGATCGGCCACCTCGGTGACCTCGCGGATCGGCTTGTCGGCGTTGACTGACACGTAGAGGACGGGGGTCGCGTCGGGGTCCATCTTGGAGATGACCGGCGCATCGATGTCCTTCGGTAGCATCGGAACGATGCGCCCTACGTGATCGCGCACCTCTTCTGCCGCCACGTCGACGTCCTTGTCGAGCGTGAAGCTGATGAAGACTTGCGACACGCCTTCGCTCGAAGTCGAACGAAGCTCGTCGATGCCGCTGATGGTATTGACGGCTTCTTCGATCTTGTCGGTGATCTCCGTCTCCACTTCGCTCGGCGCGGCGCCGGGCAGGCGCGTCACCACGGCGACGGTGGGAAAATCGACCTTGGGGAACCTGTCGATGCCGAGCTGGAAGTAGCCGACGGCTCCGATGACGGTGATGAAGAGAATGAGCACCGTCGCAAAGACCGGGCGTTTGACGCTGATTTTGGCGAGCCATTGCATGGTTCGATCTCCCTTGAAAAAAAGAATCTGGATAGTCGTGGGCGCGTTACTCGACGCGCAGCCCGTCGCGCACGTCGCTGGCGGCGATTTTCACCACGCGTTCTCCGGAAGTGACGCCATGGACGATGGCCACCACGTCGCCCATCTGATCCCCCGCTTCGACGACCCGCTCTTCGAGGTGCTTGTCGCGATTGACGACGAAGACGCGACGCGCCGAGCCTTCTTCGCGCAGCGCCGTCAGCGGGACGACCGGCGTGCTGGCAGTGCCGAGCTCGACCTTGGCTGCGGCGAACATCCCGGGGCGCAGTTTGTGGTCGGCGTTGTCGAGGATCGCTTCCACCACGAGGTCGCGGCTGGCGCGACGCACGGCCGGTCCCACGTACTGGATGCGGGCGGGGAACTCGCGGTCGCCGAAGCTCGCCAGCCGGAAGCTCACCGTCTGACCTTCGGCCACGCTTCCCACCGCTGATTCGGGGACGGTGAGCTCGAGGCGCAGCTTGTCGATGTCGACCAGCGTGACGACGCGCGTGTCGGGCCGAACGTACTCTCCGGCCGTGACGAGGCGCTCCATCACGATGCCCGAGAACGGGGCGCGGATGCTGGAGTCACCGAGCGCTCTGCCGGCTTGACCCGCGCGCGCCTCGGCGGCCCGGTTCGACCATTGCGACGCCTCGCACTGCGCACCCTGGCGCTCGTATTCGGCCTTGGAGATCGATCCCTCCTGGAAAAGCTTGCCGGACCGTTCGCAGTCGGCCTTGGCCTGCTCACTGCGGACCTTCGCGGCGCGCGCCTCGGCGCTCGCCTCGGCCTGCGTGAGGGCGGCGGAGCGGGCGTCGACGATGGCGAGGAGCTCACCCTTGCCGACGAACGAACCGCGCTCGATGTACGTGCGCTGAACCTTGCCCATCGTGTCGGCGGCGACATCGGCCTTCTGGTTGGCCATCAGGGTGCCGGTCAACGTGAGAAACCGCGGCACTTCGCGCTCGGCGACGGCGACCGTTTCGATTTTGGCCGCCGGGTCGTCGTTCTTGTGCTTGGTGTCGGCGACTGCGGCCTTGCAGCCCACGGCGCCGATGCTGGCTCCGAGCGCGGTCAGCGCGATGATGCCCAACGTGGTCCTGTCGATCGTTGCGGAACCCATGCGTCCTCCTTCTGATTCATGCGACGCCGCATCTTCCACGAAACGTGCCACCGGTAACTGGCGAGCCACTCCGTGAAGGCTGGCGGAATCACGCGACGATGCGACGTCGCGGGCGACCGCGCCCAACCTCTCGTCCGCGGACAAGCGGACGGATGTCCGTGCCGCGCGCGCCTCTACCTCCGATTGCAGAAGCTCGGACCGTGCGCCCTTTTTACTTCAATTCGGGAGCGCTTCCGCTGGCGCGAGCTTTGTCTTTGCCCTTGGGCGGGCTCACGTACGGCCAGAGCGACGCTTTGACCTCGCTCGGGAGCACCTCGTCGAGGTACTCGAGCGCCGTGCCGCGCAGATTTTCGTCGTCTCCCGAAAGCGCCGTCAGCGCGAGGCGCATCGGCTCACGCTCGAACACGAGTGCCAAGATACTGAAGACGTGCTGAAGGCTGCGGCTCGTCCGATCGCGGAGGAAGCCATCCACGAGCGGCGCGTCTCCCTCCTCGTCGACCGCGCCGAGGGGCGGCTGGTGTTGCCAGAGCTTCTGATCGAGATCGACCTCACGCTTGACGGCGGCCAGCGCGCTCTCCTTCGATACCGTCAAATTGCGAGCTTCCTGCGTGATCTTGAGCAGCGTGAGGCCGCACTGGTAACGGACCTCGAAACTGTCGTCGCGTAGCCCTTCCACGAGTCCGTCGACCGCGCGCTGCGAAGTGCAACCGGACATCACGCGCGCGACCCGACGGCGAACGTGGGGCGGCGCGGTGCGGTCGAGGAGCGCGTCCGCCAGCTGGCCGGTGATGCGGTTGGCGATCGTGCGCAGCGCTCGCACGGCATCTCTTTGAATCTTGTCGTTGGCCAAGAGCACGATGGCGTGCGCGGCCAGCCGCGGATCGAACGACGGCCCTTCGAGAACGGTCCGAATGCGGGGGATGTCGCCCGAGAGCAGCACCGACGTCTGCACACTGAGGTGGTCGCCCCCGGGCGTGACTGCTTCCGGCGGTGACGATTCGAGCTGCCGCAACGACGGCGGCGTCGGCATCGAGCCCGCCGCGGGAGGAGCCGACGCCGTCTCCGGCACGTCGAACCAAGCGAAAGCAGACGTCATCTCGCCCGACACGAGCAGGTTCTCGCGGCGCAGCGACGCGATCTCCTTCATGAGCTCCGTGCGGTCCATGCGCCCGAACGTCTGAGAAAGGCCGAGCTCGGGGCGCGCGCGCCCCTGTAGCGCAGGCGCCACGGTGAGGTTTTCCTCGAGGAGCCGCACGTACCCCGTTTGCAGCCGGCGCGTGACGAGGATGGAAAAAACGGCGAGTCCCAGGACGGCAACGAACAAAGCCCCCGGCAACAGACTCGGCAAGAGGGCGATCATCGAAAGAGCAAAGCCGCTGCCGAGCGCCGTCCCCAGGCGATCGAAGCCGACATCGATGACGGTCTTGGTGGGACGCTTTTTCTCGAGCGGCAGCGGACCGAAAAGGAGCTCGTAGCCGCTGCGGTAGAAGGAATTGCCGAGCGCGGCCATGGCTCCGCGCAGGGCCACCGCCGTCCACAGACGCGGCACCAGCGCCGCCACGCCCGACCCGCCGATGGCAAAAAGCGGAAGGGTGGCCATCGCGCCCACCAATCCCAGCCTTTCCAAGGCGAGCCGGCCCACCAAGACCTGCAAAAGAAACGTGATGACCGAGACCATCATGTGAAACAGCGAAAAGAACGACATGAGCTCGGCGCCGCGGTCCCATCGGGCGGCGGCTTGCGCGTTGAGCGCGTAGTCGGCGAGCGCCTCCATGGCGGACACGGTGGCCACCAGGACCGCCAGATTGCGCAGGTACCCGACCTCGCGGAGCACGCCCAGCGCGGAGGGAACGGTCGCTCCGGAGGGCGCAGGGGAGCGGCGGGCCCCTCGCTTACCTTGTCCGAGTCGGATCGAAAGGGCGCCGCACACGAGGTGCATCCCGGACAGCACGAGGAGTGTTTCATGCAGACCGATGGATCGCGCGGCTCCGAACGCGGCCACACCTCCCAGAATGCCCCCGGCCGTGCCACCGCTGGCGATCCACCCGACGTAACGTTTGGCGGCGCGCGGATCGAACCGCTCGTTGATGACGGACCAGAACGTGGAGACCAGCGTTCCACCGAAGACTGCCCAGTGCAGATAGATGATGATGGCCAGGGGTCGAGGCGCCGCCGTCGAAAGCCCCCATTCCGCCGCCAAGAGAAGACCGCTCGTCCCGAAGAGCCAAGGGATGACCCGCGCCGGCGAGAGGCGTGTCATGAGCCGCCCGATGTAGATGGCGGCCACGAGCGAAGCCGCTGACGCCCCGATCATCATGGTCGGCAGTTGCTGCACCGGAAAGGTGGAAAGAAAGAGCGCGTCGCGCGTTGCCCGACCCATGACCTGCTGGGCGATGGCGACGATCGACGTCGCAGTGGCGGCCGCAACGAGGCTGGAAGGGGTGGGGGGGGGCGACTTCACGGGGCCGGGCCCTAGCCTGGCTGAAGTCGCTCAGCTCCACCAGTAGGAGATCTTCAGAAGAATCACGTCGACGGCCGGGGCCTTGCCCACGGTCGAAAACCGAATCCCTGGAATCTCGCCCAATCCGAGAGAAACGTCGGGCGACTGCGATCGGGTGTAGACGAGATAGGCCGTCGATCCGAGCCGGTACTCCCAGCGCAACACGACGTTCAAGTTGAGGACCCCACCGATGAAATCGGGGTTTTCGAGGAGACCGCCAGTGTAGGGGCGAAGTCCATCGAGTCGCACCTGTGCCCCCGGAGCCGCGCCCGGAGCCTGAAAAATCGAAAAATCGGTGTAGTGCCCCGATGCCAAGAGGAGCTGGGCGTAGGTCTGCAGAGTAAGGCGTGGCGTGAAGGTGTAGGTCGCACGCAGCGTGGTGCCGAAGCTTCGCGCCGTCAGCTTGCCGAAGATGTAATCCCCGGGAGCGCCGGTGGTGCCGACGCTGGGCCCGGTGCCGACAAAACGCGACTCGCCGGTGGTGTAGTTGGTGGTCGGAAGGATGGCCAGATCGAAGGGCGGGACGATGCGCCACATGACGCCCCCCTCCACCCAAAACGCGAGCCCGTTGCCATTGGCGAGAATGTCGGTCGCCGTCCAGAGGTCGGCGCTCACCTTCTTGGTGCGGTCGGTCTCGAACCAGAGCTCGTGACCGACCCAACCTCCCCGCTGCAGCGCCGTCCCATCGCCGACCTCGCGGTCGTCGAAGTAATTGCGGCGCGCATGGACGTCGGCGTAGTACTTCCAGAAATTGGTGAGCGTGCCCCAGGATGCGAGACGGGCCGTACCTCCGAGGTCGAGACCGTCGAGGTTCGAGCGCTGGATGTATTGCAGCCGCGCGTGCGCCTCGAGCGCAATCCCGGTGCGATTCATCTCGCGGTATTCGATCTCCGCGCGCCCCTGGTACTGGTTGGCGCGGCTGAGAAAGCCGAGATCGTTGACGTCGAACTTCCGCCCCCAGTAATCGCCGTAGAGTCCGCCGAGCCAATGACCGCCGCCTTCCTTGCGCGCGTACAAAGACACGGCCGTCCCGATGTCCCGCTCGCGAATCACCGTCCCGTCGGGCACATGGCGCGGCGCCCCCCCCTGCAAAGTGGAACCGACGACCTGCCCCGCGGCCGCAAAATCACCGTTCGAGGACCGCCATCGCCAATCGAGGCCCCCCACGTAGGCATTGTTGAAGCAGCGTGATCCCGGCGCGACGAGCAGCGACGGCCCGGAGCGCGACGAGGGGCGGATGGATCGCACCGGGTTGGTCGGATCGACGGCATTGGGGCAGAGCTGCGTCGCCACCGGCGAGTCGGCGTTGGCTGGGACGGGAGGGTAGTCACCGCTCTTCTCGGCGTAGGTCGTCGCCGTCAGCATGACCCCCACGTGCCCGTTGTCGCCGATGTCCCGCTTCAAACGGAGCACCTGATGCGCGGTGAGGGGCTCGACCACGCGGCGGCGGCTCGTGCCTTCGACGTCCACGTCGACTTTCCCCTCGCCCGTCACGGCTTGCAGCGTGCCGACCGACCACCCCTTGGCGATCTGCCCGGTGAGCTTGCTGGCGCCGTAAATCGTCCGCGCGGTGGGCAGGCGGACCACCTGTTCGAACGGCACGTCGCGCACGCGGGGGGCGCCCGGCGCGCGTCCGATGCGGCGCGTATAGAGCAACTGGATCGGCGTCGCGAAAACGTCCACCCCCTCCAAAAAGAAGGGGCGCTTTTCCGGGAAGTACGTTTCGAAAGTGGAAAGGTTCAAGACCTGCTGATCGGCTTCGACTTGAGCGAAGTCGGGGTTGACCGCCAGATCGAGGGTGAGGTCGTTGGTAGGGTGCCATTTGAGGTCGAGGCCGGCGCTGGCCGCGAAAAGGGTGCCGCTATCGAGCTGCTCCGACGAATGCTCGCGCCGTTCCATCTTTCCGAGCACGAAGGGCCGTACCTCGACCGGGGCGCGCGGCGTGAGACCGCGCAGGCCGTGAAGCTTGCCGTAGTGCGACACCTCGCCCCCCGCGCTGCGCGTGAAGAACGCCCACTCGTCGGTCTCCTGCAGCTCGGAGATGTAGCGCCGCGCTTGCAGGTCCCAGGTCTGCTCGGGGGCGCTCGCAAAACGCAGAAGGTGCAGGGGGATGCGAAACTCCGCCGACCATCCCCCTTCCCGGACGGCGGTTTCAGCCTCCCAATTCTCGTCGCGGTCCTCCGTCTTCTCGGTGTCGTTGAATCGGAGCGCATCCACCCGCACGCCGGAAGCGTTGACGAGGAACTCGAACGCGCTCTTGCCGTCGGCGCGCGTCCCCATCGCCACCGAGACCCAGTCGGATTCGACGAGCCGACCACGCCGCGTAAGCCGCTCCACGACCGGCACGCTTCGCTGCTCGCAGTCGAAGGCCACGAAGACATTGGCATCGTCGTAAACGATGCGGATCGTCGTGCGCTCGGTGGGCTCTTGGCCTTCGTTGGGGAACTTCTGCAAGAAAGCCGTGGAAGCCTCGGCCTTGGACCAGGCAGGGTCGTCGAGCTTTCCGTCGAGCAAGGGCGCGTTGTCCACGCGCGCCGCGTTGAGGTGAGGGGTGGGAGGCGTGCCGAGCAGAGCCGCCGCAAGCGATGAGGCAAGGGCCCACGTCATACGATCGAACCTTCGCAGCAGACGCTAGTCAGCTGCAAGACACTCGTCATCCGGGAGCGAAGGCGATCGGATAGTCGACCGTTTGCGCGCCACCCTCGAGTGGCGGAAACATGAAACGGAGCATGACCGGCTCCATGCAGCTGCCGAGCGCCGGCGCCCCCATGGCATCCACGTGTCCGCCGGTGACGACTCCAGTTGCCCCGATGGTGAAGTGCATTTCGGCTCGTACGGTCCGCTTGGGGTCGAGGAACCGCTCGTAGCAAGCCCTGAACGCGGGAAAATGATCCTGGACGACTTTGCTGATGACGTGCCGGTCGACCCGCCCATCGACGGCACCCGAGACCTCGCGCGGACAAGGGCTCACCGGGACGGCGGCCTTGGTTTCGAGCGATCGTGGGGCCAAGAGGACGCCTGCCACCATGAACGCCCCCGCTGCGAGAAGAATGCTCTGGGCGCGCCGCCCTTCGGCTTTGCAAGGGGAAGCAGTGGGCGAAATAATCATCGTGATGCGGCGCGTGAGCGCGGCATCGGCCATGGGAAGCGACGTGGCGAGCAGCGGTCGAGACGCGCGGACGTGCTCGGCGAGCTCCACCAGAAACGTGGCGTATTGGAGCGGGGCGTCCGCCGCGACGCGAGCATCGACGCTGGCCTCGCGGGCGAGCGCGATCTCCGAAAGCAGCGGCGTCGCCGCAGGGTGAAACGCAAAAAGCTGGCGCAGGAGGCCGATCCCCAGCGAGGCACGCAAATCGCCGCGCGCGACGTGGACGAGCTCGTGATGGAGCACGAACTCGAGCTGCTCGAACGAAGCACGGGCGACGAGACTCTGAGGCAAAACCACCATGGGCGTGAAGAAGCCGGTCGTGAACGGAAGGTTGATCACGTCGAGCACGACGAGGTCCGGCATTTCGATACCGAGCTCGGCGGCGAGGCTGCGGGCGATGATGCGCACCCGATCGGGCGCGGGCCACGCGGCTTTGCACAGTCGCGCCAGCCTGGCCCGCGCGAGCGCGAACCGCACCAACCCGATGGCCACGAGGACCGCATACGTTTCGGCGACGACCGAGAGGACGCGGCCCACCGGGCTCACCGGCCACGCCGACGGCGTTCGCCCCACCAAGGGCTCGACCCAGGCGGAGGCCACCCGCAGCGAATCGACCGCCACCCAAGAGCGGCGCCAGGTGCGCACCTCCATCAACGCCCCGTCCGTCGCGTCACGAAGCCAAGGCAAGACGAACATCAGCGTGGCGATGAGCAAGGCTGAAACGAGCGCGCGGTAGTAAAGGGCTGGATCGCCCCCATCGCCCCGGCGCGCCAATTTCACGAAAAGCGGAAGAGCGGCCCACGCGAGAATGATCCCCAACCCGAGGGTGCACGGACACAAGTCAACCATCACGTTTCCTCGATTTACTGGGTCCGTCCGTTTTCAAGCGGGCTTCGATGGCGCTGCGCAATCGCTCGAGCTCGGCGCGAGTGAGGTTCTCGTCGTCGAGCAAGCCAACGACGAGCTGGTCCGATCTCCCTCCAAAAAGGCGATCGATGAGATCGCGCACGTGCAACTGGCGCGTCTTCGACGCGGCAACCGCGGGACGGTAGACGTGGGCGCGACCGCCGGCGGGATTGGGCTCGTGTCGGACGTACCCCTTTTGCTCGAGAATCCGGAGGATCGTCAGGGCCGTGGTGTACGCGACAGCGCGGGGCAAACCTTCCACCACCTCGTGCACGGTGGCGCCATCGCGATCCCAGAGCACCCGCATGATCTCCGATTCGGCTCGGGTCAGCATCGGTCGCCTTTGGGACGGCGGATGATTCACAACTAAGCTGTTAGTACTAACGAATTAGTTTCGTCAAGGACAAATCGCGCATGTCGAACGGGCCCGACTTCGAGGGTCGGCGGGGTCGCGCAGCTGGGGACCGCGGGTCGCGCAGCTGGGACCGTGGGTCCCGCACCTGGGACCGAGCGGTCCCCCCTCTTGCACGAGACCGGAGTCATCCGTAGGCGATTTTCTAGGCGACTTCGCGAACCCACGGGCCACGCCCTGCCAACGCCGTGGTCCGCCTGCACGATGGCACGGCCGCTGCTTAGAGAGAGCGCGGAGGCTCAATCATGAAAACGCTTCGTTGGTACGCGCTTCCCAGTTTGTTCACCGCTACCTGGTTCGCGCTCGCTGTCGGCACGTTGATCCAGTTCGCGGCGCTGGGCGGCGCGCTCACGCAGCTCGACGGCCGGCCCCGTCACGCTCCCGCGCAGAACGACGACGTCGCCGCAGAGTCGATCGTCGAGGTCCAGTGACCTCATTCGAGCGAGCGTGACAGCCGTCCGTGGCAGTTGCGCGGCCGAGTTGTCCGCTCGCTCCTCGGTCACCTGTCAATCATCTCCGGTCAAGCGTCATCCCGAAAACAGCGACGTCACGCAATCGCCCGGGGCATTGCTGACGGGCGTCGGGTGGCGCGCGACCGGAATGTTCGAATGTGCCTCATGCCATTTCGACCACCACGCACGGGCATCGCCCCCGCTCCACGGGCTCTCCGTCTCGCATTCGAGAAGCGCGACGAGGAGCGCGTGTGCATCGCGCGGCCGCGCCTCGGGATCCTTGGCCAGGCAGGCGACGAGTAGCGCGTCGAGCTTGGGCGGCACGGCACGACCGAGACGCGCCGAGGGCGAGAGGGGCGTCGTATGGAGGTGATGGCCGGCGATCTCGACCACGTTGTGGCCCGTGAAAGGCGGCGTCCCGGTGATGAGAAAGTACCCCACGGCACCGAGCGCGTAGATGTCGATGCGCGCGTCGATCTTGTCGGGCCGGATGATCGACTCGGGGGCCAGATAGAGCGGCGTCCCCGTCAAGGCGTTGGTGTTGGTGAGGGCGACGTCGCCCTCACCGGCGTCGAGGTTCTTCACCAGGCCGAAGTCGAGGACCTTGACGACGTCGGGCATGCCGCCGCGTTCGCACAACATGATGTTGGCGGGTTTGATATCGCGATGGATGAGGCCGATGCCGTGCGCCTCGGCCAGCGCTCCCGCCGCTTGAAGAAGGATGTGCACCACGCGGCCGGACGGTTGCACGCCGTCGGAAGCCAGGAGCGATTCAAGCGAGAGGCCGTCGAGGTACTCCATCGCGTAGTAGAAGATGCCGTCGGGCGTGCGACCGTAGTCGTAGATGGCGATGGTGTTGGGATGCGAGAGGCGGCTCGTGAGCTGCACTTCACGCTCGAACCGCTCGAGCGCCGATGCGCTCACCTTTGCGGGCAATAGCAATTTGATGGCGGTGGGGCGCCTCAGCATGGCGTGCTCGGCGCGATAGACTTCCCCCATCCCCCCTTCGCCGATCTTGGCGCCGAGCGTATAGCGACCGAGGTGCTGGGCGTCGCGGACCTGCGTCACCAAGCCGTAGATGACCCGCGAGACGACCGTCGTCGCCGCGGTGGCGACGGCGCACCACGCCGACAGTGCCATCACGATCACGCCCGGCGTCATGAACTCGTTGGGCATGGGAGTGCCCTGGAGCTGTACATAGGCGCCGATGAGAATGGGCAAAGAGCATCCAATGGAGACCATCGCCGTAAAAGAGGGACGGCTCGGCACGAGCGCCGCGCGGAGCACCAGCAGAAAAATCATCACCAGGAGCGCGATGACCTCGAAGTGGTATCCCGCCGGCGCCGTGGCGCTCCCCACCCCGATCGCGATGGCGATGGTGAACGCAAAACCGCCATCGAGCGCGCGGAGGGCACCCTCGCTCGGCGCGACACGCCGAAGAAACAAGACAAACCCGAAGGCGCCCAACGTGAGCGCCAGATTGATGATCTTGCTGGGATGGGCATGAACGGAGATGAATTGGCCGGGGGCGAGGCAGAGGAGCGACACTGCGCCCAGCAAATAGAGGCCCCCGAAGAGCATGGCGACCATCCGCACGTAAACGAGAAGCCGGCGCCGCAGTAGGCGTTGCGTCTCGGCGTCGTCGGTCGGGCGTGATGCCCAATGCAAGACGTTGGCGAGAGCGGGCGTCGTTTCCGGGAACATGCGGGATCTTCAGACTCTATCCGCCGCTGGGTCGACCTCGCATCTTATCGAGGTAGGGCGAAACTGTGGAGTCTTTCTGGTGACGAAGGGGGGGCCGGTCAAGGCCGTTGACCCTCGTTTTCCGCGGACACCTGTCCGTTCGGCGAACATCCGCCCGCGGGCCTCCGCGGGCGCCTAGGTTCGGGGCACCTCGGGTAAGAACGCGCCACACCGCGAGATTTCGTGGATTGCGCTACCGCCCCGCGCCGGAGCCGAGATCGTGGCATAACCGCTGCACCCTGCGCAGGCACCCCATTGCTCCCATCCAAGGCCCTCGCGTCTCCGATGACGACCCGCTCGACCAAAATGCTGGTCGGCCTTTGCGCGGCGCTCGCGGTCACGGCGGCGGGGTCGGTCGTCATCGCGCGGAGCGAGTCCCCGCTCGGCATCTGCCTTGGGGCAGCGGTGGCCGCGTCGGTGCTGCTCGGTGCCGGGTGCTTCCGACTGCTCCTTTTACCGAGGCTTCGCGCGCTCGACCATCTCTGCGCGGGACTCGGTGATCTCGGGGCGGGCAAAGAGACGGCTCCCCTTTGCGACAGGGACAAGCGCGCGCTCGGCGACTTGGGCGAGCGTTTCGACGCCCTCGGTACCACGCTGGCCGCCGAGAAAGGGGACGTTTTCCGGCGCAAGCTCCTGGAGGCCATCGGAGGCTGGGCGCCCGTGGCGATCCTGCTCTATGCGGATTCGGGCGCCATCGTCTATGTCAACAGCGAGGCGCGCGAACTCTTTTTCGAAGGGCGCAATCCCGAGGGGGGCAACTTCCTCCACATGCTGCACGCGGCGCCCGAACCTCTCCGCGCGGCGCTGCTCTCCGATACCGACGCCCTCTTCACCCTCGAGGTTTGCGCAGAGCGCGAGAGTTACAATCTCTCCAAACGGTACTTCGAGGTCGACGGGGAATCGTACACGCTGGTCATCGTCAAGCACATGACTCGCGAGCTCTATCGACGCGAAGCGGACGTCTACAAACGCGTCATTCGCGTCATCAGCCACGAGTTCAACAACTCGCTCGCTCCCATCCTCTCCCTCATCCATTCCGCCAAGCTCATCGCAGAAAGGCCGGAGCACCTGCCCAAGCTCGAGAAGGTGCTCGGCACCATCGAAGAGCGCGCCACCCACCTCAACACCTTCCTCGAAGGATACGCCAGCTTCGCGCGTTTGCCGCGCCCGCGGCCGCAGCTCGTGGCGTGGCCGACCTTTTTGGATGGCATCCGCTCTCTCTGGCCGTCGGTGGAAGTCGCCAGCGCACCGCCGCGGCCAGGGTACTTCGACGCCGCGCAGATGCAGCAGGTGCTCATCAACCTGCTCAAAAACGCCGACGAAGCCAAGAAGGACGACAGCAAGGTGCTCCTCAGCGTCGAATCGACCACCGACGGCGGCACCATGTTTCGGGTGACCGATCGCGGCTGCGGGATGACCGGTGAGGTGCTGAAGAACGCGCTCGAGCCGTTTTTCTCCACCAAGGAGCGGGGCTCGGGCGTCGGGCTGGCGCTGTGCCGCGAGATCGTCGAGGCACACAACGGGACGCTGAAGATCGAACCGGGAGACGGCCGCGGGACCGTCGTTTCCTGCTGGGTCCCCGGTCAAGGGGCAACCCAGCCGGCCAGGACGGGGCGGCTCACGCTCTCGCGCGGATGAAGATCCCGAGTGGGTGACGCGCCCGCACGCGGATGGTAGGAGCGAATCATGCTCAAGGTGCTCGTCGTCGAAGATCAACCGGCGGTCTGCACGGCCCTGGAGCTCCTTTTCGATCTGCACGGCGTGCCGGCCATCATCGCCAACCATCCGGAGCGGGCCCTTTCCATCATCGCCTCGGAAGACGTGGGGGCGGTGGTGCAGGACATGAATTTCCGGCGCGACGCCACCGACGGCGCGGAAGGGGCCAAGCTGCTCTCGGACATCAAGCGACTCGACCCCGATCTGCCGGTGCTCATCATGACGGCCTTCACCTCGCTCGAGGCCGCGGTCCAGCTCATCAAAGACGGGGCCAGCGACTACATCGCCAAACCATGGGACGACGAGAAGCTGGTCACCCAGGTCAAGAACCTCATCCGCTTGCGAGAGCTCTCTCAAGAGAACGTACGCCTTCGCTCGCACGGTTCGCGCGCGCGGCACGAGCTTCAGGAGAGCTACGCCCTCTGCGGCCTCGTCTACGCGAGCCCTCAGATGCACGAAGTGGTCAGCCTCGCGGTCAAGGTGGCGCGCTCCGATGCTGCCATCCTCGTCACTGGCCCCAATGGCGCCGGAAAAGAAAGGCTCGCCGAGATCGTGCAGGCCAATTCGCGGCGCCGGGAAAAGCCGTTCGTGCAAGTGAACGCCGGGGGTTTGCCCGACGAGCTGCTCGAAGCCGAGCTCTTCGGCGCCGAGGCCGGCGCCTACACCGGAGCGAAGAAGCTTCGCATCGGTCGTTTCGAAGAGGCCAACGGCGGGACGCTCTTTCTCGACGAGATCGGCAACCTCTCCGCCAACGGCCAGATGAAGCTGCTGCGGGTGCTGCAAACCGGGGAATTCCAGCGTCTCGGCAGCAACACCACGCACAAGACCGACGTTCGGCTCATCAGCGCCACCAACGCCAATCTGGCGAACGCCATCAAGCAGGGCCTCTTTCGAGAAGATCTCTACTTTCGCCTCAACGTCATCGAGCTCGCCATCCCCGCGCTGCGCAATCGACCGGACGACATCCTCCCGCTTGCCGAGCACCTCTTGCGGCGGCACGCCGAGAGCGACCAACGCGACCCCTTCAAGCTGAGTGAGGGTGCCCGTCAGGCACTCCTCGATCACGAGTGGCCCGGCAACGTGCGCGAGCTCGATAACCGCATCCAGCGCGCGGTGCTCGTTTGCAAAGAAGCCGTCATCACGCCGGCCGATCTGGGGCTCGATGTTTCCACCGGGGGATCGATTCGACCGAGCGCACCCCCTGCCGCGCAGCCGCCCCGCGCGCCTTCCCCGCCCGGCGAGGAGCGAGGCACGGCGTTCGATGCCCTCGAGCGCGCGCAGATCGAACAGGTGCTCACCGAAGCGCGCGGCGTCGTCTCCAAGGCAGCCGCCCAACTCGGCGTCAGTCGGCAGGCGCTCTATCGGCGGATGGAACGGCTCGGCATCGAGCTCGAACGCCGCATGAAAAGCTAGCCCGAATCGTAGGTTGGTCCGCCGGGAGCGCTCGCGAAAACGCTTCGTTGTTCACGACAATACGGCTCGGCCGCGTCGTAATGACGGAACTTTGGGGGTGGAAGTACCTTTATTCCGCCCTTCCGGCGATTTTCAGCCACTCTCTTCTAGTGAACCCTCACCGACTCGGCCCAGGCGCGCGCTCTTCACCCTCTTGGGTCGGTGTCCTCACCATGATGGCCGTCCTCGCGGCGTCCGCATGCGGCACCGACGAAGGCGTCAGGCCCAAGACCCCACCGCAGCACGACGCCGGTGGCAGCGGAGCAACGGGCGGTTCCGGCGGTGGGAGTGGCGGTGTGGGCGGGAGCGGTGGGGCGGGACCCGGAACGGGCACCGGAGGCACGATGCCGCCGATCGGACCAGGCACGGGGCCAGTCGATGCGGGCCTGCCACCCTCCGATGGCGCATGCGCCGCGGTGACGCAAGAAGCCGAGACCACCAGGCAACCCGCCGACATCATTTGGGCCCTCGACAACTCCGGCAGCATGACGACCGAGGCGCAGGCCGTGCAAGACAACATGAACATCTTCGCGCAGCAGATCATCGCCACCGGCATCGATGTCCATGTCGTCATTCTTTCCGCGCCCCAGACGATCATCTTCGGCATCCCCATCGGCAATGGCGTGTGCGTGTCGGCTCCGCTCGGCTCGGGGCAATGTCCGGCCGATTCCCTGGCCCCGCGATACCTTCACCTGCCGGTGGCGGTCGGCAGCTGGGACGCGTTGAACCTCCTGACGAGCCACTACGGCGAATACAAGTCGATGCTGCGTCCCAACGCGAGCAAGACCTTCGTCGTGGTGACGGACGACGAAGCCACCGCCGCGCCCAACAACTCCGCCGCCGCCTTCACCGCCGCCGTGACCGCACTCGATCCGGTCATGTTCGCCAAGTGGACGTTCAGCGGCGTGTACTGCTCGATGCCCTGCCTGAATTGCTCGGCGGTCGGTAACGTCTACGAGCAGCTCAAGAAACAAACGGGAGGCGTCTCGGGCGACATGTGCACCACCGACTTTGCCCCGGTGTTCAAAGCCCTGGCCCAGGCCGTCATCACCGGCACCAAGCTGTCTTGCGATTGGGCCATCCCTCCGCCCCCCCTCGGCCAGACGTTCGACCCCAAGCTCGTGAACGTGATCTACACGCCAGACGGGGCGACTCCGCGCGATCTCTTCAATGTCCCGTCGGCGGCCGACTGCGGACCGCAGGGTGGATGGTTTTACGACGACAACGCCATGCCGACCAAAGTCATTGCCTGCCCGGTCACCTGCGGCGAGATCCAAGGCGATCTCAAGGCCAAGATCGCGGTCGCTTTTGGATGTAAGACAAAAGTGATCGTCAAGTAATCCCGCCGGGGGCTCTTTCCCGTCGAGGTGCGATCGCGTCACGGCGGCGGCTGTGGGCGCTTCGCCACGTTGCGCGATGGACAGACACACGACGGGCGCGCAGCGAGCAGCCGCTCGCCGATGGGTTGCCCTGAATCGGTCGCGCAATCGCGACTTTGCCAGGCCTGTCCAGGGCGGGCCCACGGCGGCATTCAGCTTGCTCTCCCTTTGGACACCCCGGCGCTCGCCGTCCTCGCGGCGGCGGCGCTCCTTCGAGAAAGCGTGTCATGAAGCATTCCCTCCGCCCCTTCGCCATCGTCATCGTTCTCTTGCTTGCCCTCTTGGCGCGGCGCGCCGGCGCCGAGTCGCCCGACAGTGCCGACCACAACCTCTCGCCCTACTTCTTCGTCGAAGGCGCCGACCCTGCCGTCGACAGGCTCCCCCTCCAGGCCACGCGCGTAGAAGTCGCGGTCTCCGGCGTCATTGCCGACGTCACCGTACGGCAGATCTACCAAAACCAAGGTCCGAAGCCGCTGCATGCGCGCTATGTCTTTCCGGCTTCGACGCGGGCTGCCGTTTACGGAATGACGATGACCGTCGGCAACCAGCGCGTCGTCGCGAAGATCGAAGAGCGCGAGCGCGCCAAGCGGGATTTCGACCGAGCCAAGGAGGAGGGCAAGAGCGCGTCGCTGCTGGAGCAGGATCGTCCCAACGTCTTTTCCATGAACGTGGCCAACATCATGCCCCGCGACACGATCGCGGTGGAGCTCAAGTACACCGAGCTGCTCATGCCGACCGACGGGACTTACGAGCTCGTTTACCCGACGGTCGTCGGACCGCGCTACGCGGCGAAAGACAGCGCCGCCGCGGCGCCGCGCGATCGCTTCGTCGAGGTTCCCTATCTACACGAAGGGGAGTCACCCAAGAGCGAGTTTCATCTGACGGCGACGCTGTCGACGGGCGTCCCGCTCGACGACGTCGGCTGCGCGACCCACCAGGTGGTGACGCGCAGGGACGGCGCGAGCCGCGCCGAGGTGGCGCTGGCGCCCGCCGAGCTTTTCTCCGGTAACCGCGACTTCGTCCTCCGCTATCGCTTGGCGGGAAGCCAGGTGAGCACCGGCCTCATTCTCTACCAAGGTCGAGACGAAAACTTTTTTCTCATGATGGCGCAACCTCCGCGATCGGTCGCTGCCGACGACGTGCCGCCGCGCGAATACGTCTTCGTGCTCGACGTGTCGGGCTCGATGAACGGTTTTCCTCTCGACACCGCCAAAAAGCTGATGCGCGACCTCGTTCACGTGGTGCGTCCCACCGATACGTTCAACATCGTCCTCTTCGCCGATGGATCGCGGACGCTTTGGCCGGCATCTCGTCCTGCTTCGACGGAGAACCTCGAACGTGCCCTTCGTTTCATCGGGCCGCAACCGGGGGGCGGCGGAACGGAGCTTCTCGCGGCGCTCAAGCGAGCGGTTGCCCTTCCGCGCCCGTCGCCGAACGTGGCGCGCACGGTCGTGCTTCTCACCGACGGGTACATCGACGCAGAAAAGGAAACGTTCGGCTATATCCGCGATCACCTCGACCAGGCCAACTTCTTTTCCTTCGGCATGGGTTCGAGCGTCAATCGCTTCCTCGTCGAAGGCGTGGCGCACGCGGGGCAAGGCGAGCCCTTCGTGGTGACGCGCGCCGAGGACTCGGCCAAGGCGGCCGCCAAGTTCCGCCGCTATATTCAGTCGCCCGTGCTCACCGGCGTGCGCGTCGCGTTCAATGGTTTCGAAACGTACGACGTCGAGCCGATCAAGGTGCCCGATCTTTTCGCGGAGCGCCCGATCGTCGTCTTTGGCAAGTGGCGCGGTCAACCCCGAGGGACGATCGACATCTCGGGTTCCAGCGGCAGAGACGTCTACCGAACCTCGGTGCAGGTGGCCGACGCGGTGCCCGACGAGCGTCACCGCGCCCTCTCTCATCTCTGGGCGCGCGCTCGGCTCACCAACCTGTTCGATTTCGAACGCGGCGAGGACGCCGACAGCGTGGCCGAGATCAAATCCATCGGCCTTACTTACAGCCTTCTCACGCCTTACACGTCGTTCATCGCCGTGCATGAGGTGGTGCGCAATGCAGGCGGGCATGCCGAGGATGTCGACCAACCGCTCCCGCTGCCTCTCGGTGTGAGCGATCTCGCCGTGGGCGCAAGCGCCGTCACCACCGGCGCCGAGCCGGAGCTCGCTTGGATGGGTGCCGTGCTCCTCGTCGCCCTCGCCGGACGAAGCTTGCTGGAAATGCGGAAGCGCCGTGCGCCGGGGCTGGCCGCCTGATGTCGCGTTGGCCATGGCCCAGGGTCGGACACCTGGCAGTTACCGCGCTCGCGATGTGGGGCCTCAAGCATCACTACGCGACGGCCAACGTCGATGAGCTCGGGTGGATTCTGAAGCCGGTCGCGCGGCTTTCAGAACTCGCAAGCGGCGCGCGCTTCGAATGGGAGCCAGGAGAGGGCTATCTTTCGCGCGAGCGATTCTTCGTCATCGCCAAACCGTGCGCGGGGCTGAACTTCATGCTGGCCGCTTTGGCCATGCTCGGGTCGCTGCTGTCCCAGCGCGCCATTTCCTGGCGGGCGAGCGCCCGGCTTACGGTAGCGAGCGTGGGGGTTTGCTACGCGGCCACCGTCATCGCCAACACGATCCGCATCGTCGTCGCGCTTTGGCTGGCCGCCCATCCGTTCACGACGGCTTTTTGGACGGCGGCGCGCGTCCATCGGCTGGAGGGGATCGTCGTGTACTTCGGCGTTCTTCTCGCGCTTCACGTCGCCATCGGGCACTTTTCGAAGACCGACGATGCGACGCAGGTCGGAAGATTGCCGCAAAGCACGGCATTGCCGCTCGCCGCCTATTACCTCGTGACGGTCGTCATTCCGCTCGCCAATGGATCGGGCGACACCGGCCGTGCATTCCTCGAGCACATGTCGGTCGTTGTGCTCGGGCCTCTGACGTTGGTCGGACTTTTGTGCCTGCTGCGTCACGCTTGGCAAAAATTGGAGCGGGGCGATGTCACGCGGCGCGCGACGCGCGACATGTCCGCCTAAAGATCTGCTTCGTCATTCACGCGACGATTCAAGGCATGAACGCGCCTCGCGGTTGCAAGCGGGCGCAGCGATCGGTCGTTCGGTCCACATCCAAGCGACAACGCGATCGCTACAGGAACAGGTGTAGCGATATCGCAACGTCTCGAGAAAACTTCCGCGATGGGTAGGCGCCCTTTCGCGAGTAGCGCTCGGTGACGGCGGGGAGCCTATGACGACCGATCTAGCAAATCCGGATGAAAGCGCCGAAGTCACCCTGGTCGCGTACCGCGACCGACGCGGTGAGGGTGCGAAGGTGGAGAGCTCGCCAGCTCAAGAAGAAGTGGTGAAGAGCTCTCTGTCGTCCTTCCACATCCCGTCGCTCGACGGCATGCGCGGCGCGGCCTTCCTCTTGGTGTTCTTCGGGCATGCGCTGCCGGCCGCTTACCTGCGCTTCGTCCCGCCTGCATTCGGCGTCACCGTCTTCTTCGTGCTGAGTGGCTATCTCATCACGACCCTCCTCCGAAAGGAGTTCGATCGGAGCGGCACCGTCAGCTTGCGCGAATTCTACTTGCGCCGCGCGCTACGTATCCTGCCGCCCTTTTACATCGTGCTCGTCTTGAGCAGCCTCTTGACCATGGGTCACGCCGTCGAAGGCCAGGTCACCTTGCCCTCGATCAGCGCTTATGTGCTCCACGCCGCCAACTACTGGCATATCTACCGCGGACTCGACGAGATCCCCGGTGGAACCAGCGTCTATTGGTCGCTGTCGGTCGAGGAGCACTTTTACCTTTTGTTTCCGCTGCTGTATTGGGGGATGCGCCGCTGGAGACTCTCGTCTCGCCAGCAGCTCGGCGTGATCCTCGGGCTGTGCGGCGCCGTGCTCGCGTGGCGCGGCGTTCTCAGCGGTGTTCTTCACGCCGATCACGAGCGGCTCTACCGCGCCTCGGACACCCGCGTCGATTCGATCCTCTTCGGCTGCGCGCTTGCCGTGTACGGAAACCCTGTCTTCGACCGGTCCCGTTTTTCCGACAAGGCGTGGCGGTGGATCGGACTTCCGATCGGAGCCGTCGTGCTCGCGGCGACCAGCTTGATACGGCAGCCGCTTTTCCAAGATGCCGTCAAAGGCTCGCTCCAGGCCGCGGCGCTGATCCCGTTCTTCGTCGTCGCCATCCGCTGCCCCAAGTGGGGCCCGATGCGTCTTCTCAACACGCGGCTCATGATGTTCATTGGGCTCTTGTCGTATGGGCTCTATCTCACCCATCGCACGATTCTCTCGCTCATCGATAACTGGGTGACGTCGAGCCTTGCCTTGCAGGTGCCGCTCGCCTTGGGGCTCGCCGTCGCGTTCTGCTACGGGCTGCACGTTTACGTGGAGGCGCCCTGCGCGGAGCTGCGCAAACGACTGGGCGCAGCCAAACGATCGGCGCAGCCGCCCAAGCGCATGCCCACGCCGATGCAGCCCAACGTCGCGATGGGCTAGCAACATCCGCATTCGGCAGTCTAGGAACCGGGGGCGTGCCGTGTTACGCGCGGCACACTCCCATGGATCGAGCTGTTCTGCCGTTGCCGCTCCTCGCGATCGCCTCTCATCTTTCCGTCCTCTCGCTGCTCGCCCCGGCCTTCGCTCAATCCTTCGGCGCACCCGAGGCCAAGCCGCTGGTCGAGGCACCGAAGGGGCTCGATGCGCCCAAGTTCGAAAGCAAGACCGACGGAACGTCGGTCACTTTGTCGTCGGGTGGACAGGGTTCCACCGGAAACTCGCGCCTCGTCGCCATTACCGCCAATGGCTCTTTCGACACGCGCTTCGACAACAACGGCATCGGTGTTTCGGTGCTCGGCAACTACGGCCGGGGCGCTCCTCCGGGCCAGGGGGTCAGGATCACGACCGAGAATCTGCAAGGGCGCCTGCGGTACGACCGTTACATCGTCGAGCAGGCTAGCTTCTTTCTCATCAGCACGGGCCGCCACGATCGTCTGCAGGGGATCGAGTTCCGACTGAACCTCGACCCCGGCTTCAAATACCTCTTCGTGGCGGAGCAAACCAATGCCGTTTGGGCAGAGGCCGGCTATGACTTTCAACACGACGTGCGTCGTAACGACGCGCTCGTCGACGCCACGGGCGTGCGTCCTCCGCTCGACAAGACGGCGACCGACCATTCGAGTCGCGCCTTCATGGGCATGCGACACGCTTTCAATGAGCAAGTCACGGTCTCGTGCGGCGTCGAGTACCTGCAGAGCCTCGTCGAGGCGACCCGCAATCGCATCAACGTCGACGCACTCTTCGCCGCCAAGGTCGGGAGTGGGCTCGCGGTCGGCCTCGGGTTCGGTTTGCGCTACGACCACGCCCCGCTGCCCGGCAAAGAGCAGCTCGATACCACGACCAACGCGAGCCTCATCTACTCATTCAGCCAGAACAAAGAGGTCCCCGCTCCCGCGGAACCTCCGCCACCCGCCCCGCCCGCGCCAATGCCGCCCGATACGGGTGCACCCATGCCGGCTTCCGGCGGGTCCGCGCCGTCGACGGAACCCCCGACGGAGCCCGCGCCGCCGGCGACGGAGCCCACCAAGCCGGCGACGGAGCCCACCACGCCCCCCCCGCCCCCCTGATCGGAGTCCGCCATGGCCTTCATCGAAGATTTCAAGAAATTCGCCTTCAAGGGCAACGTCGTCGATCTCGCCGTCGGTGTCGTCATCGGCGGCGCGTTCGGGAAAATCGTCTCTGCGCTGGTGGCCGATCTCTTCATGCCGCTCGTCGCGCTCGTTCTTCCGAGCGGCGATTGGCGTGCGAACGGCGCCGTGCTGCGTCAGGCCGTCGACCCCAAAGACGACGTGGTCGTCAAATACGGTGATTTCTTCGGCGCGGTGCTCGATTTTCTGGTCATCGCGCTGGTGCTTTTCATCGTCGTCTCGCGGCTCTTGAAGGCGGCCGAAGGGCGCCTCATCAAGCCGAAGGCCGCCGAGGACCCGACGACCAAGGAGTGCCCCTTCTGCTGCGAAACGGTCCCCCTCCGAGCGACGCGCTGTAAGTTCTGCACATCGCAGTTTGCCTGAGCGCGTTCATCGTTCACCAGCGGCGCCAAAGCACGTTGCCGCGTGGGCTGCGCTCTGCGAATCTCGTTGCCATGCACCCCATGGCGACGGCGGCCATCGCGCTCGGTACCGGCTTGCTCATCGGCGTCGCGGCAGCGACGATGCTGCGGACCGCTCCTCCGCCTCGTCCATCACCCGAACTACCTGCGCCCGCGGCCGAAGAAGGCGATGACGACGACGCCCTCCTGGCGGCGAATGCCAATCTCGTCAGCTCGCTCCAAGAATGCAATCGACGCCTCGTCGATCTGGGTCAGAAACGGGTGACCCAGCCCGCCCCCCAGCCCACGGCCACCGCGTCGAACCGTTCGCGCGTCCAACAGCCGCGCCGCGAAACGTCGAGCGAAGACTGGGAGCGCTACGCCAAGCAAGGTGTCGTCCCCTACAACGTGCCGTGTCTTCGCGAGACGCCGTTCACGCCTTCGCAGCGGCAGCTCGATCGGCTCGGTCTCTCTCCCCAGGATGCGGCCGTTCTGCGGGACGCGTACCAGAAGTCGAATCAGCGCGTCATGGCGCAGCTCAAGCCACTCTGCGCCGGCGTCCTCGGCAACGAGCAAATCGCCGACCGTGTAGGAGCGTCGGCTTGTATGAGCGCCGTCATCGACAGCGCCCGCAAGGAGAATCCCGACAAGATGCGCGACGCGCTCAGCCGGGTGGGTGAGGTGAACGCCGGTAAGCGCCCTCGGCCCGACACGAGCCAGGCGCTCGAGCCGGTGGAGGCGCTGATGCTTGCTTTCAGCGGTGAGTCGAAGGCGTTCGAGGCGGATTTGGCGGCCTCGCTCGGCCCGGAAGATGCACACCGCATTGCTGGATCGCGAACGCTGTGCAGCGAACGCGGCACCGTTCGTGCCAAACCGGACGCACCACAAGATTGAGATAGGACGGGGGCGTTGTACGATGGCAGCCTAGTACGCAAGGAGGCGACCATGCCGGACGAAGAAACCACGAGGTCCGATCTACCCGCGATCAGGGCCGTGATCGACGCGATCGCGAAGGCCGTGCGCACCAACGACGTCGACGCATTCCTCGCCCACTGCGCCCCCGACATCGTCGTTTTCGACTTGCTCCCGCCGCTCGAGCAAAAAGGCCCGGATGCCGTTCGCCGCGGCTGGAACATTGCCCTCGGATCGTTCGAAGGGCCGATTGAGTACGAGGTCGATCACCTCGACGTTTCGATGAGCGGCGATCTCGCTTTCAGTCGCAGCCTCGCGCATTTCGGCGGCACGACCAAGGAAGGAAAGCGCGTCATGAACCATCTTCGCTCGACGCTCGGGTTTCGCAAGGTCGGCGGCCGCTGGAAGGTCGTGCACCAGCACGTCTCGGTGCCCTTCGACATGGCGAACGGCACGGCGCTTCTCCAACTCGAGGCCTAGCGCTCCCTCTCGCATCGAAGGGGAGCCCCCACGAACTACGGAAGGCAGAAAAATGAACCAGCAAGACGTCTCCGAGACCGTCCGCCGACTCTTCGCGGCGTTTCAGAAGAAGGACCGCAAGGTCGCTGAGGAACTCTTGGCCGACGACTTCACCTTCAGCAGTCCACGCGATGACCGCATCAGCAAGGCCGAGTATTTCGAGCGATGCTGGCCCAATAGCGACCGGATCCGGAATTTCGAAATCGAACAGCTTTTCGAAAAGGGAAACGAGGCGTTCGTCCGTTACGTCGCACAGCGAACGTCGGACGGCGTTCGCTTTCGCAATACGGAGTACTTTCGCGTCGAGGGTGGCAAGATCAAGGAAGTCGACGTCTACTTCGGTCGCGATCTCGTGACCGACCTGCCGCCGGCCCGCAAGTAACGACGGGCGCGGCGGCCATCGGCGCGGCAGGAGCGGCAGGAGCGCCGGCCGTCAACGACCGCGCGGGCTGCTGCGCGGAAGACTCGACGGCGCGCGCGAGGATGGGGGCGCCGTTTTGTTGCGGTGCACGATGTCGGGGGAGAAGGCGGGCATGCAAACGGCGATGTACTCGGCGCCTTCCTCGCCCGGGGTGCTGTAGCGCACCCACTCGTCGGGCTCGCAGACCACGCCTTGACTGGCGCGCACCTCGAGGGCTCCCCCTTCGAATTCGACCTTGAGCATGCCTTTGAGGACGATGGTGTACTCGCGAAACGCGGGGCGCTGACCCGGCTCGTTCCAACCGGCGGGGCTCCGCATGTGGGCGATGCTGACGACTTCGGTGCGCGTGTTGACCCGACCGATGTACTCGTCGATGACCTTGGGCGGGATTCCCTCGGCCTCGACGCGGGACGGAGCGGCGATGAACTTGGGCATAGGCCCGCATCTAACACTACTCCGGCGGTCGATCTACTTCTTGCCGCCCTGCGAGACCAGCCACACGGGTCCGAGCACGGCGGCGCCGGCTGCGAGGACGCGGGGGGGGGGCCGCTCACCGCGCAGGGTAGCCACGCGGCGCGCTCATGGGCCGCGCAAGGCCGAGGTGTCAGCCGCCGGCGAGCTTGCTGAGCAAAATGGAAATGCCGAAGCCGAGCGCGGCCAGCGAATCGCCGGCGATGAGGCCACCGCCGATGAGCGAAACGGTGCTCATATCTTCGGGCAGCGCATCGCCGGTAAGGTCCG
Source organism: Polyangiaceae bacterium (assembly GCA_035318465.1). Taxonomy (GTDB): domain Bacteria; phylum Myxococcota_A; class Polyangia; order Polyangiales; family Polyangiaceae; genus DASWDH01. Next base: position 115,429 of record DATHES010000008.1, read on the forward strand.
CTTCCTTCGCCACCGGTTTTTTCAATTTCCCCATCGTGCTCATGAGCGAGCCGAGCAGCCCGCCCGCGCCGAACCACATCGACGTCGCCAGCTCCACGAATCCGCCGAAGGAAAAAGCGTAAGGGCTCGGGAGAAAGATGGTGTCGAGGAGAAAGCCCACCGCGTAGCCGACCTTGTCGCGCTGGACGAACGCTTGGTACCTCGGCCATGCGCGGAGGACTTTGCGGATCCCCTCCATGGAAAGACCGATACCGACGCCGATCCAGAGGGCGATGTACGTGTACGATTTGGGGTGGGTGAGGTTGTTGAGCGCGCCGACCATTTTGAAGGTCATGGCGGATTGCCAACCTTGGACGTGCGTCGCCGCGGGTCCGGTCTGATCGAGCCTCAGCACCGGGTAAGCGTTCATGAACACCTTGGCAAACACGACGGCCATCACGGCGCCCATGGCGATGCCGGCCACCTGATAGCGAAACTGGATGGTGCGGTTGGAGCCGAGGCGCCACCCCGTCGAGCGATCTTGCTGCATGTCGACCGCGCAGGTGACGGACGCGAGCACGATCGCGGCCGTCGATAGCCCCATCTGCGCGCTCGCAAGCCCGAACGTGCCCAAGAGAAGCACGGTGACGACGAACGCCGAAGAGATCGGATTTTGGCTGGTGATGCCGTGGGAGATGCCGTTCACCATCGTGAAAACGAAGACGAGCACCACGGCGACGATGAGGAAGAGGACGTCGGCGTGCATCACGATGGAGCCGGTGGCGATGACGCCGGTCGCCCAGAACGCGACCCAGGCCACCAGTCGAACGACGTTGGTGCGCTTCCATTCCTCTCCGGGCGCGGGCGCCGCCTCCTTTTGCACTGCCTTGGCCCGCCGCACGGCGTCGATGAGGATGAGCGTGACGTCGAGCGCGGCCCCGCCCATGATCATGCCGAGCGCGAAGATGAACGTGATCTTGCGGACGGGCGCCGTCGGCTCGAGCCACCCCAGGCTCACGAAATAGGGCTTGAGCGTTCTCCCTACGAGCCCCGCCATGAGCGCGGGGACGGTGATGCGCGCACCGACGATCATTCCCGCGCCGAGCGTCGAAGTGGAGAGACTGATCGCTTCGACCGCGGCAACGGTGAGAGATGCGAAGCCGCCGAGCACGCCAGCCAGCGTGCCGCCGCCGAGCGTCGCCACCGAACGGCGCAGCAGGCGCTTGTCGGTGAGCGCGCGCAAGATGTTGGCAACGGCGAGCCCCTCTGGATAGGGCAGCTTCAACCGATCGACGAGCATCGGCGTGTAGAGCATGCCCACGCCGGCGCCGAACATTCCGATGCACAGAAAATAGAGAATGAGCTGCCACGCCGGCGGCTCGGGCAGCCCTAGCCACACCATGGCTTGGATGACGACGGCCATGCTGGAAAGACCGGCCACCGACGCCGCGCAGGTCTGCACGAAGTTCGCGCCGTGTTTGCCCTCCGGCCCGTAACCGTAGGTCACCGTGCTGCCGAGGATTCCCGCGAGCACCTGGCCGCCCACGAAAAAGCCGATGCTGAAGTTCATGAATGACGACGTGACGCCGCCGAGTGGCCCGAGAACGAGGATCCCCAGCGAGCCGAGCAGGAGGTGGTACTTCCACGTCCCCGGCGCGGGCAAAAACCGCCAACGAACCGTCGTTTCGGTGGTCGAAAGTGGCGCGCTGGCGGTCATGGCGCGGGAGGCTTGCACGAGTGCCGCGCTATTTTCAAGACGCGCTGCGTGATTTCGGCTCGACGTGCGCTTCAGCTGTCGGAGCGTCAACTTTCGCGACGCGAATCCGGCTCACAGACCAGGCGAACGCCCGCCCATACTTGCGCAAGGCGCGCCTCCGTCAGCGTTCCGAGGCGCGGTCCGACGTGCTGGCGAAGGCGTTCACCACGCGTACGCTTCCGGCGCCGCGCCCCCCGGGCCGGGGAAAATGGCCTCGAGCTTGTCCAGCACCGCGCTATCGAGCTTCTTCGTGAGCACGGTCATGGCGTCGTCGAGTTGCTCGATGGTGCGTGGACCGATGATGGGCGCGGTCACCGCTGGGCGCGTCAAGAGCCACCCCAGGGCGACGTGCGAGGGGGCCATACCGACTTCCTTGCAGAGCGCTTCGTAGGCTTCGAGGCGAACGCGGTGCTTGGCAATGGCGCGCTGCGCGTTGTCGCCCGCGCGCCGCCCTTGCTGCGCCTTGGCGAGAGCGCCGGCGAGCGCTCCGCCTTTGAGCGGGCTCCAGGGAACGAGCCCGAGCCCGTACGCCTGGCAAGCAGGGATCACCTCGAGCTCGATGGTGCGATCGATCAAGTTGTAGAGCGATTGTTCACTGACGAGACCCAAGAAATGGCGCGACTTGGCGGCTTCACACGCCTGGGCGATGTGCCATCCGGCAAAATTGGAGGAACCGACGTAGAGCACTTTGCCCTGCTGCACGAGGATGCTCATGGCTTGCCAGATCTCGTCCCAGGGGGTGTCGCGATCGATGTGGTGCATCTGGTAAAGATCGATGCGATCGGTCTGCAAACGCTTGAGCGACGCTTCGCAAGCGCGCACGATGTGAAGGGCCGAGAGGCGCGACTCGTTGGGCCAGTCGCCCATGGGACCGTAGACTTTCGTCGCCAGCACGGTCTTGTCGCGACGCGCGCCTCCCGAGGCGAACCATCGCCCCACGATTTGCTCGGTCCAACCTTCGCCGCGCTTCCAGCCGTAGACGTCGGCGGTATCGAAAAAATTGATACCGACCTCGAGACCGCGGTCCATGATGCGGTGGGCGTCGACCTCCGCCGTTTCCGGGCCGAAGTTCATCGTTCCGAGACAGAGCCGACTGACCTTGAGTCCGGTGCGTCCGAGTCGCGTGTAATCCATGGGGCGGCACTGTAGCGCGATTTGGTAATGGCGCAGTCGACGTCGCGTACGTTTCGACGCCTGGGCCTGCCAAACGATCCTAGAGCTTTGCCCCATGAAGCTCTAGGCTCCGCGCGTGACGAACGAGCCCGGCCGCAAACATGTCGTGATCGTGGGCGGAGGTTTCGCAGGGCTCAAGGCGGCGCGCCTTCTCGGCAAGGCCGATTTCCGCGTGACGATGATCGATCGCCGCAACCATCACGTTTTTCAGCCGCTTCTCTACCAGGTGGCGACCGCGGTGCTCAATCCGAGCGACATCGCCGCGCCGATCAGGCGCATCGTGCGGGGCAAGAACGTGACGGTGCTGCTCGGCGAGGTGACCGCTGTCGACCTGGCAGAGAAAAGAGTGCGGCTCGGCGGCGATGCGATCGCCTACGACTATGTCGTCATCGCTACCGGCTCGACACACTCGTACTTCGGCCATGAAGACTGGGCGCGTCATGCCCCCGGCCTCAAGAGCATCGAGGACGCTCTGGAGATGCGAAAGCGCATCCTTTTCGCCTACGAGGCGGCGGAGCGCGAGCCCGATCCCGATCGTCGCAAGGAATGGCTCACCTTCGTGGTCGTCGGCGGTGGCCCGACCGGCGTCGAGCTGGCCGGCGCGCTGGCGGAGATCTCGCGCGTGTCACTCGCGCACGACTTTCGCAACTTCGATCCACGGCAAGCCAAGGTCGTCCTGGTGGAGGGACTTTCACGCCTCTTGACCGCCTATCCGGAGAAGCTCTCCGTCAAAGCGAGGCGTTCACTCGAGCGACTCGGTGTCGACGTGAGGACCGACACGCGCGTCACCGAAGTCAAGGACGACGGCGTGCAGGCGGGAGAGGAGTGGATCGGCAGCCGCACGGTGCTGTGGGGAGCCGGTGTCGCCGCTTCGCCGCTCGCTCGAACACTCGGCGTTGCCCTGGATCGCGCGGGTCGGGTGGAGGTGACTCCCGAGCTCACGGTACCGGGTCATCCAGAAGCCTACGTCGTGGGAGACCTCGCCACGCTGGCGCGAGATGGGGTAGCCATTCCGGGTGTTGCACCCGCGGCCATGCAGCAAGGCACCCACGCCGGAAACAACATCATCCGCGCCGCGCGGGGACTCGCACCGACTCCTTTTCGCTATTGGGACCGCGGGTCCTTCGCGGTGATCGGGAGGGGTGCGGCGGTGGGGGATGCCTTCCGCCTCCAGATGAGTGGGGCCCTGGCCTGGCTCGCCTGGCTGACGATTCACATTTTCTTTCTCATCGGTTTCCGCAATCGAATCGCCGTGCTGATGAATTGGGCCTACTCGTTTTTCACGCTGCGCCGCAACGCGCAGCTCATCACCGGAGAGGATGTCGGCAAGCTCCCAACGCTCGGCAAGGGCCATCCCGAAGCATGAGGGGGCGTTGCGGATGCGAGCGCCCGACCTCGCCGTCGAGGTAAGCAAATACCGACATCGAGCGAGGGTCTGCAACGAATCCCTCAAGTTCGTAGGAAAATGACCGCTTTCTCGAGCGTGAAACGTGCGCAAGTTGGCCCCCACCAGGGCTCGGCGGGTATGCTTCACGGATTGCGGTCGGGGTAATTGTGAAAGACGACAATTGGTCCTTTTGGCGACGGCTTCTCTCCACGGCGGCCACCGAGCTTTTTGCTCATTACGGGGTGGAGCTGAAAGACGAAACGCATTGGACGCCAGTTTTGGGATCGGGTGATCTCGTCGCGGCTTCGGTGTATTTCGGTGGCGACCAGATCCGCGGCGGTCTCACTCTGTGCGCGCCACGCTCGCTCTTGAGCCGCGCCACGCCCGTCCCCCAGCAAAGCTCGCTCTCCGATTTCGCGCGCGAGATCGCCAATCAGATCCTGGGCGGGCTGCAGTTCGCGCTCAACGACTACGACATCGACTTCTCCTACCAGTTCAGCGATCCCAAACCGCTGCCTCAGGCGGCGGCCGATATGGACATCGACGCGCGCACGCTGGTGCTGCGTTCGCTGGGCGGGGAAGTGGCTCTCATCTTCGTGGTGGCGTCGAGCGTGCGCCTGGGGCCCGAAAGCATACCCGCCCCAGCACGGCCGTCGCTCGCGCGCGGCGCGCTGATCCTTCTGTAACGAGGAACTTCATGATCAAGAAGAAAAAGATCCTCGTCATCGACGACTCCGAGACGATCCGCATTCATCTCGGGCAAACGCTGCGCGACGCGGGGTACGAAGTGCTCGAAGCGGCCGACGGCCTCATGGGCGCCTTCGCCATTCGCGAAAGAGCGGGGGACATCGCCCTCGTCATCTGCGACGTCAACATGCCCCGCCTGGACGGCGTGGAGATGCTCGAGATTCTGCAGGGTCAATACCCCAAACTGCCCGTTCTCATGCTCACCAGCGAGTCGCGCATCGACAAGGTCGAGCGCGCCAAACGCGCCGGTGCCAAGGCGTGGATCATCAAGCCGTTCAAGCCCGAGCTCTTGATTCAAGCCGTCGCCAAGCTGAC
>DATHES010000009.1:0-34323 GCA_035318465.1 Polyangiaceae bacterium
CCGAGATCTACACCCACCTCACCTCCGATCACGTCCGCCAGGCCCACCGCAAGTCCCACCCTCGGGCGTGACGCTCGTCCGGGCGAAAGCGCAAGCAAAATCGCCCCTTGGCGAGGTAAACGTCGTGGCACCTAGGCAGCAGCCCAATCTCGGCGCTACCCTTAACTCCGCGACCACTCATGCAGACGCAATCGCGCCCCGGCCGGGCGCACCCTCCAAGATCGCCTGCCTCCAGCGCCCACACGGCTCCGGCGAAGGCGGCGAAGAAGAAGACACCGCCGCCCATCTTGGCGAGCGACGTGTTGCGCGAGGATCTCGCTCCCATCGAGCCCGGCCGCCGCGCTTCGCGATGGTGGGATGGCGGCGTCGCCCTGCTCTTCTTGGCGGTGGGCGTGTGTTTGCGGTTTGGGCTCGGCGTCGCCAACATCTCTCCCCAGGCGGGAGCGATCTGCCTCGCGGCCGCCGCTGCGACCGGCGCGACGGGCCTCGTCCCTTTCCCGTACCTCTGGCGCGCGGTGGTCGGAGGCCTCGCCGGCGCAACCGTCATGGCGCTCGGGCTGTTCGGAGCCGGGCCTCTCGCGCTCATCGCGCACCCGGTTTCGAATCCGCTCACCGAAATCTTCCGGCTCCTCACCTGCGTGGCGGTGCCGGCAGCGCTGCTCTTTCGTTCCCACTATCGCGCCTACGAACGGGGGCTGCTTCTTCTCGCGGTCGCCTTCGTGCTCGCCCTGCCCTTCCTCGCCTCGTCGATGTTGATCGCCCTCGACGGGCCCACCATGGCCAGGGTGGGCGCCGGTCTCGCCATCACGGGTGCCCTTTTGGGCATCATCGCCTTCATGTCGGCACCGACGACCCTGGTCAGCGCCTGGTGTGCGCAAGTGTTGACGGCCCTGATCGCCGCCGACATCGGTCTGCGCCAGCTCTATGCCCCGCGGCCGCCCGGGTCCGGCGATCTGGTGTACGTTCTCACCGGCGTCGCGTTCTTCGCCTCCGTGGTCCCCATCGCGCTCGGCCTTTTCCAGACCTGGGCCGCCGTTTATGCGCGGGAAGCCCGTCTCGTCGACGTCCACCGGCCCTCGGCTCCCGATCCGCCCCCCGCCTCCGTCGCGGACTAGACGGGCCGAGCCGAGGCCACTTGAAGCCCGGGCGGGGCGAGCGAGCCGAGCGAATTGGGGGTCAGCGCTGCCCCCGGCCTTGACAAAACGTTCAGCGTCGTGCAGTTTCCGCCGTCCTTGCGGACGCGAGGAGTGCCCCCGGACATCGCCGAGCGAGCGTGGAACATGGCCAAAAGTGACATCACCGGAAAGCGCAAGTTGCGAGCGCAAAACGTCTCGCACTCGAACATCAAGACGAAGCGCTGGCAGAACGTGAACATCCAGACGCGACGCGTGTGGTTGCCCGAAGCGGGAAGGTTCGTCACGCTGAATCTGACGACGCGCGACATCCGCACCATCGACAAGATCGGGGCGGTCGCGTACGCGAAGCGGTACGGCGTCGCGCTCGTCTGAGCCGAGGTCGCGGGGCGTGCGTTTCGTCAGTTTCGTAAGCGGCGGGCGCGAGAGCTACGGCGCCCTGACGGACGACGAGAACCTGGTCGATCTTCCGGCGGGCTTCGCCTGGCACGCCGCGGACCAAGGGCGTTCGGCGAGCGCTGACACCATCGCCGGCGCTTACGGAACGACGCTGGTCGACCTCATCCGCCGCGAAACGTTGGCCATGCCGGTGGCGCGGGAGCTCGAGCGGCGCGCGCGGGCCAACGAGCTGCCGGAGTCGTTCGGCAATCGTCCGCTTCGGTTGCGTCTGAAAGACGTCGTCTTGCGAGCCCCCATCCCGCGGCCGCCCTCGATGCGCGACGGGTACGCGTTCCGGCAGCACGTCGCCACGGCGCGCAAGAACCGCGGGCTCGAGATGATCCCCGAGTTCGACGAGTTCCCGGTCTTTTACTTCACCAACCACCAAGCGGTCACCGGGCCCGGCGACGTGATGGTGGAGCGCCTGCACACCGACCAGCTCGATTTCGAGCTCGAGGCGGCCATCGTCGTCGGCGCGGGGGGTAAGAACCTGCGCGCATCGGAGGCCGACCGGGCCATCTTCGGGCTCACGATCATGAACGACTGGTCGGCGCGCCGCCTGCAGATGCAGGAAATGAAGCTCAGTCTCGGTCCCGCCAAAGGCAAAGACTTCGCGACGAGCCTCGGCCCCTGGCTGGTCACGACCGACGAGCTCGTCGATCGCATGGCGGCCAGCCCGCGCGGAGCCTCGTTCGATCTCGGCATGACCGCCGAAGTGAACGGCAAGAAGGTCTCGCGGGGCAATCTCAAGGACATGACCTTCACATTCGCGCAGATCCTCGAGCGCGCCAGCTACGGCGTGACGCTCTACCCGGGCGACGTCATCGGATCCGGCACCGTCGGAACGGGGTGTTTTCTCGAGCTCAATGGGTCCGGTGTGACCAACCAGTGGCTCGCCCCCGGCGACGAGGTGGTGCTCGCCATCGAGAAGCTCGGGCGGCTCGTCAACCGCATCACGCTCGCCGAAACCGCGACCTAGCACGACGCTGTCGGCGTTTCGCTGCCCGAGCGATCGTCGGAGTAGCCACGCCCCCACGCATCGCCAAACGACACTCTCGCGCGTGCCGGGCTGCGGTGCACGGAGACTTTCAGGGCGCTGGGGGGGCGCGGAACGTGTCCTTGGCGCGGCGCAGAGCCGCGAGCACGTCGACGTCCGACGCATCGGCGCCGAGCTTCATGCTGCGGCGTATCTCGGCGCTCTGACAGCGCATGAAGGGGTTGGTGGCAAGCTCGTCGGCCATCGGGGAGCCAACGGTGGGCTCGCCGCGGGCGCGCAGCGCGCGGGCGTCCGCCATACGCTGTTCGACGCGCGCATTGCTCGGCTCGACCGACGCGGCGAAGGCGAGGTTGCCGAGCGTGTACTCGTGGCCGCAGAAAACACGCAGCCCGTCGCCGAGGGGGCCGAGGACCTCGCACAAGGAGCGGAACATCATGGCCGGTGTTCCCTCGAAGAGGCGCCCGCAGCCTGCCAGAAAGAGCGTGTCGCCGGTGAACACGGCATCGTCGAGCACATAGGCCACCGCGCCCATGGTGTGGCCGGGGATGTGGAGCGCGCGCACCGAAGTCTTTCCCCAGGTGAAGATCTGGCCGTCGCGCAAAAACTCCGTCTGGGAAGGGATCCGGCCGCGATCGGACTCGTAACCATAGACGCGAACGTTCGGGTGCCGCGCGAGGACGCCCTCGTTGCCACCGACGTGGTCGAAGTGATGATGGGTCGCGAAGACGGCAGTAAGCCGTCCTTCGGCGCGGCCGACCGCGGCGAGCACGGGGCCGCTTTCCGACGCGTCGACGACGGCGAGCTCGCCGCTGCCATCGTCGAGCAGGTACGCGTAATTGTCCTCGAGACAGGGGATGGGCGTGACCTTCAGCATGGAGAGAGCCTTATCACCGTCGTCGGCCATCTCCGACACGAGCCACGGTAACTGATCATTTGTTTAGTATATGATGGGTGCATGAAGTTCTTGCGCTCGTCGAGCCGGACGACCAAAAGCTGCCGGGAGAGGGGCCATCAAAATGCCTCCACCTTGCCGCAATTCTTGACGACGAAGCCTTGCCAGGTTCTGTTGCGGGAGTCCCCGGGCGCCAAATGGCTCCGGGGGTCTAAGGACGGATGCAAACGCTGATCAACGCGCTGCGAAAGAACGCCCAGCACTCGGAAAAGGGGATCACCTTCGTTCGTACCGACGGCCGTGAGCAGACGTTCTCGTACCGGCAAATCTGGGAACGTGCTCACGAACGGGCGTGCTTTTTACGCGAGCGCGGCATCGGCAAAGGAGATCGCATCGTTCTCGCGCTCCCCGAGCCGGACGACTTCGTTCTCACGTTCTTCGGCGCGCTCGTTGCGGGCGCAGTCCCCGTGCCGCTCTATCCACCGCAGACGCTGGCGCGACTCGACGCCTACCTCGCCAACCTTTCGCGCATCGTCGAGGTGTCGGAAGCCAAGCTGCTCGTTACCGGCAATCGCCCGTTCTCGAGCGAGAACGGTGTCCCCGATGCGGCGCGCGCGCTTTTCGCGCTCCCCAGCGTTCGCGCCGAGGAAATCGCGCAAGCTCCGGCCGTGACTTCCGAGATCGATGTCCAAGTCGGCGCCGATGATCTCGCTTTCCTGCAGTTCACGTCGGGCAGCACCTCGAGTCCGAAAGGGGTGATGGTGACCCACGGCAACCTCGAGGCCAATGCGCGCGCCATCATGTTCGATGGCCTGCGCGCCGACCCCGATCGCGACAAAGGCGTGAGCTGGCTTCCGCTCTATCACGACATGGGGCTCATCGGTTTCGTCATTGCGCCGCTCTTCGCCCAGGTCCCGGTCGTGCTTTTGCCGCCCACGACTTTCGTGCGACGACCGTCGTCGTGGCTCGAAGCCATCAGCCGCCATCGAGGCACGATCACCTTTGCCCCCAACTTCGCCTACGCGCTGGCGGTGCAGAGCGTTTCCGCGCGCCAGATGGAGGAATGGGACCTCTCGTGTTTGCGGGCGCTCGGGTGCGGGGCCGAGCCCATCGACGCGGCGACGGTACGCGCGTTCATGGACAAGTTCGAACCGGCGGGACTCGCTCGGACGGCGATACTTCCGTCCTATGGCCTCGCCGAGGCCACCCTGGCCGTCACCTTCGCCGATCTCGACGACCCCCTGACGACCGACACCGTCGACCCGCAGGCGCTTCTGCGCGGCCGCGCCGTCAAGGCACACAACGGCAGCTCGGTCGAAATCGTTTCCTGCGGTCGGCCGTTTCCCGCGCATCGGGTCGAGATCATCGACGAAACGGGCCGCGCCGTGGGAGAGCGCGTCATCGGCGAGATCGTGGTAGAGGGGCCGAGCGTGACCACCGGCTACTTCGGCGATGCGTCCGCTACGCAGACGACGTTCCGCGATGGGCGCCTCTACACCGGGGACCTCGGCTACTTCGCCGAGGGACGCCTCTATGTTTGCGGGCGGAGCAAGGACCTCATCATCTTGCGCGGTCGCAACTACTTCCCTCAGGACATCGAGAAAATCATCTCCGAGGTGGACGGGGTGCGCACCTCCCAGGTGGCCGTGTTCACCCGCCGCGATCGGCGCGAAGAGGCCGTGCGCGCCGCTCCTCCGCCGGAGGTCGCGGTTTCGTCGAGTGTCGACCTCCCCTCGAGCGACGAGCGCCTGGTGGCCGTGGCCGAAATCGACAACACCGAGCACGCGACCGTGCGCCGCGCCATCGTCGCGGCCGTGCACCAACAGATGGGGCTCAGGGTGGACGAGGTCCATTTCCTCCGCCGTGGCTCCCTGCCCAGAACGTCGAGCGGCAAGGTGCGCCGCCGAGAAACTCGAGCGCGGCTCGAGGCCGGAACCCTGGCGCTGGCCAGCACCGGCGAGGAGTAAACCGTGGGATCGACCAAAGATCAGGTTCAAGTTTCGTACGACGTTTCCAACGAGTTTTTCCGCCTCTGGCTCGATGAGCGGATGAACTACACCTGTGCCGTCTTCGAGAACGACGACCAATCGCTGGAAGCCGCGCAGCTCAACAAGCTGCGCATCCTGGCCGAGTTTGCCCACGTGAACGAGGACACCAAGGTCCTCGACATCGGCTGCGGTTGGGGCGCCAACATCGAGTACCTCGCCACCGCCCGCAAGGTGAAGAACGTCTACGGCATCACCCTCTCCAGCGCGCAGATGGAGGAGATCAACCGCCGCGCTCTGCCCGGCGTGAAAGCCTATTGCTGCGACTACAAAGACCACCAGCCGGAAGTGAAGTACGACGCCGTGGAGTCGATCTGCATGATCGATCACCTCGTTTCACCGGAAGAGGCGCGGCAGGGCAAGGCCGTCGACAATTTGCGGCGCTTCTTCCGCACCGTGCACGGGTGGACCAATCCTGGCGCCTGGTTCGGATTGCAGCACATCGTGCGCAATCGGGTCCCGCGGGACAAGAAGGACCTGGAGGACGTGCACTGGGTCACCCACGTCATCTTCCCGGGCGGTCTCAACCCGCGCATCGAGGAAGTGGTGCAGGCCGTCAACCCCTACTGGGAAATCGTGGAGATGCACTCGCGCCGCATGCACTACCGCCGCACCACGTTCGAATGGCGCAAGCGGCTGCGTGACCACGAGGGCGAGATCCGCCGCCGGTGGGGCGATCAAGTGTTCGAGGACTACGACCGCTACCTCAGCACCTGCGTCAAAGCATTCGACAACCACTATTCTTCGCTTGCTCAATACGCACTCCGGCGCATCGACTAGCCCCTAGCTTTTCCAAATCCCACCGTCTTCGATTCGGCAGCAACCGTCCGCGGCAGCACGAGGAGCCACGATTATGAATAGTCAGGATCTCATCGCCCTTTTCAAACAAGTCGCCAAGGAGGTCGACAAGCGTGACTTCCAAGAGCTGACGGGCGATTCGGTCATCAGCGATCTCGGCATCGATTCGCTGTCGATGATGCAGATCGTAGGAGAGATGGAGCTCAAGCTCGACATCATGATCCCCGACGAAGACCTGGTGGAGCTCGTCACGGTGAAAGATCTGCTCGCCGTCGTCGAGCGTCGCATGGAACGATCGTGATGGAAACCCGGCTCGCCATGCGCATGTACCAGGAGTACATGACCTTCTTCCAGAAGGCCGAGCGCGAGCGGCGCTGGAGCGTTTTCGACGACATCCCCTGGGACAAGGTCAACAAGAGCGCCAGCGAAGAGCTCGCGCTCTGCGCGGAGACGTTTTGCGGCGTGGAGATGTACCTTCCCGATTACGTGGCGGGCGGCATCAACGTGGTGCGAAAGTCGTTCGGCCAAGCATGGTTTCAGGCCAACTGGGCGTACGAGGAGTCGAAGCACGCCTTGGCCCTGACCGAGTACCTCTTGCGCAGCGGCAAGCGCACCGACGAGCAGATGGTCGACTTCCAGAACCGGATCTTCGACAAGACCTGGGAACGGCCGTTCGATACGCCGCGGGAAATGACGCTCTACGGCGTCATCCAGGAGATGGCGACCTTCGTCATCTATCTGAAACAGCGCGACCGCGCCCTCAACGAGAAGTGCGAGGCGCTGCACAAGATCTACGATCTCATTGCCCGCGACGAGATCGCTCATTGCCGCTTCTATCAGACGGTGGTGAAGGTGCTGCTCGAGGAAGACCGGGAAGGCACGCTGGCCGATCTCGCCCACGTGTTCGCCAAGTTCGAAATGCCGGGAGTGAAGCTGGTGCCCGACTACGCTGGTCGCATCGAAGTCATGCGCTCGGCGGGCATCGACCGCGCCGTCTTCCTGCAGAAGGTGTACTTCCCGATTCTCAAGTACCTCGGCATCACGCGGCACGAGCTTCTTCATGCCGGCCGCCAGGTGCGACCCGTGCGCGAGGTCGAAGAGGTGCCGGCGCTTCACCCTCACGCCAACGGGGTGAACGGAGAACAGCGGCAGCGCGCGCTGTAGCGGGCGTCGATTAAACGAGCCTGACCAGCTGCTTGCCGACGTTCTGGCCGTGCAGAAGTCCGATGAACGCGGCCGGCGCTGCGGAGAGCCCTTCTGCGATCGTCTCGCGGTACTTGATTTTGCCCGCGCTGACGAGGGCGACGAGCTCGGCGGTCGCCGGGGGCCAGAATTCGAGATGCTCGGAGACGATGAAGGCGCGCATGAGAAGGCGCATGGTGAGAAACACGGACGTATTGTGGATCGGAATCGGGCGACCTTCGTAGCCCGCTACCAGGCCGCACAGTGCCACGCGGCCGAACGGGTTCATGCGCGCCAGGCAGGCGTCGAAGACTTCCCCACCGACGTTTTCGAACAGCGCATCGATCCCTTTCGGGGCCGCTGCCTTCAGATCATTTTTGAGGTTGCCCGCCTTGTAGTCGATGCAGGCGTCGAAGCCGAGATCGCGGACCACGTGCGCGCATTTCTCGGGCCCGCCGGCGATCCCGATGACGCGACATCCACGCAGCTTGGCCAGCTGCCCGACCACGCTGCCCACCGCGCCTGCCGCGGCCGAAACGGCGATGGTCTCGCCCTCCTTCGGTTGCATGATCTGCGTGAGGCCATACCAGGCGGTGATGCCGGGCATGCCTGCTGCACCGAGGTAGGCGGAGAGGGGCACTTGGGTCGTATCGACTTTGTGCAGCGCGCGCGCATCGCACACGCCCATCTCCGACCAGCCGAGCGCCCCCACGACCTTGTCGCCTGCGTGGAGGGCGGGGGACCTCGACTCGATGACTTCCCCGGTGGTACCGCCGATCATCACGTGGCCGAGCGCCTGCGGCGGAGCGTAGCTGCGAACGTCATCCATGCGACCGCGCATGTAAGGATCGAGCGAGAGGTAGTGGTTACGAACCAGAACCTGTCCGTCCTTCAAGGCCGGCACGGGCACCGTCTGGAGGAGGAAATTTTCGGGCTTTACCTGCCGGTCGGGGCGAGAAGCGAGCACGATCTGGCGGTAGGTCGTCATGAGCAGATGCGCGGAGCCTGTCGCAGTAGTGCTTCGGCGTCGAGACCTTTCGGGGTTAGACTCGGCCGATGTCCGACGAGGGAACACCGACCATCCGTACCTTCCATGATGCCGTGGCGATCATCACGGGCGGCGCCTCCGGTATCGGCGCTGCGCTCGGCCGCGAGCTCGCGCGTCAGGGGGCTCGCGTCATCCTCGCCGATCGCCAGCTCGAAATGGCCAGCCAGGTCGCCACTTCCATCAACGACGCCGGTGGCAAAGGCGAAGCCGTCGAGCTCGATGTGCGCGATGCCATCGCCTTCGACGCCATCGTCGCGCTCACCATCGAACGCCATGGCCGGCTCGACTATCTCTTCAACAATGCCGGCATCGCCATCGGCGGCGAGATCCGCGAGTACCGGCTCGACGATTGGCGCGACGTGGTCGACGTCAACTTGATGGGCGTGGTGCACGGCGTGCAGGCGTCCTACGGGCGCATGATCGCGCAGGGATTCGGTCACATCGTCAATACTGCCTCGGTGGCGGGGTTGCTCCCCTCCCCTTTCATGGGGTCCTACACGACGACCAAACACGCAGTCGTTGGTCTGTCGCGCGCGCTGCGCGCCGAGGCGGCCCGTTACGGCGTGCGCGTGAGCGCGCTTTGCCCCGGCGTCATCCGGACGCCGATTCTCACGGGAGGGCGCTTCGGCCGTATCGGGCAGGCCATGGACTCTGGCCTCGCGCTCAAGATGTGGGAAGAGCTCCGGCCCATCGAGCCGGAGGAGCTGGCGCTCCGCGCCTTGCGCGCGGTGGCCGCCAACCAGGGCACCATCATCGTCCCCGGCTGGTGGCGGCTCGTCTGCTGGCTCAACGGCACGGCGTCACGGTTGTTCGAGCGCGGGGTCGCCTCCGGGCTCGAGCGCATCATCAAGCAGGTGGTCAAGCCGGGCACTGCGCCCGGACGCAGGATACCCACCGCGCCGCGCGATCTCCGTCCCGGCTCGTAGCCGAGCTCGCCGCCGGGCGCGGTCAACGCGCCGGTTCGCGCCCTTCCGCGGCACGCTCGAAAGCAAGTACGCAGTTGTGCCCGCCGAAGCCGGCGCTGCTGGAGATGGCGTAACGCACATCGCATTTGCGCGCACGGCGGACGAGGTCAATCTCGAAGATTGGATCCAAGCGGTCGACGTTGATCGAGGGGTGCAGGCGCTGATCGCGCAGCGAGCACACGACGGCGATGGCCTCGGCGGCCCCCGCGCCGCCGAGCAAATGTCCGATCATGGACTTGGTCGCGGAGATGGGCACCTGGGGGAGCGCGCTTCCGAAGACCTGCTTCAGCGAGTGGTATTCTGCGATATCTCCCTGCGGTGTGGAGGTCGCGTGGGGGTTGATGTACCCGACCTCGCTCGGTGAGATGGCGGCGCGGCGCAGGGCGGCTTCGATGGCGAGGCGCAGCCCGAGCCCGTCGGGATGAGGGCGCGTGATGTGCTCCGCGTCGCTGCTCATCCCCCAACCCACGACGTAGGCGAGCGGCGTCGCGCCGCGCGCTTTGGCGTGGGCTTCGGTCTCGAGCACGAGCGCGCCAGCGCCCTCCCCCATGACGAAGCCGCTGCGGTCGGCATCGTAAGGTCGCGAGGCGCGCGTGGGGTCGCCTTGGAAGGCACGCGCCAAGGCGCGCGCGTTGCCGAAGCCGGCCACGGTGTTGAGACGCGTAGCGGCCTCCCCGCCGCCGGCGATCATGACGTCGGCTTCGCCGGAAAGAAGCATCATCGCCGAAACGGCGATGGAATGGCTCGCCGTGGCGCAGGCACTCGCGATGTTGAAGCTCGGCCCCATGAAGCCGTGCTTGACGGTCACCACCGCGGAAACGGCATTGAGCATCACCCCGGGGATGAAATACGGCGAGACGGCGCGCGGACCGCGCTCGTTCGAGCGCTTGATCTGCTCTTCGAAGATCTCGACCGCACCCTGCCCGGTGGAAAGAAGGACGCCCACCCGCGTCTTGTCGATAGCGTCGAGCTTCGCCTCGGCGATCGCCTCGGCCGCGGCGGCGACCGCAAATTGCACGACCCGCCCGTAGATGACCTGCTCCTTGTCGTCGAGCCATCGCGACGGGTCGAAATCGGTGATCTGTGCCGCGATGTCGCTGCGCAGCCGCTCGGTCGGAAAGGCGGTGATGAACGACACGCCCGATCGACCCTCGAGCAGGCCGTGCCAATAGCTCCGTACGTCCAGTCCAAGGGGGCTCACCAGACCCATGCCGGTGACAGCGATGCGCGCGACCATAGAGGCGGTTTCCTAGCCTGTTCGAGCGTGCAGGGCCAGCGTCCAGCGCGCACTCGGCTGGCTGAACGGGGTGCGGCTGCTATTTGTCCCCCCTTGATTCCTTCCCTTCACTTTCGTGAGGGGGGGGTGTTGGGAGCAGAGCTTGAATTTTGAGGTTGCGGCGAAAGTCTCCCTGACCGGCGAGCGACCGAATCAGTTGATCACGACGTCGTCGTGCACGACGATCTGCGCCAGGGACGCCAGGGGAACGACTTCGATTTCGAGATCGCCGCCCACATCGAGCGCCGCTTGGAGCAGGGCCATGCCCTGGGAGAGACGGTCAGGATGAATGGCGACGATACACCGATCGACGTTGCCGGCGGCCCATAGGCGACGCATCTGCTCCACGGCGTTCACGACGGCAGCCGCCTCGAGTACCGGCTGCGCGAGGACGCGGCGACCGCGCTGTTCGCTCGCGAACACGGCCCGGGCAAAGTGTTCGGCGTCGACCGCATCTGCCGGGAGCAAGCCGGTCGGGAAATCGTGTGCGTTGTTCATGATTGCGCGAGCGGGCGACACGGCGTGCTCTTCGGCCAGCAAAAGCCGGAGCACACATTCCCACCCGGCGGCCGGCACGGGTGCGACGGGCGTCGGCGGGGTCGCTTGCCCTTTGCGCTCGCAGGCGCCTTGGACGACACGTTCGAGATACGCCGTCCAGCCCTCGCCGTGGTGAGAATGCACCGCGGCGCGGAGCAACGCCCCGAGCGATGCACGCTCGGCGGGCGCGGCGAGGAGGTCGGCGACGCGCTGACCGAGCTCGCCGACGTCGCGTGCACGCACGACAGCACCGTCGAGAGCGCGATCGTTCGGGCGTATCATCGCCACATCGGGTGCGGCGTCACCGAGCGAGACGATGGGTACGCCGGCATCGGCAACGTCGAGCAGTGTCGTACCGCCCGTCGCAGGCCAAGAGTCGAGATAAACGTCTGCGCTGGCGAGGAGAGGACCGAGATCGGGCACCGGCCCGAGCAACAGCACGCGATCGCCGAAGCGATCCAGGGTCTCGGCCCACTCGGGCCCCGGTTTCGGCCCCGCCACGAAGAAGCGAGCCTCGGGTGAGGCGGCAGCAGCCGCAGCGACGATCTCGCTGAACGTCGGCTCGAGCACTGGCCGGATCTTCCAGGGCGACGCCACACTGAGCACCATGAGAGCGTCGGGGTGAACGCCAATCGATCGTCGCGCGTCAGCGCGCTCGGGTAGCGTCCTCGACGCGATTGGTAAGGGCAAGAGACGCGTGCGCTCATGGCCGAGACCGCGTCGCGTGGCTGCGAGCTCGATCTCCAACTCGCGAAAGCACGCGACGATGTCGGCGCAACCCGCGCCAACCCATAGCTGGTGCGACGCGTGCTCGAAGTAGATGACGGGCGGCCGCCCCGTGGGATCGGCAAAGGCGAGTGCGGGTACCACGTCGTGCATGTGCACGTGCAAAACGACCAGATCGTGCTCGACCGCGATAGTGCGCAGCGCGCGAGCACGCGCGAAGATGTCGCCGTCGGGACGCGGCAAGAGATTCGCCCCGCCGCGCAGAAGGGCGGCGGTAAACGCCGCGGGTATAGGCACATGCTGATTCAAAAGGACCACGGTCGCGCGGCGAGCAGCGTCACGCTCGATCCACCGTTCCACGATCCGAGTGTGCCCTCCGACTTCGTAGCACTCGGTCATGACGTGCAGAACGCGCCTTGGATCGCCGGTCGGGATCCGCGCCCGAGGGTCGCCGGGCACATGGTTGCGTCCGAGCTCGTTCAGCAGTCCTTCCAGCGCAGGCGCGACGAGCACTCCGCCAGGCGAGCTCCAGCCGTAGTAACACGCCACCTGGGCCCACGCCGCGGCTTCCAGAAATCGTCCCGTTGCGCCGCTGGCCAGCGCGTGCGCCTCGAAAGCGCGGAACGCCCGTTCGTGAAGGGTGAATTCCCCGCGCGCCCGAGCGAGCGCGGCCGCGTTGGCCGGCCGTGCCAGCAACGCTGCTGAAGCGCCCGATG
This sequence comes from Polyangiaceae bacterium, assembly GCA_035318465.1. Lineage (GTDB taxonomy): Bacteria > Myxococcota_A > Polyangia > Polyangiales > Polyangiaceae > DASWDH01. Next base: position 12,754 of record DATHES010000009.1, read on the forward strand.
CATCGGTCGCCTGGATCGGTCGGAGGGTGCTTGGACGGTCCAAGGGCACGGGGAGGGCCTAGGCGGCGGAGACCCGCCGTCTCCTTCATCGGCGGAAGAACCCCTCCTCTTGAGGCGCCGACCGAATTTTCGCTCTCAATCGAAGGATCAGCAGCGGCGCAGCCCGAACGATCGTGCGGAATGGGTTGCGGCGTTGCGGCCCGCGGAGGAGCGAGCGCTGGCGGGATCAACCGCGCGCCGGTATCCCTCGAACGACCACACCCGCCGGAACGTTGCGGGTGACCACCGCACCCGCAGCTACCGTCGCCCCCTCCCCAATCTCGACCCCCGGCAAGAGGACGGCGCCAGCTCCAATGACAGCGCCGCGGCGGATCGTCGGTCCTGCGATCCGCGCGGGGTCGTAGATCTCGGCTCGGGGGTCATTGTCGTTTGTCGTGCTTACATGCGTGCTGATGAATGCGTCGTCTTCGACGATGGTGCCACCGGTGATGTGGCTCGAGTCCATCACCTTCACTCGGTTGCCCAGCTTGGCGTTGTAGTTCAGCGTGACGTACCGGCTAATGATGCAGCGGTCCCCCACGCGGCATCCTTCACGAATCGAGGCACCGTCTCCCAAGAGGCAGTCTTCGCCGACAACGACGTCGTAGAACACCACCGCATGAGGCCCAATCGACGAGTTCGCGCCTATGCGAATCCGGCGCTCGAACACCGGCACACGCGCCGTCGCCCCAGCGCCCTTCGGCTCCTTCCCGATCACGGCGCCATGGAAGACCTCAACCCCGTCGCCGAGTTCCACACCGGCGCCGACGAACGCGAAAGGGTGCACGACCACCCCTTCTCCGAGCACGGCCCCAACCTCGATCCTTGCCTGCGGGCTAATCACCAGCTTGACCATGCCCCCATCCGAGCGGTCGGCACACGAGGCGCGACCTCCCAAGCCACCGAGCGAGATCCGTACCGCACCTTCATGTCCCTCACGAGGAGCGCCAACTTATCCAACGGTTGGCGAACGTCAACGGGGAGCGAGGCCTAGAAGTGAAGGCGCAACACTTCCCAAACCTTGGGCTCATGCACCTCTGGCCAACGTCGGACAGCGAACCGGGCAGATTCGAGAACCACTTCAAAAATAACCTCCTCTTTTAGCCAGGCAGTGAACGCACGTGCGTCGAGCTCGAAACGCACCCAGTGGCGGCCCGGTTCTATCTGCACGCCGCGCTCCACGCGCCGTTTGGCCAAGTCGACCGAAATCGCGGCGCCGGCGGCTCCCTCTCGCTCCACGACTATCACGCAGTCGATGGCAGTAAAGTCAGCCTTCGCTAGCCTTTTTCGAAGAAACTCCAGATCCGCATCTTGAAGGACGTGCGCCGCCGGAACGTTCCCCGGATTGTGCGCGTTCCAGGTCTCGAGAAAGGTCTTCATTCGAGCTCGGTATGTCGCCTGTGTCGAAACATCTCCGAAGACGCGATTCACTCCGCTTTCTTTCAATACGAAGTCGCCCGCTGCGATGGGGAACATGCGAGAAGCCACGTCCGGCGCCGCTGTCCTTGCGTATTCGAAGAAATCGCATGGCGCGTAAATCGCCTCGTTGATGGGCGCGTCGGTGGCATTGAAATACACCAGGTTGCCGCCACACGGAACCACGACCGGAGAGTCCAAAACGCGGGCGTGCTCGAGCCCCAAGTTCAAGTACTTGTGGACAAGGCGAGAGCCCTCTTCCGAACGCGTCTTCGCGTCGATGCTCGCCAAACAGAATGGATACCACCAGATGTACGCATAGGGGACGTAGGCATGGTCGATGTCCCCCAGCACGCGCCGGCCCTCGGACAGCGTCTCGGCGGAAATGAAATTGTCGTTTCCCTGATACACTCCGAAATTGTCTCCGCGAATCAGGAACGAAGAGTCGATCCGATTGTAGTCCGATGGCATCGCGTAGACGTTCACATTCGAATGAAGATTGAAGCGGCACTTCGGCGGAATCATTTGCGGTTCGATTCCGGCCTCTCGCAGCAGATCAGCCAGCAGAGCGCGATCGCTGCACATATGCACGGGCGTTCGAGGGTCGACACACGCGAGAAACCGAGGATCGAAGTGATCTTCATGAAAATGCGAGATGAAGACACCGTCGACGTCGAGGAGTCGCCGATCCATGATTTGCGGTGGAAAGTACAACCACGAATCCAGGAGAAGAGGTCGTTGCGTGACTGGATCGAAGAGATACTTTCTTCCGTTGACCCTTACCAGAACGCATGCGTGGCCAACGTAGTAGGAACCATCGGCGTTCGATCGGAGAAAGGCGGTGAGCGAATCACGCTCCTCGGTAAAAATACGCACGTCGCCGGTGTCCCGGGCAGCCATCATCGCTCCTCGGCAACGAGCATGATTTCAGCAGAATGATCGGGGAAATGAGACGCAATATCATGAAACGCCCTCATCATGCTCTCGTTCCATTGCTTGACGATTTGAGAATTCGATAGCGGCTTGACGAACATCCCGCATCGATGAATGGTCCGGTAGCCAGCGCGATGCAGGTCCCCTTCGATCGCAGGCGGAGAGTACACGCGTCTGTGACCGGCGCTCAAGTCGATCTCGTTGAGAGAGTCGTGCGCTTGTAACAAGCCCATTTCGACGGCGGCGAGGCGGTGAACGGATTGGGAATTGGGAACGCTGATGAAGAGACGGCCTCGTGGGGCAAGCATTCTACGATAGCGGTCCAAGATCGCCACGGGATCGTCGACGTGCTCGAGGATCTGGATCATGAAAATGTTGTCGAACAGTCGGTCGCAAGAAAAGCTCTCGAAGTAGTCGACGTGAAGCTCGACATTACCCGGAAGCCCGCGATCCCGAAGGCGAGCCGAAAGAGCGGTTGAGCCTTCGACCGAAGAGAGAGAGTCAAAGTGTGCGGCAAGCTGGACGGTGCAGTGCCCACCGCCGCTGCCTAATTCGAGGGCGCTACCTGGTCGAAAATACGGCTGGATCGCGCGCAGCCGATACTCGATATTCATGAAGTAAAGCGCGTCCCACTCCTTCTCGAGATGGGCGTACTGCGATGCGTACTTATCCAAGTCCATGGCGCGATTCTCCCGATCCCAACCCCTCCCCGTCATCATAGAATTTGTCGAAGAGCGTTGCGAAGCTCGAACGCCACAATCTGCTGCTGCTCTTCGCTGATCTCCGGGAACATCGGAAGCGACAGGACCTCTCGGGCGTCAGCCTCGGCGTTGGGGAACTCGCCGGCATGATGATCGAGAAAGGCGAAGGCCCCGTGCAGGTGGATCGGCGTGGGGTAATGGACGGCAACGCCAATGCCCGCGGCAGCGAGACGCTCCTGGATCTCGCTCCGACGAGCCACTCGAACCACGTAGAGATGATGAACGGGAACATTGCCCGCGATCCGCGCAGGAAGGCCGAGCCCGGCAATACCGCCGAGGAGAGTATCGTAGCGGGCGGCGGCAAGTCTTCGCGCCTCGTTCCAATGACGGAGGCGCTTCAGCTTGATGGTCAGAGCGGCGGCTTGAATGGTGTCGAGGCGGGAATTAAAGCCAATCTCCGGATGATGGTATTTCCGCTCGCTTCCGTAGTTTCGTAGGTTTCGGACCCGGGATGCAAGTCCATCGTCGTTGGTGAGGACGGCTCCGGCGTCACCGTACGCCCCGAGATTCTTGGTGGGGTAAAAGCTGGTGGCGGCAATATCGCCGAAAGCGCCAGCCATCCTTCCGCGGTGAACGGCGCCGTGAGCCTGTGCGGCGTCTTCGACGATGCGAAGGCCCGCTTTCCGGGCCAGCTCGATCACGGCCTCCATCGGCGCTACCTCGCCGTAGAGATGGACCGGCATGATGGCCTTGGTCCGGGCGGTCAGGCGGGCTTCGGCATCGCGAACGTCGAGCATGTGATGAACGGGATCGCAGTCCACCATGGCGGGCCGAGCCCCGGCGCGCACCACGGAAAGCGCGCTTGCTACGAAACTGTTGGCCGGCACCAGTACCTCGTCGCCAGGGCCAATGTCGAGTGCCCGCAGAGCGAGTTCGAGCGCGTCCGTTCCGTTTCCGACACCTATGCAGTGGCGCACTCCAACGAATTCGGCGTAGCGATCTTCGAACTCTTTGACTTCAGCACCGAGGATGAGCCCCGACGCGTCTTCGATGATGCGGAAGATCGCGCCCCGCATTTCGTCGCCAATTTCCCTCGATTGACCTTTGAGGTCGAGAAAAGGAACTCTCATCATTGTCTACATCCCCCCCCACCGGTCGATATCCAATCTATATCTGCCGCTTTCGAGCGCAACAAGGCTAAGGCGTACCCGCGAAAGGCCCGTAAGGAATGGAATGAGCGAAACGGTGACCCTTCCCACCGTTGGGGACTGCCGGAGCGAAACGGTGACCCTTCCCACTGTTGGGGACTGCCGGATCATCGACCTTCCCAAGATCGTCGATCCCCGCGGCAATCTGACGTTCGTCGAAAGCAAGGACATACCGTTTCCCATCCGGCGGACCTACTGGGTATACGACGTTCCCGGGGGCGAGAAGCGGGGGGGCCACGCCTATCGCGAACTCGAGGAATTCGTAATCTCTCTTTCCGGCGCCTTCGACTTCATCGTCGACGACGGATCCTCGCGCCAGGTATTCAGGTTGGATCGTTCCTACTTTGGCCTCTATGTTCCCCATCTACTCTGGCGGAGCATCGAGAACTTCTCGACCAACTCCGTTTGCCTCATTCTCGCTTCCCAGCGCTATCGTGAGGAAGACTATTTGCGCGACTATCAGGTCTTCAAGAACATGCGGCGGGGCAGCCAGTGACCACCATCGATGATTGCAGGGTTATCGACCTGAAGAAGATTCACAGGCGCGAAGGCAACATTACACCCGCCGAGTCTGGCGTCGACGTCCCTTTCGATATCGAGCGAGTCTATTATCTCTACGACGTCCCCGGCGGTGAGTCGCGGGGGGGGCACGCCCATTTCGAGCTTCAACAATTGCTGGTTTCGACCATGGGGAGCTTCGACGTCGTCATCGATGACGGCGAGCGGCGCAAGACCGTCAACCTGAATCGTGCGTACCGCGGACTCTTGATCCCTTCCATGATTTGGCGAGAGATCGTGAATTTTTCCTCCGGAGGAATCTGTCTCGTGCTGGCTTCCCACATCTACGAAGAGGCCGACTACATCCGCGACTATCCGATGTTCAGGAATCAGAAGCACCGGATATTGGAACTTCGACCATAGAATCGTCGAGCGACGGGTATCGGATCGCCACACCACGCTAAGTCGGCTGGGGAGTGTTCCGATAGGCGACCGGGCGGAAAACGACGCGGCAAACGAACGTCGGCGCACCGACGCCGGGTGGGCCCACTGGAGGAAGGAAGAGAAAAGCCGAATCCGAGACACACTCGTAGAGGCCGGGGGCGCGAAGGATCATCTGCTCGGGCTTGACGTCGGCGAGGATGTTCTCGGTGTGGGCAGATTCGTCGTCCTTGAAGAGCTTCGCCGCGGGAATTCGCTCGATATGTTCGATTTGAACCCAGGTGTAGTGCTCGCCGAACACGACGCCGAAGTTGAGGTCGCCGCGACCCACCGGGACGAGCAGGGCAAAGTAGCCGTCGTGCGTCGCGTGCGCGTCGAGCTCGGTCGTCGTGGCATCGCTCCCCGATACGACCAAGATGCGCAGCTTTTCGCGCCTCAGATTGGCATCAGACTGCCCGAACTCCAGCGAATAGCGGTGCTGCATCAGCAGCGTCAAGGAGAGCTCTGCGCCGGCATGGCGAAGCTCGACGGGGTAATTCGTACGCGAGGCAGCACCCTTTTTCTCGGTGAAGAACAGTCCCCGGCGGCGCAGCTGGCCAAGGCCCGCCTCACAGTCGAAGAGTCCCACCGAGTCGGTGGTTCCCAGGTTCAAGTCCACGCGAAAACCCTCGAGAAAGCCCGTTTCTTGCTCGGTCGGGAAGAAGAGAAGCCGCCCCAGGGCGGCGAGCGCCGTCGTTCGAAGGCTCTCGCGGTCGGGTCTCTCGCCGATCCGATCGAAAAAACTTTCCGCGCACTTGGCAAAGGCTCGGCACATGTCCTGGACCGGCTTGACCTGGTCGTATTGGTGGTTTGCCAATACCTTGGCGTCAAAGATAGCGCCGCCCTCATCATCGTAGTCGCTGACACTGCCGGCGTCGCAGGAGCAGAGGTCCTCGACCAACGCGATGTACGGAACGAGAGAGGCGACGACGCGGTCATCGCACCACGAGGGATCAACGAGACCCATTCGGGAGTGCTGCCACCCAGGCGTTCTGGCCAGAAGCAGGTAGAGGCCGAGCAGCTCGACGCCGAGCTCGTCTCGGAGCACCGGCTCGAGCAATCGCTGGGCCGTGCCATCGTAGCCGAGATCGACGATGACCAATGTGTCACCTCGGGTCAGCTGCACCGTTCGTTCCAGATAGCGAAAAAGCCTGCCGCGGTATGCTTTGGATCGCGCGAAAATCGTGGCGAGCACGTCGGGGCTCCTGATGAGCTTGACGAAGCAGCCCTCGCTGTCCTTCGCCACCTCCGCCTGGTCGCAGATTTTCCGTGCGAGATCAGGCGGCAAAAGGAGCTGTTTGGCCATCGCTTCGTAGCGGCGGCTGCCCACGGACGCTGCCAAGTAGCGCTCGACGTCGGTGATGGTGCGGAACGTCGCGGCGTACGAGGCAAACCGGCTGATGGCGATCTCCGCCCCCACCGGGCGTCCAGCGACCGTTTTGCATATCTCCGCGGGGAGGAAGGCGTCGCGCAGCAGAAAGGCGACCTTCGGCGCTTTGCCCTTTTGGCGCAGCGCTTCGAGCTCGTCGAGAACGAAGCGAGCGAAGCCATAGAAGATAGGTCCCAGCGCCGCGTAGCCGAGCAAGTAGACCGGATCCAGGTTGGACTTTTCGGCCGCCAGTAGGCCGCGAAACGGACTCGGTACCCCGCTCGTGTGGCGGAGGGCGGGGACCAACAGATCCGCCGCCGCTGCTTGCCAGCGCAGCATGTCTTGGACCGGCTGATCGTGATGGATGAAATGAAGCGCTCGGACGCCTGCCGCTCTGGGAGCCGCGAAATCGGCCCTTTGGTGATCGCCAATGTGCAGAATCGTGGAAGGAGAAACGCGGAGCTTGGCGATCACTTCACCGAACAGGCCGTTCACCTTGGAGCGGCCGAAGACGTTGGAGCAAAAGATGCGATCGATGAGGCCGAGATCGGTCTCTCCGAGCGCCCACGAAAGCAGCTGGCGAAGCTGTTTTTCGTCGTAGTACGTATCGCTGACGACGACGACGCGCAGCCCCCGCGCGTGGGCCGCGCGCATGAGATCCACGCTGGGCGGGAACGCATAGCAAGCCCGCTTCTCTACCGCGAGCTCGGCGCTTGCCAGGTCGCGCACCTGATCATCGCTCAAGGCCGGAAAGGCGGCTCGGTAGATGTCGGAAAGTCGCACCTCGGAGCTTGCGCGCCGAACCTGCGCCAATTCTCGGGCCGCGCCTTCGGCCATTGCGCGGAGCTTGGCGTTCAGGCCGAGCTCACGAAATTCCGGCGCGTCCTGCAGCTGGAAGAAGACGTCGGTCGGGGTTGCCGTGCGACGAAAGAGGAGCGTGTCGAAACAGTCGAGCGACAACACTTTGAGACCGTGAGCCTGCTCGTCGAGCGCATCCAAGAATTCGCTGGCTCTCACCGAAGTCCGCTCTGATTCTGGAAGCGCGCGAGAGTAGATGGCGGCGGTCATGACCTATCCTTAGGAGGGCGGCGCCGGCCGCAGTCGTTCGGCGATCGAAGGGTCGAAGTGCGGCAGTCCGACGAAGGCGAGCCGCGCCGATTCGGCCGCAGCGGGATCCCCCAACGCCGCGGCTGCTTTCGAAAGGCTCGGGAGCACGAGCGCGGGCGGCGCGCCGAACAGAAGCGCCGCTTCGAGCTGGGTGCGCGCTTGGCCGAATTGGCCGGCGCGCAAGGAGCGCAAACCCTGGAGCAATCCAGTTTCCCACTCTACACTGGGGGCACCGAGCGCGCGGCCCGCTTCCGGATCGCTGAGAGCCACGTGGATCCGCAGATCCGGAGTCGGTTCGAGAGCGAGCGCGACGTCGAAGTGCCGCCGCGAAGCGGCCCTTTCCCCCCAGCGGTGAGCGACCGCTCCTGCCCACCTTCGAACCGCAGCGTCATCCGGCCACGCTTCGCTTCGGACGAGGCATTTCAGCGCCTGGTCCTGCCGGCCTGCCGCCGCCGAACGCTGGCATTCGGCCACCATCGACCAGCGCGCCCGCTCGTCGGCCGAGCCAATGCGCACCACGCGGAGGACCTCGCCGAGCTCGTCGCGACTGCGCTGGATTCGGAGATCGTCGCTGAAATAGTAGGCGTCTTCGTCCGAGAGGAGCTGGCTCGACCATCGTTCGAAGAAGAGCGTTCGGTTCGCCGATTCGTGCTGCATGCGCCCGGGCGTCTGACTCTCCAGGTGAAAGAGGACGCTCTTCGGCTGGTACACGATGCGGCCTCCTTTTTTCCGTATCGTCAAGCAAAGGTCGAGATCCTCATACCCAGTTTGGAACTTCTCGCTGAATTGGCCGCAATCGCTGAACCACTGCGAGCGGATCATGAAACATGCGGCGGTAACCGCCTGCATCTCACGCCGCTTGCTCACCCGTGGATCATTGCCGCTGAGCAAGCGGTTCGGATGGTAAGGGCTCCGCGTCTCACGGCCGAAGACCACGCCCGCGTGCTGGACCGACCCATCCGGATAAAGGAGCTTGGATCCCGCCGCCACCACCTCCGGATGCTTTTCGAGCTCCTCTGCCAGACCGTCGAGCCAACCTTGCAAGGGAATGGTGTCGTTGTTGAGAAAGAGAATGTGCTTTCCCTTCGCTTCGACTGCCCCCCGATTGCACCCCCTGGCAAAGCCCTGGTTGGTGGGATTTCGAATGGCCCGCACGAAATTCGTGCACGCGGCGAGCAGCCGCGGTGTCTCGTCACTGGAAGCATCGTCGACCACGATGACCTCGAAAGGCGCCCGCGCCCCCTCCTTGTGGATTGCGTCGAGGCACTGGGCCGTGAGCTCACACTTATTGAAAACGGGAATGACGACCGAAACCAGGGGTTGCTGAGTCGACTTTTTCATCGTAGGGCGGGCCTCATGGGTCGGCGGGGACCGCGGCTTCGGTCGCGCTTTCCGGCGCCGCCTTGGACTCTCTCGGCGAGCCGTCAGGACGAGCGTCACCGTCATCGGGCGGACTCTCCGCGTCGTAGCCGAGATCGGCAACGATCGGCATCCATTGCCGGCTCCAGTCCATGGCCTCAGGGCTATGCCATAGGACGACCCAGTCGCGTGACGCGGTGCGATCGCTGACTGCCGTCAAGTACAGGGCGAAGCCCAGCTCGTCTGCGCTTTCCGCGAGCCACGCTTTGAGGGGCGGTCGGACGGCGCTCCTCACATCGAACTCGTCGCGGTCGTAGCGGCCACAGGCCGCGAGAACGACGCCCTTTGCGCCGAGGAACGGAGAAAGCCCGCGGAGCAGCGGTTCGACATCGGCGTCATCGACGTCGCCCGCCAAAATCAACGCGGTATTGGCATCGGAAACGAGGTGTGCCCGGACTGCTCGCAATGTCTCGGGGTCGGAGAAATCACCCCGCACACAAACATAGCCCCCACCGCCGTGTTCTCCATCGCTGATATGGCTGCCCAGTTTGGCAGAAGCGGTTTTCTTCGCAGAGACCGCGCCCCCCGCCACGATGAGTCGCGGAGCGGCGCCGTCCGCGGAGAGAGGAGCCACCTTCATCCTATCGTTGACGAGAGCAACGACAGAAGGCGCGATTGCGCCGCAGAACACGACCTGACGAGGGGCGAATTTGGTCAGCCAATGCTCGAGGGAAGTGATTTCACTGTCGATGAGTCCCGTCTCTTCGGATCCCGGCGCACAGAGGGCGCCGAGCCGCCCCAACTCACGGGAGTCGTACCAGCCATTTTGCAGCACCGAAATCATGCGCGGGTAGACTTGGGCCATGATTCCTTGCGGCCAATAGCAGCGAGGACTCTCGAAGAGGGCGTGCGCCCCTTCGCGCCGAAACCGAGCTCGGTTTTCTTCATCGCACAAGGCTGCACTCTGGGCCTGGCCGAAATAATTCTCATCGTGATAGAGGACGCCCAGCCGATCGGCTTCCGCCTTGGTGGGGAAGTCCATCCATCGATACAAGATAGCGGGCGAACGTCGGTCGATGTCCGCCAGGACGTTGACGGGCAGGGCCAGAGGCTCCGGCCGGCGGCTGATCGAAAGCCACAGCTGCTGGAAGCTCAGCACGCCGTCCCGCAGTCGCTGTTTGACCGCCTCTTCCCCGGGCATGGGGACCATGGCCTCGAGCACCGGCTGCACCCGGCCGCTCGCGTCGCGAGCGTAGCCACTGGTGCTGCCCACGCACGCCGTGATGCATACCTCGGGTAAAATGACCACGCGGTCCCAGACGTTGCTCAAGTACGCGTGGGCCTCATGTCCCTCGATCGCCAGTTTCGCCGCCCGCGCCGTGCATGCCAGGTAACATCCGATGGTCCGGACGTCTTTCCCGTTCTTGCGCAGGATGCGCGCAATATTGCGCTGAATGCTTCCGCTCCAACCGAGGTCGAGAACGCCGACTTTCGACGCGTCCCCCACCAGCGACGCAAAGTACTCGAAGGCAAGGTTCTGACTTTCCCGGTGGCGGAGCTCGATGAGCTCGCGAATACCGGGCATCCGAAACAGAATTCGGAGCAAGTCCACCGCCGCGGCGTGGGACGCGAGCGGCTTGGCACGCATTTCTTCGTCGAGAAATTGAGCGGCTTCATCGCCGAGACCGAGGATCTCCAAAATGGCCTGGGGCGTCATCTGGTGAGCGCCTTCCAAGAGAGCGACGGCACTTTCGATGCTCACATCGGGCATGGCGGCGCGCGCCGTGGCCATGCGCGACGCGTAGCAGGTGACGACCTCGACGTTGACTGCGGCGGCCTTTGCCGACCGCTGCAAGAGCTCGCCCAAAAGCTCGCCTTCCCGCATGAGCGCCAGTATCCGCGTCACGCCTGCGCGAACGTATTTGTCCACGCACCAGTCGGTGAAGCGGGCCAGCACCGGGCCGAGAACCAACGCGCCGTCGCGGTACGCATCATCAGGTCCTTCTGCCTTTCGCGCCGACAGGACGCGCACCGTTTCGAGTGAACCTACCGACGCCTCGTCCGAACCTTGCATTCGTTCGCCCAGAAAAATGGAGTTCAGCGCCGGGGTGGAGCGGTAGTAGTGGAGCGTGTCGATGCCGAGCCGGCGCGCCATGTGAACGTCTGCATGCACGTTGTCACCAATGTGCAGAACCTCGCCTGGATGAACGTCGAACTGGCGGAGCAAATCCTGGTAAAGGGTCCCCTTGTGCCATTTCGCTTTGCCGCATTCGCACGAAACGAGTAGCCGGTCGAAGAGCGAGCGTGGCAGCCCCTGGTCGTCGAGGAGACAAAGAAGCTGGTCAGCCGTGAAGTACGTATCCGAGACGATGGCCGTCTTGCAGCCGAGAGAGCGAACGTGCAGGGCGAGCGAAACCATCGCCGGGTTCGAGAAGCAAACGCTCCGCTCGATGCGAAACTCGATGTCCGCCGCCGCCTCGAAGTCCGACACCACTTCGCCGAGTTCCGCGTAGATATCGGCAAGTTTGAGCTCGGGACAACGACCGGTGCGAGCGATGGCCTCACGCGCCTTGGCTTCGGCGGTCAAACGAATGGCCCGGAAGGCGGCGGGCGATACTTCGTAACGCAACAGACCTCGACTGGCGAGCTGTCGCCCCGTTTCCACCAAAAGATCGGATGGGGTGTCGCACAGGCGAAAGATCAACGTATCGAAGAAGTCGAACGAGACGAGGCGAGGCCGAGCCGAGGAGAGAGCCAGCCGCGTCGCGAGCGGGCGTAGGCTTTCGTCCTGCTGCCACGCCGTTATCGAGTCGTCAGCGCGCGGCATGGGTCCGTGCCTCCACCGTCGCGACTTGCTTGACGGCTACGTCCGGTACTTTTTCGCGACCCCGTCCCGCGAGGATGACGTACTGCAGGCCCGCGTAGCCGTAGTGGGGCGCCGTGTAGACGATGATCTCCGCGCTGGCGAAGCCGGATTCACGCAGCATCGAAAGTAGATCCCAGCCGAAGTCATGAAAGGAAAGGACACCGTGCCCGTCGATGGGACCGGGGTGGTACACCGGCGGAAGATGGTGCGTGATGGCGCCGCTTTCATTCTGCGTCGCGCGTGTGACCGAAGTCGTGTTCTCGAAATGAAGCGTCGGCGTGAGAAGCAGCCAGCTGAAGGGCCGCAGACAGCGGGCCATGTCCCGCAACGTGGCACGGACGTCGGGTACGTGTTCGAGCCAGTCGAGCGCGAAGATGCAGTCCAAGGAACCGTCGGCAAACCCGAGGCGCGCCGATGCCCCCCCTTTTCCTTCGACGCCGATAGCGCGCGGGAACGCGCTGCGCACCTGTCGGAACAGCGCCCCCCTGTCGGAGCAGTAGACATTCGCTTGCCGTGTGAGGCCGGGAAGCTGCGTGAGCACGTGGTAGCTCGAGCGCTGCCGACAGTTGAATCCGCAGCTGCAGACTTGTCGCTCGCGCCAAGCGGGCATCCACTGTCCGGCGGCATCGGTGCGGGCGAACATCCGATCGGTCGTAAACTGGCTCATCCGATTGCACACGACGCAAAAGCCGGGCAGCGCGAACTGGTTGGCGCCCTGGATAGCAAGCTCTTCCTGTTCGTGGATCCGGTTCGCTAGCCGCGTCCGGAACAAACCTTCGAACCTCGCCGAGTCCCCTGCCGAAAAGACTTCGAGCAGATGTGAGCCCTGCAGGTAGCCGCCATGGACGACGTTCTCGTCATCGCTATGGTGCTCGATGAGTCGCCCTCCCACACGGCGCGCGTGATCGAACAGCTCCTGGGTGAATTCTCCGTAGTCCGAGGGAACGTCCACGAGGGTGCGAGCACCGGATCGTTCGAGACAGCCCTCTCGAAAGTTCGAAAGGGAATACGCGATCAGCGGCTCGGTCATGGATGGTCGGTTCTCCCCGCAACGGCCCCGAGGCCACGTAGCAAGCGGCGCGCCAGCTCTGCGAGCGTCAAAAAAACTGCACCTTTGGCCGCGTAGATTGGCCACGAATGATTGGCAGCGCAGCCAGTGCGTCAGCCGATTGACGGTCGATGAATCGTTGCCTGACGCGCGCGCGTGGCTCCATCCGGTTTGCGTTTCCTGGCTCGTTCCCCCCGCCGCGGGCGCCTCTCACCGCTCTTTTTCTCCCGCGGATTTGCCGTTCACCGCGCTAATCTCGACGGTAGGGGTGGCCGCGGGGCCGAAGAAGGGAGCACCTGGGCGCATGGAATTCTACTCGCACATCGGGCAGGACAAATGGGTCGCCGAGGTGTTTCGTCGCGTGCGGGGTGGCTATTTCTTGGACTTCGGAGCCTTCGACGGGATAACGACGAGCAATACGCTCTTTCTAGAGAAAGAGCTCGGATGGTTCGGAATCTGTGTAGAGCCCAATCCGCGATACTATGCCGACGTCTGCCGCCTCAGAAACTGCATCAAAATAAACGCTGCGCTGTGGACCACCAGCCGGGAGTCCCTCGAATTCCGCGACGCGCACGGGCTCTCGTCCCTCGCCGCCTTCGGAGGCAACGACAACCACACCGAGGCTCGTAACAGAGCGCCGATCATTCGCGTCGACACCATCAATCCGAACGAAGTCCTCAAGCGGTTCAACGCACCGACCTTCATTCACTACATGTCGCTCGATACCGAAGGGTGCGAATTCGAGATCCTCGAGGCCATCAAGTTGGACGAGTACAAGATCGCGATGATGACCATCGAGCACAATCACGAAACGATGAAACGAGACAAGATTCGTCTTTTCTTGGCGAACCACGGATACGCCTATTTGCCCAACAAGAACGACGATTTTTTCTACCAGTGCGAGCACATCCGACACCTGACTCACGGCGTTCCGGACGCCTTCCTCGATCCGCAGCAGGTCGGTGAACAGGTGCGCGACACCTATCGCATCAAAGAATCCGTCTGCAATTACTAGCGCGCAACGCGGGGCACGCGGGAGCGCCTCATCGAACGGAAGGCCGACTCGTCGGACTGGCTTTTTTTCCGGCCTCGCCGCTCGGGCAGGGCGGCATCGTCTCCAAAGGTTGCAGCTCGCGTCGGAGGCGGCTAGGAAGGACCGCCCGATGTGCCGCCGCGCGCTTCCACTTGCAATCGGTCTGCTGCTCGGGGCGTGCAAAAGACCCGCGCCGCCGCCCACGCCCGAAGAAGAGCTCGCACCGCCTCCCAAGGCGGCCCCGGCGCCCAAGGCGGAGGCACCGCACCGCTGCGCGCCGTTTTCGTCCGAGCCTCCCTTCGTGCTCGGTCCCGGCGACACGGGCCGCGTGCCAGCGTTGAAAGTCGTCCCCGCGGGAAACGAACCGGGACAAGACGATAGCTTGCCCTTCGCCTCCGAGGTCGGCGAAGGGGTCGCCTGGAGCGACGGCTTTGCCGTCGGTGCGATCCACGAAAGTGAAGCGTCGCACTCGATGTCGGTCGTCACGCTCGATCGCACGGGTCACGGCGGTAAGGTGATGCCGCTCGGCACGGCCCACGGCGACATCGAACCCCCTCGCGTCGCCGCCCGCGGGGCATCGCTTCTCGCCGGCGTGCTCTCGCCGGCCATCAATGGGCGCACGCTGCGCCTCGCCAAGATCGAAGCGGGCGTGGTGACGTGGGGCGCGACGATTCTCCAGAAGAGCGACGAATCACAAGCATTCGACATCGGGCTCGGCGAAAAAAAGGGCATCGTGGTGTGGGACGAAGACGGCCCGTCGTCGGGCGTCATCCAAGCTTCGACGTTCGACGCTGCCAATGCGACGAACGCCACCACGCCGCGCGTGATCTCCCCGCCTGGCGTCGATGCCGAATCGCCGCGACTCGCGGCGCGACCGGGCGGCGGCTATTGGCTCGCCTATGTCGCGCACCGCGCCGGCACGGAGAGCCCGGAAGCGGGCTACGAAACGGAGCCCGTCGGTTTTCGCTGGATCGAAGTGCTCGCTCTCGACGCGCAAGGGTCGCCCACCGGCGCAGCGCGCGCGGCGACCGCCAAGGACGCTCACGTGATGGTGTTCGACATGGGACCGCTCGACGACGGGAGCGCTCTCGTCGTCTGGCGTGACAACGACACGCCTCTCGAGTCGGCAGCGGGCCCCGTGATGCGCACCGTCGTGCACGTCGGCAGCATCGAGCCGGCTTCGGTGCTCGTGGCGAGCGAGAGCGGCGCCGGCGCGCCGAGTCTCTTGGCGGGGTGGGTCGCCGTCACCGATGCCGCGGACCTGACGAGACTCGCTCCGCTGGGTCGCGCCGGCGAAATCGCCGGCCCGTGGACCACCGAGCCCGACATCGGATCGGGCGAACCGATTGCCGTCGGGCCCGAAGGCATGCTCGTGGCGCGGCCCGCCGGACGCGCCGTCAGGCTCTCCGTACTACGCTGCTCGCGCGACGTTGCCGCGGCGAGCTCGCCGCCCGCGCCGTAACGCGACGCCCGGCACGGCCCGCCGTCAGCCGCGCAGCGACGCGAGTACCAGGCTCGGAAGCTTGAGCGCGCTCGGCGCCGCCTCGAACTCGGAGAGCTTGGCTCCGATGACCTGCATCATGGCGTTGTCGTAAAACCACGCCGGTTTCGGCGACAGCACGCACGGCCCGCGGAACACCGACTTTTCGATGCCGTCGAGCATGAAGGTGTTGTGCACCCAGCCGAGCCCGCTCTGTACGTCGGCGAGCGTGGCGCTCGGATGCCCGCCCCAGGGAGCGGACGCCGCGCCGAACACGAGCGCGGGCCAGTGATTCACGGCGACCGACCCGTAGCGGAGATTGACGATGGCCCGATCGAGCGCGGTCGTCACGGCCGGATCTGCTTCGGTGCGTGGATCGACGACGATGCACGCATTGAGCGTTCCCCACAGCCGCTCGTTGCAGAACTTGGTCGCCGCCGCGAGAAATGCCGAAGGATCTTTCTCGTCGAGATCGGTCTGGGAGAGGATTCCGCAGAACGGCTCGATTTGAAAGAGCGGCTCATCGGCGTTGCTCGAATCGACGTCGGTGATGAGCGCCCACGCCAGGGTATCCGGCTCCTCCTTGCCGAAGCGCTTCACATTCGAGCGCGATCCCAGCAGATCGCCGTAGCGAGAGCGCGCGCCGGGGTAATAAGCCTTACGGGGCGGCACCTCGCCGAGCGCGGCCGCGATCCGCTCCAGGAAGCGCCCGCGCTGAGGCCACGCGCGGGACGTGATGAGCATCTTGGCGGCGTTGCAGTTGAAGGACGCGTTGTTGACGATCATCGTCACCACGCTGCGCGCCTGAAAATCGAGCTCCTGATCGGTGTATTGACCGGGAACGATGGCCACCGGGCTCACATTGCCGAGCTCGGAGGTGATCGTCTTCTTGAGGATGGGATCGTTTTCGCGGCGACGGCGATCTTGCTCCGGCCCGGGCGGGCCCCACACGATGCGATCGTGCGTTTTGTCGGACCCGGTGATGTGGATATCGTGGATGCCCGCGTGCTGGCAGAGGTACTCGCCGACGTCGGCCCCGCCGTAAACGAGGCGCAGGAAATGGCGGGTGATGAGGGGCGCCAGGCATTGCTCCAGAAAAGGCCCCACCCATTCGTTGACGGGGTTCATCTTGAGCACGCAGACGTTGCCGTCGACGAACATCTTGTAGAGGACATCCGACGCCGGAATCGACGACACGTTGCCGGCGCCGAGCACCAAAGAGACGCCGCCTTCGGAATCCTTCTTCTGATAGAAGGCCGCCTGCCGCGCGCGCGCCGACGATTCGTCGACCCCGCGATCCATCAACGCCACGCACGAGAGACCGCGATAGAGCGCACCATCGAAGCCGCCCGAAGGCAGCACCTCGATCTCGAGCCGGCCGTCACTGCGCGTGCGCACACCGTGGCCGAGCGCGGGGCGCCCTTTGCTGTTGATCTGCTCCAGGCTCTGCATGAGAAGGCGGGTATTGCGCGCCGTGACGAGCGGCCCCCCGAGCCACTCCTCGCCTGCAATATTACGGTCGAGCGAGATCCCCTTCGCCCGGCAGCCGGCCTCGACCCAGGCGCGCCCGACCTTCACCATGAGGGGCAACATCGAGCGAAGGAGCGCTGCCTTTTCCGAGGCCGGCAACCGCGCAAACGCCCGACGCTGCTCGCTCACCTCGACGACGGCGCGGTCGAGCTCGGGGCGGGGGGTCGATGCTTTGCTCTCGGCGTGCGCGCTCGGGGCTTCGATCATGTTCAGCATGGCGAGGAGGGTACCATGACCTGCTCGCGGCGCGGGCGAGCCGATTGGACAAGGCGCGGCCCCGCGGCTAAAGATCACGACGTGAGTATTCAGCAGCAAATCGAACGAAAGCTGCGCGAAAGGTTCACCCCAGTCGTGCTCGAGGTCGTCAACGAGAGCGCCATGCACAGCGTCCCCGCTGGGTCGGAAACCCACTTCAAAGTAACGGTCGTCAGCGACGCGTTCCAAGGCAAGACGATGGTCGGGCGGCACCGCCTCATCTACGTGCTCCTCGACGACGAAATACGCGGTGGCCTGCACGCGCTCACCATCACGTCGCGCACACCGGCGGAGTGGGAAAAGAACGGCGCCGTCGCAACGTCACCGCCGTGCCTCGGCGGGTCGAAAGCCGACTGACTCAAAAATTCCCGGACACGACCAATCCGGGCGCAGTGGGGCTGAGCACAGGAGCGACGGACACCGTCCCCGACCGTGGCCGCCAAAGGAACACCGTCGCCAGCGTCGCGACGCCGACCACGCCGGCCCCGATGAAAGCGATGTCGCGCACCTTGCGGTCGGTGCCCTGGCGGTCGAAAGAGTTCCCGAGCGTCCGGCAAAAATTGGCATCTGTCGAATCGACCGGCTCGCTGCAGACCTCGTCGGGTTTTCGGTCGATGCCGTATTTGCGACTGCGTTCTGGAAACTCCGCCTGCGCCTTCTGAATTTGCGTCGCGTCATCGTCCGTCCGCAGCGCGTAAACCGTACCGATCGCGACGCCCGCCAAGGTCAACGCAGCACCGCCAAGCAAGACGACGGTTCGCGCCGGCACGCCCGTGCGCCGAGATTCCGCCGACGCCGCGAGGGCGCCCGAGGATGGATCAGGCACGACCCTGACCGGGGGTGACGCGGGCGGCACCGGCGCGCTCGCCGCCTTGGCGTCTTCGGGTGGCATTTCCGACGTGCCTCCCACGACGCGCTGGACGCGCACGAGCACCGATCGCGGAGGGCCGATGGCAACGTCAATCCTCTCCGTGCCGTCCAGGTACCCGTCTTTGCGCGCGGTCAGCACGTGGCGCCCGGGCTCCACATACCAAACCAGCGATCCGAGCGGGCTTCGCCCCACGATCTCGTCATCGATCCGGATCTCGGCATCGTCGACGTTGGTCGTTACGACGATCGATCCCAGCCGTTCGGACGCCTTGGCGAGCGATTTCTTGGCGAGCTCGCGCTGGGCCGGCGACCCCGAGCTCGATGCCCGCAGGAACGTCGTGAAGTGCCGCGCCGCTTCCACGCTGCGCCCGGTTCGAAGCTCCGCTTCACCGAGGTTC
Source organism: Polyangiaceae bacterium (assembly GCA_035318465.1). Classification (GTDB taxonomy): domain Bacteria; phylum Myxococcota_A; class Polyangia; order Polyangiales; family Polyangiaceae; genus DASWDH01. The sequence continues at coordinate 31,344 of DATHES010000009.1, forward strand.
TGCAAGAAGGCCGCGTGAGGAAAGACCGTGTAGGCCTGTTTGAAGGCGACCCGCGCGGCTTCGAAGTTGCCAGCGTCGAAATACGCCTTGCCCTCGTTCCACCGGACCTGTGCCTGTTGCACCTCTTCCGGCGTCGGTGCCGGCTGCGCCAGTGCAGGCGACGCGGCGAAGATGGCCAGCGCGGTGAGGGCGATTCGTGTCGTCTTTTGCAGTCGCTTCAAGATGGGAATGCCCGTCGGGAGGCCGCGCCTTGCTCAGCCTTAGGAGATCGTTTGCACCGTGGCAACGAGCTTCCGATCGAAACATCGTCGAGCCGGTCGCGCATTCTAGGGGGTGCCAAGCGAACGTGGAAGCACAGAGACGCAGACCCAAGAGAGACACAGACCCTTGGGAGGCAAGAGAGCCGTCTAGGGGAGCACGAGCTCGGCAGCGGCAGCGCCGGGGAATCCGTCAGGAGCTCGGAGATTTCCGCCATCGGGCGTTCCCGCACCGCCCTCGGGGGCACCGCCATCGGGAAAACCCACTATGGGACCAAGACCCCCGATACCCTTCGCGCCGCCGGTGCCCCGGACAACGGTCGTCCCCCCGATTTGTAACGGTCGTCCGCCGGCGTGCGCGATGGTGTAGCTCGGACCGCCGTTGCCGCCTGCGCCAGCCCCGCCGGGCCCGCCATGGCCGCCCCATCCTCCGTCACCACTGGCCAGGATCTGGAAGGTGGCGCCGTCGTAGCCGACGCCACCGATGGCCCCTTGGCCTCCGATCCCTCCCACGCTGCCGTTTCCGCCGCTGCCCCCCCCACCACCATCCACCGACTCGAGCGCGCACCCATCGAGCGTGATTCCACTTGCCCAGCTCAAGAGGCCGATCGACGCGCCCCCAGCACCGCCTCCGGTGCCAGCGCCGCCTCCACAGCCGCCCAGTCCCCCTGCTCCCCCGCTCGCGCCAACGCATTGGGTGGTGCTGTAGTCGGTCACGGTTCCGGCCCCACCGCCGCCTCCCTGAGCGACATGGCCGGGCGTGCCGCCGCCGCCTGCAGGGCCCGGCGTATAGCTTGTGGAGCTGATGGTGCCTCCTTGCGGATTGGCGCTTCCAGGAACGCCCGCTACGCCATCCGACCCGCGCTTGCCGTGACAGTCTTCGATACACATGGTGCCTTCGTTCTGTTGATCGGGAGGATCCACCCCCAGCATCGGCAGGCCCGGTTGGCCCGGAGCGCCGATTGCGAGGAGGCTATCGCTGGCGCCGCCTTCGCCCCTTTTCGACCCGCAGGTGCTGCTCGATGGGAGTCCGCCAGCCTGCGAGGTTATCGAGGATGGGCACAAGGCAGACCTTCCGCGGTGCTCGGGGCCGGGGGGATCGCCGTCGCTGCCCTTCTGGCCGTGGATTCCATTGGCCCCCGCGCCTCCTTTTCCGGCGGCGATTCTCGTGCGTCGAAACACGACGCGCTGCGAACCTTCGACACGTACGGCGATGCTGCTCGCCCCTATCGCGGCATCCATGGCCTGTAGTTCGAAGTTCTCGAACGTCACCCCGATCGTCAGACCGCTGATCGTGAGTGCGGGACCTGCCGGCGGACGAACGCGGATTCGTGCATTGGCGACGAGCGTCCATCCGGCGCAGTCGAAGCCGCCGTACACGGCCAAGCCATCGAGCGTGGCATCGATGGTGATCGGGTCGGCATACTCGGAGCCGTTGTCACATACGAAGACGCGCATCGTCTCCGTTTTGGCGGCGTGCAGACCTCGGTTGAGCGTTCGAAAAGGCGCGCCGCGCGTGCCGGCACCCGTCGCATCGCTTCCGGTGGGGGAAACGAAGATGCCGTAGCGCTCGTTCACGATGCAAGGGTTGTCGGTCGGCGATCGGCCAGCGTCGAGATTGCACTCTGGAGCACTGGCATCCGCAGCGCCATCGCTCGTGTTGCCAGTATCGCCATCGACCCTGCCGTCGGATGCGCGATCAGCGGTCGGACCATCGGGCGTTGAGCCGTCACCCTCTCGGGAAATGTCGGCCACGTCCGCCGCATCTGAGCGGTTCGCACCATCGGTGCGGTCGTCGACATGGGAAACGTCCGCCGCGTCTCCGTCCGGTGCTCCGCCGTCGTCAGCGCTGCCCGTCTCTGGCTCCGACCTCGCGTCGGTACCCACGGGACAGGTGGCGGTCTCGGCGCATGGCCCTTGCGCTACGCAGGCACCCGCGACCGTCGCCGCGAGCCAAGCAGCAGCGGAGAGAAAGAGCGTCCGGGCCGCGGGACGCGCGTGCATGATCGCGAAAGAGCGCTTGGTCAGCACCGCGGCGATCTGGCCTTCGTCTCGACAATTGCGGTCCATGGGAAACTCATGCTGCCGCGTAGAGCAGCCACGGGGGAAAGAGAGACTCGCGGTCCGGTGCGTTCGTTCGCCCTCGGTCAGCGAGCGATTTTTGACCACCACACCCCACATCAGCGCCCTACTGAATCCTGTCCTCCCTGTCGACCGTTAAATGAGGGAGTTTCGCGAAAAATCGCGTGAGGGGTCGGCGTGGGGAGTGGAGGGGCCCCATGGGCGGGGACAAGCCAAACAGATGGGGCAATCTCGCCCGCACGGATGGCGCGGGGGTGCTCGCTGGGCCCATGGGCGATCGGCGGGCGTCGGCTCGGGCACCGGCGGCGGAGGCTGCCCGACCACTGCTCTTTTGGCGACGGAGTATCGGCGCTCAGGGAACCGGAAACTCGTCGCCTGCGGTGCCGGGAAGGCCGTCGGGGGCTGTTACGAGATCGACCGTGCCGCCGATCCCCTTGGCGCCACCCGTGCCGTGGGTAAGCAGGGTGCCGTTGAGTTGGGTAGGTGCGGTGCCCTTATACACGAGCGCGTAGGAGGGACCGCCGTTGCCGCCTGCGCCGGACCCGCCGTTGCCACCGTTGCCGCCGGGTCCGCCGCTGCCGCCTTTGCCGAGGCCCATTCCGGCGTCGGGTGCGGGGCCCGCGTCCCCGCCGTACGCGGCG
>DATHES010000010.1:0-13996 GCA_035318465.1 Polyangiaceae bacterium
GCAGTTCTCGCGCTCGCCGGCCCGCGCAACCTCGAGCTTCGCCTCCTCGATCTCCAAAGCAGAGTTCAGCCCTTGGACCTCGCTCCTTATGTGATCGTTCGTCGAGCGGATGACGGCCAGCGCGCAGCGCCCAGCGGGACCGTCCCCTTTGTCGGAAAAGTGCTCCGCCGCCGCTGCGCCTAGGTTCTCGAGCCGCTCGATGTCGCTTCGCGCCGCCTGCCGGAGCGCGTTGCCGCGCTCGGTCTGCCGTTGCAAGCCATCGGTGGAAAGAACCAACTGCACGCAAAAGTCGAGGCCCTCCTGCAAGAAGTCGATGAAGTCGACGTCGAGCGTCGAGGGTGTGGAATCGCCATAGAGATAGCTCATGGGACCTCTTAACCCATTGGATGGTAGGGGCTATCCCCGTTTCGAAACTTCCTACTTTAGTCCTAGCCCGTTTCAGCCGCGCTGGTTTCAAGACCTTGGACGTTTGCAGTGTCGCACTGAGCGCAATGAGCGTCGCCGAAATATTCACGGCACAATCCATCCATCTTGCCGTCGCGAGGATGTCGTGGTTCACGAGGCCTTCAGCGTTGTGACGACGCGAGACCTGCTCTGTGCGATGTACCGGAGGACACACCGTTGCCATGCTGCGCGCTGCGCTCCTGCTGTCTCTGAGTTCGATTGTTATCGCTTGTGAAGGATCGCGCTCCGCGCCGCCGGCAGCGCAGCCCGCTTCCGCCGCTCTATGGACACCGCCCGCGGCCCCAAGCGCGAGGCACAGCCGCTACCTCCTGAAACGCGACGCCGATGTGATGGTCAAGGAGCCCGCGCCCCACCACGGCGTCGGGGAGACGACGGCCTACCGCTACTTCGACGAGCTCGGAAATGCCGGATTGATCTTTCGCAAGCGCGCCCTGCACCGAGGCGCAGCGAACGGTGTCAACGTGCTCGCGCACGACGAGGTATTCTACGTGCTGCGCGGGCAAGGTGAGCTCGAAGTGGATGGCGAGCGCCTCGCCCTCGAACCGGGGACGGCCGTTTTCATGTACCGGGGAGCGACGATCGTCCTGCGCCAGGTCGGCGACGATGATTTGGTGGTCATCATCGCCTACCCGCCGGCAGAGCGCCAACGATGACCGTGTCATCTAAGGATGTGGCATGGTGGGCCGGCCGGGACTCGAGTCGAGTTGCCCAGCTTGGGCACGGCCTGCAACAACCCCTGAGCTGACGCTGCTGTTTCGCTACGGGGTGATCAGCGGGGGCGCCGAGAACAGCTTGATGAACGTGGAATATCCAGGGTTCGCCACGTTGTCGTGGCTGCCGTGTCCGTTACCCGGAAGCGCGCAGACCACGAGGGGGGCAATCTCCGGGCAGCCTCTGATCTTCTTGCAGGTGGTGTCGGGGTTGCCGCCCGCGATCGGGAAGTTGTCGAACATGGCGTTGTCGTAGTTCGTTCCGATGGTGCAACCGTTCACTTGCATGGCGCGCTGGATGGCGACCTTGTTGCCACTGAACGGATTCGTCGTGTCGTTGATTTCATGGATCCACATGCCTGCCATCGGCTTATTGGTGCAGGTGGGCACGTACTGCGGCTCCGTCGGCAAGCCACCGGTGTTCGGCATGATGGCGCGAATCGGATGCGTGGGATCGCCGGCGTACTTGCAGCCGACCTCATTGGAAAACCACGCGCCGCTGCTGTTTCCCGAGGCGAAGACGCGATTTTTGTCGAAGCAGAGAACCGCGGCCAGCTTGTCCCACAGGTTTTCGTAGAAGACCCAGTCGACGGAGTCGTCGCCCTCTTTGTCGTCGAAGCAACCCTGGTTGGGATTGGTCGCGTGCCCGATGGCATTGGGCGGCGGCGTCAGTCCGACACGGATCACGGTGTTGCCGACGCTGCCCGGACCTCCCATCCCGTCGTTGAGGGGATAATTGGCGGTGCCGGTGCCACCGCAGCCAGGCCCTTGAAAGACCAGCGGGTACGCCTTGGTATTCACGTACCCCGTCGGCAGCGTCACGAAGTATTCGCGCGTGTGCGTCCATGCGCCGCATGCGCTATCCGCGCAGCCGGCAGGCTTGGTGCCCATCGTCACAATCGTGCCGCGAACAGCCGAACCGATCGCTTGCCCTGGGTCCATCCCGCAGCCCGGTGTCGGCACGATCTTGGTGATGGGATTGCCGGTGCCTGCATCGCCGCCGTCCGCCGTCGGCTGCCCGCCAGCGCCCGCGGAACCGCCGTCGGGCGGCTGACCACCCGTGCCGGCGGAGCCCGAATCCATCGTTCCACCGGTGCCGCCGCTCGAACCCCCGCTTCCCGCACTCCCATCTACGCCTGCGCCGCTGCTGCCGCCGGTGCCAGTCGTGGTGGAACCGCCGGTGCCGGTCGTGGCGCCGCCGGTCCCGGTCGTGGCGCCGCCAGTGCCCGTCGTGGCGCCGCCGGTGCCGGTCGTGGCGCCGCCGGTCCCGGTCGTGGCGCCACCGGTGCCGGTCGTGCCAGCGCCGCCCGCCCCGCTGGTGCCGGTGCTCGTTCTACCTCCGGTCCCGGGGAAGCTGACATTCGGACCAGCGTCGTCCGAACAGGCGTTCAACGCAGCGATCGTGACAATCGCAACCGCGTAAAAACCTCGAACTCGCATTTTGCTTTTCACCCCCGAGGCCGACTCGGACCCGACGGATCCACGATTCATGAGGTCTTGCGTGTTCATAGGGCCCCTCTTGGGTCGACGGCCTCGGTCAGGCTTTGTTCGCGATCGGTTGATGAGAACGTGGTCTGCAGTACTCTAATGTCCGGTAGGTTGAGTTTCCGTTGGGGGCGAGACGCGAAGTTGAAATAAACTACGGGCTTCGCATCCAAAAGTCGACCACCGATGACGCGTCGCGGTAAAGAGCCGTCCACGACGCTTACACCTCTTGGCGCGTGTGGATGCCGGCCATCCCGTCCCGAAGGAAGCCGATCGTTTGGGCCGATGCGACAGAAAATGTGTGCAATAAACCTTTGTCCCAAGAGCCAGGCGGCGCTCACTTGCGCGAGATGGAACCGATCGACCTCGAAGAGCGCGTGATTTCGAAGATCGCATGGAAGCTGATTCCATTTCTATGCGTCTGTTACATGTCGGCATTCCTCGATCGGGTCAACGTCGGCTTTGCCAAAGACCAGATGATCGCCGACCTCGGCCTCTCCAACGCCGTCTATGGCGCGGGGGCAGGCATCTTTTTCATCGGCTACTTCCTCTTCGAAGTGCCGTCGAACCTGATTCTCGAACGCGTGGGCGCCCGCATCTGGATCGCTCGCATCATGATCGTCTGGGGCGTGATTTCTGCGTGCATGATATTCGTGGAGGGGCCGGTGACGTTCTACGCGCTCCGTTTTCTGCTCGGCGCGGCGGAGGCCGGTTTTTTCCCGGGCGTCATCTTCTATATGACGCACTGGTTTCCCGCGGCGTATCGTTCTCGCACCACAGCGGCGTTCATGACGGCTGCCGTTCTGTCGAACGTCTTCGGATCGCCGCTCTCCGGAGTGCTGCTCGAGCTCGACGGCATCCTCGGGCTGCGCGGCTGGAAGTGGCTGTTTCTCATCGAGGCCATCCCGTCGGTTTTGCTCGGAGTCGCCGTGTTTTTGCGCCTTCCGAAGAGCCCGCGCGACGCCAAGTGGCTCGAGCCCGAAGAGCTCCGCTGGCTCTTGAATCGACTCGACGCGGAGCGCGCTGCCGTCGAGGCCGGTCACACGATGACGCTGCGCCAAGCGTTCACCGATTCGCGCGTCATCGTGTTGTGCTTGGTGTATTTCACGGCGGTGATCGGCGGCTACGGTCTCGACTTCTTTCAGCCGACGCTCATCAAGCAGGCGTTCCCGGGTGCCACGCCGAAGCTCGTCGGCGTGATCAACGCCGTCCCTCCGCTGTTTGCGGTGTTCGTCATGATTCTGCACGGGCGTTCATCCGATCGCAGGGCAGAGCGCAAGGTGCATTTTGCGGCCGCCGTGTGGTGGGCCTCCGCCGGGTTGTTCCTGGCCAGTTTGCCTCTGCCGTCGGGCGTCGCGCTGGCCGCGCTGGCGCTGGCCGTCTCGGGGCGATGGAGCGCGGTCGCGCCATTCTGGGGTCTATCGACGGCCTTCTTGAGCGGCACGGCCGCCGCAGGCGCGATTGCGCTCATCAATTCGGTCGGCAATTTAGGTGGGTTTGCTGGCCCGTACATCATGGGATGGTTCAAGGACACGACCGGCGATTATCGGATCGGCCTCCGAATCCTGGCTTTGGTGATGTTTCTCGGCGGCGCTCTGGCACTCACCATTCGCACCACTCGCGGCCTTCGCGAGTCGTCAGGCGCAGCGGGAGCGCGATGATCATCGTCCTGATGGGGCCCACGGGAGCAGGCAAGACGACAGTCGGGCAGCTTCTCGCCGAGCGGCTCGGCTATCGATTCGAAGACGCCGATGCCTTTCACACTGCGGCCAATATCGAGAAGATGGCCAAAGGCACGCCTCTCGACGACGCCGACCGGCATTGGTGGCTCGCGTCGATCGATCGTGCGCTGCGGGATTGGAGCGAAGACGGCAGAAATGTCGTTTTCGCCTGCTCGCTCTTGAAACGCGCCTACCGTGAACGCGTCTATCACGGGCCCGACACGAAGCTCGTTTACTTGCGCGTGACGTATGACGTGATCGAGGACCGGCTGCGGGCTCGCAGGGGGCACTTCGCCGACGCGCGATTGCTTGCCAGCCAATTCGCCATTCTCGAGGAGCCCAGCGACGCCATCATCGTGGACGCGACGCGCCCGCCCGAAGCGATCGTCGATGAGCTCGTGGCGATTTTGGTCGAGGGTGCTCGACCCGGCGAGCACGCGATCTAACTCCGACACAGCTGAAATTGCTCGAACTCGTGCAGCGCGGCTTCCACCCGCTGCCGATGAGCGTGGGACGCGCCCCGGCCGACCCAGTTCCAGCGCTGCACCAGAAGTTTTTGCCGCTGCCGGTCGGTTTTGAGGTCGAGGGCGGCAACGATCCGATCTCCGATTAAAACTGGGCAAACGAAATAGCCAAATACTCGCTTGTGCTTGGGAACGTAAGCTTCGAGGCGATACTCGTAGTCGAAAAAGAGTCGGAATCGTGTGCGCTGGATGATGAGCGGGTCGAAGGGGGACAGGATGTGAATCTGTTCCCGCGCTGGATCGGGAATGGCGTCGAGAGCATCCGGACGCATCCAGTATAGCGACTGGCCCGCTCCTTCCACTTGCACTTGTGTCAGCTCCTTTCGACGGACGCGCGATTCCACCAGGCGCCTCATCGCCAGTTTGCGCGGAGCGTCCTGATAACAGATCGATTCCACACTCACGATCCCCTGCGATCGCAGGGCACGATCGAGCAGATAGTTCAGAGTTTCCTTTTCGATCGCGGCGCGTGGCAGACGGTCCCAGCTGAAATGGCGAGTCAGAAGCTCATAAGTTTTGAGCATGCCAGCCCGCTGGCTAATGGTCACCAAGCCCTTGTTGAAGGCCACCTCCAGAGCGCGCTTGGAAGGCTTGCGGCTGCCCCAGGCGTAGTCTTTTTCTACCAGCACGTCATTGTCGATATCGCGAATGGTGATCGCCCCGTGTCTGCGGATGCGCAACAGGACTCTGCGCAGATCGCCGTTTGAAACCTTGTCGACCCAGACGATGTGCCGCTGCCATTCCTGGCGCATGTGGCGCACATAAAACCGCAGGCTCTCCGTCGGCAGGTACGACAGGGCGTGCGTCCAATACTCGAAAACCGTCTTGTCGATGCTCTGTGCCCGATGCAGATGCTCGCGCCGATACGAAGGGATGCGCGTGGAGAGGATGTGGTGATGGCTGCGCTCGATGACGTAGATGGTGTCAATCTGCAAGTAGCCCAGGTGCGCCACGGCTGCCGGCGTGGCCTTGGGGCCGGAGCCGAAGGGTTCGGTGGTGTCCAGACGCTGGGCATGCAGCCAGATTCTGCGCGCCTGCGCGGCGGTGAGTTGGAGGAGCGGATTTTTCAACAGGGGTCCTGCAACGCCGCGTCCGAGCCGTGTCGGCGTCTATTGGACCCGCACGCTCGGCGTCCGTCCCTCTGCTGGCTCGAGCGGCAGACGCACGGTGATGGACGCGCCGGGCCCGTCGTTGTTGGCGGCCGTGATTGTGCCGCCGTGAGCGTCCGCCACTTGGCGGACCACGTAGAGTCCCAGGCCAAAGCCGCCGTAGCTTGGGGGGCTTCCTCGCTCGAACCTGCGGAACAGGCGCGGCAGATCCGTCTCCGGAAGGCCCGGGCCAGCGTCGCGCACTTGCAGTACTGCTGTGTCGGTTTCCCGCCGGATTGTCACGAGCACGGGCGCTGCGGCAGCGTACTTGAACGCGTTGGACAACAAGCTCGTGAGAATCTGGTCGACACGTAGGCGATCCCAGAGGCCGCGGACGGGGGCGCCGGCCCCAAGTGACACATCGCAACGAGCACGTTGCGCCGCTTCACGGTGGCGCTCGATGACTTCATGCGCCACCTCGACCATATCGAAGGCTTCGTATTTGAGCGATAACTGCCCGGACGCGATGCGCGAGACGTCGAGCAACGATTCCACCAAGTCCCCCAGGCGATCGCCGGCGCGTGCCGCCTTCTCGAGCTTCCTGGCCACCTTCTCGTCCAAAGACTGCTTGCGGTCGAGCAGCCCCTGAAGCTGCAGCTGCAGCGCCGTGAGGGGCGTCTTCAACTCGTGCGATGCGATCGATAGGAAATCGTCGCGGAGCCGCATCGCCTCTTCGGCCTGGGCAAGCCGAATCCGCTCTTCTTCCATCCTGCGTCGATCCGTCAGGTCGCGCGTGACCTTCGCGAAACCGATGAGCGTCCCCGAGGCATCGCGGACGGCGCTGATGATCACGTTGGCCCAGAAGCGGGAGCCATCTTTGCGGACCCTCCAGGCCTCGTCTTCGAAACGTCCTTCCTGCGCGGCGATCTTCAGCTCTCGCTGTGGCTTCGCGGCCGCGATGTCTTCCGGCGTGAAGAACATCGAGAAATCCTGACCTATGATCTCCTCGCCTTGGTAGCCTTTGATCCGCTCCGCACCCGAATTCCATGTGACCACGCGGCCGTTCGGGTCGAGCAAGAAGATGGCGTAGTCGCGCACACTCGTAATCATCAGGCGAAGCCGCGCTTCGCTTTGCCGCAGTGCCTCTTCCGCGCGTCTTTCTTGCGTCACGTCGCGAAAGATCAGGACCGCGCCACGGATCTCGGCTTTCCCGTCCCGGATCGGTGCACCACTGTCGGCGATGGGGCGTTCGGTTCCATCCCGCGCGATGAGCAGCGTGTGATTCGCGAGACCCACGACGATGCCTTCCTTCAGCACGCGGGCGATCGGGTTCGCTACCTTGGCGCGAGTCTCTTCGTTGACGATGTGGAAAACGTCTTCTACCGCGGCACCGATGGCCTCTCTCTCCGACCATCCGGTAAGCTGCTCGGCGACGCCGTTGATGAGCGTTACCCGCGCATTTTCGTTGGTTGCGAGGACGCCATCGCCGATGCTGCGAAGCGTCGTCGCAAGTCGCTCCTCGGCTTCGCGCAGTCGTTCCTCCACCTCTCGACGCGCGGTCAGATCACGCGTGACTTTCCCGAAGCCCACGAGCCGACCGGCCTCATCCCGCAGGGCGGTGATGACGACGTCCGCCCAGAATCGGCTGCCGTCTTTCCGGAGGCGCCAACCCTCGTCCTCCACGCGTCCCTCGAGCGTCGCAATCTCCAGGAGTTTTTGCGGCCTCTCTGCGGCCCGGTCCTCGGGGCAATAGAACGTCGACATATGCTTGCCCACGATCTCTTCCGGGCTGTACCCCTTAATCAGGCGCGCCCCCGCGTTCCAGCTCGCGACGTGGCCGCTCGGGTCGAGCATGAATATCGCGTAGTCCTTCACGCTTTCGACCAGCAACCGAAAATGTTCTTGCGCCACGACGACGCGCGATCGTGCTGCGTCTCCGATCAGGCTGTCGGCACCGGCAGTCCCGTCTCCGCTGGCTTTGCGCGTCACGGCACCTTCCCATCGAGGTGATAGGCGCGAAGCGCATTCATCAGCTGCGGCAACTTGATCGGCTTGGGAATGATAGGGGTGCTTTCTCCCAAGCGGTTGCGATCGAAACCGTGCCCGGCCGTGATGACGACCACGGGAACCGAGGCGAGCGCCGGATCTTTGCGCCGCTCGTCGAGGAACGCGTATCCATCCATCACCGGCATCATGAGATCGAGCAGGATGAGCGCTGGGAGTGACCTCATGCTGCGCAAGATTCCAAGCGCGTCGACGCCATTGGTAGCCGTCGTCACCGCGAACCCATAATCTTCGAGCGTCTCCTCGAGCGCCTCTCGGATGTCGATGTCGTCATCGACGACGAGGATGGCCGGGCCGCCAGCGGTCCCCGGTGCGGCGTCTTCATCCGTCGCACGCGCCGATCGATGCGCTGGCTTTGCAGCGCGCACGGCGGGCAAGGCATCTGTCGGTAGCTCCTCCCGTTCGCTGGCCGGTTCGCCGTTCGTCACGAAATCGGGGATTGCTTCTCCGTTTTTTCCCGACCGTTGCCTAGCGTGACGAGGAAGATCGATCCGGAAGGTGGTGCCGAACGCTTCGGAAGTTTCGACTTGGACCGTTCCCCCGTGGGCGTGAACGATTTCGCGAACGATGAACAAGCCGAGCCCGAGGCCGCGAGAGCGGTCGCGCCGCTGCTTCGTGCTGCGGAATGGGTCGAACAGGGTGGGCAGCAGCGACTCCGGTATGGCGCCTTGATTGTGAACCTCGACCGACACACGATCGCGGTTCGTTCCGTCCAGCCGGACGGAGATGGGAGCTTCTCTACGACCGTGGTGTCCGGCGTTCGCCACGACATTGGAGACGACCTGGAGCAGCCGATCGGAGTCCCATGTTCCATGCTGGTCGCCACGGACCTCGCGCTGAATGTTCCACTCGGAGTGAACGACCTCGAGCTCTCCTACCGCCTGATTCAGTAGCTCCGTCAAATCTGCGGCGTGCGGATAGACCTCGACCCCGCCTCCCGATCGGGCGCGCGTGAAGTCGAGCAGCTGGTCGATCATCGTCGTCATGCGATGGCCGCTCGACAGGATGCGACGCAGCGGACGCTGGTCCCGTTCCGCAGAGGTGGCAGCGCCTTCTTTTCGCATGAGCAGCACCTGGGCGGCCGTCGTCATCGCTCCCAGCGGATTCCGGAGATCATGGGCCAACACACCGGCGAAGAGCTCGTTTTGTCGAATCGTATCCTCGAGCTTCGCGACTGCGGCGAAGCGCGTGATCACCGATGCGAGGTGGTTGGCGATCGCTGCCGCCGTTTCGATCTCGTGAGGCCCGAAAGGATGCGGCTCTTCGTAGTAGACCATGAACTTTCCGAGTAACCGCCCTTCGCTGACCAGGGGAATGAAGGCGAGTGCTCGGATACCCTCGCGATCAAAGAGCGGAACGTATGCCGTCATGGTGGCATCGCTCGCTACGTCGGACACCAAGACGGGCTCAGGAGCCACGGCATCGCGCGACCAAGGCGAATGTCCCTCGACGGCCGCCCGGTATGCATCCGAGAGACCGTGCCAAGCTTTGAATCGCATCACGCCGTCGGCATCGAATACCAAGATGGACGCGCGTTTTGCTCCCAGTGCGTTCTCGATCGAGGCCAGGGCCGCCTCGTACACGCCCTCAATTCGATTGGCTGCAACCACGGCTTCTGCGAATCGGTAAAGTTGCTCGGCTCTCGAGCGAGCGCTCAGGGTCTCTTCGTACAAGCGGCTGTTCTCGATCGCGACCGCCGCCCGCTCCGCCAACTCCTCCAGCAGGCGCAGGTCGTCGGTCGTATAGCTCTCTCCTTCGCGCACACGTGTCGCCGTGACCGTTCCAATCGCTCTCCCGCGAACCTTGAGGGCAGAACCGATGACCGCATAAGCGGGAAAGCGCTCCAAAAACGCGCGGTAGGTGGGGACAGCACGCGCGGCAATCATTTCGGGATCGATCGTCGGCAAAATCAGGCTTTCGCCCGTCGCGGCGATGGATCCGGTGAAGCCTTCACCCAACCGAACCGATGCACTCGACGCGAGCGTTCGCAGGAGCTCTTGGGCTTCCGGATTGGGATGTTGCACCGCGACCAGATGCAAGAGACCATCCGGCTCGAGAAGGGCGATGTTGATGCAGCTGTTCATCGCGGCTGCGAGCTCGACGACAACACCTCCCAGGCGCGAAGAAAGCTCGAGCTGCGAATCCGCGAAAGCCCGCGAGGCTTGGCTGAGCACACCAAGCCTCTTCGCGGCCGCGTCCGCTTGGACGCGACTTTGATGTTCCGCCTCGAGTAACCTCAGCCGCTCGATGGCCTGGCTCGCGTACCTTGCGGCCAATTGTAAGAACTCTCGTTCTTCGTCGCTCGCGTCGCGAGGCTCTTCGATTGTGATCCCGAGTGACCCGAGGACGCGACCGTGTGCAGAGAGCGGTAGACACGCCACGCGGTACGAACGGCCCGGCGTCGCAACGGCGCCGAGGTGAGGATATGCTTCAAGTAGTGCCGCTTGAGTCGAAATCCAAACGGGCTCGCCCCGGCGAACGGCGTCGAGGGCGGGGAAGGTCGGCGTCGTGTCCAACGGGACGGCCTCGAGTTGTTTCATTGCGGCCGCATGGTATCCGCGCGCGCGCGCTAGCCGGAGCGTCCGGCCGTCCTCGTCCAGGAGCCAGAGTGCAGCCGAGGACGCGCCGAGCGCTTCGGCAACGTGATCCACGACCGCCTCGAAGACCTGCTCCTTGGAAACCGCTCCGGCGATTGCTGCGGTGATGGCGAGGAGTCGCTCGGCCCGGCGCGCAGCCTCTGCTCGACCGATCTCGAGGCTCTTTCGTTCGGTGATGTCTCGGGTGAAACAGCGAGTGTGCGTGAACTTGCCGTCGCGCGAATACACATTGGAACTAATGAGGACGTGCTTGATCGAACCGTCCTTCGCGCGCAGCCGCGCCTCATAGTTGTGAAGCTCCTCACCTCGGCTCAATCGCGTCAGAATGTCGTGGACCGCAGCGGGGTCAGCGTGCATGTCAGCGATCGGACGACCGATGTATTCATGCTCTGCGTAACCAAGGAGCTCGAGCTCGGCCTGATTCGCCCAGAGGATTGTCCCGTCGGCACTGACGCGGTGGAGCGCGAGTGCCGCGTTTTCGACGAAATCCCGCAACTGCTCCTCGCTTGCGCGCAGATTTCGAAGCGATTCGCGCAAGGCGCCTTCGACGTCGCAACGATGAGCAATCTCGTTGGCGAGGCGTCTCGAAAAGTCGTGTAGGAGATGGGTTGAACTGATGTTGCTCGACGGGACCGTCACGTCCTTCGAATGCTGCGTCGAGACGTGAGAGTGGGTCGCGCAGACTCGATTGAGACCGGCTGGTTCATTGTAGAAATTTCCCATCGCATACGCGCAGAGAAGACTGAAAGAATGCTTGCGCTGGAGATCGTTCCACAGCTCCTCGAGGTGGATGGCTGCCTCACGCTGGCCATCGCGCCAGAGGAGGTCGACCATCTCGCCGTACGCCCGCAGCCGAGCGTTGGCCGGCAGCGCCGCCGCTCGGTCCGCGATGAGTCCACCGATGATGAGTTCGAAGAGGCCGCGGTCGGGTTGCCCTTTCCGCATGAACTTCGTGAGCGTCTCGTGCGCGTCGAGAAGAATCAGACGCCCAACGGCGAGCATCGATGGCACCTCGATGCCGAGCGACTCGAGTTGTCGACAAAACGCTTCTCGATGAAACTCGGTGGCGATCACGATCAGCGAGTCGCCGGCTCGGGCTCCAGCGGCCAGAAACTTGGCAACCGCGCCGGTCAGGAACTCCTCATCTTCGTAGAATTGAACCTCGTGATCGGGCGCGTCGGAATCGCTGCCCGATGCATCACCATCTTCCCGATGTTGGCGAGCCGGCGACCGACGCGCGAGCTGGCCTTGTTCCGCCACGCGCTGCTTGAGCATCGGCCCCGTTTGGCTTTTGCTCATCGCGTCGCTCCAGTTTGCGTGGGAGCTGAGCGGCCGCCTTTGACGAAACCGTCGCGACACAAGACGTCGACCATCTCGCCGTACACGCGAAGGCGCGTTCGGCCCGCACGACGCTGCTCGATGAGCTGACCTAGGCGCCTTCGAAAGCGTTTTCGATCGGGGGTCCCGTCGACCATAAAGCGATGCATCGTATCCCGTGCGTCAAGCACGGTAAGGGTGCCGGAAGTCCGAGTTCGCTCGAAGTCATGCCTTCGGGAGGTGAGCAGCTCCAGCACTGCTTCCCGGCGTTCCCGCGTGGCGAAGACCAGAACTGGGCCGCCTAGTTTGAGCCCTTCCGCGAGGAAGCCGGCCACGGCGCCGTCGAGGAAAGCTGTGTTTTCGTAGAATTGGACGATGTGATGATGGGCGCGATGGCCCGCCCGCTCCGCAGCGAGCGCCTCGACGTCGGGCTTGCGGAACATGCGCACGCCGCGGACGGACGCGACGGCCGCGAGAAGCCGTCCTTTACGGGCGAGGACTCGCACCATGTCCGGAGAAAGGCCAAGAATCCTCGCCGCGTCCACGCTGGTGAGAAGATTTTCGGAGCGCGCCGCCATGATTCCTGCTTCCGTGAATCGGGACAAAAAGGTACTCAAAGGTACTCCATGGGCATCGGGTGACAAGATTCGGCTCCAAGTATTTGTTATTTTTTAATAAATCGACGTTGGCGACGTGCGTGGCTTCCGGCGACGCGGCTCTTTCGGGATGAACCGCTGGGCAGCGCCGATGGCGCGCCCCGCCTGACGGGCTGTGCAAGCTCAAGCACGCCCATCGAGGTACGGCGAGTCGTGGGCGGGTTACTTCTATGGCTTGCGGCTTCTTCATCGGGGGGCCTCACCGCGGATCTCGTCGCCGCTGCCCGTGTCGTACCGCGCGTCGCGTGTAATCTCGGGACATGGTCGGCTCGCCCTCCACGACGAGGTTGGACGCCCGTCAGCGCGCCCTTTACCATCAGGTCCACCCCCTGAAGCTCGCGACGGACATCGCGACGGCCGTCGTGAGCCTGTTCTTGCTCGCGGCCCGTCATCCGTGGAGCGCGCTAGCCGTGATGTTCGTGCCGTCCATTCTCGTAAGCGCGCTATTCATTAAGCTACCGGCCGCGCTTCAACGCGAAGGAGACCGCGGCGTCGAACAGCTTGAGACCGTCATCGGTCATGAGATTCGGAGTTCCGGTGACGTTGTCGTCCTCGAGGAAGAACTGTACCCGTAGACCAGCAGCCGTCGATCCGTCGTACAGGGTAGCGCCCTCGCGGTAGACGTAGATGGTCGCGCCGTCGCTCGCACCGGCCAGCGTGGCCACGACCTCGGCCGTCGGCGCCACCTTTCCCCAGGTGACTTCTTTGGCGTCGCGGTACACAGTCACCTTGCCCCTCAGGTTCGCTGCCAGGGGATGGTTTGGATCGACGATGTCGATGGCGATGTCGCTCGCGCGCACCCCGAGGGCAAACTCGGTCGGCTCGCCGGGATCGCCCGGCGGTCCCGCGGGTGTCTGGCCCATCTCGTCCTGAATGAACGCCTCATAGTTGAGGAGGGGCGTCGTGGTCGTTTTCAGATGATCTCCGAGATTGCCAGAAAGGATCGACTCCACCACCAGCACCATATCCGAGGCTTGCGCCGCGGCGAGGAGGTCTTCTGGCGGCGTGATATCGTCTATCAGCGTGACCTGGTGACCGAGCGTGTTTCTCAAACGGTCGCGCACGAAACGATCGCCGATGGCGTCGCCGCGCGCGACGCTCCCGTTGCTGTCCCCCACCACCATGAGAATCCTTTTTCCATCTCCGGATGTCGTGTCGGCCGGCGCGCGTGCATCAGAGCCGCTCACGACGTCTTCGGTGGGCGCGGTCACATCCGGCCGACCGGAGTCCGACACCGGTGGCGAAGAGGACGTGGTGCCACAAGCAACGAGCCCAAACGTCGTCACCAGCAGGACCCTACTTTGGGGAGTCTGCCCGCGAGACAGCCGAGGCCCCACATAGGCACGATCCACCATGAGACCCGAGCGTA
>DATHES010000011.1:0-45865 GCA_035318465.1 Polyangiaceae bacterium
GGCAACCTTCGCATCGCAACAGGCAAGAGGGCCTCTTACCTCCGGCAGTCGCAAGAGAGGTTCGAGGTCGGCGCCGTTGGGACCGAAGTTCGTGCGCGGCGCGAATGCCAGCTCGCGTCCGGCCTTCGATTGCGGCGTGCAGACATAGATTCCCGTATCGGTCCACGAGAGGCAGGTGATGGAGCCATCGAGTCGACGGGTGAACGCGAATCGTTCGGTGGCGCTCGCGTAGACACCCATGGCGGCTTCGTCGACCGCGAATACGCCGTCGTCGCCGTACCCGATAAGCAACTCGGAGCCGTCCGGAGAAAGCGCGAACCCGAGCGCCTTCGCTTCCACGCGGTGGATCTCGGTCCACGCGTTGCCGCCGTCCTCCGAGTAGAGCACCGCGTCGTGAGCATGGTACCGGCCGTCGACGTCGGAATAGAGGCGACCATCGATCCGCACGAAGATCTTGTTCGGATCGCGCGGATGAATGATCGCAAGGTAAGGGACGGCATCGAAGCTCGTGTCGGGGATGGCCCGCGATTCCCAGGTGCGCCCGCCATCGCTGGAGGAGAGAAGATAGCCGGCGTTGCTTCGAGACAATCCGGTCGCGTAGATGCGCGTCGGGTCGGAAGGCGCAACATCGACCGTGAATGCCGTGTAAACGGGCAGCGGGCTCCCCGCCGGCTCGAAGGTTCGGCCATCATCGTTCGATGCGACGAGTCGAACGACGATCGACCCGTCTTCGGTGGCGGACCTCAGCGAAAGGACGCGCCGAGGTTCGGTCTTGCTGACCGTGAAGTCGACGATTTCCTCCGTCCCGCTCTCGCCGATGGTCGTCACCCAGCTGCAGCCTTCATCGGCCGATCGGTTGAGCCAGGCCTGGACGCCCACCAACATCGTGCCGTCGGAAGCGAAGTCGAAGAGCGGATCGCCGACGTACCCCTCGACCCGAGAGAAGGACGCTTCACAGATGTGGTACCAATTTTTCCCTCGGTCGCGCGTCGTCACGAGTCCATAGGTGGCCGCCAAGACCAGGTGGGCCGGGTCGCGTGGATCCTCGATGAGTCGTTGCGCTCGCGGGTACCGGCCGTTGGCGCTTGCCGTCCATGGATAGGAGAGCAGGACTGCGCCGAGCCAAGCCGCCAAAAGGGGGCAAGACCGCGCATGAGAATGAGCCACTGCTGAAAGTCGCTCCGGTCGTCCACGACGGCTCGTATTTCTTGCGATACCCCCGCGGTGAGCCGTCTGGCAGCGAATCCGCGACTACCCGTCAGCGATTGCCGCGAGGACCCAACGGGCCGGCGTCTATCCAAAGGAGAACGTTTCGATGAACCGATTGCGCATCATGCCCTTTCTGGTTCTCGCGGGCTGCACCAGCTACGAGACCTTGGACCGTCCCAATCAAGGCGGGACGGGCGGCACCGGTGGCACCGGCGGAAATCCCCTGCCCGAAGGCGGAATCATCGTGCCACCGCCCGGTGGCGGCGGCGTCATCACGCCCGGTTGCACATCTGCCTGCAAGGACTTTCCGGCCGATCCGATCTTCGTGCCGGGAGCTCCGCCCAACGCGCCTTCGCTCTTCGGTCCTGCCGACAATTTCGCGAACAACGGCGTCTGCATCATGGAGCCCCACCTTTCGAACGGCGGCACGCCGGGGGCGCTCATCCCGCCGAACTGGCTGAGGCCGCGCATTCGATTTGCCACCACCTCGGGAAACCTGTTCGAAGTTCGGGTGACGTCATCCGTCGAGGAGAGCCCGCTCGTGGCTTACACCACGGCTTTCAGCTGGACGATGCCCGAGGACATCTGGAAGGCGGCGGCTCAGAACCACGCCGGCAAGACGATGACGGTGACCGTTCGCGGCGTGAACACGAACGCACCGGGCACCCCCATCGGTTCGCGCGGCGACATCAACATCGCTCCCGTGAAGGCGGGCGGGACGCTCGTTTTCTGGACGGTGACGTCGTCCTCGGTGGGGCCTGAATCGAGCAAGCTGGCCGGGTTCAGCGTGGGCGACGAAGGCGTGATCGAAGCGCTGGCACCGAAGACGGTGAAGTTCACCGGCATCCTCCACGAGAACGGCAAGGACCTCCGCGGTGAATACGGAGGCGGCAAGCCGGGCTTCTTGCCGGGCGAAGTGCAATGCGTCGGATGCCACGTTTCGACGCCCGGAGGGGAAGGGGTCGTCTTCACCGACGATTGGCCCTGGGAACACGGTATCGCGTCGGTCAAAATGGGCGAACTGGGGGCGGTGCCGTCGTACTTGACGCCAGGAGCGCGCACGCTGCTCAAGATGCCGTGGCTGGGCATGCAAACCATGACCAAGGGGCACTGGGCTTCCGGCGATCGCATTCTCCTCAGCGGCTACGGCGCGCGCACGAAGCCGTTCGATCCGGCCAACGGACAACGCGACCGCTTCGCGTGGATCGACCTGGAGACGAACGCCAACATCAGCGATGTGGTCCCGCCTGAAAACGGAACGCGCGACATGGTGATGATGGCGCGCAACCAAGCCATCGAAGCGGCGCGCGGAACGGGCTGGGGCGTTCTGGCGATGGACGGCGAGACCGCCAATGCGGTCACTCCTCACTGGAACCGAGCCGGAGATCGCATCGTCTACGTTTCGACCGACAAGTCTCCCGATGGGCACCCTGACTACACGGCCACGCGGGCGGACATCTACACCGTGCCCTACAACGATCGAAAGGGTGGCGCCGTCAGCGCGCTGCCCGGCGCGAGCAGCCCCGACTTTCTCGAGTACTACCCCGCGTTTTCCGCCGATGACAAATTCATCGCCTTCACCAAGGCAAAAGCCAAAGGTGCGTGCGCCGGCTGCCTCGATGGGCCCTATTACAATCGCTTTGGCGAGATTCACGTGATTCCGAGTGCCGGAGGAACGTCGGTTCGCCTGGCCGCCAACGATCCCGTCGCGTGCGCCGGCGATGACATCTCCAAGGGCCTCATCAACAGCTGGCCGAAGTGGTCTCCCAACGTCAGTTCGCACGAGGGAAAGTCCTACTATTTCGTGATCTTTTCCTCGGCGCGCAGCGCACCCGGCAACTTCGACATTCCGCGCGGGATGTACACGCCGCCGACGCTCGATACCCGTTCATCGCAGCTTTACATGGCGGCTGTCGTCGTCGACGATCAGAACGGCATGATCACGACCTACCCGGGCGTCTACCTCTGGAATCAGAATCGCCTCGTTGCGGCGGATGGAACGGTGACCGACGTTCGCACCAGCAACCTCACCCCCGCGTGGGACGAGTTTCAGATCCCGCCCGTTCCACCGATCATCATCAAGTAGACGCGCGCCGCCGCCGCTTGGCGCTGCGGTTCCATCGCCAAGCGGCCAGGGCCACCCCGCCAAGAATCGTCCATGGCGTACCCTCGCGCGCGAAGGGGATACGGCAACCGCAACCCGACTCGGCATCCGCTTGACGCCGATCGGGCGCGCCCGCTCCACTGCCGTCGCCCGCTCCGCCGCCCACCCCGCCGCCGCCCGCTCCGCCGCCGCCGCCGGTCAAGATCACGCCTCCCCCGGCGCCGACCGTTCCCGTCCCTCCCGCCCCTCCCGCGCCCCCCGGTGTGCACGAAGCGGTACCGTTGGTGACGATGCAGCGACCACCCGAGGGACAAGTGACACTCACGCAGGGATCGGTGCATTGACCCGCTTTGCAAATTTGGTTGGCGGGACAAGTCACGCCTTCGCACCGGTTGTCGAAGCAGACGCCATTGTTGCCGCAAGCCTGACCCGCGGCGCATGGCATGCATTTGCAGGAGGCGGCGCAGATGCCCTTCGTGCAAGCAAACCCTTCCGGGCAGGTCACGTTTTTACAGGCATCGAAGCACTCCCCGAAGACGCATTGCTGACCTTCGGGGCAAGTCACCCCATCGCACGCACCCACGCACGCTCCCATCCGACAGACTTGTTCGGCGCCGCACATTTTCCCGATGCACTGCGCCTCCACGCAATACCCCGCGGACGGGCCCTTCGTTTCACACACCAATCCCGATGGACACACGAACTCGCCGCGGCCGCAGCCGGCGATGCAGCGACCGCGGTCACAAACCTCGTTCGGAGGACACAGGCCAGTGCCGTCGTCGACGAGCCCGTTGCAATCGTTGTCGACGTTGTCGCATTTCTCCGGCGAAGGAGGCACCTTCGGTTTGCAGACACCGGGCTGCCCCGGCGTCGTCGAACAGGAAGTGATCCCGACTTGGCAAATTCCCGCCAAGGGCATGCCGTCGGCGCCCGTGACCGTACACGGCTGCGATCCTCCCTCGCAGGTAATGCCCTGCACGAGGTAGACGAAGTCGTTGAAATCGCCGTCCGCCATCCATCCCTTGCCTGGCACCGCAGCCTTGAAATTGTCGGGCGCCGTCGGCAAATCTTCGAACGCAAGGTAGTAGGCGCCGGGAGTGACCGAGGAGGCGTAGACGACGGCATTGATCCATGACCGCCCGCCGCACACCGACAGGCTGCACTTTTGATTGCGCGCCTGTTCCGAATACTTCGGCATCGTGCAGACCTCGCCCGGATACATCGGACTCGGCCGCACGGCGAAACCGATTTTCTGGCTCGCGCAGCTGCGAAATTCCGGCAGATCACGCAAGTTGCCGAGGGCCGTGCCGGTCACTTGCTGGCCGACCTTGGGCACGAAGGCCTTGTCCGAGTTTTTCCATTCCGGCGGTGTCTGCGGGCCGTCGTGGAAATTGACGACATCCTGCGCGGTGACGAGTGGGTGGACGACGGGGGGATCGGCGTCGCTGGTGCAATACCACCCGAAGTCGACTTTGCACCCGCCCCCGTGAAGCACCATCGAGCCGTTGAGGCCACACAGCGGCGAAAAGGCCGCCGGTTCCGTGGTGGCGTCGTTGCGGTAGTCGATGGTCTCGCCGCGGGCCTTGAACAGCGCATCGAGCGACATGTTGGCCAGCGTGTTGTTGCAACACTGCAGGTCCGACGACACGGCCCCGTCGATGGGCACCACGAGAACGCCGTCCGGTTGGGTGACCGCGGCCCGAGCGCTCCCCGGCGGCCCCAGCGCCACGATCAACGCCACCGGCCCGCCGATGACCACCTTCAGGAGAGCGCGACGAAAACCGAGCAAAGCTGGGCGCATTTCAAATAGTCGCCCGCCCGTTTTTCTACGGCTCGCCTTTTTTTCGGGACGGGCGGGAAGTGCCCCTCTGAGGGCTACCCGCCGATGCCGCCGCTATTTGCAGATGAACTGGAGGTCGTCGATCGAAATGTCGAACGCGGCGCCAGGCTGATTGACCTGCCATTGCACGCCGTAGATCTTGGGGGATTCGATGTGGGGCGGGTGCGGCGCACCCCATCCGCCAAGCTGGCGCATTTCCGAGAACGGGACGGTGAATTTCGTCCATTCCTCGGTAAGCGAGAGATCCTTGCCGAAGTCGTTGAAGCACGCCGAGCAAACTTTGCCGTCGGGGTCAGTGTTGGTGTCGGGAACCTTCAAGCGGACCTTGCCCGTCGAGCCCGAGCCTCGTTTGGCCCAAAAAGAGATGCCATCGTACTTGCTCGCGTCGTAGGGGGCCTTGGGGTCGAGGAAGTTGAAGCCCACGCCGGCATAGACGATCTCGCCGGCGGCCACTTTCCCTTTGGCATTCGCTCCGTATTGCGAACCGTTGGCGCCTTGGGGCACCATGGCGAATTTTCCACCCTGAGCCTCGGGCTTGGGGGTAATCGAGGAGCCTACTTTGTCGAGGAAGGTGTACCAGTAGCCCCCGCGACCGCCGGCGTCGCTCACCTGGTTGTTGCCGTCCTCGCCATCGTCGATGACCCCTTCGGGCCCGCACGACTTCGCGTTGGTCGGCGCGGAGGGAGCGTTGGCACCACCGGACGAGGAGGAAGGAGAGATGCAGCTGGCAGCCATGCCCGCTAGCAGCACGAGGAGGAGGTGATCGAGGGCCATTCGGGGACGAGGATGATTGAGCACGGTGCAAATGACGAAGGAGGGGATTCGTACGGCTCAAGAAAATGGGCCGACGGCCGGTCGGCGGCGCGCGGTGCGATGTTCAGTAGGCGAGGAGAGCGTTCTTGGCGACTTGTCCCGCGGCGGTCGGGGTGCCGGACCAATCGGCGATCAACGACGGAAAGGCGCACCCCGAGACGTACCAGGCCCACCCGGTCCAGGACAATCGGCGTGACGTCGCGTAGTCGATGACCTGCATATTGTACCCGGGAGAACAGTTTCCCGTCGTGTCGCCGAACTCGGTGATGATGATGGGGTCGGTGGCGGCCAAAAATCCCCACGCTGCCTGCCAGCTCGCTTGTTGCTTGTCGGCGTAGTTGTAGGGATGGGTTGCGTAGACGATGTTGTATCCCTGGATTCGGTGCTGCGGAACGCCCGACAAATCGAAGGCGAAGCGAAGGCCGCCAATGATGACGAGGTTGTGCGCGCCCGTCTCGCGTACGGCATTGTAGAGCGCCTGCATGCCCACCACGGTGAAGCCGTCGCCGCTGGTGCCGCCGTTTTTCCATACCGGCCATTCCACGTCGTGCGGTTCGTTGTAGAGCTCGAAGATGACGCGCCCGTCGCCCTTGAATTTCTCGGCGACCGCGCGCCAAAACGTGAGCGAATTTTGGTCCGCCATCCGTTGTTGCGCCGGTTTGGTGGCGAAGTCGCCCTTGTCGGACCAATGGAGATCGAGAATGACATCCATCCCCTCGGCCTCGATGTTGGCGACGTTCTGTTCGACCACTCTTTCGTAGCCTGCTGCATGGACCGAGGAACCGGGGAGCCAGAAGCCCTGGTTCAGCGAAAGGCGCACCACGTTGGCCTTCCAGCTCGCCATCAAGCGATAGTCATCGGTCGAGAGCTTGTCACCCGCCGCATTCCATTCGAGGGACGGTCGATCGAGACCATGAAAAAGATGTGGCCGCCCCGCTGCGTTGTAGATGGTGGGGCCCTCGACGTAGTACCCGCCCGGGGCAATGGGCGGTCCTACCCGACCTCCATCGTCGTCAGGCGGTGCAGCGTCTTCCCCGCCATCGGGCGAAGGCGTACCACCACCCGGACCGCTCCCTCCTCCGCCGCCTGCGCTGCCGCCTGCGCCGCCGACGCCCGCGCCGCCGCTGCCAGTCGGGTCGCGCGGCGCACCCTCGCTGCCGATGGGACCGCAGCCGACGAGAAGCATCGGAAGAAGGATTGAACGGAGGGAGAGCAGGGGTCGCGAGCTCATGCTTCGCACTCGACGACGACGGTCGAGCCGGGCGCGGCGTAGGGAACGAGGGTGCCTTCGATGGCACGGCCGTCCACGACGAGCTTGGTCGATTTGCCGCCGTTTCGATTCTCGACGCGGATGTCGTAGATCGCCCCGCGACACCGCCGCATGACTTTGAACGCGCCAATCTCCGTACCGATGCACGGTCGCACGCGAAGCCCGTGGTGCTCGGGCCGGATGCCGAGCAGATGATGCGCCACGGCCACGTAGTTCCACGCTGCCGTGCCGGTCAGCCAGGAGTTCTTGGCCTCGCCGTGACGCGGCGCAGCCTTGCCGGCGATCATCTGCGAATAGACGTAGGGCTCGGTGCGATGGAGCTCGAGGTCCTCCAGATAGGCGGGCGCCAGTTTCTTGTAATAGGCAAACGCTCGATCGCCCCTGCCGATGACCGTCTCGGCGATCATGATCCACGGGTTATTGTGGCAAAAGACGCCGCCGTTCTCCTTGTATCCCGGGGGATAGGAGGAAACCTCACCGAGCTCGACGTGGTAGCTCGTATAGGCGGGGTGAAGAAGGACGATGCCATGGCGGGTGTCGAGCGACTCTTTGACCGAATCGAGCGCTCTCTCCGCCAACCCCTCCTTGACGCCGATTCCGGCCATCACGCAGAATCCCTGCGGTTCGACGAAGATGCGACCCTCGGCGTTTTCTCGGCTGCCGACCTTGCCTCCTCGGTGGTCGTAGGCGCGGAGAAACCAATCTCCGTCATCTCCGTGTTCGAGCACGTTGCCCCTCATGCGCTCGATGGACAGGCGGGCGCGCGCGCTCTCCTCTTCTCGACCGAGAAGGCTGGCCAAGTCGGCGTACTCGACGCCGATGGCGACGAACATGCCGGCGATGAGCACCGACTCGGCGGTGTCGCCGATGGTGTTCGCCGTCGTCTGGAACGATTCATCGGGGGTGGTCGAGAAACAGTTGAGGTTCAAACAGTCGTTCCAATCGGCGCGCCCGATGAGCGGCAACCCGTGCGGTCCCAGATGCTCGAGCACGTGATCGAAGGAGCGGGTGAGGTGCTCGAAAAGGGTGCCGCTGCGAGCAGGGTCGTGATTGAACGGCACGCGCTCTTGCAGGATTCCGACGTCGCCCGTCTCCTTGACGTAGGCGGCGACTCCCAGGATGAGCCACAGAGGATCGTCGTTGAACCCGCTGCCGATGTCGTGATTGCCGCGCTTGGTGAGCGGTTGATACTGGTGGTAAACGCTCCCATCCTCGAACTGCGTCGCTGCCAGGTCGAGAATGCGACCCCGCGCGCGCTCCGGAAAAAGGTGGACGACGCCGAGCAGATCCTGATTCGAATCGCGGAATCCCATTCCGCGCCCGATGCCGGTCTCGAAGTACGACGCGCTACGCGAGAGATTGAAGGTCACCGCGCACTGGTACGAGTTCCAAAGATTGACCATGCGATCGAGCTTGGCGTCGCCGGAGTCGAGCACGTAGTTGGAGAGCAGATCGGTCCAGTGTCGTGAGAGTTGCGCCATCGCTTGGTCGACGCCCTCGGTCGTGCCGAGTCGCTCGATCATCGCCTTGGCGCGGCTCTTGTTGATCACGCCGGCGCGTTCCCACTTCTCGTCTTCGGGATTTTCCACGTAGCCGAGCACGAACACGAACGTCTTGCTTTCGCCAGGCTTCAGCGTGACCTCGAGACTATGCGAAGCGATGGGTGCGCCTCCGCTGGCCCTCGATCCGAAAGACCGCCCTTTCGCGCACGCCTCGGGCATCGCGAACGAGTTGTAGCGACCGAGAAAGGTCTCGCGATCCGTGTCACACCCGAGGATGGGCGCATTCACGTGATAAAAAGCGAAATGGTTCCTCCGTTCGCGGTATTCCGTCTTGTGGTAGATGGTGCTGCCTTCGATTTCCACCTCGCCCGTACTCAAGTTTCTCTGCAGATTGGTGGCGTCGTCGTAGGCGTTCCACAGACAAAACTCGAGCAACGAAAAGAGGACCACGTTGCGCTCGGTGGATCCTTCGTTGGTGAGCGTGACCTGGTGGACTTCCGCCGCATGCCCGATGGGCACGAAAAAAAGCAGCTCGGCTTTGAGGCCGCCCCGCCGGGCGGCGATGGTCGTATAGCCGAGGCCGTGCCGGCATTCGAACGAGTCGAGCGCGGCCCTGACCGGCATGAAGGAAGGGCTCCAAACGTCGCCGCGATCGTGAAGATAGAAGTAACGGCCTCCGAGGTCCGTCGGTACGTTGTTGTAGCGGTACCGAAGAAGACGCCGCAGACGTGCGTCCTTGTAAAAGCAATAGCCGCCCGCTTGATGGGAGATCAGCGAGAAGAAGTCCTCGGTGCCGAGGTAGTTGATCCAGGGCAAGGGCGTGTTCGGCGTCGTGATGACGTACTCCCGCCGCTTGTCGTCGAAGTATCCGAGGGGCATGAGGGCGCTTATTTCGGCAGGAACGCGATTTCGTCGACCGAGATGTCGAACGTCGTGTTCTTGCCGACTTGAAACTGCACCGCGTACAGCGTGGATACGTCGAACTTGGCGACGGATTGTCCCCAGCCCGATTGCGCCATTTTTGCGAAGGGCAATGTGTAGGATGCCCAGTCACCGGTCACCGTGAGGGGGCTGCCGAAATGATCGTTACACTTGTCCGCGGGGGCGCAAACCGCTCCCGAGGGATCGGTCTCCTTGTTGGAGACGTTCACCCGCAGCCCCTTGTCGGAACCGGGTCCCGCCTTCGCCCAGAAAGTGATCCCCGCGTAGGCGCTCGCGTCGTAGGTCGACTTGAGCGACCCGCCGTCGCCGTCGCCAGGGTCTTTGAAGTTGAAGCCGTAGCCCGCGCCCCAGACCGTGAAGCCGCTTCCGTGCGTATTGGCGGCATAACCGGTCCCGTCCCTTCCGCCCGCCGTCATCGTGAAGGTGTCACCCTGCTTCGGAATCTGGGTGGCCGCGGCGGTCAGGTCGTTGTACGTGTACCACGCGCCAACGCGGCCGCTGACGCTCGCGATCGAGCCGTCGTTGTCCTCCATGTCGTCGATCATGTCGGTCCCACCGGGACCGCCCGTGTCGGCGGTGGTGTCGCCTCCGGCGCCCCCAGCGCCTCCTGTTCCACCGGTGCCTCCGGTGCCTCCAGTAGCTCCGGTCGCTCCGCCGGTCCCCGTCGAACTGCCGCCATCGGCGGGAGCCGCCGTTTCGGAGAAGCAACCCGTGGCGGAGAGAGCAGCTGCGCCGAGCAGAAGAGCGGTCGTGAGTGCGCTAGAAGATGCGTTCATGTCGGGAGACACGCCTTTCGCTGGTCGACCGAAAAGCGGCGGGATGCCGCGTTCGAGACCTCAATGCGATCAGTCAGTCGCAGGCGCCCACGGGGGAGGCTCACGAATTCACCACCACATCGTCGCCTGGATCTTGAAGACGTTCTCGTCGGGGGGCCCGGTGATTCCCGGAGCACCGTAGCCGTACGGGGCCACCGGTGCGCTGGGGACGGTGGTAGGCGGCTTGGTCTCCAGGGAATAGGCAGTTCCGTAGAAGTACTTCGAATACTGGAGGGTGATGAGCTCATGGGTGAGAAACTGCGAACGAAACAGCAACTTCGGAGACAAGATCGAAAAGGACTGCGAGCTGTCGTTGGTATCGGGCGATAATCGGTCGGCGCGGGCACCGATGCCGAGCCACGGCAGGGGCGTGTAAATGGCCTCTGCGCCGACCTTGAGTTTCTTCATGCCGTCGTAGGCGGCGTCGTCGCTGGCGATCCAGTTGTACATTCCGAAGAGGCTCAAGGTGATGTCGGGACCATCGCCGTAGAACTCGGCTCCTCGCTCTCGCAAGTTGCGCAAGAGAAGGCCGATGCTGTAGTCGTATTGGAAGAGAATCGTGTTGACCGAGCCGTTTCCGTTGCTCATCGGTCCGAGGTAGTTCTCCGTCACCCCGAGGCCGAACCCGCCGCCACCGTACGCATGAACGGTCTCGATGACCGGCCCCACCGAGGCCGCCGAGCGCGCCTTGACGTTGGCGTAGCCTAGATAGATCTCGCCGAACATTCCGAGCTCGGAGCGGACGTCGACGCCCATGACGGTCAGCCTCCCGTCGGGCTGCATCGGCGTGGCAAGGTCGTCCTGGCTCCACGCCGTCATATAGTGCGCTTCGGCGCGGAGGAGCTTCTTGTGCGCCACGCCGGCATGCAGGTGATGAAGCAGGGTGAGCCCGTTCTTCGGACTCACCAGCGGATGGGGTTGTCGCGTGCCGAGCCCGTGCTCGAGTTTGAGCGTCACGTCGCCGAGATCGTATTCGCCGCGCAGCCTCTCCCCCATGGCATGGGTTCGACCGAACAAGTAGGTATCGTATTTGCCGGCATCGTACTTGCCGGCCATGCCATAGCGTTCCGTGAACGAGCCCACCCTCCATTGCAGGCGAGCGCCTTCCAGCCCGAGCGGTGGCGTCCAGGTGACGAACCCCTGTGCGATGCCGAACTGCGCATCGGAATCGTTCCAGGCAGCGTCGGTGAAGTTGAAGCCCTGGATCGACACCGTGCCCGTTACGCGCGAGTTTCCGTAGGAGAAGAACATCTCCGCCCAATCGCGTTCCTGGTTGCGCGTAAAGAGCCAGCTCAGATACTGATCGTCGGGAACGCGCGGATTGTGAAAAACGAGGCCGCTCTGACCCAATCCGGCGTTCTCGCGTTTGGCCATCCCGATGCGCATGGGAGCGCGAAAGAAACCGTGAAAATCGAACTTCCATTCGTCGGAGGTGGCCGCGGCGGGACCGCTCACGACGACTGGCGATTCTTGCGGCTTGACGAGGTTGGACGTGGTCGAGCCGTCCATCGTCTGGGCCTGCACGACGCCGGCGCCGAGCAAACCGACCAGCATCGACGACAATGAGATCGTCCGCAGCATTCTTCTCCTATTGGGCTTTCGCTTGAATGCGATATGGACGTCGCCGGGTGGCGGCACGGCTCACCGAAATCCGTGACCTACCCGACGCGAGGGACGCCGTCGGGCGCGAAGTCTTGGGGTTGATCTTCTGCGTCCTGGAAGGGCGCGAACCAGAGAGCCAAGATGGGCAACGCGGACGCCATCATCACCATGATGAAGAAGCGCTGATAGCCGATGGCTTCGGAGATGTAACCGCTGATCATCCCCGTCGACATCATGCAAAGTCCCATGATGCCGGTGGCAAAGGCATAATGAGCGGTTCGATAGGAGCCGCGCGCGACCTGCTGCATCATGTACAGCATGTGCCCTACCGAGCCCAGCCCATAGCCGAACTTCTCGATGGTCACGACGGCCGTGATGATGGGAAGGCTCGTCGGACGGGCTTGGCTGAGAAATAGGTAGGTCACGTGCGGAACGTTCAAGGCCAAAACCAAAGCCAGAATCGATCGCCGGAGGCCGAGCCTCGCCGAGAAAATGCCGCCCAGGATGGCGCCCAGAATGAACCCCAGGGTTCCGTAGGTGCCGTTGATCTTACCGAGATCGACGTTGCTCAGCTGGAGACCTCCCACGGCGCGATCGTCGAGCAAGAAGAGAGGACCGATCTTTTCGATGAGACCTTCCCCGAAGCGGTAAAAGAACGTGAAGGCGATCATCCCTGCGATCCCCTTCTTTTTGAAGAAGCTGGCGAATGCGTCGACGAAGACACGGGCAGCCTCGCCGATGTCCGTCGGGGCTTCCGCCGCGTTTCCTCCGCTAGGAAGAACCTTCCCGTGCCATCCGGCCGACGCGATCATGATCGCCGCCAAAATGGCCATGACGACCATCCACGCCTGGTGCCAGCCCAAGCCCAGGTCGTCGTGGAGTTTTCCGGTGAACGAAACGAGAAGCCCGGAAGCGATGATACGGCCGATGTTCCAGGCCACTCCTTGCACGCCCGCGTAAAGGGCTTGCTGGCGACGGCTCATGGAGGCGATGTAGACGCCGTCGGCGGCGATGTCCTGCGTCGCCGAGGCGAAGGCGGTCATCCACAGGAAGGCGATGGTCCACGGCATGTAATGTGGCAAGGACAGCGACATCGCCACGCAGCCCAAGGTGACGGCGATGACGATTTCGGCCGTGACGACGAAGAACTTCTTCGTTCGGAACATCTCCACGACCGGCGCCCAAATCGGTTTGAGGGCCCACGGCAGGTACATGAAGCCGGTGTGAAATGCGATGTCGGCGTTGGAGACACCGAGGTTCTTGTACATGATGGCCGCGACCACCGAGACGGTGATCATCGGCGCACCCATCGCAAAGTAGAGCGACGGCACCCATTTTAGCGGCTTGACCGGGAGGCGCGACATGCCAGCGAGGGGCAACTATTGGCCGCTCGCGTCGGCCGCGCCGGATTCGCGGACGTCGACCGCTGGGCCAGGAGCGTCGGGTGTGCTGCCTCCGCTGTCCGGCGTGCCGCCAGTGCCCCCGCTGTCCGGTGTGCCGCCAGTGCCGCCGATAAAGGCAATGTTGTCGAGCCAGAAATCGACATTGAGGCCAGCATCCGGCGTGGGGGGTGGAAATTTCACCTGCAGACCGAACCCCTTCGTCATGTCGAGCGGGACCTTGGCGCCCCAGCCTCCTTGCTTCAGGTCCGTTGCATTGAAATTGACGGTGACTTGTTTCCAATCTGCCCCGAGGCTGGCCGTGATGTCTTTCGTGTAATCGTCATAGCACTGCATGGCGGCCGTTCCGCTACAGCTGCCGTCACCGCCCTGATCGGCAGGCGTCGTCGAAGTCAGGTTGAGGGAGAACGTGACCGGGCCACCGTTGCTCTTGGCCCAGAAGGTGACGCCGCTGAAGGCGGAGATGTCGTACGCGCAGGGGATGGTGCCACTCATGAACTTCAAGCCAACACTGCCGCCGTAACCGGTGACCGTGCCGCTGACGTGGACGGCCTGGGTGGACCCCGGAGGCCCGCCGGCTTCCGTAGCAAACATTCCCTTGGGCGGCGTGAGGACGCTTCCGGGAGCGGCGTCGACGAACCAGTACCCGTCGCGATTGTCCGCAACCAGAATCTGGGCATTTTTATCTTCGAGGTCGTCGATGGATGTGCTCGCCCCGCCTTTGGCCGGCGGCTTCGGACAGGTGGCGCCGGCATCGCTTCCGGTGGACCCGCCCGCGCCTCCGGTGCCCGTTCCTCCGGTGCCCGTTCCTCCGGATCCGCCCGTTCCGGTTCCGGTGCCCGTGGCGGTCCCTGTGCCCGCTCCGCCCGTTCCCGTGGCTGTCCCGGTTCCGGTGCCTCCCGTTCCGGTCGTGCCGGTGCCTGTTCCGGTGCCTCCCGTTCCGGTCGTGCCCGTGCCTGTTCCGGTTCCGGTGCCTCCCGTTCCGGTCGTGCCCGTGCCAACGCCGGAGCCGGTCCCTGCTCCTCCGGCGCCCCCGCCGTCGTCGTCGTCCCTGGTTTTGACTTCCGACGCGCAAGCCGTCGCCAAAACGACGCTGCCCGCGGCCAAGAACCATGCTTTACGTCCGAGGATCCTCATTGGCTATTTCTCCTTGCTCCCGGGGCGGCGTGCCATTTCGTCGAGATAGGCTGCCACCCAAGCGAGAGGCGCATTCCAGTTGATGGTAATTTCGTTCGCCGCCCATGCCTCGATGTTGTCGATCCAACATTTTTGCGGCACACACCCCAAAAGTCCCGCGGCTCGACCGTACGGATCTTGCAGTCCCGAGTTGGGCCCTCCCGACACCGCACCCGGCGGCGGCTTGGGAAAGGCGTGGTTCACCTGATAAGACCAGAATCGGTGGTGGGGATTTTGGAGCGGCCGCGCTCCGAAGCCCGTGATGTACGACTGATCCAGCGGATTGCGGCCGAGGATGTAGTCCATCGCCTGCACCACGCCGTTCAGATACTTGACGTTCTTCGTGAGATCGTGAGCGAGCGCGAGTACCACCGCGTTGTTGAGGACGAACGAGTTCGACCCCCACGGGTACTCCCCCTTCGGTCCCGGTTGGAACGGAACGCGATGCCCCTGCGTGCTGATCGTTTGGAGAAAGGTATCCGCGGTCGCCACGAGATTGCTCCGCATCGCCGCGACTTCGGCGGGCGCAAGGCCATTCGGAACGATGGCCAACGAAATCGACCCCAAGGCTTGCGTGCTCTGCCAGGTCATGGCGCCGGAAATGCCCCCTTCTTCGCTCAGCGAGGAGGGTACCTGTTTGTAATGCGGCGATCGGGAAAGAAAATCTCGGTAGGCGGTGTCCCCGGTGGTGATGAAGAGCTCGGCAGCGGCCCAGTAGAACTCGTCGTCGACGTGTTTGTCGTCATACGGCCCGCCGCCCTTCGAATCCGTCGCCAGGGCGAACAGGTCAGGATGCGCCTGGGCCGCCTTCCACGCTTTCTCGGCCGCGACTAGACACGTCCGCGCAAAAGCAGCGTCGCTGGTCTTGAAAAGGCGCGCTGCCTGGGCCGCGGTGGCCGCCAAGTTCAGCGTTGCCGCCGTGCTCGGCGCGCGCAGCGTGCGCGCCATCTTGTCTTCATCCGGTCGCATGCCGAGCGCGGTCCAGTCGCGGTCATGCACTTTGTGATGCGCCATGCCCGCCAAAGGCTGGCCCTCCGGCACTTGCATCTTCAGAAGGAACTCGAGTTCCCAACGGGCCTCGTCGAGCAGGTCGGGGACGCCGTTGTGGCTCTCCGGGATGTTCATGGTTCCGTCGCCGAACTCGCTGCTCGAAGAGCCGAGGATCTTGGCGCGCTCGAATTGGTTGAGCAGCGTCCACACGGCGATGCCGCCGTTGACGACGTACTTTCCGTGGTCGCCGGCGTCGTACCAACCTCCCGAGACATCGAGCGTGTAGCTCCGCCCCGAAGACGGCTCGAAGGACACCCGCTTGTCGGCAAGATGTCCCGCCGGTCGCGTCCAAGCTTTCTCCGTCGCATGAGGCAGCACGATCTCGATACCGCTGCGATTGTGATAAAAATAGGAGAGCGCGCGGTATTTCAGACCCGCGTACAGGTTTTCGGCAATGTCGAAGCGGTGGCTCTCGTCACTGGCGACCTTCAGCGTATAGCCGCTTCCGGATTTCGCATACGTCGAGAAGTCGGCGAGGTGAAGCGTCTCTCCCGACGCCGCATCTTTCCCGAACGCCGTCGTCTTCCCCGAGTCGACGACGGCGCCCGTGCCGTCGTGGAGCTCCCACGTCACCGGAGCTCCTTCGCGTCGGATGGAGGCGATCTTCACCAGCGACGGGAAGTAGCCCACCTGGTTGACGCGCACCGCTGCGATGGGAGCGGCCTTCTCGCTTGGCCCGGCCGTGAATTGGGGGTCGTCGAGCTCCACGTTGTCGACGCACACCGTGTAGGGCGGCTTGACGTTGCGCGCCAGATCGCCACCGATGTGAAACGCGAGCTCGGCGGTGGCGTCGTCGTCGTGCTGCATCGTGAACTCGTATTCGAACAGACGCGGCGAGGCGGTGATGTCGATCTCCTGCCAGAAGTATTCGCGATAGGGAGGTCCGGCCATTCCCACCTTGGGCCGAATGCTCGTCGGTTGCGTCGAGCGAGCGCGGAAGCGCATGAAGTAGCGATGCCCCTTGCGAATGGTCATTTCGCGATGGCGAAACTGAGCATCCCAATTGGCGGCACCCTTGTCGGTGACCTCCACGCAGAACTCGCCGTCCTTGATCGCCGCTTGGCCTGCGGCCGGAGCCGTGAAGGAAGTGGTCCAGGGGAGAATCTTTCCGCCCTCGAACGTCGCGTTGCCGACCAAATTATGAGAAGCCTTGGGGGAGAGGGAAGGCGTGGAGGCGGCGCAGCCCGCCAAAATGGCGAGCAAGAGCGGGCTGCGCGGCGAGCGGCGCGGCTCCATCAGAAGCACGCGACCTTGCCGAGCTGCGGCCGAATCGGAACCAGGGTACTGGACCAGGTCGATGCTGGATTGTACTGGCTGACGCCGATGACACCGTCGGCGATGCGGGCGTTGACGTTGGCGACGACGTCCCATTGGGCATCGTGCCCGGTCGGCGCTCCGGCCGCGCCATAGCCGGTATCCGCAAGGATGGGTTTTCCGGTCACCCGATGAACACCGGCCCAGGTCATGGTGTTGGCGGCGCGAATGCGGGTGTTGTCGGCGTCCGTTCCGCCTCCCGAAGTGTTGATGAAGGTGAAGTCGGCCATGTTGAAGTTGGCGTACCAGTCGGCGCCGTCGTTGGGAATCCAGGGCGAGATATCGAGCGAGAAGATGGCGTTCGGGAGATGCTGCCGAACGGTGGCCACGAGGCGCCCCATGATTTGTCCAGCCTCTTGAGGCGTGAGCGCGTTGGCGTCCCCTCCCGCGTGGTACTGGTAATAGTCGGGTTCCATCATCCAGATGATCGGCCGCGTCGTCCCGCAGGATGCCGCGAAGCCGCGTGCGTACATGGCGTACTGAGGGATGATTCGATTCTCGAGGCGAGCGCGCAGGTACGTGGCGCCGTAGCGACAGAGGTTCGTCTGACCGCTGACGTTACAGTCTTGAAGCCCCTGATCGCGACGTGCCGAAAAAGCAATGATGTAGGAAACGACGGCCAACACCGCCCCGGAAAGCTCGCCCTTCGCCGCGGTGCACGCGTAGTCCATGTCGAAGGTGTCCGACTGGCCGACCCAACCGGGCGTAAAAAAGTCGATCTGCGGCGTCAGCGCCGCATTGCCTCTGACCTTCGAGTCGAGCGTCCCGAAGTGGAAGCGACACTGACCGAAGATGCCGCCGTCGCCCACGGGCCCCGTGTCTTTGCTGCCCCCCATGTCGACGGCGCCATCCGAAATCGTTCCACCGCCGTCACGCCCGGCGCTTCCGCTGGCCCCCGCACTTCCGCCGGTGCCGCCAGTACCGCCTTTGCCGGCGCTTCCTGCGCCGGCGCTTCCGCTGCCAGCGCTTCCTGTGCCGGCGCTTCCACTGCCTCCGCCGGCCCCGCTGCCGGCGCCGCCGGTCGCCCCTGCTCCGCCGGTGCTCGGCCCACCGCTGCCGCCCACTCCTCCGGCGCCGCCGCGTCCCGTAGCTCCTCCGGCCCCTCCGGTCGCAGATGTGTCTCCCGAGCCGACGGACCGATCGCTCCAAACGTCGGTTGGCGGGGTGCTATTCACATCGCTGCGGTGGGCGTCGATCGAGGCCCCATCGGCGCCGATGCCGCCTTCCCCGCCTTCCCCGCCAGCGCCTGCGCCGTGGACGCCCGCGTCGACCGCGCTGCAGGAGAGCGCGAGAAGCGGCACGCAGAGTGCGACGGTTGGCGCGAGTGCGGATGTCCGCCTTGCGGTAGGGTGGGCAGGTGGCAATGGATTTCTCGCGGGAAGGGGCCCCATCGCCGCGATGGCCGCAGCGCTCTCGACCCTGCCTAAGACGTGAGGGTACCCGGACAAGGCTCACGTTTCGCAAGAGGGGGATAGGGTGCTGCTGCGTCCCCCTCGGTCCGCGCGATCAGAGACGGCTGGCGTAGGCGGTCTTCATCAGATCATAGAGGGCGAGATCGGCGGTTGCCGTGTACGCTTTGCCCGAGACGCTGAACAGGGCATGGTCGGTGTTCCAGGCGCCGCCATGGGTGGGCTCCCAGTTGAAGGTGCCAATCCCCTGCTGATTGGGAAGATTGAACACGACGTCGTTGGCAGCACGCTGCTCGGGTCCGTATTCGGCGATGACGAACCTGAGGTTCGGAAACATTGCGCCGAGCTGCGTGAAGGTGGACATCCACGCCGACGGTTGACCCTGGTAGGCCGTGTAGCATGACTCGCCGAAGACATCGAAGGGGACGGCTTGCGATATCGCGTTGGCGATAAAATCGCGACTTACGTTGAAGGTCCCGCCGCGGTCGATGTGGAGCATGATCTTGATGCTGGCATCGACGTCCTTGACGCCTTGCACGCCGGCCTTGAGCAGCGTGCCGAGATTGGTCCAGTTGGCGATGCTACCGGTGACGGGATTGCTGCCCGTGGGAAGACCTCCGCTATCACAGCGATGCAGGAGCATGCCGGGGGTGATCTCGTTTCCGATCTGCACCATGTCGGGTCGGGCGCCCGCGGCCACGAGCTGCGCGACGGCATCCTTGGTGTAGTCATGAACGGCCGTCGCGAGCTCCGCGATCGAGGTCGAGCCTTGCCAGGCCACGGGAACGCATTGCTTGCCGGGATCGGCCCAGTTGTCGCTGTAGTGAAAGTCGAGTAGAAATCCCATGCCGGCAGCCTTGATCCGCTTGCCGAAGGTGAGGGTGTGGGCGAGATCGCCGTAGCCATTCTGCTTGTCGTATCCATCGGCCGCTTTCGGATCGACGAAAGTCCGCAGCCGAACGTAGTTGAACCCGTGATCCTTGAGCAGTTGCAGGATCTCTTTCCGGGTTCCGTCGGAGTAGGTCGCTCCGCCGGCTTCATCCGCCTGGACCCAGGTGATGTCGGCGCCAATGAAGAAGCTCGGAGCGCGCGTACCACCGTCGGTGCTCGCGCTGTCGCGCATGTCGCCCGCGTCATTGGCGCCGCCGCTCCCGCTCGTGCCGCTTGCGCCGCCGCCGCTGGTGCCGCTAAAGCCGCCGGTCCCGGTCATGCTGCCACTCGCGCCGCCACTGCCGCCACCGCCGCTCGCACCGCCGTTGCCGCCACTGCCGCTGACGCCGCCGTTGCCGCCACTACCGCTCGCGCCGCCGCCAGTGCCGCCACTGGTTCCGGTCGTACCGCTGCTGCCGCTGGCGCCGCCGTTGCCGCTGGCGCCTCCCGAGCCGGAGGGGCCCGCCTCGGGTAGGCCGCCATTTCCACCGATTCCGCCGGTTGCGTTGGAACCGCCCGCGCCGCCCGCTGCGTCTTTCGGCGTGGGATTTCCAGCTTCATGCGGGTTGCCGCACGAAAAACCGATGAGCGCCGCCCCGACGCACAAAGAGCAAAGTCGGTGTGTCATGCGGCACATGCTTGCAGTAGTGCCACCAGCGCCCCGCGGCGGCTCACGAATGCGCGCTGCCGATTATTCTCGCCACACTTCGATGCCACACAGATTCGCGAACGCCGCTCCCGTGGTGGGAGTGGTCGTGAGCGCGATCGTTCCTGCGCCCACGTCGACCGGCCATGGTCCGAGCTTTTCCCAGTGTCCGTTGGCTCCGCTGTTGTAGTTCGCCAGGACGACTTGGCCCTGGAGCAAGACGTTGAACGTTTGCGCCCCGTTGTCCTCCCACGTGTACATGTAAACGAGGTACCGGCCGGTCGGAACATTCGACATCGTCAACGCGATCGGTCTTCCCCAGGCGAACGTTTGGATCATGCTCGTGCGATTCGCGTCGGTTGCCGGAATCAGAGGAACGTTGGTGACGCGTGCCAATCCGCCGCTGCCGGCCGCGTCGGTGCCAGCCGAATAGGTCACGTTGGCTGCCGTCAATCCGGCTTCCCAGCTTTGGCCGTCAATCGTCAATGCCGTGGCCTGTGAATCTCCGACGTTGATCGCTCTGTAAAATGTGGGTGGTGGTGCCGCGTCGCTCATGTCGACCGATCGCGCGTCGCTCACATCGGCGGTGTCCGTTTCGATATCGCGCGAGTCGGACGCGCCGCCCTCGACGTCCCTCGCGTCGGCCGAGCCGGTCTTTACATCGCCGCCATCGCCAACATCGCCGCCATCGCCAACATCGCCGACATCGCCGACATCGGAGGCATCCGTTTCGACGTCGCCGGCGTCGAAGGTGTTCGATGCATCCGCGGAGGCACGGTCGTCGGTGATCTCCAGGCTGGCGTCCGATGACCCCCGTTCGTCCGTTGGATCGGAGTTTGCGCGGTCGAAAGGGGCCACATCATTTCGCGCGGCGTCGCCCATCGAGGCATCGGGACGCAGAGCGGCGTCGTTGCACGCGTCGGCGCCGCTGCGGTTGCAGGCGTCAGCGCTCGCATCCACGTCGTGATGGCCGTCCGCGCCCGTTTCGAAGGACTCCCCGAGAGGCAGCTCCTCGTAGGTCGCGCAGCCAAGTGGAGCGATGGCCAAACCTACGGGGAGGGCAAAGACATGGAGCACCCGTTTGAGCCGCGCCGACCACGACGTGATCCAGGCCGATTCCACGGGCACTTTTTCAGCCTCATCTGCTCCAAGGAAGGCCCGAGGCTCGCGCAAATACCGCTGCAAGCCGTCCATCGGGGAGGAGCCGCCTCTCGGACGGGCGATGCAGCTCAAAGAGGAGCATCGGATGAGGGAAGTGTCAACGGAGCCGCGTATTGGCTCAAAAAAGATGCGCCAGGTACGCGTAGGGGCGCGTACCGCGCGAAGCACACGGGATCACCCCGCTCCTTCTGTGCGGTGGCGCACCGACATCGAAATGGACGTGCCCGCGCTCCTCGAGATAGGTGAGCCTCGTCGATCCAAAGGGGCACGGAGAAGCGATGACCCGTCGGACAGCGAGGATCGCGCCCCTGACATTCGGTACCTCAAAATCGAAATCGGCCGAGCATCCCGATCTCGCGACCATCCACGCTGCCTCCGTGGCCGAGGAGATTGTAAAAGCGAAAGATGGCGCCGATGTCGACCTGTGGGCTAGCGGTGAACATCACGCCCCCTTCGACCGGGATGGCGAAGTTGCCGAAAAAGCCCTCGACGTCGCCGTAGAACCCGGCGCCCACGAAAGGTGCAACGGAAGGGCTGGGTTGGAAAAAGAACCACGCCGGTAAGCTCAGGGTAGCTCCCTTGTGCGTGACTCCAATCATCAGGTTCGGATCGAACACCAGGCTCGCCAGCGGCGATAGATCGTAGCGCCCGATGACCCCGCCCCCCATCGCCAGGCGAAATGGATCGAAGCTCCCCACCGCGGCGCGTAAATGCAAATCGAGCTCGAACCGAGGGGACGATACGAGCCCCCAAAGGAAGGCGAATCCCGCATCGTTGTAGATCCGTTCGCAGCCCAAACAGATGCCCCAGTCGTGGGTGATGCCCAAGGTCACTTCCCGGGAAACGCCCCAATAGAAGTGGGGCGCAATTCCGACGGGCTTAGCGAACGGTTGGCCCTCGGAGGCGTTGATGCGCACGATCTCGTTGCGCGCCGGATCGCCCGAGATCTGAAAGCCTCCCGCCGGAAGGAGAAAACTTCGGTGCGCATAGGAGGGCACTTCTTGGGCACGCGCCGGCGCCGAAGCCGTCAGCGCTGCCGCTGCGATGAGAACGAGTCGTTTCATTCGGTCTATCTACCGCACGTCGGTTTCGCCGTCTCGCTCGCCTTGCTGACCTCCTGGCATCGCGTTTCGCCTGTTCGGTGGGGCGTTGGAGTGGGCCCTATGGGCGCTCCGATGATCGATCTGGCAGCGAGAATCGGACAGCGTCGTGCTAGAGCTGCGCCGCGATCAACGCGGCCATGCCGTCGATCTCCGCTTCGGCATGGGAGAGCTTGGCCTCGGCGACCGAACGCGGCATCCCGTAGACGACGCACGATGGCTCGGATTGCGTGAGGACCACGCCACCTCGATCGCGCACCCGCCTGGCGCCTTGCAGTCCGTCGCTGCCCATGCCGGTCAGAACCACGCCGATGGTTCGATCAGCGCACTGGTCGACGGCACTTTCGAAAAGCGCATCGACGGACGGGGTGTGAAGCGAGGCCAGCGGCGAGACGTCGAGTCGACAGGACAGCCCTCCGTCGACACGATCGATCTTGAGATGAATTCCGGCGCGCGCCAGAATGACGCGACCGGGACAGAGGGGCAGACCGGGCGCCGCTTCTCGTACCTCGACGTGGCTCGCGCGATCGATGCGGCGGGCCAGCGATTCCGTGTAGCCCACCGGAATGTGAAGCACGACCGCCATGGGGATCGGAAAATTGGCCGGAAGCGCCGAGATGAGGCGCGTCAAAGCCTGAGGACCGCCGGTCGATGCTCCGACCACGACGATTTCGCGCTTGCCGCTGTGCGGCGCGGCGTCGATGACGCGGGGAGGGTGGGCCGCGGCGGCGGGGACCCGGGCGGCGGCCGCGGCGAGCACTTTCGCTACCAGCTCGTCGGAGAGCTCGTAGAGACGTTCCGTCGCCAGCGCCGTCGGCTTGTGCACGAGGTCGAAGGCGCCGCTCTGTAGCGCCTCTACGCCGAGCTCACTGTCTGCATCCGACATACTGACGACGACCACGCGCGGCGGATCGACGGCAGGCAAGGCGTGCAAGACCCCCACGCCGTCGAGCCCGGGCATGACGAGATCGAGCGTCACCACGTCGGGCGCGAGATCGGCGATCTTCTCGAGTGCCTCCAGTCCGTCGCGGGCAATGTCGACGACTTCGATATCGGTCCGACGGCCCAGGATTTCTCGCAGGACCTTGCGCGCGAAAGCGGAGTCGTCGACCACCAAGACCCGGACGGGACGGTTCATGGTTCGGCGTTCCGGTAGAAAAAGGCGCCCCCTCTTTCTTCGCAGGCGAGCGTCGTTTCGAAGCGGAGAAGCGACTCGGAGATGCCGACGAAGAGCACGCCGCCCGGCTTCAATCTCCCCGCCAGCGAGTTCACCGCGCGAGCCACCGTCGAATCGCGGAAATAGATGAGCACGTTGCGGCAAAGAATGACATCGAAGCGCGGCAGCGCCGCCACCGCGCCCGGATCGAGCAGATTGAGACGCACGAATTGCACGGCGTCGACGATGCGGCGATCGACGACGATGTGGTCGCTCTCCCAACTGAAAAAGCGATCGGCCCCGGCCGGCCACGCATCGCGCAATGAGCGCTTGGGAAATTTGCCGAGTTTGGCCCTCTTCAGCGCGGCGGCGCTGATATCGCTGGCGACCAGGTCCACGCGGTCCAAGATGCCCCGCGCTGCGAGAAGCATCCCCAGTGACAGAATCTCCTCGCCGGTGGCGCAGGCGGCCGACCACACGCGGGGTCGCTCGCCCCGCGCGACCGCTTGCCCGATGAAGTCCTGCACCGCCACGTCCAGCTGGAGGCGCTCGCGGAAGAAGTACGTTTCACCGACGACGAGGCGTTCGACGAGGAGCTCCAGCTCCTTCTCTGCGGCGGCGTCGTAGCGGAGGTAATAGTAGTAGTCGAGGAGCGAATCGAACCCTGCCTCCGCGGCGCGTCCACCGAGCCGTTCCGTCAGCGCATCGATCTGCGACAGATCGTAGTAGAGACCCAATTTCTCCTCGATGAGGCTGCTCAGAATCGAGAAGACCTGCGGACTCATCCGCGTGTTTCCGTTCATCGAGCCAGCAGAAGCGAACAAATCTGCTTCAGCTGCGGGTCCGCGTCATGAAAGGCTGCCTGGCGAATCGCCCGGATTCCGTCGTGCGATCCGACCGCGGCCAGGGCCGTCGCTGCCGCTCGGCGACACGCCGCGTTCGAGGATTGAAACGCCTGCAGCAGGGCGTCGCTGGCCTCGGGTCGGCGCATGCGGGCCAGCACCGAGGTCAACTTGGGTGAGAGCTCTTCATCCGCCTGGCGAAGCGATGCCAAGATGGTCGCGACGCGCCCGTTGACGGGAATCGAGAGCGCCGAAAGGACGTTGGCCGTGTCGGACTTGGACGACGCCAAAAGACCGACCAAAGCGCCGGTCGCTTCGCTGCCTTCGCGCTTGGC
This sequence comes from Polyangiaceae bacterium, assembly GCA_035318465.1. Lineage (GTDB taxonomy): Bacteria > Myxococcota_A > Polyangia > Polyangiales > Polyangiaceae > DASWDH01. The sequence goes on from DATHES010000011.1 coordinate 24,617, forward strand.
CAAGTTGGCGACGGCCGCGTTACGGACGGCTGGGTCCGGGTCCCACGCGGCGCGAGTCCAGGCGGGAATGACTTCGCGATCGGGGAATGCGGCAAGTGCCGAAACGGCGACCAAACGGGTTGCTGCTTCGCCGTGATCGAGCGCGTCCAAGAGCAGGGGCAGACTCTCGGCTCTCTTGGCGAGACCGAGCCCGATGAGGGCGGCGCGTTGGACGTCCTGCTCCGAGCTTTGCGCCGCTTCACGCAGCGCGCCAAACGCGATGTCGGTTCGTAGATGCGACAGCGCCTCGACGGCGGCGACCCGCACCTGACCGGCCGAGTCCGCGAGAAGCTCGGCGATGGGCGAGCAAGCACCTTCCTCGCGCAATCGCCCGAGGGCTTGGCACGCGTAGTACCGAACCCAAGCATCGGAATCACGAAGTCCATCGACGAGCGCTCGTGCGGCGCGCGCGTCGGGGGCGCATTGTCCCAGCGCACGGACAGAAACCGCCCGTACCTTCTCGTTGGGATCGCGAGACGCTTGCAGAAGTTTTTCCAGGGCGCGCGGGTCGTCGACGAATGCCAATCCTTGAATCGCCACGTCGCGTACGCGCGCGTCGCTGTCGCCGGTGGCGGCGGCGAAGACGTCGAAGGCCGACGAGCCACCGAAGTAAGCGAGGATGCGTAGGGCGGCACGACGCATGACCGGCGAATCGGATCGCGCGCTATCCATGGCCAAGGCGCGCGCTTCGTCGCTTCCCAATGACTGGATCGCGGAAGTGACCGACTGAGCGACGCGGATGTCGGCGTCGGCAAGCAAGGGGAAGAGATGCCGAACGACCGCCGGCTCACCGATCCTTCCCAGCGTTTCGGCGGCCAGGGCACGCACCGACGGTTCCTCGTCGGAGAGACACTGCAGAATCGCAGGAACCGCATTCCTCTTGGCGCAGAAGGGGAGCACGGCTTCACGCTCGCTGCTCGTGCCGTCGCGCAGCACTCTCCGCATCTCCTCTTCCGCTCGCTTCCCGATGTGCTCGAGGGCTGCGGCCGCCGCCGCCGCGACCTCGGTTGGCCCGTCCAAGAGTCTGGACAGGTGGGGCACCGCGTCTTGTTCACCGAGCGCCGACAAGACGGCAGCGATGGCCGCTTGCTCCTTGGCATCGGCGCCCGCCAGCGCTCGGCAGAGCCGTGCCCCCGCCTCCTCCATCGATCCGGCGTGCGAGAGCGCGCTCTCGATCCCGTCCGCGCCGCCGTACCGCTCGCGATAGCGAACGTCGAGCTCGGCAAGCGATTGAGCAGCCAGGCGAACCGTCGAATCATGCGAATCGTTGAGAAGCCGAGCGAGCGCTGGAACCGCTCCCAGATCGCCGGTACGTCCGAGAGCGCGCGCTGCTTCGCGCGTGTACTGCGGACGCTCGAGCAGGTCGGTCAGCGGCCTTACGGCGCGCGGATCACCGCTTCGGCCCAAGAGCTCGATGGTCGGAAAGACGCGGAAGAAATTGTCGGAATGCAGACATTCGAGCAGTGCATCCACGGCGGCTCGCCCTCCGATACGTCCCAGCGCCTCGATGGCAGTGACCGCCACATTGTCGTCTTTGCTCGCCATCAAAAGCACGAGCAACGGGACGGAATCCGATTGGCGGCGCCGACCGAGGATCTGCGCGGCGTCGGCGACCACTGGCGTGGAACGGTACTTGGCTAAACGCCAGATGGGCGTGTCGTCCGACGTCACCGAAGCGGACAACACGTCGACGGCGGCCGCGAGGCGCGCTTCGTTGTCCCGCCGCGTCCGCAGAAGGTCGCACAAGGGCTCCACCGCCGGGGCACCTTCGGCAGCGAGAAACTCGACCACGCGCCGGCGGACCTTCCAGCTCGGGTCATCGAGCATCGCGATGAGCCCCTCCACGTCTCGGGCGTCGTGCAGACGCGCTGCTCTTGCGGCGCGCCTTCCTTCCTCGGCCGACAGCCCCGCACGAGAAATGGACGGCGCTGTGTCCGTCCTCACGAGGCTTCGTCCTTTTCTTCCATGGTTCGGTGGCGCGCGCGATCTTGATGCGAGAGCTCCTCGAAGATGGCGGCCACCACCAGCGCCTGCTCTGCGGTGATGGTTCGAAGCTGCGCAATCTCCGAGCTCATCGAGCGTACGCCCTCCACGACGGCCCCCGCCGTCTTGGTATGGAGGCCGAGCGCGCCGGCAATCTCCCTGGCCCGCAATTTGAGCTGCGCGGCAACGTCGCCAAGGCGCGAGAACGCGGCGCTCTGTTCCGACGCAGCGCCGCCGACGCCGCCCATCGATGCCGTTTGTCGCGCTGCGCTCGCCGCCAGCGCAGTGAGTGCCATGGCCTGTTCCGCCACGGCGCGGCTGGCTTGCCTGGCGAAGCGCCGGACGCCGTCGGCTTCGCCGGTGAGCACGGTGGAGATCTTGCTTTGCTCCGCGCTGACGGTGCTGAGGGAGGCCGCCAGTTTGGCCACCCGCCGCACGATGCCTTCCACGCGCTTCGACGTCTTCGTCTGCTCGGCCATGGCCCGCGCGGTTTGCACGACCTGCTTGCGGGCTTCGCTCATGGCCCGTGCCACCTCCACCGCACCCTTCGCCTGCTCGGTGAGACCGGCAATCGTACGCTGCGTGGCACCGGCCACTTCCTGGGAAGAGGCGGCTACAGTCCCCAGCGCGCGCGTCTGCTCTGCCATCGCCGAGGTCGTCTTTTGCGTAATCGTGCGCATCCGGTGGGCGGCTTGCGCCAGTTCGGCGGAAGCCTTGGTCTGCTCTTCCGAAATGCGCATCACCTTTTCGAAGGTGGTCCTCAGCGCGCCATTGGCCTTCACGATTTCGCGCACGGCCTTGGCTTGCCCTGCCATCGCCTGGCGGCTCTGCTTGGCCATGGTCCGCATCTCGGCTCCGGCCTGGGCGAGTGCCTGGGTGGCGCGGGTTTGCTCCGCACCCGCTCGGGCGATGGTTTTGCCTTCTTCGTTCATGCGGTTGGTAGCCTGGACGACGGCATGAACGGCCTTCCCTTGCTCGGCACTGGCCCGATCGATCTCCACCACGGAGCGCGCCAGTTCGTCCACCCCCTGGACGATGGTGGTGAGCGCTCGCTCGGAGTCGGCCGCGAGCTTGGCCCCGTCATCGGCAACCTTCGCACCGTCGGTCGAAGCCGTCAGAGCGTCGCGGGCCGCGCCCTGCAAAGCGCGTACGATCTTGGCAATGTCGGAGCTCGCCGCCTGGGCGCGATCGGCGAGCGCGCGGATCTCCTCCGCCACGACCGCAAAACCGCGGCCGTGCTCACCGGCCCGCGCCGCCTCGATGCTGGCGTTGAGCGAAAGGAGATTGGTGCGATCGGCGATGAGATTGATGGTCTGTACGAAGTCTCCGATCTCCTCGACGCGTTTGCTCACCTCCTTCATGACGGACGCCGAGCCCACGATGACTTCCCGAATCGTCCCCAGGCCGTTGATGGATCGCGCTACCGTTACCGCGCCTTCCTTGGCGGTCGCCGCGACGCGGTCGCTGGTTTGGCGCGAAGCCTGCACTTGCCCGGCAATCGTGCGCGTCGAGGTTTCGAGCTGGGCGGTCGACGTCGCGACATTGGCAGCGATGCTGCTCACTTCGGCGGCGCTCGCCGCGGTAGCCGCGGCGGAGCGTGCCAGTTGTTCGATCCCCGCCACATTGCCATCGATGACCAGGGCATTCTTTTCACTGGTCGCCGCGACTTCCTCGATCGACGCCGCGAGCTCGGAGGTTGCCGACGTGGTCCCGTCGGCGTCGGCCTTGAGACCGGCGATGTTGTCCGACACGATACGGACCGACCGCGCCATTTGTTCGGCAGTCGCCGCCGTCTGCTCCACTGCGGAAGCCATTTCGGACGCGTCTTCGGCGACGCGTCCCAAGGCCGAGGCGACGGTGGTCACGGCGGTACCCACCGTCGCGGTGCGCTCGCCCATGGCTTGGGCATCGACCGAAAGCCGAGAGATTCCTTTCGACATCTGTTCGATGGTGGCCGCGACCTCTTCCACGGTTGCCGCGGTCCCTTCACCGAGCGCCGCGACCTCGGACACGCTGGCGCTCATCTCGGTGGCCGAGGAGAGTAGTTCCTCGCTCGAGGCCGCCAGCTCTTCGGCGTCACTGGCCACGCCCTTGATGGAGCGCGACATCTCTTCCAGGGAAATGGCCGTGGTCTCGGCGGACGTAGCCAGAACGTCGGCGTCTTTCTTCACGCCTTCGACCGAGGCAGCCACCTCGTGCAGTCCTGCGCTCGTCGCATCACAACCGTCGCGCGATTCTCGGGTGAGCTGAACGATGCGCTCCTGCGAGAGGCTGGCGTCGTTGACGGCTTTTGCCACCTCATCCATGCTGGAAACCGCCGATTCCGTGGCCGCGCGCATCTGATCGATCGACGCCGCTTGGGTCGCGCCAGTCGACACCAGCTGAGCCGCGAGATTCTCGATCCTTTCCGATCGATCGGCCGCCAAGCGAAGCGACTTGGCCGCCTGCTCGGCACGTAGGCTCATGGAGTGCGAGCGTCCGCCGTTTTCGCCATTTTCATTGAGCATGAGTCGACTCCTCACCGATTACCTTCGGAAAATCGAGCAACATCACGAGCCGCTGGCCCGCTTCGGCAATCGCCTGCACGAACCCTTGCGTCTGCTCGACGATGATCTCGGGTGGCGGGCGAAACGCCTCGCTGGAAAGCGAGACGACCTCCCGCGCGGCATCGACGACGAGGCCGACGACGCGCGTGCCGATCTGGCCGACCACGACGCGTGTATCGATGGTGGGCTCGGTCCTGGCCAAACCGAAGCGGGTTCGCAGGTCGATGGCCGGCACCACGCGTCCGCGTATGTTGAGCACGCCTCGCAGAAAGGAGGGCGCGCCGGGGACCTCGGTCGCGCCGGTGAAAGACTCGAGCTCGAGCACGGAGCTCGCCGGGATGACGTAGTCGGCGTTGCCGACTTTGAACATGACGAACAGTGCGCTCATGCCGCCTCCGCGATGGCGCGCGCACCGAGCGCCATCAGATCGAGCACCAACACCGGCCTCCCGTCGCCGAGATCCGTGCTTCCGGCCACCCCGAAGACGCTGACCAGCGGATCTTCGAGGGGACGCACCACCACTTCATGCTGTCCATACAATTGGTCGACTTCGAAGGCGACCTTCTGGCCCGCGCGGCTGACGACAATGGCCTTGGGCCGTAGGACGGAAATGGGCGGCATCTCCAGCGCGTGGGACAGCGACACGAGCGGGATCTGGCTTCCCGCGCGGCGGAGCACGCGAAGGGCGTGCGTTCGTCCCGGAGCGGGAGCCGCCAGCACGTCCTTCACGTCAATCTCGAGAATGTCGTCGACCGACGACACCGGCACCACGAAGAGTTGTCCCGCACAGCTGAGGGAGAACGCATCGACGATCTTGAGACTGAGAGGCACACAAAGGGTGAACGTCGTGCCGCGTTTCTCTTCGGTCTTGAGCGAGAGGTGCCCCCGCAGCTCGCCGCTGACGATGCGGCGAACGATGTCCATTCCCATGCCTCGGCCGCTGGTGGAAGTTGCGGTGTCGCGCGTCGACAGGCCAGGTAGGGAAATCAGATCCAGCAGATCGGCGTCACTGCTGGGTATTTCCCGGCGCGCTTTGGCGGCGACCTTGCGGCGATCGATGCCGTGTCCGTCGTCGCGAACGGTGAGCTCGAGCTGATTGTTGGCGAGGCTGCGCGCCACGATTTCGATGCTCCCGTGCGGCGGTTTACCGGCTTCGATTCGGGCAGCAGGATGCTCGATGGCGTGATCGACCGCATTGCGCACGAGGTGCACCAGCGTCGGGAAGAGCCGCTCGGCGACGGCCTTGTCGAGCTCCACACCCGCTACCTTCGTCTCCAGATTGACCTTCTTGCCCGTGGCTTTGGCGGCGCCGCGCACGAGGAGCGGCAGCGGGCGGAGCAGTTCCTCCACCGCCACGAGCCGCGTCTTCATGATCGATCCCCGCAGATCCCGCAGATGGCGCGAATTCTCGGAGAGTACCGCCGACAACGCGCGCACGTCGGCGCCGCGCGTCGCGAGATCCGTCACCGCGCGCGCCATTTTGAAACGATCGACGATGAGCGCGGACAAGCGCTCCATCGTCTCGTCGAGCTTGGCCACCGATACCCGAACGAAGCCGCCCATCAGGCGGTCTCCTTCCTCGATGGACGGCTCGGGCTCATCCGAAAAAATCCCCGGTTTTGCGTCCACCATCGTGATGTCGCGCAGCGATTCGCGGGGGAGCATCAACGCCTGTAGGAGCTCGGCATCGGAAGCCGCGGTGGCGAGAAGCAACACGAACACCAGGCCGCTCGGATGTGCGGACGTTGGCTCCGCCGAGGTGGGAATGACCTTGACGATCTCGCCCACCTCTGCGGCGCGCCGCCTCACCGAGGTGATGTTGGTTCCAGCTGCCGAGCGCTCGGCCGATGGCGCGAAATCGAGGCGCACGGCGCGCCCCGTCTTGCCGATGGCAAGGCGAAGCTGTTCCACGTCGGCCGCCGAAAGCTGCGTCAAGAGCTCCGGTTCGAGACCGCGCAAGATCTCCGCCGAGACATCACCGCTGCTTTCGGCCGTGAGTCCAGAGAGTCGTCGTAGAAGCTGATCAGGGGCTTTGGCGACCGGACGGCCCGCGGAAAGGGCGCCCACGCGTTCCTCGATGGCCGCCAGCCCGGCGATGAGCGTCTCGATGGCTCCCAGCGAGAGCCGACCGCCCTCTCGCTCGAGCGCGCGAAACACGCCTTCCATTTGGTGGGCAATCTCCACCACCGGCTCGACGCCGATCATGGCGGAAAGGCCCTTCAACGTATGCAGCGATCGAAAAAGGTCGCGCACCGCGCGGGGGTGCGTCTCGCCCGCGCGCAGGCGTTCTTCTAGCGACAAGAGGTTCTCTTTCGCCAATGACAAATGCTCATCGGCCTCCGCCAAATAGCCGGGGAGAAAATCCTTGAGCAATGTCGTCATTGGAGTCGACTGCTGTTCGCTGCCAACAATGACCGGACTTCGGCGAGTATTTCGTCGGGCGTGAATGGTTTGGTCATGTACCGCGACGCGCCTGCTTCCATCGCTCGTGCGCGCGACACTTCATCGCCGCGAGTGGTCACGATGACGATGGGCAGCTCTTTGCTGGTCGGCTGCGTACGAACGAATTGCGTTACTTCGATGCCGCCTATGTCGGGCATGTTGAGATCGAGCACCACGAGGTCGAAGCGCTTGAGCGAGAGCTGTTCGATCGCTTCGAGCCCGCTCGCCGCTTGGGTGAACTCCAAGGCAGCGTCCGCGCGGAGACAGGCGACGATCATGTCCCGCATGACCCGGCTATCGTCGACGACCAGTATTTCCGCTGTGCGTTCCACGCTGGTCCGCTATCTCTGCCACGCTTTGAAACGCCACTTCGCACATTCGACCCGGCTCGTACCTAAGTCTTACTAGGGTGTTGCCACTTAGAAGGTACCTTGACGGACCGATGGCGTGTGATGTTAGGAGCTGAGTAATGGTGAATCGCCCGCCGCGAACGGTGTGGGTCGTTGATGACAGTTCGCTCGATGCCGAGCGCGCTCGAGCTTCGCTCTGCCGCGACTACCGGGTGGAAATCTTTGGTGACGGCGCCGCGGTTCTGGAGCGTATCTCGCAGAACCAACGCCCGGACGTCCTCGTGCTCGACTGGGTGATGCCCGGCGTGTCGGGCGTCGATGTTTGCCGCTTTCTCCGGTCGACCTCGGGCGGCCTGGGCGACGAGATGAAGGTCCTCCTTCTTACGGCCCACAACGAAACTTCCCAGATCGTGGAAGGACTCGGCGCCGGTGCGGACGATTATCTCGCCAAGCCCTATGCGCCCGAGGAGCTTTCGGCGCGCGTCGCGGTCCTGATTCGATCGCAGGAACTGGTGCAGCGCGTGGCCAACGCCGAGCAAACGATCCGCAATCTCCTCGATGGCTCGGCCGATCCGCTGATTGCCGTCGATCCGTCCTCAAGGGTGACGTACGCCAACCTTGCCGCTTGCGCGGCGCTGGCCCGCCCGTCCGAGCAGCTCATCGGATTGCCGGTAGCGCAAGTCATCACCGGGCTTTTGACCGAGGCCAACGAACAGGGGCATTTGCCCGATGTCGTCATCGGCGACCAAATGTTCGCTCCTTCGGTTAGGCCGCTCCCGTTCGACGATTCGAGCAAGACCATCTCGCTTCGCAATGTGACCGAGCATCGGCGCCTCGAGGCGCGTCGGCTCGATTTTTATTCGATGGTTGCCCACGATCTTCGTTCGCCACTCACATCGATCTTGATGCGTGCGGAGCTGATGCTGGCCGGCAAACGCGGGGTGCTGCCGGCAGAGGGGATCAGCGACCTTCGCAAGATCGAGAACAACGTTCGTTCGCTCGTGTCGCTCATCAACGACTTTCTCGATCTGGCGCGGTTCGAGGGCACCGGTTTCAAGCTCGAGCGCAAGGAAGTCGATCTGATGGAGCTCGTCGAGGAAGCGGTCGACCAGTATCGTCCGCTGGCGGAGGGTCGTCGGCTCGACCTTTGCGTGGTTCGACCGGCAGAGCCCATGATCACCTTCGGGGACCGCCAGCGTCTCATGCAGGTCATTTCCAACCTGATGGCGAACGCCGTGAAGTTTACGCCACCGGAGGGAACCGTCGTGGCCAGGGTCGAGCTGCAAAGTGGCATGCTCGCGGTCAGCGTCGAGGACGACGGACCGGGCATCCCTGCCGAGGCGATCCCCTCTCTATTTCAGCGCTACGCGCGCATCGATCGAGCCGTGAAGAAAGTCGAAGGGACGGGGCTCGGTCTCATGATCGTGCGTGAAATCGTGGAGGCGCATGGAGGGACGGTCGGCGTCGACAGCGAGGAAGGCGTGGGGAGCCGGTTCTGGTTCCGGTTGCCCTGCTGGACCGCGCGCCTGTGCCCGCCGCTACGGCTCGAAACGATGGAAACCCAATCGGACCAACACCCTGCATCGATTCTCGTCGTCGATGACGACGAGGACATCCGCCAAACGCTCGCCACCTTGCTGGAAGGAGAAGGGCACGACGTGGGCACCGCCGTCGACGGCGCCGACGCCCTCCGATCACTCGGCGATCCACCGCTGCCCGATTTGATTCTCCTCGATCTCGGCATGCCCAACGTCGATGGGCGAGAATTTCGCCGCAGGCAGCGGCAAGACCCGCGGCTCGCGAATATCCCGGTGATCATCATCTCCGCCGAGAAGGCGACGGGCGGCGATCCGTCGTTGGCGGGCGCGCATTTTCTGCGCAAGCCCGTCGACTTTGCGCTGGTGCGTCAGTCCATCCAAAAGGTGCTGGAAGAGCAAGGTCCGCGGTCATCGGTGACACACAAGGCTGCCGCCAGCGAGCGCATGGCCGTCCCGCACCGCTGAGCACTCGCGCGTGCCGGGCTCCGGGTAGGATGGGACGGGATGGCCAAGCACAGTGCCGTTCCTCGCCTCATGCCTCGTTCGAGCGGCCAGCGGCGTCGTATCGCTGATCTCGCTCTGCCGACGTTGGTCGCGGCGCTCCTATCCGTCGCTTGTAGCAAGGCTGGAGGTCAAGGTCCCGAAGATGCGGGAAACCAAGGCACCGGTGGCGTGACCAACGATGGCGCCACCATGGCCGACCATGGGGGAAGGGGAACGGGTGGCTCCGCGGGAGCCGCGGGGAACGCCGGGCGAGCTGGCGCAGTCGACGCCGGTACGGGCGGTCGAAGTGGCTCGGCGGGTGCATCGGGTTCGGGCGGCGCATCGGGTTCGGGCGGCGCATCGGGTTCGGGTGGCGCAATGGACGCTGGCTCCGCCGGGCTCGGGTGCGATCCCCTGGCCCCACCGACGGGAACCGTGATCAACGTCACGCCCTCGCAAACGTCGCAGCTTGCCTCGATCGTCGCCGGAGCCGCGGCCGGCACGACCATCCTTCTTGCCGACGGGATCTACACTCCGGTGCCCCGCCTCAATCTGATGACCCCCGGCGTCTCGCTGCGATCCGCGTCCGGCAATGCGAGCGCGGTGGTGCTCGACGGCGTGTATGCAGCCGACGAGATCATTTTCGTCGCCGCCTCCAATGTGACGCTTGCCGAAATCACGGTGACCCACGCCATCAACCATCCCATTCACGTTTCGCCGCCGGATACCGGCCCCGATGTGACCGGCGTCAGGCTCTATCGACTTCGCGTCGTCGACGGCGGCGAACAGTTCGTCAAGGTCAATCCCAACGGCGCGCGCACCTTCTGGGTCGACAATGGTCGCCTCGAATGTTCCACGCTCCTTCTGACCGACGCGGGACGCCCGCACGTCGTCTCCTTGCCGGGACTTCCTTGCTACACGGGCGGCATCGATGCCCACTCCGCGCGCGGTTGGGTCGTGCGCCGCAACCACTTGGAGGGGTTCTGGTGCGCCACTGGCTTGAGTGAACACGCCATTCACTTTTGGAACGCCTCGCGCGACACGCTTGCCGAACACAACGTCATCGTCAACGTGGCGATGGGGATCGGCTTCGGACTCGGTGAAACCGGAACAACGCGCCCCTATGCGGACAATCCCTACCCCGGAGCCGGCTTCATCGGGCACTACGACGGCATCATTCGCAACAACGTGATCTACGCCGACATCGCGGGCTTCGACACCGGCGTCGCCCTCGAGCAAGCGCGCGGCGTTCGCGTCTATCACAACACCATCTACTCGACCGACGCGGTCACGGGGTTCTTCAGCCCCATCGACTACCGCTTTGCCAGCACGGTGGCGGAAATCCGCAACAACCTGGTGCGGCGCATCTCCATGCGCAACGGAGCGACCGGCACGGTCGATCACAACCTGGAGAACGTCTCCGCCGCGTACTTCGTGAATCCGGCAACCCGGGACTTTCACCTCCTGGCGACCGCCGCCAACGCCATCGACCAAGGGGTCGTCGTGACGGAAGCGGGACTCGACATGGACGGCGTGGCCCACGGCGCGAGCCCCGACCTCGGGGCCTACGAGCGCGTTCCCTGAGCATCTGCGTCGCGCGTTCTCCCGCGCTCCCGCGCCGCTGACTCGCGCAGCGCCGCCGTCTATGCCAAAAACTCCATGGCACCGTCTTCCACCGGTGCGAGCCCCAGGCTCAAGGTGTCGAGCGCGTAGTTCTGATAGAGCCGCCACGGCGCACGTGAGCCCTGCTTGGGAAACATGTCGATCGATCGCTGGATGTAGCCCGAGGAAAAGTCGATCCACGGCTGCGGGCTCACGCTCGGATCATTCACGCGCGGGGTACAGCTCCGATAGCCTCGTTTGGCGAGGTGGTTCAAGAGACGGCACACGTACGCACAGGTGAGGTCGCATTTCAGCGTCCAGGAAGCATTCGTGTATCCGATGCACGACGCCAAGTTGGGGACGTCGGTGTACATCATCCCCTTGTAACTCATGGTCTTGGCCAGATCGACGCGTTCTCCGTCGACCGTGACGCCGACGCCTCCCAGCACCTTGAGCGTGAGACCCGTCGCCGTCACCACGAGATCCGCCGCCAGCTCTTCCCCCGAGCGCAGCCGAATGCCGTGCTCGGTGAATGTCTCGATGTGGTCCGTCACGATCGAAGCGCGGCCGCTCTTGATGGCGTCGAAGAGGTCGCCGTCCGGCACGAGACACACGCGCTGATCCCACGGATTGTAACGAGGGGAAAAATGCTTTTCGACGTCGTAGGTCGGTCCGAGCTGCCGCCTGATTTCGTCGGTGATGAGCCTGCGCACGTAGCTCGGCGCACGCTTGGACATTCCATAGAAAGTCATCCCCAAGAGCACGTTCTTCCATCGGCTGATGCCGTAGGCGACTTTCTCCGGCAGATGCGCGCGCAGCCAATTGGCGATTCTATCCTCCGCTGGGCGCGACACGATGTACGTGGGAGAGCGCTGCAGCATCGTCACGTGCGCCGCCGCTTTGGCGAGCTCCGGCACCAGCGTCACGGCCGTGGCTCCGCTGCCGATGACGACCACGCGTTTGCCCGCGTATTCGATGTCGTTCGTCCACCGCTGGGGGTGGACCATGCGCCCCTGGAACCGCTCCGTTCCCTCGAAGCGCGGGGTGTAGCCCGCTTCGTAGTCGTAATAGCCGGCGCACACGAAGAGGAAGCTGCAGGTGAAACGAATTTCTTCGCGCGAGTCCCCCCGTTCGACGACCACCGTCCAGCGTGCGTCGCCCGAAGACCACGCTGCGCCCTTCACGCGGTGGCCGAAGCGGATACGCCGGTCGATGCCATAGGCCTCGGCCGTCTCGCGGAGATATTGCAAAATCGAAGGGCCGTCGGCGATGGCCTTGGGGCTCGTCCAGGGACGAAAGGGATACCCGAGCGTGTACATGTCCGAATCGGAGCGAATGCCCGGGTAGCGAAAGAGGTCCCACGTGCCCCCCAGCTTCTCCCGTCCTTCCAGAATGGCGTAGGTCCGGCGAGGACACTCCGTCTGGAGGTGGTATCCCGCGCAGATGCCCGAGATGCCGGCACCGATGACGAGGACGTCGAAGTGTTCGAGCGACATGGCGTTGGCGCCCGTAGCATCGCACGGATGGCACCGCGTGCCACGCTCCCCTGCAATGTCGCTCAAGAGATGTGAGCGGCTCGTCCCCTCGGCTGCAGAGCCGATTCGCGCTCGCTGCCGCCAAACACGGCGCGATGAACCTGCGCGTCATCCGTGAGCTCGGGGTGAAACGTCGCGCCGGTCACGTGGTTCTGCCGCACCAGGATCGGCTCGCCCCCGAGCGTGGCCAATACGAGGACCCCGGGCCCCACCCGCAGGATGCGCGGCGCGCGAATGAAAATGAGCGCGAGCTCTTGGTCACCGTCCGCCTTCGCTTCGAAGCTTTCACGCTGCCGGCCATAGGCATTGCGAGCGACATCGATGTCGATGAAAGCAAAGCTCCTCTGCGCCGGTGACGTCACCTGCGATGCGGCCAGAATGAGTCCCGCGCAGGTCGCCAGCATCGGCCCGCCGCTCTCGACCCATGTCCGGAGCGGCGCCTCGAGACCGAAGCGCTCGATCAACAGAAGCTGCGCGCTGCTTTCTCCGCCGGGCAACACCAGCCCCTCTGCCTTCTCCACATCGCGCGCGGTGCGCACTTCGAACGCGACGTGACCCAGCTCTTCCAGACGACGCGCATGTGCCGCAAACCCGCCTTGCAGAGCGAGCACCCCGATGACTTTCACCGCATCACCGCCTGTCTCGTTTGGTCACCATCCGCGCGGCGCGAACCGCTCACTCTCGGCGATCCCGCGCGCCGCTACACCGCGCATCGGCTGCCCCAGTCCGGTGCTGATCTCGGCCAGCTTCTTGGCGTCTTGCCAATACGTCGTCGCAGCGACGATCGCTTGGGCACGCCTCGGGGCGTCGTCACTCAGGAAGATTCCGCTTCCCACGAACACTGCTTCCGCGCCGAGGGCCATGCAAAGCGCGGCGTCGGCCGGCGTCGCAATCCCCCCTGCCGCAAACGCAGGCACCGGCATGTGACCCTCGCGCGCTACCTGCGTGACCAGATCGAGGGGTGCTCCGAGCAACTTTGCTTCCGCTGAGAGCTCGTCGGGCGAGAGCGAGCCGAGCCTGCGGATCTGCGTGCGCACGGCGCGCAAGTGCTTCACCGCCTCCACGATGTCGCCGGTGCCCGCTTCCCCCTTGGTCCGGATCATGGCCGCCCCTTCGGCGATGCGGCGCAGCGCTTCGCCGAGATCGCGGCACCCGCACACGAAAGGGACATCGAAGCTGAGCTTGTCGATGTGAAACTGCTCGTCGGCAGGGGTCAACACTTCGCTCTCGTCGATGAAGTCGACCTCCAGCGCTTCGAGGATGCGCGCCTCCATGAAGTGCCCGATTCGGCATTTGGCCATGACCGGGATGTCCACCACCTTTTGGATGGCCTGGATCATCGCGGGATCGCTGGCCCGCGCCACGCCCCCTTCCTTGCGAATCTGGGCCGGTACCCTTTCCAGGGCCATGACCGCCGAGGCGCCGGCGTCCTCGGCGATCTTCGCCTGCTCGGCGTTGACCACGTCCATGATGACGCCACCCTTGAGCATCGCGGAAAGTCCGACCTTGGTGGCGAACGTCGATTTTTGCATGATTGACTCCTTCAAACGGTTTGCAGCTCGGCGCCCGCTGCCTTCGCGCGTCGCGGCTGCTTGACGAGAGCGCGCAGGGCTTCGCCGAGGCGCTTTCCGCCGAGAGAAAGACGAGCAGCGTTTTCGGCGCAGAAGGCGAGGCGCAGCCCGCGTTCGCGCCGCACTTCGACCTCGTAAAGTGCGCTCGGCCCGACCAGCACGCCGCGCCGTTGCGCTTCTTCGAACACCGCGTCGGAGTCCATGTCCTCGGGGAGCGACAGCCAGAGGACGAGCCCCCGCTCTGGGCGCCGCCACGTCATCCCCTGGGGAAGGTACTTGGCCAGCGATTCTTCGAGCGCGTCGCGGCGCGCGCGGTACTCCGGTAGCGTGCGACCGAGGTGCGCCCGCAAATACCCTCGCTCGAGGAACTCCGCCAGCACGTACTGAAGAACGAGCGACGATCCCAAGTCGACCGCCTTTTTCACGTAGACGAGCGTGGGCCGCAGGGCGGGAGGGCACACGACGAACCCGACGCGCAGCGCCGGCACGAGCTTCTTGCTGAACGTTCCGACGTACAGCACATCGCCGCTCAGCGATCGTAGCGCGGGCGGGGGCGGCTCGTCCCCGAGCCACAGATCCGATCCGTAGTCGTCCTCGATGAGAGGCACGCCGGCGTGCTCCGACCACGCCACCAGGCTGCGCCGCCGTTCCGTCGAGATCTCGGCGCCGGTAGGGTTATTGCAATTGGGCATGATGTAGAGCCCCTTGGCGCCAGCCCGCGTGAGCCGCTCGAGGCTTCCCATGTCCGGCCCTTCCGCGTCGGAGGGCACCGGGACGAGGCGCGCGTTGGTCAGCGAGAACGCATCGATGGCTCCGGAGTACGTGGCTGCATCGACGAGAAAGTTGTCACCGGGATCGATGAGCGAGCGGGCAATGAGATCGAGCGCCTGCTGGCTTCCGCTCGTGATGACCACGTCCTCCGCGCGCGCGGGAACACCCTGGCGCGCGAGGTCCTCGACGATGAGCTCGCGAAGCCGCGGCAACCCTTCGGCCGGAGCGTAGCCGAGCGCATCGGCGCCCTTCTGGCGAAGCACGTGCTCGAAGCAGCGCCGCAGGAGCTTGTCCGGAATCAAGTCCGGCGAGGGCTGCATGCGGGTCAGGTTCACGACGTCACGCCCGGCGGCGACCGCTTGGAAACGGCGCGCCCTGCGCAGCGATTCGAGCTTGCTCGGCCCCGAGACGAGCGACGCCCAAGGCAGGCCGCCTTCGGCAGGACGGGGCGTCACCACCGGCGTCGGAGCCTGCAGCGCCACGAAGGTGCCGCGCCCGACGGCTGATTTGACGAACCCCGCATTTTCGAGATCCGCGTACGCACGCACGACGGTATTGCGATTCGTCGAAAGCTCGGCGGCGAGCTCACGCGTGGGGGGCAAGCGAAACCCGGGCGGAAAGGCGCCCGAGAGAATGCGCCGCACGACCTGATCGAACAGCTGTTTGTACAGAGGATCGCCATCTGCCTTGTTGAGGACGATGCCCATACTTCGTTCCATCTTCTGCACCTCGATTGGACCCATGCTACTGGCCAAATATCCATTCAAAAAGGCCCAACAGCGTGATTCGTAGCATGCCAAGATGGTCCAATATGGTCTACTATGCGGGTCCAATTGGTCTGGCGAGCCAACCCGGTTGGCGGCCGATGCGGGGCGAAACACGCAACGCACCGTGTGCCAGCGCATCCATCCGCACGCGCACAGTCGTGACGCGCATGTCCGACCGCATCCTGTCGCCACCTGAGGCAGCCCCACGACTCCCCCAAAATTTCGTGGTGCTACGCCCCATAGCGTACCTTTGGCGCGATCCGTGCTTCATGACGGGACCAAAGGGGTATGCATGAAAAAGAATGAGAGAAGATCACTGCTGTACGTCGGAGGTGCAGTTTGGATCGCCGTAGGGTGTGCGGCCCTTGCACCGCTCGCTTCCTGCTCCTCAACCGATTGCGCTGAGGCCACCGGCGGGGCGACTTGCGAGCCGACCGGGGGTACCGGCGGAATTGGCGGCGCGGGCGGAACGACGAACACTGGAGGTTCGGCTGGCACCGGAGGAACGGCCGGCAGTGGCGGAAGCGCGGGCGATCCGGGCAGTGATGGGGGTGGCGCAGTTTGCGGCGGAATCGCCAGCCTTCGCTGTTCCGAGCCGGACACGACGTTCTGTGACTACGAAGACAAGTCGGTGTGCGGCATGGGCGACATCACGGGTGTGTGCACGCCGCGCCCGGACAACTGCACGAAGGACTGCCCCGGCGTCTGCGGATGCAATGGCATGTTCTACTGCAACGCTTGCGAGGCGCAGCGCGCTGGGACCGATGCCCTCCCGACGGGGACGGGGAGCTGTTCCGACGCGGGCACCCATCGGTAACTGACGGAGACGGCGCTTGCACCGCGGAGCCGATTCCTCGCCGGCACGCGAGGCAGCGCCGTCGTTCTCGACCTTGCTCGGCCGACCGACCGGGCGCAGTATGCCGGGGCATGCCGAGCACCCATTTTCACACCTGTATGCTGTGCGAGGCGGTCTGCGGCGTCACCGTGGAGACCGAGGGAGAGGAGATCCTCTCCATCCGCGGCGACACGGACGATCCATTCAGCCGCGGCCACATCTGTCCCAAAGTGATGGGTCTGAAGGACGTGCAGATCGACCCCGATCGCATCCGACAGCCGCAGCGGCGAACGGGGGACAGCTGGGCGCCGGTGAGCTGGGAAGCAGCGCTCGACGAAGCGACCGATCGATTCGCCGAGGTGCAAGCGCGCCACGGCCGAAACTCGCTCGCGTCGTACATCGGCAATCCGACGGTGCACAGCTATACGGCGCTCTTGACGATAGCGCTCTTTGCCAAGGCGCTCGGGACCCATTCGCGGTTCTCGGCGACGTCGGTCGATCAGCTTCCGCAGATGCTCGCGTCGCTCGAGATGCTCGGTCATCAGCTGCTTTTGCCGATTCCGGACATCGATCGCACCTCGTTCTTTCTCGTGGTGGGAGCCAACCCCATCGTCTCCAACGGGAGCATCATGACCGCGCCCGACGTCGGCACGCGCCTCAAGGCCCTGCGCGCCCGCGGGGGAAAGCTCATCGTCGTCGATCCGCGCTTCACGGAGACGGCGAAGATCGCCGATCGCCACTTCTTCATCCGGCCGGGCAGCGACGCTTACCTTCTCTTCGCGATGCTCCACACCATCTTCGCCGAGAAGCTCACCCGGCTGACGACGCTCGGGCCCCACCTCCGCGATCTCGACGAGGTGCGTGCGCTCGCGCAGCGCTTTTCTCCAGAGCGGGTGGCGGCGCGCACCGGAATCGAAGCGGACGCCATTCGCGCACTGGCGCGCGATTTTGCGGGGGCGCCGAGCGGGGTCTGCTACGGCCGGGTCGGTCTTTGCACGCAGGAGTTCGGCACCCTGGCGGCCTGGCTCGTCAACGTGCTGAACATCGTGACCGGCAACCTCGATCGCGCAGGCGGCGCCATGTTCACGACCCCGGCCGTCGATCTCGTGAAGTTCGCGAGCAAGCTCGGCGAACGCGGTCACTTCGGAGTGTGGAAGAGTCGCGTGCGCGGACTGCCCGAGTTCGGTGGAGAGCTCCCCTCGGCCACCCTGGCCGAAGAGATCGAGACGCCAGGTGCCGGCCAGATCCGGGGGCTCATCACGTTCGCCGGCAACCCGGTCTTGTCGACGCCCAACGGATCGCGTCTCGAACGGGCGCTCCCCAAGCTCGACTTCATGGTGTCGATCGATCTCTATCGCAACGAGACGACGCGCCACGCGAACCTCATCCTTCCCACGAGCTTCGGTCTCGAGCGCGACCACTACGACATCATCTTCTACGCGCTCTCGGTGAAGAATGCGGCTCGCTACGCCAAGCCCATCACCACGCCGCCCCCCGGCGTGCGCCACGACTGGGAGGTGCTCATCGATCTCGCGCTCGGTCTTCACCGCAAAGGGGGCGGGCGCCGCGATCGCAAGGTGGTGTGGTCGCTCCGCGCGCTCCGTCGCCTCGGGCCGAAACGGATGCTCGATCTCATGCTGCGCTTCGGTCCCCACGGAAAAGGGCTGCTCGGCGGACACGGGCTCTCGCTGGCCGGGCTCGAAGCGCAGCCGCACGGCGTCGATCTCGGTCCCCTTGTCCCGCGCCTTTCCGAGGTCATCGGGACCGCTGACGGCAAGGTGGCGCTCGCGCCCCCGCGCATCGTCTCCGACGTCCCCCGCTTGGAGGGTGCGCTCGAGCGATCGGCGACCATCGACGGAGAGCTCCTGCTCATCGGTCGGCGCAGCCTGCGCAGCAACAACTCCTGGATGCACAACAGCCTGCGCTTGGTGAAGGGGCCAGAAGGTTGCACCTTGCTCATGCACCCCACCGATGCTGCGGCGCGCGGCTTTGCGCAAGGCGATCGGGTGCGGGTGCGGTCGCGCGTCGGTGAGGTGCTCGTGTCGCTGGCGGTGTCGGACGAGATGGCGCGCGGCGTCGTCAGTCTGCCCCACGGATGGGGACACGCTCGGAACGGCGTTTCGCTGGAGGTGGCTCGCGCACACGCGGGAGCAAGCGTCAACGATCTCACCGACGAGCTCTTCGTCGATGCTGCCTCGGGCACGGCGAGCTTGAGCGGCGTACCGGTGACCGTCGCCCCGGCCAGCGCCCCGGCTTGAGTCGACGCCGTTGCTTTACTTGGGCGGCGCGGCGGTGCGCGCGAAATCCTCGACCGCTTGCCACACGCGCAGCACGTTGCCCGAGCAGACTTTCTCGATGTCCTGTTCGCTGTAACCGCGCTCCAGCAACACACGGACGAGGTTCGGGTACTGCGAAACGTCCTTGAGCCCGGAGGGAAGCGAGTCCCCCACGCCGTCGAAATCCGACCCCAGGCCGACGTGGTCGATGCCGACCAGTTTTCGTACGTGATCGATGTGATCGGCGACCTGCTCGACCGTCGCGAACCTGTGCGGGTGCGAGGCGCGAAATTCGGCGAGGATGGGTTTGGCCTTGGCGTCGCCGAAGTCGAGCCCCTTGCTCTTGAGGATGGTCTCGACCTCTTTGCGCATCTCGTCCTGCTGCTTTTGCGCCTGCGCGTCGATGAAGCCGGAGCCGAAATTGATCTGGATGACCCCCTTGTGCTTGGCGAGGGCCTGGAGCATGTCGTCGCTCACGTTGCGCTGGAAACCGGGGGTGAAGTGGCGGCACGACGAATGGGAGGCAATGACCGGAACTTTGGAAAGGTCCATCACTTGCCAAAACGTGTCGTCGGCCACGTGGGCGACGTCGACCATGATGCCGAGCCGGTTCATCTCCGCGACGACCTGCTTGCCGAAATCGCTGAGCCCCTTGTGGGTGTGCTTCTCGTCGTACGACGAGTCGCTGATGTGGTTGTCCTTGGAGTGCGTGAGCGTGATGTAGCGGATGCCCCGCTCGTGGAAATGACGGACGTTGGCGAGATCGTGCTCGATGGGCGAGCCGTTCTCCATGCCCATGGCCAGGCTCACCTTGCCCGCGGCGAAGTTGGTGCGCACTTCGCTGGGGCTTTTGGCGAGGGCGAACTTGTCCGGCCATTTCTGGGCAAATCCCGTGACCATGTCGATGAGTCGGTCGGCGATTTTCTTGGCGCCGGCGTTCTCATATTTCGAGGGGACGTAGATGCTCATGAAGGGAGCCGAAAGCCCACCTTCACGCGCGCGTTCCCAGTCGAAGTCTCCCTTGGGGGTGCGGTGGGAGACGTCTTCGCTGATGCTTCCGTCTTGGTCGCGCGACTCGTCGAGCCGCCATGGCAGATCGACGTGTCCATCGAGCACGATGAACTTGTGCGTCAGGTCCTTGGCCTTGGCGACGAGGGCCGGCGATGGTTCGGCCCGAGCGGCGTTTGCGCTCGGCGCGGCTTGGGGGGACGGCGCGGGGTTCGGCACCGCCGACGTCGGCAAGGCAACCGAGTGCGCGCTTGCCGCCGTGGCCGGCGACTCGTGCCGCGTGTTGCATCCTGCCGTCGCAACGAGCGCCGTCGCGAGGCTCACGAGACCGCTCGACCACCCCCTGCAAAGCGCTCCGACCATCGCCTTTTTCTCACACGTTCATCCGGCGAGCTCACATGCTCGCACGTTCGCGCAGACTTAAGCACGAATGCCGCGAGGTCGCGAACGGTTTTCGCGCCGCTTCTGCGCGCGCTTCTTGTGTAGCGAGCAAATTGCTGCGAACCTCGATAACTCGGGGGAATTCGACGGGAGAAGCGTGATGACGACGCAGGAAATCTCGTTTCAGCATGAGGCCAAGTTCGAACAAGGAGAGCTCTCCGGTGCTCTTCGGCTCGGCAAATTCGAAGTCCATTACGAGGAGCTCTTCGCCGAGGTCATCGAGGACGGCGTCATTACCGTCGAAGAACGCGCGCGCCTCGACAAGGCTGCCGACGCCATGGGGCTCGATCGGCAGCGTCTGCGCCGACTCGAAGAGGCATTGCAGGCTGCCTACGAAGCGCGGCACCACGTCCGGATCCGGGACTTGGCCGAGGAAGAGCCGGCGCCCGCGTCGATCGTCGTCCAGCCCGAGGCCGCGCACCATCCGCGCGTCATCGCGCTCGAAATGAAGGTCGCGCAGCTGACGACGCGCATCGCCGAGCTCGAGCGGGAGCTCGTCACCGCCCGCGAACGCGAAGCGGTGGAGGTCGACCTCTCCGATATTCCGGTGCGCGAGCCTCTGGCCACGGAGGAATCGCCCGAAGAGCTCACCCGGCGCGTACGCAGCGATCCCCGCGATTTGCCCAGCCTGCGCGGGCTCTTTCGCGCCTACACGCGCGACGGCGATCTCGATCGGCGATGGCTCCTCGCCTCGGCACTCACCTATTTGGGATCGGCCAACGACGACGAGAAGGCCGCCTACCAGCAGTATCGCTCGGAGGGGCTCATCAAGCCGGCGACCGCGCTCGGCGAGCAAGGCTGGAAGCTGCTTTTTCATCCCGAGGAAGAGGTGCTCACGGGGCAGATCTTCGCCGTCATCACGCCGGCGGTCTTGCTCGGCCGTGTCTCGGCGCTGCGGCGCGACAAGGCGCTCGTCAAGCTCGACCCCGCGCGAAGGCAGGATCCCAAAGTGTCCACCTTGCAGGCCATCCGCTGTTTCGCCTGGGCAGCAGCGATCCTCGGCATGGGCACCCCTCCTCTCTATGCCGATCCCGAGTACGCCGGCACGGTGGAGATGGTGCC
>DATHES010000012.1:0-2727 GCA_035318465.1 Polyangiaceae bacterium
CCAGTTCGTTACATCGTTCTATCGCCTTCGCCGATCACCCCACCCTGACTTTAGGCCAGCGCGCGATCAACTGGCAATCATGAAGCGCTTCCGCGCTTTCGGACTGCAATCGAATCGGCTGATCGACTATCGTTCTTCGAACATTTTGGCGCGCTACGGGCACGAAGGGGAGGCAGTTCGAGACTCACAGCAGTTCCTGTCGAGACGTACTCCCACCGATGTTCTCAGGCACGGGGGCTTGCACTTCTTTCGATCAGGTTTTACTGGGAGGCATCCGATGCAGAACGTCTACGCTTGGCGGGACGACCCGCTTCTCACCCATGGTTCCGATGTCGTTGCTTCGAAGACTCCTTGGCTCAAAGACGCTCGTTTTGACTCCGTTCTGCTTCTCGCCAGCGTCGTCATCGTCCCCCTGGTGCTCCTGGCGGTTTGGATGGGCATGTCGACCGACGCCATCAATCTCGGCGTCACCGCCCTCGTCGGCGGACCCCACGTGTTCGGCACTTTCACCGCGACGTTCGCCGATCGGAACTTCCGGCGCCGTCACCCTTGGCTCATCGCCACTTCACTGCTGATCCCCGTCGGCATCGTGTGGCTCACCGTCCACCGGTTCCAGACGCTGATGTCGATCTTCATCGTGGCCGCGTCGCTGCACGTGCTGCATCAATGCGCGTACTTGTCCGATTGCTACCGGATCAAGGCGAAGACCGTGGAACGTCCGTGGGCGCGCCTCGTCGACTACGGCGTCATCTTTTCGTCCATCTATCCCATCGCGCTCTACAAAATCGTGCACGGCACGTTCAGGCTCGGCGACGTGGACATCGTCATCCCCAGCGTGCTCATGCGGATGGAGACGGTCTACCTCGAGTGGCTCTTCTTCGCCGGATTCCTCTCGGCGTGGATCTACAAAACGGTGCTCGAGCAACGCGAAGGCACGCTCAACGTGCCGAAGACGTCCCTCATCGCCGTCACCATCTTCTTCGCCTTCATCGTCCCCGGCACGGCGGGCGACAGCCGCCTCGAGCTCGCCTTCCAGTCGATGAATGCGTGGCACTCCTTCCAGTATCTCGGCCTGGTGTGGCTCATCAACACCATGCGCCTCGAGCGCGGGCAGCTGCACAACAAGTTCGTGGCGCGTCTCTCCGGCTCCAAAGGGGCGAAGTGGTTTTACGCCTGGAACTTCGGGATCACGCTGCTTCTTTTGGTGTTCGTCAAAGCGGTGGTGTCGTGGGACCCGCTCGAGCTGCAGGAGAGCCAGTATTACTACATGCTCACGCTGTCCCCGCTCCTCATCCACTACTACTTCGACACGTTCGTCTTTCTCACGTCGGTCGCCGACTTGGTGCCGCTGTCGTCGGCGCCGGCGACCCCTTCACCGGAACTCGTCTGACCGAGCTTGGCAACCGCCTCGCGCATGGCGCGGGCGTCGCGGTAGCGGCTTTGGGGCAGGGGAGCCATCGCGCGATTGACGATGGCGCGCCACTCCGCGGGGATCTGACGATCGGGCACGGGCGCCGGCGAATCCACGTTGGCGAGCGGAGCGGCGATCTCGAAGCTCCCGCTGGCGGTGGTCGGCGGGGGGAGCCCCACGAAACATTCGTAGATGACGGCACCGGTCGCGTAAAGGTCGCTGCGCGCGTCGATGTCGCCCCCTTGTTCCTGCTCGGGTGACATGTACCCCGGCGTCCCGAGGGGAGCGCCCATGTCCGTGAGCCGCGTCTCCGCCCACTCGACCCGCGCGATGCCGAAGTCGAGCAGCTTGACCTGGGGCAGCCCGTCGCCGCCATCGGGCGGCGTGGCCAGAAAGATGTTGCTCGGTTTGACGTCGCGGTGGATGACGCCCGCGGCGTGCACCGCGCCGAGCGCGTCGCACACCTGGATGACGATCGAACGGATTTGCGCCGCTCGCAGCGTGCCCGCGCGGCGCAGCAGCGTGGCCAGCGACTCGCCCTCGAGCTCCTCCATGACCAAGTACGCGGTGCCGTCAGGGAGGTGATCGTGCTCGTACACCTCCACGACATTGGGGTGCCACGTGAGCCCGAGGGCCTCCGCTTCACGCCGCAGCCGATCGGAGGCCACCGTGTCGTGTGCCACCGCAGCGCGCAGCAATTTGATGGCGACCGGAGCATTGTCGGCGAGGCGCGTTGCCTGGTGAATGACGCCGCTCGCGCCGGCCCCGAGCTTGCGACCGAGGCGGTAGCGTCCCGCGATGACGGACCCTTCGAAGAATCCTATCGCCGCGCGCTCGCGCTGCTCCTTCAGGGCTACGCTCCGCTCCAGCGCGCGAATGCGATTCAGCTGCGCGTTGGATTCGGAGCGCCGCTGCTGGCCCGCGTGCCACACGGTGCCGATCATCCCGGCCACCGCGGCTCCGCCGATCATCACGGCCGCGCCGACGATGCCGCGCTCGAAGAGCAGCACCGGGCTCGTGGCCACCGCACAGCCCACGGCGAGGAGCGCTCCGCGCTTGCCGTCCGGCACGTCCCATTTGAGGACGTACTCCTCCGTCAGAGCGGCCGCGCGAACCGAGACCGCCGCCTTCGCCTTGGTGGCGAGGACCTCGACGGTTCCTGGACCATAGCCGAACATGGCCGGCACCCCCATGAGCTCCGCGGAGCGAGCTTGCGCGCACAGGCCGTCGCGTTCGAATTGCGGATCGTGGGTGAGAATCACGCGGCCATGCCAATAGCCGGGACGCGATTCGACCCGCTCCCACCGCCACGTCTT
>DATHES010000013.1:0-5226 GCA_035318465.1 Polyangiaceae bacterium
CCACGCGGCGAACCTTTCCCTCGTGGTCGCGGTCGCTGACCTCGCGGTTCACTGCGCCAATCTGAGTCATCACGTCGACGTTCATGCGGTTCTCCGTGCTCCGGTGAGTTGCCACGCTTTGTATCAGCGCGGCTTATATAATGCAATACTTAATTAATAGAGTCGAGCTTCGCGCACGCCGCACGGGGACCTATGGCGCGTGATCTATCCGCCGGCGCGCCCCGGCGGCCACCCTGAGCGAGCCGCGCCGAAAAAATTGCCGAAGGGTTTAAAGTCGCAGACGCTGCTGGCATCTGCCGCAATGCGCACGTCGTCGATCTAGATGTCGCTCAGTGCGCCGTTGACGACGCCGCCGAACGCCGGATAGCCGGCGACGAAGCGGTTATCGACGGGCAGGTTTTGCCAGTTCGCGGCTACGTTCGGGGTCCGCATGTCGTCAGCGATCAGGGTCGCGACGCTGTTCGGGTCCTCAGTGTCGTAGCGCAGCTCGGGACGGTTGTGCCTGAGATAAATGCTGACGCAGATCCACTGGTCGAGCTCCAGAACCGCGCTGGTCGGGGTCTGCGGCACGCGAAGTAGTTGCTCACGCTGCTCCGCCAGCCGAGCTCTCTATCGACATGGCTCACGAGCAGCGTGGTCCCGACTGTGCTTCGATCGCGAAACGTCACTACCGGTAGCCCCGGCGGCCGATTGAGTGGAAAAGTGACCGCGTGCCCGGAACGCCAACCGCGTCCTGGCGGATTACGTGACCGTGTCGAGCGGAATACGCAACGACGGCCGACGTGATCGACTCGATCATCTCCATCGTGCGCCGCACGTAGCCCGACGCCGCACCGTACTCGGTCGGCAGGAGCAGTAGGCCGCTTGCGTTCCCACGAGCGCCTCGGCGAGCGCCGCTCCATCCTCCAAATTAGCGACCGCGACTTCTGCGCCTCGCGCGACGAACGGTTCAGCCTTCTCTCGATCCCGCACGATCAAGCGCACGCGCCACCCCTGGGGTGCCCCTGCGTCGATCGGCCGCGCATTGCTAGGGAAATAACCAATGAAATCAGTGGGCCGGCCGGGACTCGAACCCGGGACCTACGGATTAAAAGTCCGCAGCTCTACCGACTGAGCTACCAGCCCAAAGTGGTGGAACTCGTTATCGTTTTCGCCTCTGTCCGTCAACTCCTCTCTTCGTTTCGGTCGTTTCTGCGCGGTGTGTCGTCGTTTCCTCGTCGCCCCCGGGCTGCGCGCCTAGCCTTGCCCGCCGGCCGCGAAAGGGGGTCCCTTCTTAGCGCATGGCGCGCCGCGCCGGTAGCGTCCCCGCCCGACCGTACAAAATCCCCCCTAGCTCGCGCTCTCTCGCGCCGCTCCGAACGTTCCCCGCGATTCGTCCGCCCTCGTGCTCGGCACTGCTTCCGCGCCACCGCGTTGTCACGCGTCGCGAATTGCGCGCCACGCGCGCTACTGCCCACATGCCACATGTGCGTCGTCGGCGCGTACTCGCCGCGTGACGCGCTGACACGCTGACGCGCCATCGCCCGGTAGTCGCTGTCCGCCGCGCTGCAGAGCGCCGCGCCGTCACCAACCGCTCCCTGTCCACCGCGCCGTCGCCGTGCACTCCCTGCACGCCGCGCCCTCCTCCCTGCGCCCTCTCCGCCACTCCCTGCTCCTTTCCGCCGCGCCCCATCGCGCCGCCTACACTCTACAAATCACCCCCCTCACCGCGTCATCCTCCCATGATCGCCGCGCTCTTTCCTCAGGCGCAATGGCGTCCCCTTGTCCATCGCGCGCGGCCGGTTCCGTGTTCGCGCTTCCGCGGAACGAAGGTTCCTCCGCGCCGCCGTCTTCTGATCATCACCGGTCACATTGGGCTGGGTTGGTCGGGGCGGGCCACGGGGCTGGCGGCGCATCGCGCCATCGTTCGTTCACACTTCGGGCACGTCGTGATTGCGCTCGCCCTGGCGACGCGTGTCGTGGCGGCGACGTTGCAATTTAGAATAATGTTCTAGAAGCGTCGCCGGCGAAAATGGTATGTGGCACGGTGGGGGGCGCATGTGTCGCTCCCTTCCAAGGAGGTGCACCATGAGTTTCGTCGTGCAAAACGGCGTTCCGCCGACGTGTCCGCCGCATCGTGCGCCGCGGCGCAAGCGTCGCGTGGGAGCCGCGATCGCAGTCTCGTTCATCGTGTTCGCCTTCATCGTCGTGGCTTGCAGCGGCGAAAGCGGCGACAACGGGCCTTCCGAACAGGCCGAGCAAGCGCAGCCCATCTGCAATCAGGACGAGGGCTGCGAACCGCCGCCGCGCGACCCTTGCGGTCACGACGGCGAAGCGTGCTGTCGGATCAACAACAACTGTCAAGCGGGGCTCGTCTGTTTCCAGGGCTCGTGCACGACTTGTGGCGTGCCCGGCGGGCCGTGCTGCGCCGGCAACGTTTGTCAGAGCGGCTCTGCTTGTCAGAGCGGCGTGTGCGTGCGCACGTGCGGCGCGCAGGGGCTTCAGTGTTGTACCAGCGGTCCTCCGTGTGACGGTGGGCTGGCTTGTTCGGGCGGCTCGTGCCAATTGTGCGGCCGCGGTAACCAAGTTTGCTGTCCAGGAAACACCTGCAACAGCGGCTTTCAATGCACGAACGGGACGTGCAGGGCCTGTGGCGGCAACGGGCAAGCCTGTTGCGCGAGTGGCGCGGCGTGCGGCGGCGGTCTCGGGTGCGTGAGCGGCACATGTCAGCCGATCTGCGGCTACGCATTCGGTCCTTGCTGTCCGGGTGTCGATTGGCAAAAGTGTCAGCTGGCTGGCTCGCAATACGCCTGCAACCAATCGACCAACCGCTGCGAGTCGTGCGGCAACAGCGGCTCACCCTGCTGCGTCTCCGGGCAGGCTTGCACCTTCTCCAACGTGTGCGGGCCGAACCCCTTTGGTCCCGGCAACGCTTGCCAGCACTGCGGTAGAAACGGCGAGCCGTGTTGCAGCGGCAACGCCTGCAACAGCGGGACGGTATGCGGCTTCAACGGCAGGTGCGCGACGTGCGGCACGCGCTATCAGCCGTGCTGCAGCGGGGGCAGCTGCCAGAGCGGCCTCGTGTGCCAAGCGGGGTCGTGCCAGTAGCGGTCGATGATGTCACACGCGAAGGTCGCCGGCTTTCTACCGAGCGCGATCGTTCATCGTCCGGCTCGGACCGCCGCCCACGCGCCGTCCGCGAGTGCGCGGCGGGCGCGCGTGAGGGGAGATTGCCGGCGACCTTCGAGCCAAGTGCGGGCGTAGCTCTGCGCGGGGCCGACCACCATCGCCAGAAACAGGTCACGCGGGAGCCGCCGAATGGCTCTCGCGTGCGTCTGCCCTTCCACCCATTGGAACAGGCGGTCGAAGAAACGTCGGTTCAACAGCGCGAGCGTGCGCGCGGCATCGCTTTTCGGAGGCGGGCGCTCGGCGGTGAAAAGAAGACGTGCGCGGTCGGGCTGCGCGGCGACCCAGTCGAGCTGGTATTCGACCATGGTTCGAACACCGCGCTCGGCCTTGGCGGTGCGCTCGAGCTTGACCAGGAGGCCTTCTTGGTAGAGCTCGAGACTGCGTTGGTACAGCGCGGCGGCGAGCTCCTCTTTGCTGCTGAAATGATGATAGATGCTGCCGATGCTGGTCTTGGAAGCCTTGCGAACGTCGGCCATGGTGGTCGCGGCAAGGCCCTGTCGCGTGAAGCAGCGCAGCGCCGCGTCGAGGATGGTGGCACGCCGGCGGAGCGTGCTCTTACGGGGTGGCTGCTCGCTCTTCGGCACCCGTCATCGGTATCCGCCGCTTTCGGCGCTGTCAAAGGTGGTAGTGTGGAACGAGGCGCAGCTAACTTAAACTTTCGAACGCGAGGGGTTGGCAATGGCTCTCGGTCCTGAGCAGCTTCAGCAGTTTCAGGCATGGCACGCGCATCACCAGCCCGATGGGTGCCCGGTCTGCGCTCAGAAAAGCTGGTCGGTGCCGCAAATGGTGGGGACGCCCACGGTCATCGACAAGCGAGCGCGGGCCCCCGTCATCCCCATGATCCTCGTGGTGTGCGCCAACTGCGCGCACGTCGAGCTGTTCGCTGCGGCCGTGATCGGGATCCCGTCGTAGCCGGCGTTACTCGGGCATACGGATGGCGACCGTCTTCGTCTCGCCGGGGCGACACGAGGTGATGGTCGATTTGCGCGCGTTCTCGGTGGAAAAGACGATGTTGTGCGAGCCCGACGAGACCATGACGCCGAGCCGTGGCGTGGTGCCGAGGTTGCGGCCGTCGAGGGTGACGTGGGAGCTCGGGATGGTGTTGATGTTGAGCGAGCAGGTGCCGGAGGCTGCTGCCCCGGCATTCGGCGCGGCGACCACGGGGGCGGGCGCCGGCTGGACGAAACGCGGCGACGCTTCGCCGCGTTCGGCGCGCTCCTTGCGCTTCTTGGCTTTGGTCGTGGTAAGAGCCGCGGCAACGGGCGTCTCTTCCGTGACAGTGACGTTGGCCGCGGGGAGGGCGAGGATGTCGACGCCACCCGATTCACTGAGCTGCACGGTGAAGGTGCGTTCGGCGCGCTCGTCGAACACGATGGGAAGCGCGACCGGCTTGTAGCCCGATTTGGTGGCCTCGAGCGTCCAGGTCTTGGTGTTGTCGACATCGACGGCGTGCGAATAGTCGGTGAGCTCGCGGCGCTCGTCGGAAGAGACGAGGGCGAGTTGCGTGCCCGGTGTTCGCACGTCGAAGATCGCCGAGCCTCGGGTGACCTTGAGGGCGATGGGCTCGAGCTCCTTCATCTCGCCGGGAACGAGCACGACGGTGCTTCGTTGCTGTGCGTAACGATCGCCCGCGTCGAACACGATGGCGTGCTCGCCGGGGGTCATGCCTTTGAGCTCCTGGGGGAGCATGCCGATGAGCTTGCCGTCGACGAGCAGCTTCACCCCGTTCTGCTTCGAAGCCACGCGGATGCCGGTCGCCTCTTGCGTGGACGCGCTGGAGGACGAGCCGATCACCTTGATTCCCACAATGAGCACCATCGCGGCCACGGCGGCGATGGCGATGTTCTTGCCGCGGCGCTGCAAGGTGCGCGACGCGATCTCGCTCATCAAGTTAGTGCGTTCCGCTACGGGGGGCAGCGTTCCAGCGAGTGCCAGCGGCGGTGCGGTCGACGGCGTTTTTTGCGTCGGCGGCGTGAACTTGGGGATCGGCGGCAGCGAGCGTCCGAGGCCGGGCGGTGGCGTCGGGGGCGGCGGCAGAAGACTGCGCGGCGCCTGCGA